>JBJEJA010000038.1:11120-87841 GCA_051877575.1 Lachnospiraceae bacterium | reverse complement strand
CACGGTGGTGTGAGAGGTCGGAATTTCTCCTATGAGAAATTCCTCCTACTCGATCGTGCTTTTCTGTACGTAGGTGTGATGTAGAGAGCTGCGACATTGGCTTTGCTTTTTTTATGCGCGATGTGTCCGACGGGGTTTTCTAATGATTTTTGCCAAAGCGGTTCAGGAGTTTTGGCGACGGACGGGAACGCCTGCAACGGACATCCGTATCCGAAGCAGGCTTACGCGGACATCCTTGTCCGCTTATCCCTGTGGGAGACACTTTGACAAAAACCATAAGCAAATCTCCGTCGGACACATAAGGCATGAAAAAAAGCAAAGCCAATGTCGCGGCTCTGTCTACATACCGGTACCGGAAAAGCACGAGAAAAGACTTGGTGAAAGTTTAGTTAATTGCAGTTTGTATTAGGTTGGGTGTTGGGAATGGGAAAGTGGGATTTTAGAGAAGGGTTATAGTATTTGATCGTCTGTGCTGGGGATATAGATTAGGATATCTTGAATCCGGCAATCTAGAATTCGGCATAAATCGTTTAAGGTAGTGGTGTTTAGGGGTTTGTTTTTTCTGAGTTTATCAATTGTTGCGCTGGAAATATGATGTTTGTTAATGAGCGTATAGGTCGTTTCGTTAGAGGCTTTTAAGGTTTCCCAAAACGGAGTATAAGAGATCATCTTTGTCCATCCTTTTCTGATTTGTAGGATTAGCATTAGCATAAAACGTAGTCTTATTCTTGACTATAGTCATTAAAAAGACTATAATGGAGAAAAAATGAAAGACTGATGTAAGGATGTTTCAATCAGATGGATTGAAATATGGTTTACAAATGAAAAGAAGTTGAATCGAGGAGGAAAAACTATGAAAGAAAAGACTGTATTACGGACAATTTTAAGCTTAACATTAGCAGCATTTCTTCTTAGCGGATGCGGTAATTCTAAAGAAACACCGGCAGAAGAGGTACCTACAGTTGCAGCAGAAGAAGAGGTAACAGAAGAACCTGAAAAAGAAGAGCAAGATGCACAGCAGCCTGCTGAAGAAGAAACACCGGCAGAGGAAGAAGTAGCAGAAGAGCCTAAGGAGGAAGAAACATCGAATGATATGCCTGAAGCCCAGGTAACAACAACAGTTGAAAATTTTGATGGACTTGTTGATTATATGGTAGCTTTGGATCCTGAGACACCGCATATTGTCATTTATAATGAAGCAGAAGGTTATATTATTGATATGAAAGAGGGAGAACACTATCAATTAAAGAGCGATGATAGGATATTTATAAATTCTAATAGCAGGATAAAACAAAGGACACATGCTATGCCTGAGCTTAAATTTGAACCTATTTCAGGAGCACAAGAAATTATTCCGGATTATTCTAAATTTGATAAGCCGCAAAAATGTGCATATGGAATTTTATGTGAAGATTCTATAGATGATGAATTGACATATCTTATTTGTTATCTTGACCCGCCAATTGAATAAATTTTTAGATGAAAGTGCCTATGTTTCAAAAAATGTATAGAGTTTGTATTGGAAAATATAATTGGATATTATATCGATTTTTAATTAGGCGGAAGAAACGATGAAGCTTTTGCATTAATTAGTATGATTACAGAAGATAATTAATTTACATTATTTTTTTAAGGAATCATTTTATAGTGCGTATAGTGCGAGAAGTTGGATTGAGGAGGAGATATCATGAAAAACAGGAAAGTATGGAAACTGATTTTGAGTGTGACACTGGCAGCATTTCTTCTTTGGGGATGCGGAAGTGCCGAGGGAGAACCGGCAGAAGAAGCAGGTGCCGCAGAAGTGACAGCGGAAGAAAGTGTAATTGAGGAAGAGAAAACAGAAAAAACTGAGAAAGAAGAGGAATCTGTTGAGGAAGAGCCTGCGGCAGAGGAAGAATCAGTTGCAGACGAAGAAACATCGAATGATATGCCTGAAGCCCAGGTAACAACAACAGTTGAAAACTTTGATGGACTTGTTGATTATATGGTAGCTTTGGATCCTGAGACACCGCATATTGTCATTTATAATGAAGCAGAAGGTTATATTATAGACATGAAAGAAGGAGAACACTATCAATTAAAGAAAGATGATAGAATCTTTTTAAATGTGAATAGTGATTATATGAAGAATGTAGCTTATAGTATGCCTGATACATCTTATCAACCTATATCAGGTAGCTGGGAGATTATTCCGGATTATTCACAATTTAAAGTTGGAGAGTTACATTATTATGATATATATCTTTCTGATAATTATAATGAGTATGTTGAAATAAGCTGTTATCTTGATCCGCCAATTGAATAAATTTTTAGATGAAAGTGCCTATGCTTCAAAAAATGTATAGAAAATGTATAGAGTTTGTAGTGGAAAATGTAATTGGATATTATATCGATTTTTAATTAGACGGAAGAAACGATGAAGCTTTTGCATTAATTAGTATGATTACAGAAGATAATTTACATTATTTGTTTTAAGGAATCATTTAATGGCGTGAGAAGTTGGATTGAGGAGGAAATATCATGAAAACAAGAAAGTATGGAAACTGATTTTGTGTGTGACACTGGCAGCATTTCTTCTTTGGGGATGCGGAAGTGCCGAGGGAGAACCGGCAGAAGAAGCAGGTGCCGCAGAAGTGACAGCGGAAGAAAGTGTAATTGAGGAAGAGAAAACAGAAAAAACTGAGAAAGAAGAGGAATCTGTTGAGGAAGAGCCTGCGGCAGAGGAAGAATCAGTTGCAGACGAAGAAACAGCAACAGACATGCCTGAGGCGCAGGTAACTACGACGGTTGCGGACATTACTGAATTTGCACAGTATATGGCAAATTTGGATCCTAAAACGCCACACATTGTTATTTGGAATGAAACAGAAGGTTATGTGGTTGATATGGGTCAAGGCGAATGTTATCATCTAAAATCAGATGATAAAATATTTTTAAGTACTAGTGAAGAGGTATATGCATCCAGTAATAATATACCAGGTGGAACATCTAATTCTGGAATATATGCATTTGAAGCGACAGCGGACTATTCACAATTCGATGAACCACAAAGGATATATCATACTATTTTTCTTAATGAAGCCCCAAATACAGAAGTAAAAACGGAAGCATATTTATATGCGCCGATTGAATGATAATTAACTGCAGGCTCGAACTGCTTGAGAAAAAAGAACGTCTTATAGGCGTTCTTTTTCAGCTAGTAACGTATGCGGCAATAACGAAAAAACGTCAAAAAATATCTATTGACAAATAAATATAAGATTTCTATAATAATTCATAGAAGCAGATTTTTTTAGGATCTGTTTATGTGAAAATCTCAGTTCCGTTCGGGAACGATATACCGGTAAGTCCGGTTCCGGCGTTTCAGCCATATTTCACAAAGAATAATTTAATTATGGCTGGATACAAAGAAGAAAAATTCTATTTGTTACAGCCGGAAGGGAGTTGCATGGGTAAAAAAGATACATATACGCGCCCGTTTATGGCAAACAAGGAGAGGTTTGCCGAATTGATCAATGTGCACATTTATCAGGGAAAGGATTTCGTGAAACCGGAAATGTTAAAAAGGTTGAGAGGAGGATATCCTGCCTTGTCAAGTGCGACAGGAGAAAAGGTAAGGGATATTCTCATGGAGCAGGAAAATCCAAGAATGCGTTATGGAATGGAACTGGAAACAGGGGTAGACTACGGAATGCCGGAGAGGATCATGCTTTATGATGCCGGGGAATATGAGGAACAGATCAGAGAACGGAATAAAAGTAAACGTTCCAAAGGAGATAGTCAAAGTTATACGGAAAAGAAAAGCAGGATGAAAAAAGGGGAACGGTTTATTCCTGTGATTACGGTTGTTTTATATTTGGGAGAAGGAAAATGGAAAGCACCACAGAGAATGACGGAAATGCTGGAGATATCTTCGGAAGTGCGGGAATGTGCGGGAAGGTTTATTCAGGATTATAGGATACAGGTTGTGGAAGCGGATTTTGTCAATCCGGAAGATTACCGGACGGACTTAAAAGAATTTTTTATGGCACTTCAATGTAGAAATGATAGAAAAAAGCTGAGAGCATTACTGCAGAGTGACGAATTTCAACATTTGGAACATGAAACAGAAATGGCAATTGCAGTTAATCTGAATTTGAAACCAATCATTACAAAAATGGAAGAGGAGGAAATATCTATGTGTAAAGCATTTGAGGAATTGATGGTAGAACAGGAAGAGCTTGGAATGGAAAAAGGAGATGCGGTGCGTATAATCAAAAGCGTGGAACATGTGATAGACAATTTAAAGGTTACTTTGGCGGAAGCTTGTGGTATTATAGGAGTAACGCCGGAAGAGTTTGAAAAGGCGAAAGCATTATCATAACACAAGAGAAATCGGGAGAGGAATGAGAGAAAATGTTTAATCCGTCGTCGTTGATGAAGATCATGAATGCAAAGAATGTGTTTACGGGAAATCATCCTAAGTTTGCGGCATTTTTACAGGCTGTATTCTCAAAAGAAATAGAGGAGGGGACGGTAATAGAAATATCCGTGACAAGGCCCGGAGAAAATCCGATGACATCCAATATTAAGGTATGTCAATCGGATTTGGAATTGTTGCGTGAGCTGGCATCAATGGCAAAGAACCAATAGTGTTTATTGATACTTAAACGATAGACGTTTGAAAAAGAGCAGATGGTGCACTTTAAGGGAGTTCCTTTTGGAAGTGCTGGTAGTCTTTCAGCGTTTTCCAATGCCCACCCCAGGTAAAACCGTGCTCTGTGAACAGCTGATAACACAAATCATCCTCAGTAATCATATGGGGAAGACCGGAGGTCCTGTCGGCATAGGGTTCGCTGCCGGGTGGGGAAATGCGCTCGACTCCATCGGGATAGGTCACATACGGATTTTGAAAAGGATTGATGTCAATGGCAAGTCCCAGTGCATGTTTGCTCAAAGTATCGGAACCATAGACTTTACGAAAGTTAAAGCAGGAAGTGTTGTTGGCGGCACAGGATAAATCATCATCCGCTTCATATTCATCCACCAGCCTGATTTTGTCAATCTGATAGTGACTGCAGTACAATTCATAGAAAATCTCAACCAGATCCTGTGCAATGGCTTTGTTGCAGATGATTTCACCGGTCTGGGTTTCTCCGTTAAAATCCTCATATAAAACAGAAACATAACGCAAATCTTCATAAGGAACCGTGCAGTCTTCTTTATAGGAAAGCCCGTTGATCCTTTCTTTGATATCCTCGGTGAGTGATTGATAGAAAAAACCATCGTCATAAGTATAACGGTCAGATGCAGTCATAACAATTTCCTCATTTTCTTTTGTATCAGTATATGCTTTCTCCTGTGAATATATATCCGATACGGATATCAGTTGGTTGCCTGAGAGTATGGAAAATGGGGGAAACAAATCAGTGTTTGGGATCGGAGCGGGTGTATGATTATGGTCTGATGAATAATAAATTAATCCGGCCAAAGCTAAAACAGCAGCACAAAAACTCAAGAGTATTTGCAGTTTGAAACGTTTCCGTTCTTTTTTCTTTTTCATGTGAATCCCTTTCCTTATACATGGATTATGCCACAGAATTTGCCGATTGCCTAGGAAATTCCTTGTAATTCAATATATTATCCTGTACAATAAAGGCGATACGGTAAAATGTAAACCATGCATCTCGAAAGGGTTGACAGGGAGACAGGTTATCAACAGGATTTATGCTTGATAGGATGAGATTGGAATAATAAGCATGAGTATGATAAAAACAAAGAAACTGACATTTGAATATATCCGCAGGGATGAAGAGGGAAATGTGGAAGGCATTACCCGTGCGGTGGACGAAGTGGATTTGGATATACGAGAGGGCGATTTTATTGCCATATTGGGGCATAACGGCTCAGGAAAATCCACATTGGCTAAGCATATGAATGCTATTTTATCTCCTACGGAGGGAACCGTTTATGTAGCGGGGATGGATACCAAAGATGAGGCGTATTTATGGGATATCCGCAAGCAAACAGGTATGGTATTTCAGAATCCGGACAACCAGATTATCGGTCAGGTTGTGGAAGAGGATGTGGGATTTGGTCCCGAAAATCTGGGCGTTCCTACCAAAGAGATCTGGGAGCGTGTGGAGGAAAGTCTGAAGGCTGTAGGCATGTATGCCTATCGGAAGCATTCACCCAATAAGCTTTCCGGCGGGCAGAAGCAGAGGGTTTCCATTGCCGGCGTTTTGGCTATGCATCCCAAGTGTATCGTATTGGACGAGCCCACAGCCATGTTGGATCCCCAGGGACGCAGGGAAGTGATCCGGGCGGTACGGGCCTTGAATGATGTGGAGAAAATTACGGTAATTCTGATCACCCATTATATGGAAGAAGTTGTTTTCGCAGATAAAGTATTTGTCATGGATCAGGGACATATTGAAATGCAGGGGACACCAAAAGAGATTTTTTCACAGGTGGAGAAACTGCAAAGTCTGAGATTGACGGTGCCGCAGGTAACATTGCTTGCCGAGGAGTGCAGGAAAGTCGGAATGCCTTTCCCCAAAGGGATTCTTACGGTAGATGAGTTTATGGAGGAATTAAAGTGCCTATTATCTTAAATCATGTAAATTGCATTTATGAGGCCGGAACTACTATGGAGGTAGCTGCGCTAAAGGACGTGAATCTGGTAATACCGGACGGACAGTTTGTCGGGCTGATCGGGCATACGGGTTCCGGGAAATCCTCTCTGGTGCAGCATTTAAACGGACTGATGAAGCCTACAAGCGGCGAGGTCTATTTTAACGGAGAAGATATCGCCGATGATGATTATGATAAAAAGAAATTGAGAAGTCAGGTGGGATTGGTATTTCAATATCCGGAACATCAGCTGTTTGAAGTGGATGTTTTTTCGGATGTGTGTTTTGGTCCCAAAAATCTGGGACTTTCCAAAAAGGAAATTGAACTCCGGGCTTATGAGGCTTTGAAAATGGTAGGGCTGGAAGACGAATATTTTTATCAGTCTCCTTTTGATCTGTCAGGCGGACAGAAACGAAGAGTTGCCATTGCAGGGGTAATTGCCATGAAACCGCAGGTATTAATTCTGGATGAGCCTACTGCGGGTCTGGACCCCAAAGGACGGGATGAAATCCTGGAACTGGTTAAAAAACTGCATGAGAAAATGGGGATTACGGTTATTCTTGTATCCCATAGTATGGATGACGTGGCTGACTATGTTGAGCGTATTATTGTCATGAATCACGGAGAAGTGTTTCTGGACGATACGCCCAAAGCGGTTTTTTCGCATCAGAAGGAATTGGAGGAAATCGGATTGGCGGTTCCTACAGTGACGGAAATCATGGGAAGATGTGTAAAAGCCGGTCTGGATGTGGACGCCTCGGTTACTACGCTGGAAGAAGCCAAAGACGAACTGCTTCGTTTGTATAGAAACAGGTATGCAGAGAGCAGATAGAAAGGAAATACGGAAATGCTGCGGGATATCACGTTAGGACAATATTATCAGGCAGATTCGCCCATACACAAAATGGACCCGAGGGTAAAGCTGATCGGCACTATTGTCTATATTGTCACATTGTTTTTATATCGTAATTTAACAATTTATCTGATAGCCTTGTTGTTTTTGGCAATGGTTGTCAAAATTTCCAAGGTGCCGCTTTCTTTTATTTTGCGGGGGATCAAAGCCATAGTGATATTGCTGATGATCACCGCCATATTCAACATGTTTTTGACCAGGGGAGAGCCGATTATCTCTTTTTGGAAGTTTTCATTGACATGGGAAGGCATTTTTAATGCGTTTTATTTGTGTGTCAGATTGATCTTCCTGATTGTGGGTTCTTCTTTGATGACATTGACTACAACACCGAATCAGTTGACGGACGGCATGGAAAGTCTGATGGGACCTTTGAAAAAGATCAAAGTGCCTGTTCATGAAATCGCTATGATGATGTCGATTGCATTGCGTTTTATTCCTATTTTAATGGAAGAAACGGATAAGATCATGAAGGCGCAGATGGCAAGGGGTGCAGAGTTTGACAGCGGCAATCTGGTAAAAAAGGTAAAGGCATTGATTCCGTTGCTTGTTCCGCTTTTTATATCGGCATTTCGGCGCGCCAACGATCTTGCCATGGCCATGGAGGCCAGATGCTATCAGGGCGGAGAGGGAAGAACCAAGATGAAACCGCTCAAATATCACAAGGTGGATTGGTGCGGTTTTGCGGTATTGGCTGTCTATTTGGTGCTTGCGGCTGTACTGGGGAAACTGTTCCCGCTTCATTTGATTGTATTGAATTAAACTGTGATCATGATACACAGGTAAAACGGTTTGTCATCAGAGTAAGTTGTGAAAGAGGAATGGTTAAACGTGAGACGAATTATGCTGACGGTTGCATATGACGGTACGAATTATAACGGCTGGCAGGTGCAGCCCAATGGGATTACCATTGAAGGGCAATTGAATAAAGCTTTATATGAGCTGTTGGGAGAGGAGATTGCGGTAATCGGTGCAAGCAGAACCGATGCGGGGGTGCATGCCCTTTGCAATGTGGCTGTCTTCGATACGGAAAGCAGGATTGCACCTGAAAAGATTGCGCCTGCATTGAATGCCAGACTGCCGGAGGATATCCGTATTCAGGAATCAAAGCAGGTGGCCGATGACTTCCATCCACGTCGTTGCAACACGCGTAAGACTTATGAATACCGCATTTATATGGGGAAATATGAAAATCCCATCGGCAGGCAATATGCACATTTTGTTTATGTGCCTCTGGATGTGGAAAAAATGCAGAAGGCGGCGGATAATCTGGTGGGTGAGCATGATTTTAAAAGTTTCTGCGTGGCAAAAGCACAGGTGCTTACCACTGTCCGTACGATTTATGAGGCAAAGGTTGAAAAGGAAGGTCCCTATCTGACTATCCGGGTATCCGGCAACGGCTTCCTGTTTAATATGGTAAGAATTATCGCCGGAACGCTCCTGGAAGTGGGCAGAGGAAATCTGGAACCGGAGCAGATGAAAGAAATCCTGGAGGCAAAAGACCGTCAGGCGGCAGGACCGACCGCACCGGCAAGAGGGTTAACGTTGGTAGATTTTCAATTCTGTGAAAAAATTTGTTGACACACCAGGATGCGTATAATATAATATTTCACAGTGGCGACATGTGATGAAGTCTGTCCAAAGCCCCGGAAAGACCGTCAGTGCCGCAAAAGGATTTCCCGATTTCCGATTAGCCCCGGAGGGGAAACAGAACTTATTAATCCATTGATAAACATTTTTTGGAGGTAACACGATGAAAACATTTATGGCTAGTCCGGCTACGATTGATAGAAAATGGTATGTAGTAGACGCTACAGATATGACATTAGGACGTTTAGCTTCTGAAGTTGCTAAAGTTTTAAGAGGAAAAAATAAACCGATCTTCACTCCTCACATTGATACAGGTGACAACGTAATCGTTATCAACGCAGAGAAGATCAAAGTAACAGGTAAGAAATTAGATCAGAAAATTTATTATCATCACTCTGATTATGTAGGCGGAATGAAAGAAGCTACATTAAGAGAGAAATTAGATAAGAAACCTGAACAGGTTATCGAACTTGCTGTGAAAGGCATGCTTCCCAAGGGACCTTTAGGAAGACAGATGTTCAAAAAACTTCACGTATACGCAGGACCTGATCACAAACATGCAGCTCAGAAACCTGAAGTATTAACATTTTAATTAAAGGAACTTGAAAGGAGAAAATTAAAATGGCTAAAGCAGCAGAAAGATATCACGGAACAGGAAGAAGAAAAAAATCTATCGCAAGAGTTTATTTAACACCTGGAAAAGGTAATATCACAATTAATAAAAGAGACATTGATGAGTACTTTGGTCTTGAGACATTAAAGGTTATCGTTCGTCAGCCTTTGGTAGCTACAGAGAATGTAGATAAATTCGACGTTTTGGTAAACGTAAAAGGCGGCGGATACACAGGTCAGGCAGGTGCTATCAGACACGGTATCGCAAGAGCGTTACTGACTGTTGATGCAGATTACAGACCTACCTTAAAGAAAGCCGGCTACTTAACACGTGACCCTCGTATGAAAGAAAGAAAGAAATACGGTCTCAAAGCAGCTCGTCGTGCACCTCAGTTCAGCAAGAGATAATCATCGACAACAGCAAAAGGTATATCAGAAAGCCCGGAATGCTTGCATTCCCGGGCTTTTTTTATGAATTATGATTAAGATTTCAGATATCATTGCAGGATAACCGCAAAACAGTGTATAATATATTTCGGAATGAACAGGATATGAATGGATTGTCTTGTGAGAAATATGAATAGAGAAATGAGGACAGAAACATGGGTGGATTTTTTGGCGTTGCATCCAAGCAGGATTGCGTATTTGATTTATTTTTCGGGATTGATTACCACTCCCATCTGGGGACCAGACGCGGCGGCATGACAGTATACGGAGAGGATGGTTTCAACCGCGCTATCCATAATATTGAGAATGCACCGTTTCGGACCAAGTTTGATAAGGATGTCAATGAGATGCACGGCAATATGGGGATCGGATGTATTTCCGATTATGAACCGCAGCCTTTGCTGGTTCGCTCCCACCACGGCACATATGCCATTACGACGGTAAGCAAGATCAACAATACGGATGAACTGATCAAAGGGCTTTTTGATACCGGACATGCCCATTTTCTGGAGATGAGTGGCGGTGAGATCAATGCCACGGAGCTGGTGGCTGCATTGATCAATCAAAAGGAAAATCTGATCGAAGGGATCCGATATGCACTGGAGTCAATAGACGGTTCGCTGTCTTTATTGTTGATGAATCAGCAGGGAATTTATGCTGCCAGGGATAAATACGGCAGGACACCGGTGGTCATCGGGAAGAAAGAAGACGCTTTTTGTGCATCCTTTGAAAATTTTGCCTATAAGAATCTGGGTTATTCCGATTATAAGGAATTGGGACCGGGGGAGGTCGTTGTCATTGATGACCAAAAGTGTGTTACCCTGGTAAATCCCAATCGGGATATGAAGATATGTACGTTCCTGTGGGTTTATTACGGATACCCGGCCAGCAGTTATGAGGGCATCAGTGTAGAACAGATGCGTTACAACTGCGGAGCGAAAATGGCAAAAAGGGACAATGTGCATCCCGATATTGTTGCGGGGGTGCCGGATTCCGGAACGGCTCATGCGGTAGGCTATGCCAATGAGTCGGGAGTGCCTTTTTCAAGACCGTTTATTAAATATACACCGACCTGGCCGCGGTCCTTTATGCCGACGATCCAGAGTAAAAGAAACCTGATTGCAAAAATGAAATTGTTGGCGGTAGATGAACTGATCAAAGATAAGAGCCTGTTGCTCATCGATGATTCCATTGTCAGGGGAACCCAGCTTAGGGAGACAACGGAATTTCTTTATCAGAGCGGAGCAAAGGAAGTTCATATCCGCCCGGCATGTCCGCCGTTGTTATTCGGATGCAAGTATTTGAATTTTTCCCGTTCGTCATCGGAAATGGATCTGATTGCCCGTCGTGTCATAGAGAGGCTGGAAAACGGAAACGTGACAGATGAGGTTTTGCGGGAATATGCGGATCCCGAATCCGAGAAATATGAGAATATGGTGGAAGAGATCCGAAAGGAATTGAACTTTACTTCCTTGAGATACAATCGTCTGGATGATATGCTGGATGCCACAGGGCTTGACAGATGTAAACTCTGTACGTATTGCTGGGACGGAAAAGAGTAAGGCATGTACATGCGTCTTATGAGAGGATAGAGATATGAAGAGGGGAAAATTAACAGGAATTGATGTTGTGAAATGCTTTTTTATTGTGGCATTTTTGGGCGTATGCCTGTATTTTATATTGGGAGAATTGTTGCTAGAGGCAGATGTCCCGGACAATGAATACAAATGCGAGGCATTTGATGTACAGTGGAGCATGGTAAAGGGAGACGGGACAAGGATACCCATAGAGATTCCCGCAAAATGTGATGTGGAACGCAATGAAATTGTGACCATAGAAGCACAGATGCCTGCTGCCATAGATGCCGGTGCCTATCTCTGTTTCCGTAGTCTGAAGCAGGATATGAAGATTTATGTGGACGGAAATCTGCGGCAGGAGTATTCTACGGAGAACACCCGGCTTTTTGGGAAAACGGGAGCTGTCGTATATGTGTTTATGGAACTGCAGACATCCGATGCCGGAAAAACCATCACTGTCACAACACAGACGGATTCCTCCTATTCCGGTATTTTCCAGACTATCTATTACGGGGATAAAATGGGCATCTGGCACTATTTCTTCCAACAGTGTGGTGCCGAGCTGATGATAGCGTTTTTGACATTGTTTCTGGGAGCAGCCAGCATTGTGGGCAGTATTGCACTCCGAATCAGTTACCGAAGAAAGGTAGAACTGGAGTATCTGGGATGGGGTGTTTTTCTGGCTGCCGTATGGCTGATTGCCAATTCGGTATTCCGTCAGTTACTGTTTCCCAATATTTCCGTTATCAATGATCTGACGTTTTACATGATCATGTTATTTCCGATCCCTTTTATGATTTATATGAATGAAGTCCAAAGGGAACGTTATCAAAAGGCATATCTGTTCGCGGGATGCATGGGCGTAGTGGATTTTATTGTGTGTACCATCCTGCATCTGACGCATCAAAAGGATTTCGCTGACACGATTGTATTTATGGTAGCCGTGTGTTTTTTGTCTATTCTGGTAATGGGTGTTACTACGATCATCGATATCTGCAGGGGATATATCAAAGAATACTATCTGGTAGCGGTCGGTATTCTGGGTGCTTCCATTGCAGCCTGTGGACAGATCGTTATGTATTTCCGGAGAACAGCCTTATTTAACGGCGTTATGCTGGCATTGGGGCTGCTCTTTCTGCTGATTGTCTGCGTAATCAACACCATACATAATATTTTATATCTGGAAAGTGAAAAGCGGCGGGCAGAACTGGCCAGTGAGGCGAAAGCCAGATTTCTGGCAAACATGTCTCATGAAATCCGTACACCGATTAATGCGGTTCTGGGAATGGATGCCATGATCCTGCGGGAATGTGAGGATATGCAGATCAAGGAATATGCGCTGGATATACAGAATGCCGGGCAAAATCTGTTGGCACTGGTAAATGATATTCTGGATCTGTCTAAGATTGAATCCGGAAAAATGGAAATCATCCCGGCAGAGTACGATTTCAGCAGTATGATACACGATATCGTCAATATGGTTTCCATGAAAGTGCAGGAGAAAAATCTGAACCTGGAGGTGTCAGTGGATCAGACGCTGCCTTCCCGCCTGTATGGGGATGAAATCCGCGTCCGCCAGATTTTGATCAATATATTGAATAATGCGGTGAAATATACAAATGAAGGAAGCGTAAAGCTGAGTGTGGGAGGCAGGACGGAAGAAGAACGGGTTTTATTGGAATTTGTCGTTGAGGATACGGGAATTGGGATTAAAGAAGAGGATCTTTCCAAATTATTTGCGGAGTTTGAACGGATAGAAGAGGAAAGAAACCGCAATGTGGAAGGTACCGGACTTGGGATGAGTATAACGGCACAGCTTCTCAAAATGATGGACAGCGAGTTGAAGGTGGAGAGTGTTTACGGGGAAGGTTCCAAATTCTCATTTACCTTGGCGCAAAAAGTGATTAACAGGGAACCGATCGGTAATCTGGAAGCCAGAATTAAACAGCAGACGGTGGAGTATACTTATCATGTTTTCTTTACGGCACCAACAGCACAGATTTTGATGGTTGACGACAATGTGGTAAACCGTAAGGTTTTTGTGAACCTGTTAAAGTCGACAAAAGTCAATGTGGATCTGGCAGAAAGCGGAATGGAATGTCTGGAAAAGGTATGTGAAAAGCATTATGATCTGATTTTCTTAGATCATATGATGCCGGAAATGGACGGAATTGAAACCCTTCACCGTATGAAAGAAATGAAAGAATATCCTTGTAAAGACACGCCGGTAATTGCATTGACGGCAAATGCCATAACGGGAGCAAGGGAAATGTATCTTTCCGAAGGTTTTGACAACTTTTTATCCAAGCCCATTGTTCCGGAAAAGCTGGAGCAGATGATGCAGAAGCTTCTGCCTCAAGAAATGGTCGTATTGCAGAAGGATGACGGAGCGCAGCAGGAAAAACATTCCAAAGCGGGAGAGAAAGGAAACCTTCCGACGATTGAGGGAGTGGATTGGAATTATGCGCTGATGCATTTTTCGGGAGAAGATGACTTGCTGGAAACGGTATATACTTTTTACCGTGTGATCGATTCCGAAGCGGATTATCTGGAACAGCGTTATGATGATCTTTTCCGCAATGAAGTTGCAGGGGATGAAAGGGAAAATGCACTGGATCTGTATCGTATTAAAGTGCATGCCATGAAAGGTTCCGCAGCGCTGATCGGTATGCTGGAGCTGTCCGGTACGGCAAGAGTATTGGAGTATGCTGCACGGGATAAAAACATGGAAATTATAAGGGCACTGACACCGGTATTCCTGAAAGAATGGCGCGGATACAGAGAGCGGTTAAAGCCGTGTGTTCCCAAGGAAGAGGAGAAACAAGCCATTGCGGATTATCGTGAAATTCTTTCACAGCTGGAAGTACTGGGAGAGGCCATGGAGGATTTGGATATCGATTTGTCGGATCAGATCATGAAGCAGCTGAGAAAATTTGATTATCCACAGCATTTGCAGGAATTGATCGACAAACTGGATGATGCGGTGATAAATTTGGACAGCGATGCGGCTGGTTTGCTGATAGAAAAAATATTAACTCAGATCGAACAGTAGAGAGGGGAGAAATAAAATGAAAAAAATATTGTTAATCGGGAAGTTGGATAGGACGATTGAAAATCTCTATGTGTGCCTGTCGGAGCAGTTTTCGGTACAACTGTGTGTGGAGAATAAGGAGTTGGTCAGGAGTATAACCAAGATCGTGAAACCGGATATGGTTATGATCGGCTCTTTGGGTCTGGGAGGAGCGGAAATGGAAATCATGGACTGGTTTTGGAAATGCTACTCACGGGTTCCGGTTCTGGTCATTGGAACGGAAGAGGAGTGTGCGGAATATCAGGGATATTTTGAGAACCCTCAGATTGATAAATTATTGAAACCGGTCAGCAGGGCGCAACTTCTGGCTAAGTGTGATGAAGTACTAAGGACGGTAGAACCGGAAGAAAAAACGGATGAAGCGGAAGGCAATACGCAAAGTAAGGAAAACGGAAGCAATGAGGGTGAAGATGGCAGGAAAACGATTTTGGTGGTGGATGACAGTCCCCTGGCATTGAGAAGCGTCAAGGCAATGCTGGATGACAAATATCGTGTGATCGTTGCTACCGGCGGAGAGAAGGCAATCACGATGATTGCCAAAAAGCATCCGGATCTGATCTTGTTGGATTATGAGATGCCGGAAATGAATGGTAAAATTACACTGGAGAAAATCAGGGAAGATGCGACAATGGCAGATATTCCGGTTGTATTCCTGACTGCCGTAGCGGACAAGGAGCATATTGCGGCGGTGCTGCGTCTGAATCCGGCGGGGTATTTTTTAAAACCTCTGGAGAGGGATAAGGTTTTGGCAAAGGTTGAACAAGTACTTGAGAAGTGCTAGGATTACGAGAAATACAGAAGGGAGACATCGAAGTGAGCGCGCAAAGAAAAGGAATTCTGTTTTCGATTTTGGGAGGCGTTTTCTGGGGAATTTCAGGGGTATGCGGGCAATATTTATTTGATGTGAAAGGATTAAATGCGAAGTGGATGGTCACAATCAGGCTGATCAGTGCGGGATTACTGATGTTGCTTATTGTTTACGGAAAACCATACAATAGGGCAAGGCTGAAAGCATTGTTTGGAAATCGGGACCATGTCCTGAGGCTGCTGATGTTCAGTTTGCTTGGCATGACATTATGCCAGCTGACCTATTTTTCCACAATTGAGTGTTCCAATGCGGGAACAGCTACCGTTTTACAATATACGTCTCCGGTTGTGATCATGGTCTATGTATCGCTCAGGGATCGGAAAAAGCCTACATCCTTTGATATCTTGGCGTTGATCTTAGCTGTGGCGGGGACTTTCCTGCTGGCAACACACGGCAATCTTGGGACGCTGGCAATTTCCAAAGAAGCGTTGCTGTGGGGAGCCGGTGCATCACTGTCGATGGTGTTATATAATCTGCTTCCGGCAAAACTGATGAAAGAATTCGGAATTGAAGCAATCATCGGCTGGGGAATGTTGATCGGCGGTATCTGTATGATCCCGTTTACAAAGCCATGGGTGGTTCCGGGAACATGGGATGGAAGGACCTGTCTCGGATTGGCGGTGGTCATTCTGGTAGGAACGATCATGGCATTCGGAGTTTATTTTAGAGGAGTTCAGGCAATCGGTGCGGCGAAGGCAAGCCTGTTTGCATCGTCAGAACCTTTAACAGCTACGATTGCGGCATCTGTATTTATGAATGTAAGCTTTTTGCCCATGGATATTGTGGGGCTTGTGTGTATTGTGCTGGCGGTATCTATTTTGTCCTTGCAAAAAATATAAGATGATATCGAAGCCGCTGATTATGGAAAACCCATCTGCATATATTGAAATAAAAAGGTTTTTAGTATGGAGATATATGTTGTAAAAGCAGGAGATACCGTGGATACCATTGCTGCACAAAATGATGTGCCGGTAGATACGATTCTTTATAATAACCAAATCGAGTATCCTTATGAGCTTGCCGTGGGGCAGGCTCTTTTGTTAAACGGCGGAATTTATCGGCAGGAGCGCAAGAGTGTGGAAACCAACGGATACGCGTATCCGTTTATCAGTGAAGAAGTTTTGCATCAGACCTTGCCATATCTAACATATCTTTCGGTTTTTTCTTATGGCTTTACACCGGAAGGGAATTTGCTTTTTCCACAGCCGGATGATACCTTTATGATAAGGGCGGCCTATGAAAACGGGAGTTATCCGGTGCTGACACTGACACCATTGGGACCGGACGGGAGATTCAGTTCTGCTTTAATCGATCGCATTGTCAATGATATGGTTGCACAGGAACGGTTGATTGACCAGTTGCGGCAGACGGTAACGGAAAAGGGATTTCAGGGGGTTGACATTGATTTTGAGTATATTCAGGCTGAAAATCGGATTGCTTTTGCGGATTTTGTGGGGAATGTGAGAACTGCCATGCATGCCGTCGGCTGTTTTGTTTCGGTTGCATTGGCACCGAAAACCTCGGATGATCAGCCGGGGCTGCTATATGCAGGCAAGGACTATGCACTGCTTGGGGAGGCTGCGGATAAAGTTCTGCTAATGACTTATGAGTGGGGCTATACTTACGGACCTCCAATGGCGGTTGCACCCTTGAACAAGGTGCGTGAAGTTGTGGAATACGCCGTGACACGGATTCCTGCTTATAAAATTAATCTGGGTATTCCCAATTATGGTTATGACTGGACTCTGCCATTTGTAAAAGGAGAGTCGGAGGCAACATCCATCGGCAATGTTGAGGCGGTACAAATCGCCATTGCCAACGGAGCGGAAATCCGATTTGACTCTGTGGCGATGTCTCCTTATTTTCATTATGTAAGAGACGGTCTGGAGCATGAGGTCTGGTTTGAGGATGTGCGGAGTATGGAAGCAAAATTTAATCTGGTGCAGGAGTTTGATCTGCGGGGAATGGGTTACTGGCAGATCATGAAGTTGTTTCGGGCCAACTGGTTGCTGTTGGCTGACCGGTTTTGGATACGGAAGTATTAAAGGAATATTACGGAGAAATTTAGGGATAAGAGAAAAACTTGAATTAAATTATTTTCCGAAAACAATTGACAAACAAAATGGTATCGTTGTATTATTGTATACAATAAAGAGAAAAGAATAGTAGTTCATGGCAAAGGTGTCCTGTTTTCAGGATGCCTTTTTTGTTGATCTGTAAACAGGAGGGATGCTTATGTACGATTTGGATTTGCTGGAGCGTACGGATACGGTCAATGAGTTATTAGCCCGCTATGGCGTGAAATTCGGTATTTACAAGAACAATACCTTTAAAGAACAGCTTTTTCCTTTTGATGCCATTCCGAGAATTATTGAAAAAATGGAATTTGATTATCTGGAGCGTGGCTTGAAGCAGAGGGTTGTGGCATTAAACTTGTTCCTCAAAGATATTTACAGTGAAAAAAGAATTGTAAAGGATCATGTGGTGCCTGAGGATTTTATTTTTGCTTCCGGCGGGTATATGGCAGAATGTGAAGGCGTTACGCCTCCGAAGGATATTTACTCCCATATATCCGGCATCGATCTGGTACAGGGCAAGGATAAAAGCTGGTATGTACTGGAAGATAATCTGCGTGTTCCTTCCGGAGCCTCCTATCCCATGATAGCCAGAGAGCTTTGCCGCAGAAGCAGCCCGGCGACTTTCCAGAGCACGAAGTTGGAGGACAACAGGAACTATGCCAAGCTGCTGCGCCGCACCATGGATCATGTAAATGTGGGCGGGCATACGGTGATCCTGACCCCGGGCAGATATAATGCGGCTTATTTTGAACATTCCTATCTGGCGGAGAAAACAGGTGCCCATCTGGTAAACGGTTCCGAGCTGCGGGTCAAAGATGATAAGCTATATTATGTAAACTATAATGGAGAGCTGGAGCGGGTGGGAGCTGTATATCGGAGAATTTCCGATGAATATCTGGATCCCATGAATTTCAATCCCGAATCTGTGATCGGCATTCCTCATATTTATGATGTGTACCGCAAGGGAAATGTGGCGCTGATCAATGCACCGGGCAACGGGATTGCCGATGATAAGGGCATTTATTATTTCGTTCCAAAGATGATCAAGTATTATCTGGGGGAAGAGCCGATCTTAAACAATGCACCGACTTATCTGCCTTTCTACGAAGAGGATATGAAATATGTGCTTGAGAATTTTGACAAGCTGGTATTAAAGGATGTGGCGGAAGCCGGCGGTTACGGTGTGGTATTCGGCAGCAGCATGAGTGCACAGCAGAAGGAAGATTTTATTGCCCTTTTGAAAAAAGAACCCCGGAGATTTATTGCACAGGAGGTCATTGATTTCCTGGATATCGATATACTGGAAGGCAGTGAAACCCTTCCCAGAAAAGCGGACCTGCGGGCATTCGTGCTGATGGCGGACGAACCGCTTGTATGGAAGAGTGGGTTGACCAGATTTTCCAGAAACCCGGATTCCTTTATTGTGAATTCATCTCAGGGAGGAGGATTTAAAGACACATGGGTATTATCTCAGTAGAACAGACAAACCGATTGTTGTGGCTTGGCAGATATTCGGAGCGGGTATATACGACTCTGCGCCTGTATTCCAACAGCTTTGACATGATGATCGATGAAATTACGGACAGTTATGCGGCATTTTGCAAAATGATAGATATTCCCGATGTTTACGGATCAAAAGAGGCTTTTAAGGAAAAGTATCCATTTGACGAAGAAAATCCGGATTCTATTCTCAGCAATTTAAACAGGGCATATGATAATGCGATCGTGTTGAGGGAAGAGATCGGCTCTGAGGCTTTGTCCTATATCCAGCTTGCCATTTATGATATGAATAAAGCAAGGATCAGCAGGGCACCTTTGATTGAAATGCAACGCGTCATCGATAATATTCTGGCTTTCTGGGGAATTGTGGATGACAGCATTGATTCCGAACAGGTCCGCAACATCATCAAGACAGGAAAGCGTATCGAGCGGGTGGATCTGTATGCAAGGCTCGGCATTGAGCGGAAAGAGCTGGTACGTGAGATCAACCGTCTTACACCGAGGATTGCACGTAGCGGGATGGAATATCATGAAGAAAAGATCAACACATTGAAAGAACTTGTGGCAGAACCGGAAATCAATTATTATAAGATTGTATATGAGGTAGAAACAATCTTATAAAGGAGTGCTGAGGGTGAAAAGGCTACATTTCGATTACTCTATGCGATTATCATATAGTGAGCAGGTACAGAAATGTCATTTTACGATCAAATGCATACCGCAGAGTACGGACAGACAGAAAGTGGAAACATTCAATGTGGAAATAGAACCGAAGGAAAGCATGGAAGAAGGAACGGATTCTTTTGGAAATCAGATTCTGTTCGGCAATGTACACCGGGAGCATGACACATTTTTCTTTCATATTTCAGGTACGGTCATGACCGGACTTTCTGAAAGCGAATCCCTAGGAAATGAAAATATTTTGGGAGCATACCGCTATCCCTACGGTCTGACCGTTCCCGGAGAAGGACTGAATGCATACTTTGAAAAACTGCAGCCGCTGAAAAGTTCATCGGATTATGAAAAGGCGGTTTTTCTGATGAACTGTCTGTACAGGGACTTTTGCTATGAAAAATATGTTACCGGAATACATACAACGGCGGAGGAAGCCTGGCAGCTCGGGAAAGGGGTCTGTCAGGATTATGCGCATATTTTAATCGCATTGTGCCGCATGGCGGGGATTCCGGCAAGATATGTGACGGGAATGCTGATCGGAGAAGGCTACAGTCACGCCTGGGTGGAAATATTATCAGAGGGGCGATGGTATGCGCTGGATCCGACCAATGACTGTATTGTGGATGATGCACATATCAAAATCGGAATTGGCAGAGATGCATCGGATTGTATGATCAATCGCGGTGTGATGACCGGAGGCGGAATGCAGACACAGGAGATCCGTGTTCTGGTGGAGGAAGAAATATGATCAAAACAGTTGCATCCGTGGGACTTCCCGTGGATGAAGTATTGGAAATCAAGAAAAACCGTATTGTGCCCGATCAGCCGGCGAAGGGTAAGAGAAAAAGGATCAGCGTCGTGACGGGGATTCACGGAGATGAGCTGGAAGGGCAGTTTGTCTGCTATGAACTGGTCAGACGCATCCGGGAAGAAAAGGATAAACTGACGGGGATTGTGGATATTTATCCTGCCATGAATCCTTTGGGAATTGATTCGATTACCAGAGGAATTCCGGGCTTTGATCTGGATATGAACCGTTTGTTTCCCGGAAACAGTGACGGAGATATGACGGAGTATCTGGCATCGGAGATCGTGGACGATGTGATGGGATCCGATGTATGTATCGATATTCATGCCAGTAATATTTATCTGACGGAAATTCCCCAGGTACGGATCAATGAACTGCATAAGGAAAAGCTGGTTCCTTTGGCGGAAAAAATCAATGTGGATTTTATCTGGGTGCACGGAGCGAATACAGTATTGGAATCTACATTTGCACACAGCCTGAACAGTCGGAACGTCCCCACGCTGGTGGTGGAAATGGGAGTGGGCATGCGGATTACCAAAACCTACTGCAATCAGCTGGTAGACGGTATTTTTAACCTGATGCGGGAAATGGGTATCTGGCAGGGAGAAACTTCGGAACCGAGGAAACCGATCATTTCCGAAAATCCGGATGATGTGGCGTATCTGAATGCCAGTACTTCCGGTGTTTTTGTGCCCAATGTCAAGCATTGGGAGCATTTGAAAAAGGGAGATCATATCGGCAGTATTATCGATCCCTTGAGGGGAAAGGTGCTGGACAGAATCCTTTCTCCGGTGGACGGGATTCTCTTTACAATCCGGGAATATCCCATTGTGGACGAAGGATCTCTGGTAGGAAGGCTGTTGCGCGAAGAAAGGCATGAAACCGTATGAAAAAGAAGACCATATATGAAATCAATTCTTTATACAGGGATAACTTCCGGGTAACCGGCTATGAATTCGGCAAAGGAAAGAAATCCGTCTGTGTCGTAGGCAGCATCCGGGGAAACGAGATTCAGCAGCTTTATACCTGTTCCCAACTGGTAAAACGCTTAAAGAAAATGGAGGAAGAGGGAAAGCTTGTGAAGGGACATAAAATCCTTGTCATTCCTTCCATCAATCCTTATTCCATGAATATCAAAAAACGTTTCTGGTCTACGGATAATACGGACATTAACAGAATGTTTCCGGGATATAATCTGGGAGAGACGACCCAGAGAATTGCGGCAGGCGTATTTGAGGTGATCAAAGAATATACCTATGGTATGCAGTTCGCTTCTTTTTATATGCCGGGTACTTTTACACCCCATGTCCGTATGATGAAGGCAGGTTTTGAAAATGTGGAGCTGGCAAAGGAGTTTGGCATGCCTTACGTGGTGTTGCGAAATACCAGACCTTATGATACGACCACATTAAATTATAACTGGCAGGTATGGGAGACACATGCGTTCAGTATTTATACGACCACAACGGCGGAAGTGGATAAAGAAAGTGCGGGAATGGCAATCCGTAGCATTTTAACCTTCTTATCCAAGGAAGGTATTGTGGAATATCACGGTCATGACGGCTATCAGTCTCTGGTAGTGGAGGATACGGAGCTGGTTCCGGTCCGGACCAAGGTTGCAGGGATTTTTGAAAGTGCGGTAAAGGTAGGAACCGAGGTTTCCAAAGGCCAGGTACTGGCGAGGGTTATTGACCCCTATGAAGGAGAAGTGACGGAGACTTTAACGTCACCTGTGGACGGCATCGTATTTTTTGCACACAATGATCCGCTGACCTATGCCGATACGGCGGTATTCAAATTGGTGGCAGGCGAAGCACTGTAAAAATCACTTAAAAAATAGATACGGAATGAAAATCTGATAAAACGGGTAAACTAATCCATAACAATAGAGGTTGTTGCAGCCGCAATATTTTTTTGTATATCAAAGAAAACTGTTTAAAAAACGTCAGCTCTTAATACGCGTACTTTGCGTATTTATGTGCTGCTACGTTTTTTACCAAGCGAAAGCGTGTTTTCGTGATATACAAAAAAATATTGCGGCTGCGACAACTCCATCCTATGAGGAGAATGTTATGGAATCGATTTGGCATGATATGGTCGTAATCCCGGAGCGGGAAAGTTTATCGGAGCATATAACGGCAGATGTGGCAGTGATCGGGGCGGGAATGGCAGGCATTCTGACCGCCTATGCATTAAAGTGTCAGGGAAAAAATGTGGTTGTGCTGGAAGCAGACCGGATCGGAAGCGGTCAGACCGGAAACACCACGGCTAAAATTACCTGCCAGCACGGAATGATCTATGACAAAATGATCAGAAAATACGGGAAAGAGACGGCATCAATCTATGCAAGGGCAAACCGGGCGGCAATCGATGCCTTTGAACGGCTCATAAAAGAGCAGAATATTGATTGTCAGTTTCAGAAGGTGTCTGCATATCTGTATTCGACGATGGATGATGAGAAGCTTCGGGCGGAAGCCGAGGCGGCTCAGATGCTTGGAATCAAAGCGTATTTTACCAGGGAGACGGAATTGCCTTTCACGGTAAAAGGGGCGGTCCGCTTCGAGGGGCAGGCACAGTTCCATCCTCTTTTATTTCTCAAAGAAATTGCAAAATCACTGAAAATTTATGAAAGAACCAAGGTATTATCGGTAAAAGGGCATCGGGTCGAAACCGGTGGCGGAAGTGTGACGGCGGAGCATATTGTTTTTGCAACCCATTATCCCATTACCAATATCCCGGGGTTTTATTTTTTGCGTCAGCATCAGGAACGAAGCTATGTATTGGCGGTAGTGAAGACCAAAAAACCAAAAGGAATTTATTATAGTGCGGATCCGGGCGGAATTTCATTTCGCAGTACGGAAGATGCCCTGCTGCTGGGAGGCGGTTCCCACAGAACCGGTGAAAATAAAGTGGGAGGCATTTATGAAGAATTGAAAAAGACGGCAAAGCAGTATTACCCGGGCTGTGAGGAGCTGACCCGCTGGTCGGCTCAGGACTGCATGCCCCATGACGGCATTCCTTTCATTGGGAAATATTCTGTTTTCAGACCCTATTGGTATGTGGCAACGGGATTTGGGAAATGGGGAATGACTGCTTCCATGCTGTCAGCCATGATCATCTGTGACCGGATCTGTGGAAGGGAAAATCCCTATGAAAAGGTATTCAGCCCCCGGAGACTGCATTTTTTTGCAGCGTTGGGTCCCTTGTTAACAGATGTGGGTCAGAGTATCCGGGGACTTGTAAAAGGAGCTTTTCATTTTCCTTTCCCGGATCTTGCTTCTTTGCCAAAGGGACACGGCGGAATTGTCAGGATCGGTTTCCGGCGTTTTGCCTGCTATCGGGATGAGCAGGGGGCAGTTCACAGGATATCGGCAAGATGTCCCCATATGGGATGCGAGCTGCAATGGAATCCGGATGAGCTGAGCTGGGACTGCCCATGCCATGGTTCCCGTTATGATTGTGACGGCAATTTGATGGATGCACCGGCACAAAAAGAAAAAAAGGTCCTGTAAAATATATTTGAAATATTTTTGAAGGATACTTGACCTTCCACCAACTGGATGCTTTATAAGGGAAATAAGTTCCAACCGATATGAAGGGATAGTTGAAGAAAGGAAGGATTCATATGAGAGAGGATAACAGGAAATTCATGATTTACATGGTTGTGGCATTCACAACGGCATGGGCCTTGCAGATTGCGGGGGTGCTTTTGGGACAGCCGATGTATCAGATTTTAGTTGGGCTTTGCATGTATATGCCCCTGATCGGAGTGCTGGCGGCAGAGAAGGGATTGAAAAAAGACAAGAGCGGAATACTCTGGAAATTCCGGTTTAAGAAGAGCTGGAAATATTATCTCATCGCATGGTTTCTGCCTGCCGTACTGGCGCTGCTGGGAGGGGTTCTGTATTTCGTGGTTTTTTCGGAAAAATTTGATCCGGATTTGGGAATGATAGCAGCAATGTCCGCGGATATGATGGATGCGGACGGAACGGTTCAGGGAATGTCGCTGCAGACAATCGCAGCCATACAGATTGTTGCCGCAGTAGGCTATGCCCCGCTTATCAATGCCCTTACCGCAATCGGAGAGGAAGCGGGCTGGAGAGGTTATATGACGCCGGTGCTTCAACGTAAGTTGGGAAGGAAACCGGCATTGATCGTATCCGGTATCATCTGGGCAATCTGGCATGCCCCGCTGATCGTCTTAGCGGGATATGAATACGGTACCGGTTATGCGGGAGCCCCGTTTTTGGGAATTCTGATGATGTGCGGATTTACCACGGCATTTGGTATTTTGCTGAGTTTCTTTTATGAAAAATCCCAAAGCATCTGGGTCCCGGCAATCATGCATGGAGCGGTCAACGGTGCAGTGGGGATTCCTATGCTGTTTTTGAAGGAAATGCCCCGGCATTATCTGTTGGGTCCGACACTTGCAGGACTGCTCAGTGGGATTCCGTTATTCATTTTGGCAGCGATACTGTTCGTAAAAATGGCAGGAAAAAAAGAAAAAGATATTGTACTTTGACATTGGGGATACATATGTCCAAAAATCTGGCAGTGTGACGGAAATTGTGGTAAGATAAGTAACAAAAAGTGCAGCTGAGGCTGTAAAGGAACAGGATTATGAAAACAGACAGAGACTTGAGAATACTATTACAAAATATAGACCACAAGAGTTATCCGGCATATAAGGACACGAAAGGGGCATATGCATTTTCGGACTTCCGGTTGTCCATAGACCACGTACAGGGCGACCCTTTTGCGGCACCTTCGGATGTGAGCGTCCATGTGGACGGAGAGAAAGCGGCTTTTCCGGCAGAGAGTTATGACAGCAGGGAGAAAAGAATTGCTTTGCAGGATTTTTTGCTCCGCAGCTTTGGCAGAAAACTGGCAGCATATCATCATCTGGCCAAAGGCAGCGGCAAAAGCGGAAGCCTTTCCGTATCCGGACCGGGACAGGAGATATTGGAACGCTCTGCCTGTGCTGTTGACGAAACAACGGGAAGCGTTCTGGTCCGGCTGTCTGTAGGTTTTCCGGCAAACGGGAGGACCATCAACAGCAGGGAACTGATGAAAATTTTATTCGATTTTCTTCCCAAGTGTGTGGAAGAAAGTCTGTTTTACGGAAAATACGATGCAAAGAGCAGGCAGGCGGTGGAGACAGTCAGGATGCTTGCCGAGGATCAGACGGAAATCCGCAGACAGCTGCAGAAGCAGGGGCTGGTGGCGTTTGTGGCAAACGGTGCTGTTTTGCCAAGGGAAAGCGGAGCTTCGGATAAGCCCATGAAAGGGGCAGTTCCTTTTCAATCTCCCGAAAGTATGGAAGTGACATTCACATTGCCTAACCGGGGAAAGATAACCGGAATGGGGATTCAAAAAGGAGTTACCCTGATTGTAGGCGGTGGTTATCACGGAAAATCGACTCTGCTGAAGGCGCTGGAGCTTGGGGTTTATAATCATATCGCCGGAGACGGAAGGGAGCTTGTCATCACCGATGAAACGGCTGTCAAGTCCCGTGCGGAAGACGGCAGAAGCATCAAAAGCGTGAACATTTCCATGTTTATTGATGATCTCCCAAACGGAAAGGATACCGTTTCTTTTGAGACGGAGGATGCCAGCGGCAGCACCTCTCAGGCAGCAGGTGTGTCGGAGAGCATAGAAGCGGGGGCAAGCGTGCTGCTGATGGATGAGGATACCAGTGCTACCAATTTTATGATACGGGATGAACTGATGCAGAGAGTGGTGTTGCGAAATCAGGAGCCGATCATTCCTTTTATAGACAGGGTAAGGGAATTGTATGAGAAAGAGGGCGTTTCTACCGTGTTGGTTGCAGGCAGCTGCGGTTCTTATTTCTATGTGGCGGATAAGATCATACAGATGGACCGTTATCAGCCTTTGGATATTACGGAACGCGCCAAAAAAGAAGCTTGGGAATATCAAAGCCATAGGGGTGGAACCGATGAAAGTCATGGGGTCGGAGATGACATAGGGTTAGCTTGCGCTAACAATTTAAAACCTGTGGATTTTGGCGGGAAACGAATTCCGTGCCCCGTTAAAGCATTAAAAGAGCCGCGGGTGAAAATCAAGACCATGGGAATGGATTGCATTTCCGTTGATCATGATAATATTGATCTGCGTCTGGTGGAACAGCTGGCGGATCCCGAACAGTTAAATGCATTGGGGCAGCTGTTGAAATACGCCCATCTGCATTTCGTGGACGGAAAGCGCAGCCTCGGGGAAGTGGTCGATCTGTTGGAAAAGACCATGGACCAAAAAGGAATGGATGTAATCGGCACAAGAGCTATGGCCAGACCGAGAAGGCAGGAAATATTTGCCTGCTTTAACAGATACAGAGGGCAAAAGATACAATATTCTTGACAAACGGCGGCAAACATACTAAATTAGTCTTTGTGTTAAACTAAGTTCATAAAGACAGGAGAAGTTTGCAGGAAAGCGGAGACAGTTTTGTGGAAGAAAATGTTTCGCACCGAAGGAGTAACACTCTCAGGTATCGGATACGATAGGGACTGCAAATGGATGTGACTCTGGAGAAACCCTGTAACGGGTGCCGAAGGTGCAAGGCGGACTGGATTCTGCTTAATCTCTCAGGCAAAAGGACGGAGAATACGAAAAAATCGAGTTTATTTTTGTATGCGTTAATGAAGGATAGGAGTCGTCAGATTTCTATCCTTTTTTATGTGATATCTGCGTGGAATTGTGGGATTGGTGCAGAGTTCAGATCTCCCCTGTCGAAGGAAAGGGAGAAAAATTATGTGGGCAACAGTAAATGAGTGGCTGGTAGCGATCGATGATTTTGTATGGGGAGTCCCCCTGATGGTACTGATCCTTGCCGGCGGACTGTTATTAACCGTTCGGACAAAATGTCTGCAGGTGAGAAGACTGCCATTGGCTTTGAAATGGATGGTCAAAAATGAGGAAGGAGGAAAAGGTGAGGTTTCCTCATTTGGCGCTCTGTGTACGGCATTATCCGCAACAATCGGAACCGGCAATATTGTCGGTGTGGCAACCGCAGTCTGTGCAGGCGGACCGGGCGCTGTTTTCTGGATGATTGTGGCGGCTTTCTTCGGAATGGCAACAAAATATTCCGAGGGACTTTTAGCTGTCAAATACCGTGTGGTGGATGAAAACAATCATGCGCTGGGCGGTCCTTTCTATTACATAGAACAGGGTATGGGTAAAAAATTCAAATGGCTGGCAAAGATTTTCGCATTTTTCGGCGTGGGTGTCGGTTTGTTCGGTATCGGTACTTTTACACAGGTAAACGGAATCGCATCTGCGGTTAAAAATTTCTTTGATCCCGCTGAAGCCAATACGGTGACCATTCCGGGAATCGGGACTTATTCATGGACTGTGGTCATTGCATCTTTGATCTTAGCCGTATGCGTGGCACTGGTTGTCATCGGCGGTATTCAGAGGATTGCCAATGTAGCACAGATCATCGTACCTTTTATGGCAGTGATTTATATCCTGTTTTCTTTGATTTTGATCATTACGAATATTACAAAAGTGCCGGGGGCGATTGTGACAATCGTGCAGGCGGCATTTAATCCGGCGGCGGTGACGGGCGGTCTGGTAGGAAGTATGATCGTAGCCATGCAGAAGGGTGTGGCGAGAGGTATTTTCTCCAATGAAGCAGGTCTCGGTTCCGCTCCTATTGCGGCGGCTGCGGCACAGACCAACGAGCCGGTCCGTCAGGGACTGGTTTCCATGACGGGAACCTTTATTGATACCATTGTCATTTGTACCATGACGGGACTTTCCATAGTGATGACGGGTGCTTGGCAGGTAGAAGGACTGGAAGGTGTGCAGGTAACAACCTATGCTTTCGAAAACGGTCTGCCTTTTCCGGAAAAAATATCCGCTTTTGTATTAATGCTTTGTCTGATCTTCTTTGCATTTACGACGATTTTGGGCTGGGATTATTATTCCGAGCGTTGTCTGGAATATTTGAGCGGCGGCAGAATGGGAGCGGTAAAGGTATACAGATGGCTGTATATCCTGGCAGTATTTATCGGACCTTACATGACAGTATCCGCAGTATGGACCATTGCAGATATTTTCAACGGGTTGATGGCACTTCCCAATATGATTGCGCTGTTTGCATTGAGTGGTGTTGTGGCAAAGGAAACGAAAGACTTCTTTGCGGCCAAGAAACATATTGAAAAATAGAAGAAGTTGAAATGACAGATAAATAATATAAAGGGCTGTTGTATCCGGCATTTTCTTCAGAATGCCCGATGCAGCAGCCCTTTGTTTCAAGCAGCTCACGAAGGAGAATTGCAGACACTGATGATCTTATCTGCGGCACCCTTTGCACCGGGACATCGTTTGAACCCGTCTGAGATGGAGACTGCTTTTTCTCTATAGGAAGGATCGCTGAATATACTGCTTACGGCATTGAAAATTGAGACAGAATCCGTTTTCTCCAGCTTCATTCCGGCACCCAGCCGGGATACCTGCTCGGCAACACCACCCTGCTCAGCAGTCTGGGGAAGCATAATAAGCGGAACCCCGAAATACAGGCTTTCATTGACACTGTTCATGCCGCAGTGGGAGATGAAAGCGTCTGCTTTTTGGAGCACTGCGATCTGATCCACACCGGAGTATACGGATATATTTTCCGGTAAATCTCCAAATTTTTCTATGGGTACCAGATTACCCACAGACATGATTACCTGATAATCGGTCTCGGCAAATGCACTGATGGCGTTTTGATATAGCGGCAGCATATCATTGTTGACCGTACCCATCGAAATATAGACCAGCTTATCTTTTGTCTTCACGATCTCACTTTCCGCGGGACGTACAGACGGTCCGACAAAAGCATATTTATCCGAAAAAGTGTCGGAGCAGGGTTGAAACTCCGGTGAAGTATAAACCACGGTATGGGTATTGTCATCATTTTGGATAATATCCAGAATGTTTTTGACGGGATACCCCTTATCCTGCAGACGTTTGAGGTCTTTGTTTATCTTAGGCATGGAAAATATCATTTTAAACAAATCGCCCATCCCCTGTTTCATAATCTTGGCAGAGTATTGATTAAAGGCAAAGGTTGTGGTAGAGGAGACAAAGGGAATATTCAGTTTCATGGCAATAGCCTTGCCCCATATAGCCATAGAATCCGCTACGATACAATCCGGTTTCAATTTTTCCATCTCTGCACACACCATGTCATCAAGAGCCAGTGTTGTATCAACTATGATCTTGGTTGAAAATGCCAGATCTTTGCCGATGCGTGCGGCATCTTTGGGCGTAAGTTTCTGTTCCATATCATAATCGTCACAGGAAACAAAAGCTGCTCCTGCCGACTCGATCTTTTCACGCATGGAGTTATAGGAATAATACCATACCTGATGCCCTCTGTTGACCAGTTCTCTTACTACACCCAGGGTAGGATTTGTATGTCCGTATGCGGGAATACAAAAGAAAACAATTTTACTCATTTGGTGCCTCCTGTTCTCCGTTTTTCATTTCGGAAAAAATGTTTTTCATAAACTCTTTCTGCATTGCTTTTGGCAGGATGGCGATTCCGCGGTTTACGTCGCCCAGCACAAGTATTTCATTGCCCGGCTGCAGATCAAACATTTCCCGCGCTTCTTTGGGGATGACAAATTGACCTTTCTCTCCGATTTTTACCATCCAGGCGTATTTTCCTTCCGGTATTTCCATGAATTTCCCTCCTTACAGTATGATTGGTATGAATAATCATACCATAAGCACAAAAGAAAAGCAACAGATGAAAAGCGAAATTGTGATGCAGGTTTTTCATTTTTTATCTATCCGGGAAGAGTAAAAAATATCATTTATTTTGTCGGGGTTGATTTTTCGGTTTCTTTTCGTCATAATAGGAGTAACGAGGAGGGGTTCACATGAAAAATGCAAAAAATGAGTTGCTTCAATTTCTGGCCGGGCTTGCAATGTTGATTTCGGGATTGTTCATCTTTTCCCAAAAGGTCATTGTATATTCTTCCTTTATGGGAGGATTTTCCCTGGGAGGGATGAGGATGACATCGGGGTTGATCATTGTACCGTTGATCATCGGTATTGTCTGGATGTTTGCCAGCGGGGCATCTTTTCCGTCCAAAATCATGACGGGTATCGGTGTATTACTGATCATTGTGGGTGTGATTGCATCTACCAATATCCATTTGACGGTAATCACCCTGTATGAGTGGGTGCTGATCCTGGTGCTGATTTTTGGTGGTGCCGGCTTACTTGCCAAAGTGCTTCTGGTCAGCGATTACAAGGATGAGGACGAAGACCGCGGCGGTTATCGGGCGCGAAAGACCAACCGCAGACACGGAAACAGTTCCATGACTTCCGTAGATGTGGAAGAGGAATTGGAAAGAATCAAAAAAGGCAGATGAGACTGCCCTTTAAGCTTTGGGAGAAGAGTCGGAATAAAGCGGCTCTTCTCCTATTCTTTTTATTGTATTTAAAAACAATTCACAAATCCGGGTATCTGCACTGCGTCCCATTTCCCTGATTATGGCAATTGGGATAATACCGCCCGCCATACAAGCATGTCCGCCGCCGCTTCCGATTCCCAAAAGTGCTTCGTGGATGATTTCTCCGGCATCCATATGTTCATTTTCGCTTCTGACGGAGAATTTCCAATCCAGATCCCGTTTGGCGTAGACGATGACAAATTCGACTTCATTCAAAGTCAGAATAAAATCGGAGATCATGGCGATCAAAGCATCCGGACAGGAAAAGGGAATGTATGCGATGCCCACTTTTTCAAAAACGCGGATGGTCTGGAAAACCGCACCAAAGGCAGAAAGATCGGAAAATTCCAGGGTATTGCTGGATACTGTCCGCAAGGCGTTTTCATCAATATAAGGATTTAAAAAGGCATACATTTCGATATCGGCTTCCGTGACGCCTCTGGTAAACTGGTTGGTATCCATTTTAATCCCGTACAACAGCGCAGTGGCAGTCTGCTTGTCCGGGATAATGCCGGCTTTTTGAAAATATTCGGCAATCAGGGTACAGCAGGCACCAACCAAACGCACATCTTTATACTCGTAATCGATGGGAACAACAGTAGGATGGTGGTCGATACAGGCAATTTCGTCTCCGACAAGATCTGTGATATTTCCGGCTTCTTTTTGACTGTCCACCAGAATGATCGGACTTTCTGCCGTCATTTCATGAAGCTGGTCTTTGGAATAGATATCGATTTGAAATTCCTGCAATATTCTTTTGGTGCTCAAAGTATCGATTTTGCCGTCGTAGCAAAGGGTGGAACGCACATTGAAATGTTCCAGAAGACGGGAAAGACCGTAGGCGCTGCCGAGGGCATCCGGATCCGGGAAATTATGCGTCTGGATAAAAATATGTTTATTCTCATACTTTTTGATATAATCGAAAAAAACCATAGTATCTCCTTTGAATGACACAAGTTTGTGCACATGCAATATTGTTTTACCTATTTTACCATAATGTCATATGTGACGGCAATCAAGTTTCTGTAGTTACATTTGAAGAAAGTATGTTATAATAACCGAAGGCACATGTATGATATGAAAGGAAAGCGAAAAGATGAAACACGAAAAAATGGATAAAAGAGTTGTTAAATATTTTCTGCTGGCGGCGGTTTTAGTGCTTGTGATAACCAAATTCAGTGTGCTGCTGGAATTTATCGGTAAGCTTTGGCGTATAGCATTTCCCCTGGTGCTGGGTGGAATTATAGCGTATATTTTGAATATTATTATGCGAAAGTTGGAGAAATGGTACTTTCCCAAGAGTCAGAATAAATTAATAAAGAAAACGAAGCGGATGGTTTGTATTTTTCTTTCCCTCTTTCTGATTGTATTGATTATCTTTTTTGTAATCAGATTGGTTGTGCCCGAACTGATCAACACGATAACCCTGATCGGACATTGGATTCCGATTGAACTGGCAAAGCTGCAGGATTTTCTGGCAGATCACGCTGATCAGATTCCCGAATTGGAGAAATGGATCAACGGTCTGCAGTTTAACTGGGATGATATGGCTCAGAAACTGTTCAAATATTTAACCTCCGGTGTCGGCGGTATCGTAGGGTCTACGATCACTTTGGTGGGAACGATCAGCGTGGGACTTACCAATTTTGTCATCGGACTGATCTTTTCCATTTATATTTTGGTAAATAAAGAGAGATTGAAAAGACAGATGATGAAGCTGGCAACGGCATATTGTAAACCGGCTTTGCTGGATAAGGCGTTGGGCGTTTTAAAAGTTGCAAATGAAACGTTTTCCAGTTTTATAGTCGGGCAGTTTACCGAAGCAATCATTTTGGGAACTCTTTGTATAATAGGTATGAAAATTTTCCGGTTCCCGTATGCGCCTATGGTGGGAACATTTATCGGTGCGACGGCATTGATACCGGTTGTGGGTGCTTATCTGGGAGGTGCGGTAGGATTCCTCATGATTCTGACTGTCAGTCCGGTTAAGGCGGTTTTCTTCGTTGTTTTTCTCGTTATATTGCAGCAACTGGAAGGAAATATCATTTATCCCAGAGTGGTCGGTTCTTCCATCGGGCTTCCCGGTATGTGGGTGCTGGCTGCGGTAACGATCGGCGGTGGGATTGCCGGTGTGGCAGGTATGCTGTTGGGAGTTCCGCTTGCGGCAACGGTGTATAAACTGCTCAGGAGCGATGTCAATAAAAGAGTCGGTGCATGCAGTGAAGCCGGATGTGAGATTATAACAGAAGAAAGTGGTGTGGCAGATGAATAATAAATATTGGGCATTATGGGGGATAATAAATCTGATCATGGGTGTCTGCGGATATGTTTTGCTGGGGATTGGCTTTGTGATCGGTTTGGCAAATGCCGGGAACGGTCAAACAGCCGTTTATGTGGCACTGGCCATAACGGCACTGATCCTGCTGGTATTGTTTCATTTTGGAAATCGGATCCTGTATCGTGTCCTTTCCGAAAGAAGTGAAAAAGAAATCCCGGCCGTGGTGGAGCTGGCAGGGAATTTGCTGGCATGGGCAATCGTCATAATAGTTTATCTGATCATGTCATTTATATAACAATCTTCTTATTAAAAAAGAGGCTGGTCACTGCCAGCCTCCGTCTAATGTAATAACCTGTCCCGTCAGATAGGAAGGACTGTTGATGATCTGCATTACAAGTCTTGCGACTTCATCAATGGTGCCCATACGGTCTGCGGGAATTTCTCCCTTCAGGAGCTCGATATCTTCCATACTGAAACATTTATTCATATCTGTATCGATTACGCCGCAGGCAATGGCATTTACCTGAATATTGCTTGGTGCGAGTTCTTTTGCCAGCGCCCGTGTGAAAGCATTTAATCCGCCTTTGGAAGCTGAGTATGCTACTTCCATGGAAGCACCCACATTACCCCAGACCGAAGAAATATTGATGATTTTCCCCGATTTCTCATGAACCATGCCCGGAACGGCACATTTGGAAGTATAAAAAGCGGAAGAAAGATTGGTGTTGATAATATAATCCCAATCCTTTTCGGTCATTTCAGAAACCAGTCCGACATAGGAAATCCCCGCATTGTTGACCAGAACATCCAGACGGCTGATTTCACTGAAACATTCTTTGATAAACGCATAGGAACCAACATCGCCTACAAAGCAGGTAACATTTACAAGAAACTTCTTTTCCAGTTCATTTTTCAGACGGTACAACTGTTCTCCGGAATTTTTACAGACAATATATAAATCGTAATCATGTGCTGCCAGTTCTGTGGCGATGGCTTTTCCGATACCGCGGGATGCGCCTGTGATAAAAGCAGTTCGTCTCATAAAGCATACCTCCTTTTCAACTGTTTATGAATGCTTATCTGTTTATTACTATTTTAACATACTTTTTGGAAACTGTGTGATGGAATCATAAAGTCATGTCATAAACCTGTTTATACAAAAATAAACATAGGGGACGGCATTCGACGACATTTATATAGGAAAATTATGGAAAAATGACGAAAGAGTTGACAAAGGAAGTGTATAATGCTATATTATGAAACAGATGTAATAAATTTGTAACAAATTTTAATAATTGTTAAGAACTAAGTGGAGGAAATATGTTTCATAAATATATAAAAGCTGTAGCAGGGATATGTGCAACGATTGTTGTGGTAACATCTGTATCCGTACCGGTACAGGCGGGTACCATGGGACTTCCGGCAGTGGGAGCGGCTCCGGCATTAAAAGAAACATCTGTTGAGGTTGCTGCTGTACAGACAACATCCAAGCCTGTGACAAATACTACTGCTGATGTGGAATTTGCGGTAGGAGAAGCAAGCAGCGACAGATTTACAACAATACACACGGCTGAGCAGGCAGTTGTTACAACGGAACCGGTTGTTGAGGATACGGTTGAAGTTGTTGCGGAGGAAGAAGTGGTTTCTGAGAATGATGCAGAAGACTTTTCCAATCTTGTTATTGCACAGGTAAATGATTACGTAAATGTCAGAAGCATGCCGAGTGAAGAAGGAGAAATCCTTGGTAAGTTATATGACGATTCCGTAGGAGAATTTATCTCCGAGCAGGATGGCTGGTATGAGATCAAATCCGGCAGTGTACAGGGATTTGTAAAAGCCGAGTATGTGGTAACCGGTGATGAGGCGGTTGAACTTGCAAAAGAAGTAGGAAAGAGAATTGCAACCGTTACGACAACCACCTTATTTGTAAGACAGGAACCTACGACAGAATCTTCTGTTATCGGAATGGTTCCGATCGAGGATGAATTGAGTGTTACGGAGGAAGGCGTCAATGACGGATGGATTAAAGTATCCGTTGAAGAAGGTGAGGGATATGTTTCCACCGAATTCGTTACCCTTTCTACCGAATTTGTAAAAGCAGAGTCCAAGGCTGAAGAAGAAGCCAGACTTGCGGCAGAAGAAGCTGCCAGAAAGAAAGCAAATGCGGCGGCAAGCAATTCCGAAGCATCCAAATCCGGTGCAACGGTCAGCGGCGGTTCCGGAATGGGCAACTCGGTTGCAAGCTATGCATTGCAGTTTGTCGGCAACCCGTATGTATACGGTGGTTCCAGTCTGACAAACGGAACAGACTGCTCCGGTTTCGTTATGAGCGTATATGCACACTTTGGTGTAGGCTTACCTCATTCTTCCGGTGCACAGAGAGGATGCGGATATGATGTAGGCGGTTTGGCAAATGCACAGCCCGGTGATATCGTATGCTACTCCGGTCATGTAGGTATTTACATCGGTGGCGGACAGATTGTACATGCGTCCACAGCGGCAACGGGTATTAAAGTATCCAACGCAAACTACAGACAGGTACTTTCCGTAAGACGTATCTTCTAATAACGATAAGCGTAAGATCAGGCTTCAGTCCACAGGGCTGAAGCCTTTTTTGAGGGAAAAAAGGCGATGTTCTTTATCTGTTTTTTGAGTCTGACATCGCGGAAATAATTTGTTTTTGGACAAAATGCACAAAAGAACCAAAAACATCACCATAAAAAACAGGTTAACCGGTCCGGTCAAGGGAAAGTTATCCACAATTAAAAACCGCTAATTTTGGGCATATTTGACTTATGCACGAAGTTATACACATTATCCACAGAAAAAAAGAAGAAAAATAACGTAGAATTATGGAAACCATTTCGAACGAGTGTTTTGTACACAAATCATGAAAATGAAAAAATCCTATGAAAATGAATGTTTTTGGCTTGACTTTTTTAAAGTGAAAAAACATAAGACAATTTTTAAAATTGTTGCAAAATTTAAGAAAAATATGGTATAATTACCATACACTTTTAAACAGAAAGGGATGGGCAGCATGAAATACATAATCTTAGGTAAAAACATCGAGGTTACAGAAGGATTAAGATCAGCAGTGGAGGATAAAATCGGAAAACTTGAGAAATATTTTACACCGGAGACGGAAGTACATGTTACCTTAAGCGTGGAGAAGGACAGACAGAAAATTGAAGTCACAATTCCTGTAAAGGGCAGCATCATTCGTTCCGAGCAGGTAAGCAATGATATGTATGTATCTATCGATCTGGTAGAGGAAATCATTGAGAGACAGTTAAAGAAATATAAAAAGAAATTAACGAATCAAAAACAGGCATCCAGCTTTTTCAAACAGGATTATATTGAAAAGGACTATATGGATGACGAAGAAATTAAAATCATCCGTACCAAGAAATTTGATATCAAACCGATGTACCCTGAAGATGCCTGCATCCAGATGGAGCTCTTGGGACACAATTTCTATGTATTCTGCAATGCGGAAACAGATCAGGTCAATGTAGTTTACAAGAGAAAGGGCAATACTTACGGATTGATTGAACCTGAGGTATAAGCGGACAAGCAGTAAAGGAAATTTCCCGTTGAATGGGAAAAGATGATTATAAACAGAATATATGATGCCGGATAGAACGGCAATAAAAAGACAGATGGAGAGGTTTCATCTGTCTTTTTATGCTGTATATGAACCGTTTATGATATAAATATAGAAAATTGTTGCAAAGCCGCCTAAAATATGTTTTGCGTAAACATAACACAAAAGGGTCTGATTTTGACAGCAAAAGGGTTATTTTGACAGCTATACTTATTCTGATTTGAATTTGTGGTATTGTTAAATTGATAATAAAAGGAGAAAACTATATGCCTAACGGAGATTTGATCAGTGTCACGGAGATTGCAACAGATTTAAAAGAAAAATTGAGCAATGCATCCGAACAATTAGGGAACGGTGGAGAAGTGACTTTCGGAAATACAAATCATAGTGTTAATGGTAAATGCTGCTCATATTTTGCTGATATAAATGGGATACTTAGCTCATACTCACGGTCAGCAGTCAGGGATGCAGAAAAAATTACTGCAATTGACAATGAAATAATTTCTTTAGATGAAACGTTAAGATCAAAAATGTAATTTATGTGGATTGTACGGGAGAGAAAGATGGTAAAAAACTATAATCAAGACATAGAAGAATGTGATGAGCGGGACCTTTTGAAAAAAGTCAATCAGATAGAAGAGGAACGGGAAGAAATAACAAAAGAGATCAGACAGATTAATGCGGATATAGAACTGTTTGATGATGTACAGAGAAGGGTGAGAGGAATATTCAAAGATATCTCGAAGTGTTGTGAAGATGCTCTGTTTGCAGAGCAACTGGAGGATTTTGAAGAAGAGCTCCGGGAAAGCAGCAAGGAAAATGAGAGAAGATTGGAAGACAGAAAAGAGCTTTTGGAGAAGAAGAAACGAAATGGTTATGACAGGGAAGATGAAATAAGAGAAGAATTACGGCACAGGATAAATGACAGGCAACATTCGGAGAAATAGGTAAAAGGAGTGAAAAGACTATGGGATTGGTGATGGAGCCCGGTTCCGTTGTAACGCAACTGGATCAAATGAACCAACGATTGGGAGAGATTGTGAATGATGCAGAGGAGACGCTGCGTATTGTGGGTATGCTGGAAGAAACGGAGGATAGTCTGGTAGGGAAGTCCTATGACAGCATCAGAGAATATTACAATACAATACATATTCCTATATTGCAAACTGTCATTCTATATGGGGAAGCTATCATTCAGGATAATAACAGCTATAAAGGGTGTATTAATGGATATCTTGCCGGAATAGGTTATATTGATGAGGATGAGTTAAGAAAGGCGAAAAGAGAACTGGAGCAGCAAATCAATCATGTTTATGACCTGATGAGTAGAAATAAGGGAGGCTTTTCGGATTGGTTGTCTGGTTTGAACGGAACGTTGAAATTGATAGAAAAAAAGCTGAAGCAGATAGAAGATTTTCTCGGGGCCAGTGCGGGCTTATATCAGGGAATGAATACTTATAAAGACTTTCTTCATAGAGGAATCACATGTATAAAAGATGATCGTTTTGATATAGACAAAGGAATATATGATATTTCTGCGATTCAAAGAGAATGGCTGGATGATATGGATGGATTGTGGGATGCCAGAGTCAAAAAAAGATTTTTTGAATGTATACAGACACAGTATGGATTTGACAATGAGACAATCCGCATTATGCGAAATGTCTATGATAAGCTGTATGAAAAATATCCCAATGCATCCCAAAGGGAAATTGACTGGCGGTTTACCAGACTGATGGGTGGGTTTGTCTATGATGAGGGAACTATCTCGACAGTGAAATGGGATGATGTTGCCGGATGCGCCATTGATGGATACGCCGAAGTGAATGAATACGGCAATCCTTTTGATATGACTGAAAAAGGATATTTTACAGGGTTTTTGGAAATTCCTGAAAGAGATTACCGGGTACTGCGGTATCAGGTACGGCTGCAGCATACGATGGTAGGAGAAACGCAGGATTATTTAATGCCGGATGATTATAATGAAATTGAAAAAGAAGAATTAGTGGATTTGCAAACATGGAGAACTACCTGTCAGGATTCAACGGGACTTACTTTTCGAAGTGATGAGGAATTCCTGCATTTTTGGAATGGGTATTACAACCGATATGTGGGAAAAGGGGATTACGCCCACCAGCAGATCACAACAGCAGCTATTCTAGCGTTTGCAATCGGAAAGGATGGAGGACTCTCTAATGTCTATCTGGGAGAGAACGATAAAGGAGTAACGGAATATGCTGGCTGGCGGGGTGATGCTGTATTGTATCCGGTTTCTTTTGGACCGGAAGATTATAAATCTGATCTGGATTCAAGCAATATTACATCTTTAATGCTAGAGGGGGATTTTTCTTATCAGGAAGCTTTGGGGATGTATTATGCACAGCTTGAGAATGGTGTATCCAGAGCAGAAATTTTCTTACAGCATACGGAATTGGCATATGTGAAAGAACGCATATATGATGAATTGGTATATCCTGATATAAGCGCGCAGATTAATAATGTAGTGACAGAGACGGAAAAAATAAGGATGGGAGAATTGTTTGAAAACGATGAGTATTTGATGAAATGCTTGAAATTTAAAGTACCTGACACTTATAATTTTATCAGGAGTCTGGAAAACGGCGCATCAGATATGGGGGATTATGAATGAAAAAAAGAGATAAGATTATTATCATAGGCATGTTATCGGTTATCCTGCTTGTGGTAGGCGTGAATGTGGCAAAAAAAGTCATCAGGGAAAGAAATGTGTTTGATGAAATGTACTATTCGCGGGTGCATAGAATATACATTGATTGGTATGGTGCGGGAGGAAATTTCCGTACGATGTTTTCCAATATGCCGCAGATGGCAAGTGTTTCCCGGGATTCGGAGATGATACATACAGAAGAAGGAATTTTTTTTGAACATTATAGGCAGGAGTATCTTGAAGAGAATGAAACATTGCATGTTTCTATGAATACAGACAATAAGAAGATGTATATGGATTTTTCATGCGAAGATGAAGATGGGTATAAATGGTATGTTTATTGTTATTATGTTGCTGATAAATTACTTGTCTATGATAGTAATGACCCGGATAATACCGAGCGGAAAAATTTCCTGTATGAAATATTCCTGCCGGACTGGTTTGAAGCAAACGAAGGAGTTTCCCATTATTCCATGGATCACCTGGGGAAGTTCACCTATAGAGATGATACGGTTGAAGAGGAATGAGGAAAGAATATGAAAAAAAGAGATAAGATTATTATCATAGGCATGTTATCGGTTATCCTGCTTGTGGTAGGCGTGAATGTGGCAAAAAAAGTCATCAGGGAAAGAAATGTGTTTGATGAAATGTACTATTCGCGGGTGCATAGAATATACATTGATTGGTATGGTGCGGGAGGAAATTTCCGTACGATGTTTTCCAATATGCCGCAGATGGCAAGTGTTTCCCGGGATTCTGAGATGATAAATACAGAAGAACAACGGTTTGTAGAGCATTATAGAGCGAAATTTCTTGATGAGAACGAAAATATTAGAATTACATGCTATGGCAATGATAAAGAGATGTATATAACTTTTTCATATGATGATGCAGAAGGACGTAAATGGTATTCATACCATTATTACGTTAATGATAAATTACTTGTCTATGATAGTAATGACCCGGATAATACCGAGCGGAAAAATTTCCTGTATGAAATATTCCTGCCGGACTGGTTTGAAGCAAACGAAGGAGTTTCCCATTATTCCATGGATCACCTGGGGAAGTTCACCTATAGAGATGATACGGTTGAAGAGGAATGAGGAAAGAATATGAAAAAAAGAGATAAGATTATTATCATAGGCATGTTATCGGTTATCCTGCTTGTGGTAGGCGTGAATGTGGCAAAAAAAGTCATCAGGGAAAGAAATGTGTTTGATGAAATGTACTATTCGCGGGTGCATAGAATATACATTGATTGGTATGGTGCGGGAGGAAATTTCCGTACGATGTTTTCCAATATGCCGCAGATGGCAAGTGTTTCCCGGGATTCGGAGATGATACATACAGAAGAAGGAATTTTTTTTGAACATTATAGGCAGGAGTATCTTGAAGAGAATGAAACATTGCATGTTTCTATGAATACAGACAATAAGAAGATGTATATGGATTTTTCATGCGAAGATGAAGATGGGTATAAATGGTATGTTTATTGTTATTATGTTGCTGATAAATTACTTGTCTATGATAGTAATGACCCGGATAATACCGAGCGGAAAAATTTCCTGTATGAAATATTCCTGCCGGACTGGTTTGAAGCAAACGAAGGAGTTTCCCATTATTCCATGGATCACCTGGGGAAGTTCACCTATAGAGATGACACGGAATAATATCAGATGGAAAATTGTGAGGTCATTTTTTTACCGCCGCTTTCATAAGCTTATAGGAGCAGAGCGCGTGAATACAGCGGGACGGGGTGATTCTCATAAAAAAGAAAATACAAAGTATGATCTGCATTCTGACGTTGGGACTGACTTTCGTTTTATCATTGAAAGTATGCGATCTGATGGCGGGAATAACGCAGGGGCAGTATGATTTCTGGGAGACTATGAAATGGGAAACGGATGAAGAAAGCGGAGAGGAAACGGACTTTATCCGCTGGATGGAGTTTACCCCCACAAAAGAAGCGTTGCAGACTGCCTATGAATGGGATAAGGAAACATGGTCGGAGCAGATACATATCGATTGGATCAGCCTGCTGGCCTATGGTGCGGTAAAAGGCGGGGGTAAATATGATAAAAAAGCAATTCAGGCAATGAACGATTATGCCAATGCGGTAAGGTGCGGCGATAAAACCATGGAAGAATTGGAGGAATTGAAATATTATTCCTATTATTATGAAATCCTTTCGGCTGTGCTGAGCGGCATGGTGGGTAGCTACCGCATTGAGGTGCCGGGCAGTGATGGGAGCGTTACCTGGCAGGAGTGTTATGGATTGAAAGCCTTCTCGCCCATTGCGAAGGGCTTTTATTATACCGATTACGATGATTTTGGCGCGGGACGAAGCTACGGATATAAGCGAAAGCATCTGGGGCATGACATGATGGGACAGATCGGAACGCCGATCATTGCCGTGGAGTCCGGTTATGTGGAAGCGATTGGATGGAACCAGTATGGCGGATGGCGCATCGGCATCCGCAGTCTGGACAAAAAGAGATATTATTACTATGCACATCTAAGGCAAGACTGCCCTTATGCGGAGGGACTTGCGGAGGGGAGTCTTGTGACAGCGGGTGACGTAATCGGATATATGGGGCATACGGGCTATAGTGTGTCGGAAAATGTAAATAATATCGATACCGTGCATCTGCATCTGGGTATTGAGATCATATTTGACGAGAGCCAGAAGGACTCGGACAATGAAATCTGGATCGATTGTTATGAACTGACAAAATTCCTCTACCGAAATCAGTCTGCCGTTGAGAAAATAGAGAATACCAGGGAATGGAAACGGGCATATGATATGGAAGATCCTGCATTAAATTCCCTGATTGTTTCCCCTTAAAAACATTGCAAAAAGTATATCCCTATGTTAAAATAAGGACAGCGGGCAATGATAAAAAAATAACAATCATTGCAAAACGTGAGTTTACTGATATTTTCAATGAATTTGGAGGAAAGAAAAATGGCAAAGAAAGTCGTATTAGCAGGCGCATGCCGTACCGCGATCGGTACAATGGGTGGTTCCTTAAGTACAACACCGGCTCCTGAACTTGGCGCAATCGTTATCAGAGAAGCTTTAAAGAGAGCAGGCGTTGCTCCCGAAGCAGTAGATCAGGTTTACATGGGATGTGTTATCCAGGCAGGACAGGGTCAGAACGTAGCTCGTCAGGCAAGTATCAAAGCAGGATTACCTGTTGAGGTTCCGGCAGTTACAATCAACGTTGTATGCGGTTCCGGTTTGAACTGTGTAAACATGGCAGCACAGATGATTCAGGCAGGCGATGCCGATATCGTTGTAGCAGGTGGTATGGAAAACATGTCCATGGCTCCTTACGCTATGATGCAGGGCCGTTTCGGTTATAGAATGAACAATGGTACTTTGGTAGATACCATGGTAAACGATGCATTATGGGATGCATTCAATGACTATCACATGATCAAAACCGCAGACAATATCTGTGAAGAGTGGGGCTTAACCCGTGAAGAACTGGATGAGTTTGCAGTAGCAAGCCAGCAGAAAGCGGTTGCAGCTCAGGAAGCAGGCGCATTTGATAAAGAAATCGTTCCTGTAGAAGTAAAGAAGAAAAAAGAAACAATTATCTTCAATAAAGACGAAGGACCGAGACCCGGTACAACAATGGAAGGTCTTGCAAAACTCCGTACCATCAACCCCGGCGGATTTGTTACGGCAGGTAATGCTTCCGGTATCAACGACGGTGCGGCAGCAATCGTAGTTATGAGCGAAGAGAAAGCAAAAGAACTTGGCGTAAAACCGATGGCTACTTTCGTAGCAGGTGCTCTTGCAGGCTGCAGACCTGAAGTTATGGGTATCGGACCTGTTCCCGCTTCCAAGAAAGCAATGGCAAAAGCCGGTATGAAGATTGAAGATTTCGATATCATCGAAGCAAACGAAGCATTCGCAGCTCAGTCCGTAGCAGTCGGAAAAGAACTGGGCATTGATGTTGCAAAACAGTTGAACCCCAACGGCGGCGCGATTGCACTGGGACATCCCGTAGGAGCATCCGGATGCCGTATCCTCGTTACTCTGCTTCACGAGATGGAAGCAAAAGACGCTAAGAAAGGTCTTGCAACACTTTGTATCGGTGGCGGTATGGGTTGTGCAACCATCGTTGAGAGAGACTAATTATTAACTCATTAAAAATACACCATGGCTTGTTTTTCCAAATTACAGGGAAAACAGGTCAAGGTGTTTTTGCGCGTAAAGGCGGTAATACCAAAAAATGGAAGGAGCTACATAATATGGAATTCGTAGTATACGAAGCAAAAGGTGCTGTAGGTATCATTACCATCAGCAGAGAAAAAGCATTAAACGCATTGAACTCCAAAGTGTTGGAAGAACTTGACGCAACACTTGATGCAGTAGATTTATCTGCAATCAGATGCCTGATCTTAACAGGTGCAGGTCAGAAATCCTTCGTTGCAGGTGCAGACATCGGAGAAATGAGCACTCTGACAAAAGCGGAAGGTGAAGCATTCGGTAAGAAAGGAAATGATGTTTTCCGCAAATTGGAGACATTCCCCATCCCCGTTATTGCAGCCGTAAACGGCTTTGCGCTCGGCGGCGGTTGTGAGATTTCCATGAGCTGTGATATCAGAATCTGTTCCGATAACGCAGTATTCGGACAACCTGAGGTTGGTCTGGGAATTACTCCCGGATTTGGCGGTACACAGAGACTGGCAAGAATCGTGGGACCCGGAATGGCAAAACAGATGATCTATTCCGCACGCAACATCAAAGCCGATGAAGCATTCAGAATCGGTCTTGTCAATGCGGTTTATCCTCAGGAAGAGTTAATGGCAGCAGCAGAGAAGTTAGCAAACACGATTGCAAAAAATGCACCGATTGCCGTACGTAACTGCAAGAAAGCCATTAATGACGGTCTGGAAGTGGATATGGATCAGGCTATCGTGATCGAGGAGAAATTATTCGGTGACTGCTTCGAGACAGAAGACCAGAAGTACGGAATGGCATTTTTCCTTGATAAAAACAAAGAAAAAGTAAAAGAGCCGTTCAAAAACTGCTAACAGCAGAAGATAAAAGGTAATCATGCCGTTGGCTGCCTTCTGTCCGGTAAGGCTTTGGGCGGCTGCACGGAAAACAATAACAATATCAATCATATAAGGAGGATCTACAATGAAAGTAGGTATTATTGGTGCCGGAACTATGGGACAGGGCATTGCGAAAGCATTTGCTCAGGTTGAAGGCTATGAAGTTGCACTGTGCGACATCAAACAGGAATGGGCTGAAGGCGGAAAAGACAAAATTGCCAAAGGCTATGCAAGACTGGTAGAAAAAGGAAAAATGACACAGGAGGCTGTTGATGCAATTCTTGCAAGCATCACACCCGGCCTGAAAGAAGATCTTTGTGCAGACTGCGATCTGATCGTTGAAGCTGCATTCGAAGATATGAATGTAAAGAAAACTACATTTTCTGAGTTAGACAAGATTGCAAAACCGGAATGTATTTTTGCATCCAATACATCCAGCCTTTCCATTACGGAAATCGGTAACGGACTTACCCGTCCGATGATCGGTATGCACTTCTTCAATCCTGCTGATCGTATGAAACTGGTTGAGGTCATTGCCGGTGTAAATACACCCGATGAGACAGTAGCAGCCATCAAGAAAATCTCCGAAGAAATCGGAAAGACTGCTGTACAGGTAAATGAAGCTGCCGGTTTTGTGGTAAACCGTATTTTGATCCCGATGATCAATGAAGCTGCTTTCATCAAAATGGAAGGTGTTTCCGACATCGCAGGTATTGATGCAGCTATGAAGCTTGGCGCAAATCATCCTATGGGACCCCTTGAATTGGGTGACTTTATCGGTCTTGATATCTGCCTTGCAATTATGGATGTACTTTATAAAGAGACCGGCGACAGCAAATATCGTGCTTGTCCGTTGATCCGCAAGATGGTACGTGGCGGCAACCTCGGCTGCAAGAGCGGCAAGGGCTTCTATGTATACAATGCTGATCGTACAAAGACCCCGGTTGATGCTCAGTAATGAAAGAGTGTTAAAAAAATTAGGAGGAAATAGAAGAAATGGATTTTACTTTAAGCAAAGAACATGAAATGGCGAGACAGTTATTCAAAGATTTCGCTGAAAACGAAGTAAAGCCTCTCGCTCAGGAAATTGATGAGGAACACAGATTTCCCAGAGAGACAGTTGACAAATTGGCTAAATATGGTTTCTTGGGTATTCCGGTACCGAAGGATATGGGTGGCCAGGGATGTGATATCTTAACATATGCTATGTGTGTTGAGGAATTATCCAAGGTTTGCGGTACGACAGGTGTTATCGTTTCTGCACATACTTCTCTTTGTGTAGACCCGATTTTAACATACGGTACTCCCGAGCAGAAAGCAAAATATGTTCCCGATCTGGCATCCGGTAAGAAGCTTGGTGCTTTCGGTTTAACCGAGCCCGGCGCAGGTACTGACGCACAGGGACAGCAGACAAAAGCTGTTTTGGATGAAGCAACGGGAGAATGGGTATTGAACGGTTCCAAGTGCTTTATCACAAACGGTAAAGAAGCTGATGTATATGTAATCATCGCTGTAACAGGTAAGATTGAGAAACGTGGCCGTATGCAGAAAGAAATTTCCGCATTCATCGTTGAAAAAGGAACACCCGGATTCACATTCGGTACCAAAGAGAATAAAATGGGTATCTGTGCTTCCTCTACCTATGAGCTGATCTTCACAGACTGCCGTATTCCGAAGGAAAACTTACTGGGACAGAAGGGTAAAGGTTTTGCGATAGCAATGCATACTCTGGACGGCGGACGTATCGGTATCGCTGCACAGGCACTTGGTATTGCCGAAGGCGCTTTAGAGACAACGATCGAATATGTAAAAGAAAGAAAACAGTTCGGCAGAGCTATCGCTCAGTTCCAGAATACACAGTTTGTATTAGCTGATCTGGCTACAAAAGTAGAAGCTGCTAAATTATTAGTTTACAAAGCTGCTAAGAAGAAAGACGAGTTCCAGGCAGGCGCTAAGGTTTCTTACTCTGTAGAGGCTGCTATGGCTAAATTATATGCTGCAGAGGTAGCTATGGAAGTAACAACAAAATGCGTTCAGTTACATGGTGGATATGGTTATATCAAAGAGTACAATGTTGAGCGTATGATGCGTGATGCTAAGATTACAGAGATCTACGAAGGAACTTCTGAAGTTCAGCGTATGGTTATTTCTGGAAGTTTATTAAAATAGGAGGTACGTTATCGTGAAAATCGTAGTTTGTATTAAACAGGTTCCTGATACAAAGGGCGGCGTTAAATTCAATCCGGATGGAACTCTGGACAGAGGAGCAATGCTTGCAATCATGAACCCCGATGACAAAGCTGGTTTAGAGGCAGCTTTAAGATTAAAAGATCAGTATGGTGCAGAAGTAACCGTTCTGACAATGGGTCTTCCCAAGGCTACAGACGTTCTTCGTGAAGCAATCGCTATGGGTGCTGACAAGGGCGTTTTGGTAACAGATAGAGTATTAGGTGGTGCCGATACCTGGGCAACATCCACAACAATCGCAGGTGCTCTGAGAAACTTGGAGTATGACCTGATCATCACTGGCCGTCAGGCTATCGACGGTGATACCGCTCAGGTTGGTCCTCAGATCGCTGAGCATTTAGGATTACCTGTTATTTCTTACGCACAGGATCTTAAAATTGAAGGTGACAAAGTCATCGTTCAGCGTCAGTATGATGACAGATATCATGTATTAGAGGTAAAGATGCCTGCATTAATAACAGCACTTTCTGAATTAAATGATCCCCGTTACATGACTCCCGGTGGTATCTTCGATGCTTGCAAAGCTGAGATCACAACCTGGGGCCGTGCAGATCTGAAAGATGTAGAAGACGGCAACTTAGGTCTGAACGGATCTCCTACAAAGATCGCAAAAGCATCCGACAAAGTTCGTAAGGGTGCAGGCGAGAAAGTTACTCCCGACTCTCCGGATGAGGCAGTATCTTATATCGTAGGTAAATTAAAAGAGAAACATGTTATTTAATTTAGAATAAGGAAAAGTGGTGAACAATTATGAAAATGAGTCCAGAAGAGATCGCACAGTACAAAGGTGTCTTTGTATTTGCGCAGCAGGTTGATAATCAAATCAGCGGCATTGCTTTTGAATTACTTGGAAAAGCAAAAGAATTAGCTGCTTCTTTAGAAACAAAAGAGGTAACCGCAGTATTGATCGGTTCCGATGTAAAAAATCTTGTTGATCAGTTAGCAGAGTATGGTGCAGATCGTGTCATCGTTGTTGACGATCCTGAATTAAAAGAGTACAGAACAGAGCCCTATGCACATGCATTGGCATCTGTTATCAATGAGTACAAACCTGAAATCATGTTAGTAGGTGCTACAGCAATCGGTCGTGACCTTGGTCCTACCGTTTCCGCAAGAGTTCAGACCGGTCTGACAGCTGACTGTACCGTACTGGAAATCGGTGATTTCCCGTTGGTAGCAATTCCCGGTAAAGAAGATGAGCAGAAACACAATCAGTTGTTAATGACCCGTCCTGCATTCGGTGGTAACACAATCGCTACCATCGCCTGCCCCGATAACCGTCCTCAGATGGCTACCGTTCGTCCCGGCGTTATGCAGAAAATTGAGCCTGTGAAAGGTGCTAAAGCAGAGGTTGTTGAATTCAATCCCGGTTTCACACCTAACAACAAATATGTAACGATCAAAGAAGTTGTAAAAGCAGTTTCTGATACCGTAGATATCATGGATGCTAAGATCTTGGTTTCCGGTGGCCGTGGAGTCGGTTCTCCCGAAAACTTCAAATTATTAGAGGATCTGGCAGAAGTGCTTGGCGGTACCGTATCCTGCTCCCGTGCAGTTGTAGACTCCGGTTGGAAACCGAAAGATCTGCAGGTTGGTCAGACAGGTAAGACGGTTCGTCCCAGCGTATACTTTGCAATCGGTATTTCCGGTGCGATTCAGCACGTTGCAGGTATGGAAGAATCCGATATCATTGTTGCAATCAACAAAGATGAAGATGCTCCGATTTTTGATGTAGCTGACTACGGTGTAGTTGGTGACTTGAATAAGATTGTTCCTCAGTTAACAGAGGCAATCAAAGCTGCATTAGCAGAAAAGTAATCTGTTTTACTTTATAAATCGATGGCAGACGGCACCGTACGCTTTTGCCGCTGTCATCGGCTGATACATATTTATATCAGAGAAAAGGAAGTCTGGACGCCGGTTCCGGGCTTCTTTTTTTGCATAGATTATGAGCTAAACGCCGGAATGGGTTACAAGCGGATTTGATTTCTTAAAGCTGTGTGGGAAGGTACATGTTTTCTAACAGAATGCGGATAAATTTTTGAACTATACGGGTAGCCGTCAATGGGGCATCCGTGCTGCTGACGGCTTAAATTGCCATCCGGGCAATTTTCCCCTGATTTATTGAGGCATTCAGTAAGAAAATATGTCCTTTTCCACAAGAGCTTCAAGAAATCAAATCCGCTTGTGACATATTCACGGCTTTTGTTTATCTGCATTTAAAAGAAACACAAAGAGATTGACGAGCAGATGAGAAGTTTGCCGGAAGTGAGAAATGAGTATATGACATTGGAGATATTTCAAATATATAGTTTGGATGTAAGAAAATTTTTCAAAATTAACGTTAATTCGTTTGATTTTTTCTTATTATCTGTTGTGCTTTGCCATTTCTTCTGCTACACTATTTTCATGGGTACTACCATTCACGGTAGGCGGTTAGTCCTTCAATCAGAGGGACTGTGACCCTCTGTTAATATAAAAATCCAGTGTATCAAAGATAGATTTATATGCTTTCCTGCATTGGAAATTTGTACGAAAGAGGGATGATTGCCATGATGACAATGGAAGGTCTGATTGCTGTTGTGAGTCTTGTGCTCACTGCATTCGGTCTCGGATATACAATCGGAAGTAATAAATCACAAAAATAATCGCCTCTGGTCTGCAAACTGAAGGCGATTATTTTTGCTAACATATGTGGGCTAACCGTCTATCGGTAGTGCCCTTTTCTATTTTTATACTAATCTGAATACTTATTATTGTCAACTGTTATTTTACAAAAGAATTTTCACAAAAGAAATTTACTGTGGGTGTCCGGATTGGTTCCGGGCTTCTTTTTATTGATTTTGGAAAAAGCTATCTAAAAAACGAAAAGAAACAATTGACAAACAGAATATATTGGGCTAATATACAATGGTAATCAATCAAATATTACAATCCGTGAAAATCGTTTCGCCGGTCGTTCACCGACAGGCAGTATTCTTTGGCATCTCGCCAACATTTTCACACGATGAAATTGAAAAGTTGGCGAAAACCAAAAGAGAAGAAGTATAACTGTGGATTTCGCCAAGGGAAGGAGTCTTATGAGTTATACGAACAAAACATTGGAGGAACTCAACGTATTGGATGATTCCGCCATTTACGCCGGAGCAACGAGGTATCCGTATGGATGTGGAGATTCAGGAATTTGAGGCAGAGGATGAAGTGACAACGCCGGTAAATATTTATGACATGGAGCCGAATCTTAGAAGAGGTGTACATCTGCCCCGTCACAATCGTTTTTATCAGGCGAAGATAGACGCAAGGCATCTGAAGAGTGGAGAAAAAGAATTTTTGAGGCTGCCTAATCTGTATGTAATAACCATTACGAATTACGATCCCTTTGGTTACGGGTATATGATATACCGTATCAAGAATCAATGTGTGGAGGTTTCGGATCTTTGTTATGATGATGGGCTGGAGTTTATTTATTTCTACACAGGTGGATGTAAAGGCGGAAATGAAAGCATGAAAGCAATGCTGAATTACTTCCAGAACAGTAGGAAAGAAAATGCGACAGATAAGGCAACAGATAAGGCAACAGAGGAAATCAATGAGATTGTTGAGCAGGTAAGGAGTTTGCCGGAAGTGAGGAATGAGTATATGACATTGGGAGACATTATTGATTGTGAACGGAAAGAAGCCGAGGAGGAAACCTTAAAGAAAACTTTGATATGTTGTATACTGACATATTTCAAAAAACAGGGAGATATTCCGGAAGGACTGGAGAAAAAATTGGAAGAAACAGGGAATACTGATCAATTACAGTCCTGGTATGAAGCGGCATTGGAAACGAAAGAGGCTACTGCGTTTATGCAGTTGGTGGAAAGTAATTGTGAGCAAAATGAAATATAAGTGATATACAGAGGAAATCATCCCCACAAGGTCGAAATTACTATTTTTGATTTTGTGGGGATTTTTTTGAGAAAAGATTAAAAAAGTATGCAACTATGATGCAAAGGTGTGATTTAATAATAAGAGAGTTTTGCAAAACGATGGAATCTCTGATACTATAGTAGATGGTAGAAGAGAGGAAATGAAATATGAAAATACTGAAGAAAATTGACTATAATTCACCGGTGGTACTGAGTTTTGCATTTGCATCTTTTGTGGTGCTTTTGCTTGGATATCTGACAAACGGACTTACTACGCGCCTGTTTTTCTGCGTGTATCGTTCTCCTATGTTGGATATACTCGGCTATGTAAGGCTGTTCGGTCATGTTCTGGGACATGCTAATCTATCCCATTATATCAACAACATGATGATGATCCTACTGGTGGGCCCTATGCTGGAAGAAAAATATGGCAGTAAGCTTTTGTTGGAAATGATTCTGCTTACGGCTTTTATAACGGGTCTGATCAATAATCTTCTGTTTTCAACGGCATTGCTGGGTGCAAGCGGCATCGTATTTATGATGATTATTTTGTCTTCCGTGACCAGCGTAAAGGAGGGTAAAATTCCGCTGACGCTGATCGTGGTTGTCATTCTGTATCTGGGTGAGCAGATTGTGGCAGGATTATTTACGGCAGATAATATTTCACAACTGACGCATATCATCGGCGGCGTATGCGGCGGTGTATTCGGTATGATGATGAACAAAAGAGGTGCACGCTGAAAGTAAGACAGCGCACAGAGACATCGGGGAAGAGACATAAGGAGAAAAAGATAGAAATGGCGAAGCAAAAAGAAGTAAAAACCAATGCCATGCGCACTTTGGATAGAATGAAAATAGCTTATACCCACCAATTCTACGAGTGTGAGGAATTTGTAGACGGGATTCAGACGGCAGATCATCTGGGGCTTCCTCATGAAAAGGTTTATAAGACTTTAGTGACCTTGGGGGCAAGCAGACAGTACTTTGTTTTTGTGCTGCCCATTGAAGCGGAACTGGATATGAAGAAAGCGGCAAAAGCAGTGGGTGAAAAATCTGTTGCCATGATTCATGTCAAGGACATTACGGCTGTGACCGGTTATGTGCGCGGCGGATGTACTGCCATCGGTATGAAAAAGCAGTATAAGACGGTGATCAGTGATACGGCAGAGAAGCTGGATCAGATGTATGTCAGCGGTGGGAAGATCGGCTGTCAGATTATGCTGTCACCGGAGGATCTGTGTAAAGCCAGCGGTGGTGTGTACGGAGATATTATTGTCAAATAGCAGGAATCTCTCAGGGACGGATTTGTCAGAAATCAGAGAGTTTGAACGAATTAAAAGATGAATGTGAAAAGAACGAAAGACAGAGTGTGATTTTAAGTGGTATTTTCCAGTATAGAGTTTTTATTGGGGTTTTTCCCGATATTTTTATTACTATATTATTTAACTCCTGTTAAATATAAAAATATAACTTTATTTGCAGGGAGTTTATTTTTTTACGCCTTTGGGGAGCCGAGGTTCGTGCTCCTGCTTCTGGCATCCATGGTTGTGAACTATGGCGCCGGGCGCATTCTTGTACCGAATCGGGAACGGAAGGAATGGATCCGGAAAGGCTGTTTTATAGGGATTATTGCAGTTAATGTTGTCGTGCTTGCGCTGTTTAAATGGGCACCGGATGGCTGGGGGCTTCCTCTGGGAGTCAGTTTTTATACGTTTCAGTCGATTTCCTATCTGGCGGATGTATACCGGGGTGAAATTGCGTCGGAGCAATCTTTCCTGAAACTTGGAACCTATATTTGTATGTTTCCTCAGCTGGTGGCGGGACCGATTGTCACTTACAGCGAGGTATCCGCACAGCTGGTTCGACCGGAGATCAGCCTTCGAAATGCGGATGAGGGGTTAAAAACGTTCGTATGGGGATTGATTATGAAGGTGTTGATCGCAGACCGATTGTCCATATTGTGGCATGAAATCTCTACGATCGGTTATATCAGTATCTCCACACCGTTAGCCTGGCTGGGCGCGGTTTCTTATTCCATGCAGATTTATTTTGATTTTTACGGTTATTCCCTGATGGCAATCGGCCTGGGGAAAATGCTGGGGTATAAACTGCCCGAAAACTTTCATATGCCCTATATGGCAGAAAGTATTCGGGATTTTTACCGCAGATGGCATATGACGCTTGGCAGATGGTTTACCAAATACATCTATATTCCGCTGGGAGGCAGCCGGAAAGGGCTGGCAAGGACACTTGTCAATCTGGTCATTGTGTGGCTTTTGACCTCCGTGTGGCACGGCGGCAGCCTCAATTTCCTGATCTGGGGAATGAGCCTGTGTATTTTGATCATGTTGGAGAAAATATATGATCATGTCGCGGCACAAAAGGGGATCAAAAAAACTCTGCCCAAATGCATCAAACATTTATATGTGCTTGCCGTGATACCGGTCACATGGATGTGTTTTGCGATTACCAAGGTGGGAGATCTGAAAATCTATCTGGGCAGAATGTTTGGCATGATAGGCGGAGTTCATGTAAATGCGGGTGTATTTGCCGAAAAATGTTCCAAGTACGGATTGCTGCTTTTGATGGCGGCGTTTCTGTGTACGCCCGTGGCGGAAAAACTGTTCCAAAAGTGGAAGGACCGACTGCCGGGGATGCTCATACTGGCAGGGCTGTTCTGGTTGTGCGTCTGGTATATCCTGACCATGGGTGACAACCCGTTTATGTACTTTAGATTTTAGAGAGGCAATGATGTTTTGTGAATAAATTCAGGGATTACATATTTAGTTGTTTGTTGGTTGCCGGCGGTATTTTGTTTTTTGCCTATGAGGGAGTGCGGGGGCAGTTCGTGCAGGAAATGAAAGAAGTCCGGGAAGAAGTGCTGGAACAGGCCGGAATGGCGGTTTCGGACAATGATATTGAGGGGAATGCAGTGTCCGACAACAACGCCGGATATGCGGAGGAGATTTCTGAAAAAGAGCAGGATGCTTTCAGCGTCAGTGATAATACGTTGAGTGCCAGTGACGTGACGGCACAGCCGAAATGGTCATATGTCAGTGTGGATGAAAGCTATTTTGATGATGCGGTGTTTATCGGGGATTCCCGGACAGTCGGTTTATATGATTATGCCGGATTGGACAATGCCACGTTTTATGCATCTTCCGGATTGACGATATACAAGCTTTTTGAAGATCCTGACGGGAAATTCAAGGACGGGAACTGGACGGAAAATATCGGAACCGCTTTGGAAAAACAGCAGTTTGGCAAGGTGTATCTGATGATCGGCATCAATGAAATGGGAACCGGTGATGTGGATTATTTTATCAAGCATTATACGGAAGCGGTTGAGCGTATCAGGCAGCTGCAGCCGGGTGCCATTATCTATCTGGAAAGTATCATGCGTGTGACGACGGAGCGATCGGAGCAGGGAGATTATATCAATAATCAGGGCATTGATGAACGAAACCGGAGAATTGCGGAACTGGCGGACAATGAGACCATATTTTATCTGGATGTGAACAGCGTTGTCTGCGATGAGGCAGGAGGGCTGAATCCGGAGTATACCTTTGACGGCGTGCACCTCTATGCCCGGTATATCGACATCTGGAAGCAGTATCTGATGGAGCATGCGGTTTCCGTGGAGCCTTAGGGTAACGGAATAATGTGGATTCATTTTGAACATACTAATTTCAAAAACGGAGGTAACAGGATGGACGGAATGAATCAGAGCGTAGGCATGAGTATTATCAACGAAGGAATTGAAGTTGGGATACAGGATGATATCAGCAAAGCAGCACAGGATGAGCTGCGGATGAAACAGCTTTCTGCAAAATTGATTGAGAACGGCAGGCAGGATGATGTGCAAAGAGCCGTGTCCAATGAAGATTACAGACAGGCTCTTTATGATGAATTTGAGCTTTAAAAGCCCATTTTCTTTAAGTTTAAAACAATTTCATAGAAAGTGTTAAGGACGTCAAATCCTTTGATGTCTTCACGTTTCAGATCGATCATGTCACCGTGGGAAATGCCGCGGTGATATTTATTTTGGAGAATACCTTTAAAATCGCCCCATTCCATGCTGGAGGCATCTACCAGACCGTCATTTGCGCGACCCTTGCAGGTGCACATGAGCAGATAAGGAACAGAAAGCAGGGAGTCGCTGAAACAGGATTTCATGACGGAGCCGTAGCTCTGATAATAGACACCGGGCACATCCGGGTTGTCCTGATTAAACTGTATGCAAAATTCCGGGCTTAATTCCTTGCTGGAGGTATAGCAGTCGGGCGTATCATCACCCGCTACGGCAAATAAACGGTTAATACAATTTGTAATAAAGCGATATACACTGTCAGGAAGCCTGTTTAAGATGCTGACGAGTTCGGAACCGTAATGGGGTGTGTTAATCGTGGTCAGAGAAGCAACCTTGTCTCCGTATCCCATGGTAGAGATCAGATAACGACAGTCAAGCCCGCCCTTGGAGTGTGCGATGAGATTGACCTTTTCACAGTTAGTCTCTGCTAATACCTTGTCGATGTTTTCGGCGATTAACCGGGAATTTTCTTCCAGACTGCCCCAGGCCTTGTTGTGACCATAGGAAACATTTGCGCCATGCTTCTTTAAGATCATGGGGATTCTGCCCCAGTAGTTGAAATAACGCAGATCCCGGAAACCGATCCCGTGAACCATAACCAGAGGATAGCGGGTGGCACAACTGTCATCTTCCACGGTAAAGGCTTCCAGATCCCTGCGGCTGACCGCCACCAGGTATTCATCCTTGGCAGCCCGGCACATGATATGAGCCAGATACAACTGGACGAAAGGAACCCACATAAACAGCAGAATAAACAGGCGCTTCGTAATACCCAGATTCCGGGATGCAAAAAAGATACGCAGGCATCCGTTAATCAGAAACAGCCATACAAAAATGACGGCATAGATCACTTCCAAGGCAATCCAAAGGGAATTCATTTTATTGTAGGTCAGTATATGATATGGATTCCGGTAAGGCAGGGAATGAAACATATCCGGCAGAAAACAGATCAGATACCAGACGGGGAGAAGGTAAAGCCCGGTCAATCCCGTATGGATCAGATTTCGTCCGCCGTAAAGAATACCGATACGCATACTTCCGCTTTCATTTTTTCCTCTTCTGTGCAGGTGCAGGCGCAGCGTGGTGTAGAGCTGGAAGAAAATACCTGAAAACATAAACAGTGCAGCAGCGATGCCGGAAGGCTGCGGATAGCCGTTTAACACACATACTGCCAACAGAGGCAGATGAGGTGCCAAAAACAGATATGGGATCAGCCATTTTTTCTTTGAAAGGTCAATGACATGCGTGATATCTAAAACGCAAATCAATAGGAATAGCGTTGTCCATATATAACTCCACATAAGAAAACTCCTCAAACGATAATGAAATCTCAAGACTACGAATGGTTATAAAATACCGACCGGCATGTTGTTATCATGCAGACCGGTCGGATTTTATATAATTTATAAAGTTGTTACAGCTCCAATACATTCTCCACAATTTCAACGGCATCCATAATGCAATCGGGGCAGGAACGAAGGACTTTGCCTGTTTCGACACCCTTTAAATCCTTACATACGGTAGAACCGTTCTTTTCCTGAAACTGCTTCAGAATTTCTTTGGATAACTGATAAGTAGCGGCTTTGGTCTTCGGGGCATCCAGATCGCCGTCACTGTTTTTGAGTCCCGCAAGAATAACTGCACCGGTTACGGCACCGCAGGTACCTTCCATGCCTCCCATACCGAGACCGCAGCTTTCGCAGACTTTAAAGAGCATTTCCTTGTCTGCACCAACCTCATCGGCAAAAGCCATTGCCACTGCCTGGGCGCAATTATACTTTTTGTCGTGATAAGCAATTGCTAACTCTTTTTTTGTCATGCTGTTTTTCCTTTCGTATATAAGCAGTAAGTAAAAAACTTAGTATTTCATAGCTTCTTCTTCGCCGGTCATAACGCGGATTGCGCCCTGAGCCAGTGCCAGAAGTTCATCCTCACCGGGATATACGGTAAAGGGAGCCATCCATTCGCATTTTTCCTTTAATCCGGCTACAACGCCTTTGTCATATGCGATACCGCCGGTTACGATGATCTGATCAACCTTACCGTTTAAGACACATGCCATGGAGCCGATATCCTTTGCTACCTGCTGGATAAATGCGGCGCGCAGTTTGATTGCATCTTCCTTTCCTTCGGAAGCCATTTTTTCAACATCTCTCATATCGTTTGTGCCGAGATATGCATTGAAACCGCCGTTACCGCAGATCTTTTTATATACTTCTTTTTCGTTATATTTGCCGGAGAAGCACATTTTGATCAGTGCGCCGGAAGGAACTGCACCGGCTCTTTCCGGAGAAAATGCACCGTCGCCGTCCAGAGCGTTGAATACATCAACGACCTTGCCCTGTCTGTGAGCGCCTACGGATACGCCGCCGCCCATATGTACAACAACCAGATTCAGAGAGTCATAGGCTTTACCGATTTCTTTTGCGTAACGTTTTGCAACTGCTTTCTGGTTTAAAGCATGGAAAACGCTGGTACGGGGAAGTTCCGGTACACCCGAATATCTCGCGATGTCTTCCAGTTCATCTACGACAACCGGATCGACAATATAAGAGGGAACACCGATGGAATCGCCGATTTCTCTTGCCAGGATACCGCCCAGATTGGAAGCATGCTGTCCCTGAACACCGATCTTCAGATCCTCTAACAAGTCATCGCTTACAGCATAAGTACCGCCGGGAATGGGTTTTAACATACCGCCGCGGCCTACAACCACATCAAGGGATTTGATATCAAAGTTTTTGGAATCAAGCAAATTCAAAATGATGTTTTTACGGAAGTCCTTCTGATCTACGATGGAAGCGTAGCTTGCAATTTCCTCGGTAGAATGTCTCAGGGTTTCTTCAAATAATAAAGTCTCGTCTTCAAACACACCGATTTTGGTGGAAGTGGAGCCGGGATTGATAATCAGACTTTTAATGGACATTTGTATTACCTCGCTCTTTCTTAGTTATTTTTCATAAAATCGGATACGACAGCACCCAGTGCCAGAGAGTTTACTTTTACATCAACGGAGTCGGAACGGCTTGTCAGGATAACGGGAGCCTTTGTACCTGTCAGCATATTGCCGTTTACCATTTTAGCGGTATGTACCATTGCCTTGTATACAAGGTTTCCCGCATGGATATCGGGGAAAATTAATACATCTGCATCGCCGACGATCTTACGGTCGGAAGCACCTGCTTTATGCTGTGCAGCTTCGGGGCAGATTGCAAGGTCTAAGGAAAGGGGACCGTCAACGATACAGCCGGTAATCTTTCCTTCTTCATTCATTTTAGTAAGCTCTGCCGCCTCGACGGTAACAGGCATTTTGGGATTCACAACTTCAACCGCTGCAAGGGGAGCAACCTTGGGATTCGGGATGCCGCATGCATGGCAGATTTCAACGGTGTGATTGATAATCGCTACTTTATCCTCAAGTGTCGGATAAGGCATAAATGCAACATCGGATAAGAATAATAAGTGGTCAATGCCTTCCACATCAAATACACATACATGGGATAACGGTTTGCCGGTACGAAGACCGACTTCTTTATCCAATACGCTCTTTAAGAAGCCCTTGGTATCGATCATTCCTTTCATATACATATCGGCTTTTCCTTCGTGAACGAGGGAAACTGCTTTTCTTGCGGCTTCTGTAATATCTTTTTCATCGATAATTTCATAATCGGATAAATCCATATTGATGGATGCGGCGATTTCTCTGATCTTATCTTCGTCGCCTACCAGAATTGCATCTGCAATGTTACGTTCCTTTGCGACTTTCACTGCTTCCAGAACGGGAGCATCCTGTGCAACGGCAACGGATACTTTTTTCAGCGGGCAACCGTCTAATTTGGCGATTAACTCATCAAAACTCTTTGTCATTTGACCCTACCTCTTTCTTCTTTACTTTCTTCTTTCAATTTGCGGTTTTAAGTATACCGCATTCGTTAAAATAATATCACTATTCAGGGCAAAAAGCAACGCAAAGGGAAGGGGCTTTTACACTTTGTTCATAAAAAATTTATGGAATGGTCACAGGGCTTATTATTGAAACCGATAGGCAAATCTGTTACAATAGGCTTTAGGTTTTTAAAAGGGGGAATAGATTTTGTTCCCTGCAATATAGGAGCGACAGAAATGAATGTTGTAGAAAAAGTATTCGGAACGCACAGTGAGAGGGAGTTAAAAAGGATTTATCCCATCGTGGATAAAATCGAGGCTCTCCGAGATACCATGATGGCGTTGTCGGATGAAGAATTAAAAAATAAGACCAAGGAATACAAGAACAGGCTGGCGGAAGGTGAAACACTTGATGATCTGTTGCCGGAGGCATTTGCAACGGTCAGGGAAGCTGCCAGAAGGGTTCTGAATATGGAACACTACCGGGTACAGCTGATCGGCGGTGTTATTCTCCATCAGGGGCGTATCGCAGAGATGCGTACCGGTGAAGGTAAGACGCTGGTATCTACCCTTCCGGCATATCTGAATGCGCTGGAAGGCAAAGGCGTGCATGTGGTAACGGTCAATGACTATCTGGCAAAGCGTGATGCCGAGTGGATGGGGCAGGTACATGAGTTTCTGGGACTGAAGGTCGGTGTTGTACTGAACTCCATGAAATCCGACGAAAGAAGGGAAGCCTATAATTGTGATATTACCTATGTCACAAACAACGAGTTAGGCTTTGATTATCTTCGTGACAACATGGTTATTTATAAAGAGCAGCTGGTGCTTCGTGATCTGCATTATGCGATCATCGACGAGGTGGACTCGGTTTTGATCGATGAAGCCCGTACACCGTTGATCATTTCCGGTCAGAGCGGTAAGTCCACACGCATTTATGAGGCATGCAATATTCTTGCGCTGCAGTTAAAACGTGGTAAGGATCTGGAAGAACAGTCTAAAATGGATATCCTCATGGGTATCGAGCAGGAAGAGACCGGAGATTTTATCGTCAACGAAAAAGATAAGACAGTCAACCTGACTGCGGAAGGTGTGTCAAAGGTTGAGAAATTCTTCAATATCGAAAACCTTGCCGATCCCGAAAATCTGGAGATCCAGCACAATACAATTCTGGCACTCCGCGCCCACAACCTGATGACGAGAGATCAGGATTATGTGGTAAAAGATGATCAGGTATTGATCGTTGATGAGTTTACGGGACGTATCATGCCGGGACGGCGTTACTCGGACGGTCTGCATCAGGCCATAGAGGCAAAAGAGCATGTAAAAGTAAAACGCGAGAGTAAGACGCTGGCAACCATTACATTCCAGAACTTCTTTAATAAATTTGAAAAGAAAGCCGGTATGACAGGTACCGCTTTGACGGAGGAAAAAGAGTTCCGCGATATCTATGCGATGGATGTTATTGAAATTCCCACCAATAAACCTGTAGCCAGGATCGATTGGCAGGATGCGGTATATAAGACCAGAAGAGAAAAATTGAAAGCGGTTGTAAATGAAGTCAAAGCATCTTATCAGAAGGGGCAGCCCGTATTGGTCGGTACGATCAATATCGATGCCTCCGAGGAATTGAGCAAGATGCTCAGTAAGGAAGGGATTCCCCATAAAGTATTGAATGCCAAGTTCCATGAGCTGGAGGCTGAGATTGTTGCAGATGCCGGTATTCACGGTCATGTGACGATTGCCACCAATATGGCGGGCCGTGGTACGGATATTAAGCTGGATGATGAAGCGAAGGCAGCAGGCGGTCTGAAGATTGTCGGTACCGAGCGTCATGAATCCCGCCGTATCGATAATCAGCTGCGCGGTCGTGCGGGCCGTCAGGGAGACCCCGGTGAATCCAGATTTTTCATTTCACTGGAAGATGATCTGATGCGTCTGTTCGGTTCCGAGCGTATGATCGATATGTTTAATGCGTTGGGGATTCCGGAAGGACAGCAGATCGAGCATAAGATGTTGTCCAAAGCTATCGAGAATGCACAGAAGAAGATAGAGAGCAATAACTACGGTATCCGTAAAAATCTGCTGGATTATGATCAGGTCATGAATGAACAGAGAGAGATCATTTATGCAGAACGCCGCCGTGTATTGGACGGAGAAAGCATGCGGGATGCCATCTACAAAATGATTACCGATATTGTAGAAAATTCCGTTAATATGTGTATAGCCGATGACGGTAACAGCGATGACTGGGATCTGACAGAACTTCATCAGGTACTGGGAAGCATTATTCCCGTGCAGCAGCTCAATCACGGTATGGTGAAAGGCATGAAGAAAAATGAGCTGCTTCATCAGTTAAAAGAAGAAGCGGTAAGACTTTACGAGAGTAAGGAAGCGGAATTCCCCAATTCCGAAGCAATCCGTGAAGTGGAGCGCGTGATTCTCTTAAAGGTAATCGATCGCAAGTGGATGACCCATATTGATGATATGGACCAGCTGCGTCAGGGTGTCGGCCTTGCGGCATACGGACAGCGGGACCCGATCGTAGAATACAAAATGAGCGCTTACGAAATGTTTGATGCCATGACAGAGAATATCAAGGAGGACACCGTCAGACTGCTCTTCAGTGTCCGCGTAGAGCAAAAAGTAGAGAGAGAGCAGGTTGCCGAAGTGACCGGTACCAATAAAGACGAAAGCACAAAAGGACCGATGAAGCGGGAAAATGCTAAAATCTATCCCAATGCTCCATGTCCTTGCGGAAGCGGCAAAAAATATAAAAACTGCTGCGGCAGAGCATAAAATAAGGTGGTGACGCAAAGTGGTCGAATTAGATCAGATGAAACAGGAACTGATGACTTATGAGACACCATTGGCGGAAGTAAGGGATTCACTTTGACTTAGCAAATAAGTCAAAACGGATTGAAGAACTGGAAAGGCTGATGGAGACGCCGGATTTCTGGAATGATGCGGAAGAGGCGCAAAAGCTTACAAGAGAATGCAAGGGTCTGAAAGATGATGTGGAGACTTATGACACATTAAAGACCCAATTTGAAGATATTGAAGTCCTGATCGAGATGGGATATGAAGAAAATGATCCGGAAATGATTCCCGAGATCAGGCAGGAACTGGACAGCTTTGTTGCAGGATTGGATAATATCCGTATCAAGACATTGCTTTCCGATGAATATGACGGTTATAATGCCATTTTAAAATTAAATGCCGGTGCCGGCGGTACGGAAAGCTGCGATTGGGCATCCATGCTTTATCGTATGTATACCCGTTGGGCGGAGAAAAAAGGCTTTCAGGTTGAAGTGCTGGATTATCTGGACGGAGATGAAGCCGGTATTAAATCCGTGACCTTCCAGGTAAACGGACAGAATGCTTACGGATTTCTCAAATCCGAAAAGGGTGTGCACAGATTGGTGCGTATTTCTCCATTCAATGCACAGGGAAAAAGGCAGACGTCCTTTGTGTCTCTGGATGTTATGCCGGATATTGAAGAGGATCTGGATGTGGAGATCAACGAAGATGATCTGCGAATCGATACCTACCGAAGCTCGGGTGCGGGCGGACAGCATATCAACAAGACATCTTCCGCAATTCGTATTACGCATATTCCTACGGGAATTGTAGTACAGTGTCAGAATGAGCGAAGCCAGTTCCAGAACAAGGACAAAGCGATGCAGATGCTGAAGGCAAAGCTGTATATGTTGCAGAAAGAAGCCAATGCAGAGAAACTATCGGATATCCGCGGTGAAGTAACGGAGATCGGCTGGGGTAACCAGATTCGTTCCTATGTCATGCAACCCTATACGATGGTGAAGGATCACCGGACCAATGCGGAAACGGGAAATGTGGATGCGGTATTGGACGGAGCATTGGATCTGTTCATCAACAGTTATCTGAAATGGAATGCGACAAAAGAAGTATAATCAAGCTGTAATAAAGCAATTGTGATAAAAAATGCTATATCTCACGGGAATGGTTTCCTTTGAAATATAGCATTTATTTTTGTTATAATTGCCTTTATCGATCATCTTTACTTATTGCATGTCAGAACCTTCGGTTTCCCGGAAAAGGGATTGTTTCAGTTCTACGTAAAATTCTGCATAAGTCATTCTCATATACGGATAAACCCAAAACATTGCAAAGCCGAAAGTTAAAAGATTCAACAGACTCATTCCGATAAAGCTCAGCTGGATATAGAGCAGCCGTCCGCGGTTTCCTTCCATCAACTGCTTGCTGTGTGCAAGCAGTTCTTTCGGACGTTCCTGCACGCAATCCGCAATCAGGAAAAATACCTGAGAATAGTCCAGTTCTATTTTTATGCACATAATTGCGGTAAAGAGAGTGGCTGCGCCCAGAAACAGTACGGAAAAAGCGTTTGGCATCATGGTGCATAATACAAGTGCAAATGCAAAAGGGAGTGCACAAACGAAATATCTGATAAAGATCAGAAAATATGCAATGATGATTTCATCTGCATGCCCTTTAAAACCGTACCACATCTCTGCAGTGGTTACCGGTTCTTCACTTCCGGCATAACGCAGGCAAATGCGGTTATGACCGACTACAAAAATTGCAGACAAAATAGATAAGATGAATGTCACGGCAAAATTCAAAAAATAGCCGGTATTGCTGTAAGGATCTGCGGTATAAGAAATCATCATGGAAGGGATATTGATGATAATCCTTGCGATCATAAATGCTATGATCAAAAGTGAATACCTTCCGGACAGATGACCTCGTGCCGTTGCTTTTAATTGAGTGCTTGATGTTTTCATTGATATTCCTTTCCGATCAACAGGCAGCATCCACATGCATACCGCTGTATTTTGCAGCATCCTGTGCTTTTAAATCCTGTTGGTAGGGATTTTCCTCATTATAATATTTAATCTGTGTGTTGGTGGTTCCGCCTGAAACATAGGAACGGCCGCATTCCGGACATATCGAGGTATGAATGGAAACGCTGGCGCGCATGACTTTTCCGTTGTTCATGGCGGCATCTTTGTAAGCATTGGAAACATGCTCCTGTTCATGCCCGCGGACAGCGGCACCTGCCGATTCCGGAGAAATATGTGTAGGCGATTTAAAGGAAACCATTTCATCGGAGCCGTCCTGATATTTTCGGTTCTTACAGGTTTCACATTCTGCCGGGGATGATTTTGCACCGGGTTTTCGTTCGGTAGATTCTCCGGGATTTAAAATAGGACGCTTTTCGGCTTCTCCGGCATTTGCAATACTGCCGGTCATGCTGCCCGGATATTGGTTGGAATAACCGTAAAGGGAAGTTTGAATTTGTAAACCCATAAGCCGCACCTCCTTATTGATATAAAGTCTTCAACTGCTCTATTTCTTCTTCCAGTGAGATACCGGTCATCTCTTCGTACTCCTCATAAAATGCCTGGCGGGATTCGGGATCATGCATAACGGTATATACGGAAAATGCTGTTATGATGAGGCTGAAAACCAGCGAAGAAACAGAAATCAAAACGGCAGTCTTGCCAATAAAATGCATTTTTAATTCTTTTCCCTTGGACAAAGCAGCAAATAAAATCGAAAGGCCGGCAAAAAACATGGCCGAAAAAATCACACAACTGCTCATCAGGGATAAAACGGCACAGATAATAGATGCTATTAAAAAACTGTTTACACTCATTTCCGAGCGTGACGGCATCTGCTGTGGCTGGGTATTGTAATCCATGATACACCTCCATGATTAAGTTTATTTTATCACGATTTTCGCATTGAATAAAGACCTATTTTCTAATATAATATAGGGGCAGATATTATGATAATTGCCAATCAAAACCAGAGCAATCATAAATAAACTTGAGGAGGATATTTGGGGATGATGAAAAGAAAACTTTTGGCATTGTTTTTATGCATCAGCATGTGCGTGGGTCTGACGGCATGTGCGGGTGGAAAGGATTCGGAAGTGGCGGCTCCCGTCGAAGAAACGGCATCGGAGGAGACGGAAACTGTAGAAGAGGAAGAAACCGAAGAGCCGGAGGAAGTAGAATCCTTAATGGGATACAACATGATCGAGAACGGCGATTTTGCCAACGGAACCGGAAAATGGAACACTTATTTCAACGGCGGAAATGCTGTTATTGTCGTGGATGAGGAAGGCAGACTGAAGGTACAGATTACAACACTGGGGACAAAAGAGCACAGTGTACAGCTGTATTACGACGGCTTTGCTTTGGAGACGGGCTGTGTATACCAATTATCTTTCGATGCCGCGTCCACTGTGGAGAGAGATGTGGAATACCGCATTCAGATCAACGGAGGCGACTACCACGCTTATACCGGAGAGGGAATTACCCTGACACCGGAGACGCAGCATTTTGAATTTACCTTTACGATGGAAGAGGGCAGTGATCCTGCACCCAGACTGTGTTTTAATATGGGCTTGTACGGTAACACGGATGAAAATATCGGTGCTCATGATGTGACCTTTGATAATTTTGAAATGTACTGTATCGATGAGAGCAACCGCGCACTGCCTCAGGCAGCAATCGAAACACCGGATATTCAGATTAACCAGCTGGGATATCGACCCGAGGACAGCAAAGTTGCCGTGTTCCGGGGAGAAGATATGGACAGTACATTTTCCGTTGTGGATGTGAAGAGCGGGAAGACCGTATTTGAAGGAACACTTGCTCCGGCAGAGAAAAATAAAAATACCCGCGAAATGGAAAGCGCAGCAGATTTCAGCGAGCTGAAGACACCCGGTACCTACAAAGTTGTAGGAGAAAAGTGCGGAGAGTCTTATGAGTTTGAAATCGGAGAAGATGTCTATGACGAGGCTTTTGATGCCGCAGTGAGAATGCTGTATCTGCAGCGCTGCGGAGAAGAACTGACGGCGGAATATGCGGATGATTTTGCACATCCCGCATGCCATACGGAAGGGGCGGTCGTCTATGGCAGCACAAGCAGTGCCACGGTGGATGTATCCGGCGGCTGGCATGATGCGGGTGACTACGGACGCTATGTGGTATCGGGAGCGAAGGCGGTTGCCGATGTTATGCTGGCATATGAAAGCTATCCCGATGCATTCGGCGATGATGCGGGCATCCCTGAGAGCGGCAACGGCACTCCGGACATTTTGGATGAAGCAAAATATGAACTGGACTGGCTGTTAAAGATGCAGGATCCTAAGAGCGGCGGCGTATATCATAAAGTAACCTGTGCAAACTTCCCGGAGACGGTAATGCCGCAGGATGAAACGGAACAATTACTGCTTTCTCCCATTTCCAATTGTGCAACCGGCGATTTTGCCGCAGTGATGGCAATGGCAGCCAGAGTATATCGGGATGTTGACAGCGATTATGCGGATACCTGTCTGAAGGCAGCATTAAAGGCAATGAATTATCTGGACAGCAGCGAGAGCGGAGACGGATTTGTCAATCCCGAGGAAATCGTAACGGGAGAATATCCGGATAAAAAGGATACAGATGAAAGATTCTGGGCAAATGCCGAATTGTTCAAAACAACCGGTGAATCCAAATATGAAGATGCATTAAAAGAGACACCGTTCCTTTCCGTTCCCGGCGGTCTTGGCTGGGAAAAGGTAGGTTTCTACGGCGGTTATGCATATCTGACCGGTGATTATACGGATCAGGAGTATGCCGCAACCATTCTGGATAAGATGGAATATGCCGCAGAAAGTATTTTCGAAAGTGCCGGTGCGGATACTTATCAGTGCTCCGTCAGCGAGACTTATCCGTGGGGCAGCAATATGAGCATTGCCAATAACGGTATGCTGTTGCTGATGTTGGATGAGATCAACGGAAACGATGAGTATGATAATCTTGCAAAGGCGCAGTTGAATTATCTGTTTGGAAACAATGCCAATTCCTATTGTTTCTTAACAGGGTTCGGAAGCCTGTCGCCGGAGAACACCCACCACAGACCTTCCCAGGTACTGGGACAGTCCATGCCGGGTATGTTGGTCGGCGGAGCGGACAGCAATCTGGAAGATCCTTATGCGAAAGCGACTATGAGCGGAACAGCGCCCGCAAAATGTTATGTGGATAATGCCCAGAGTTTTTCCTGTAACGAGGTTACCGTTTACTGGAATTCGCCGCTCATATATCTGATGGCGGCATATCAATAAACATATCCGGTCAGAAAGCATAAAAACATATTTTGTATGTTAAGGGTGAAAGAAAATTTGAGGGAGAGGATAAATGCAGATACGCTTCTTTCACCCTTTCCGTTGGCATTTGATAGGAAAATCATGGATATTATAAAAGTATTAAGTGAAGAATTAAAAGTGCAGAAATGGCAGGTGGAAGCTGCCGTCAAATTAATCGACGAAGGAAACACCATCCCTTTTATTTCGCGATACAGAAAGGAAGCTACGGGGGCACTCAACGATGAGGTGCTGCGTAATCTCCATGAGAGGCTGGTTTACCTGAGAGGGCTGGAGGAAAGAAAGGAAACGGTTCTTGCCAGTATCGAAGAACAGGGGAAACTGACCGATGAGTTAAAGGCAAAGATCGAAGCGGCACAGACGATGGTGGCCGTTGAGGATCTGTACCGCCCCTATAAACCCAAAAGGAAAACAAGGGCTTCCGTTGCCAAAGAAAAAGGATTGGAGCCCCTTGCAAATATTATTTATCTGCAGATGACAAAAAAATCCGTCGAGGAGGAAGCACAAGCATACATAGATCCGGAAAAAGGTGTCGCGAATGCGGAAGAGGCCATTGCAGGTGCCAAAGACATTTTGGCGGAAGCAATTTCCGATGAAGCGGATTACCGTACCGGGATCCGCAAGCTGACAGAGTCGGAAGGAACGGTGGTCAGCGAAGCGAAGGATGAAGAGGTCCAGAGTGTATATGAAATGTATTATCATTTCTCGGAGTCAGTGAAAAAGATTGCCGGACACAGGATCCTTGCACTGAACCGCGGAGAGGCAGAGAAAATATTAACTGTCAAAATAGAAGCGCCCCGGGAGCAGATACTTTCTTATCTGGAGAAACAGGTTATTAAGAATAATAATCCCATGACAACACCGATTTTAAAAGAGGTGATTGCAGACAGCTATGAGAGGCTGATCGCACCCTCCATCGAAAGAGAGATCAGAAGTGCTCTGACGGAAAAAGCGGAGGAAGGCGCTATCAGCGTATTCGGTAAAAACTTAAAACAGCTTCTCATGCAGCCGCCCATTGCCGGAAAGGTTGTGCTGGGCTGGGATCCGGCATTTCGTACGGGCTGTAAACTGGCAGTTGTGGATGAGACGGGGAAGGTATTGGCAACCAAGGTCATTTTCCCTACCGCACCGCAAAACAAGGTGGCAGAGGCCAAGGCCGAGTTAAAGAAACTGATTGAGAAATATCACGTTTCCCTGATTTCCGTAGGAAACGGAACCGCTTCCAGAGAGTCGGAGCAGGTGATCGTTTCCTTTATCAAGGAGACGGGGCTGCCGGTTTCCTATGTGATCGTCAATGAAGCGGGGGCATCGGTATATTCCGCATCAAAACTGGCAACAGAAGAATTTCCCAATTTTGACGTGGGGCAGAGGAGTGCGGCTTCCATTGCAAGGAGATTACAGGATCCCCTGGCGGAATTGGTAAAGATCGATCCGAAATCCATCGGGGTCGGGCAGTATCAGCATGATATGAACCAGAAGAAACTGGACGAGGCGTTGACGGGAGTTGTAGAAGACTGTGTGAACAGTGTCGGCGTGGATCTGAACACGGCATCGGCACCGTTATTATCTTATATTTCCGGTATCAGCAAAGTGATTGCAAAAAATATTGTGGACTACAGAGAAGAAAACGGAGCCTTTACAGAGCGGAAGCAGCTCCTCAAAGTGCCGAAACTGGGGCCTAAGGCATATGAGCAATGTGCCGGATTTCTGCGTATCCGGGATGGAAAGAACCCGCTGGATGCCACAAGCGTCCATCCGGAATCCTATGAGGCTGCGGAAAAACTCCTTGTAAAAATGGGATTGAGTCTGAAGGATGTGGGACATGCTGCAATCAGTCTGCCCAAAGCCGGCAGCAAAGAGTGCAAGGCACTGGCAGAAGAGCTGGGCATCGGTGAACTGACACTGGCGGATATTGCCAAGGAATTGGAAAAACCGTCCAGAGATCCCCGTGAGGATATGCCGGCACCGATTTTACGGAGCGATGTCATGGAAATGGAAGATCTGAAGCCGGGCATGCGCTTAAAAGGAACGGTCCGCAACGTCATTGATTTCGGTATCTTTGTGGATATCGGCGTACATCAGGACGGGCTTGTGCACATTTCCAAGATCACCGACCGCTATATCAAGCATCCGTTGGAAGTGGTCAGTGTCGGGGATATTGTGGAAGTGGAAGTGCTCAGTGTAGATCTTGCAAAGAAACGGATACAACTGACGATGAGATTTTAAAAAGCAAAAAATGGAGGTATAGAGAAATGAAACATATGTCTATGGATATCAGGGTTCCCATTGAAGAGGACAATCCCAGTATTGTCAGACAGGAGGAGAAATGTATCAAGTGTGGTATGTGTAAAAATGTCTGTACCCGGGACATCGGCGTGCATGGCACTTATACATTTGAACAGACGGATGGAAAAGCAGTCTGCATTCATTGCGGACAGTGTGCCAATGTTTGTCCGGTCAACAGCATTACCGAGCGGTACGAGTATCGTGCGATCAGGGAAGCGGTAAAAGATCCGGACAAGATTGTCATTGTGAGCACATCGCCATCTGTCAGAGTCGGGCTGGGTGAAGAATTCGGCATGGCAGACGGCGCATTTGTGGAAGGAAAAATGGTAGCTCTTCTGCGGAGTCTGGGTGCGGATTATGTATTGGATACCAATTTTGCGGCAGATTTGACCATTGTAGAGGAAGCAAGTGAACTGATTGAAAGAATTACCAGGAAGGATCGTCCCCTTCCGCAGTTTACCAGCTGCTGTCCTGCGTGGGTTAAGTTTGCCGAGATTTACTATCCGGAGCTTTTGCCCAATATTTCCACAGCCAAGAGCCCCATCGGAATGCAGGGAGCAACCATCAAAACATATTTTGCAAAAAAGATGGGATTAGATCCGAATCAGATTGTCAATGTGGCGCTTGCGCCATGTGCGGCTAAAAAGTATGAGATCAGAAGAGATGAAATGCACGGTGCAGCGGATTATTATCACAGTCCCGATTTAAAGGATATGGACTTTGTGATGACCACAAGAGAACTTGCAATCTGGGCAAAGGAAGAAAATGTTGACTTTGCTGATCTTACCGATTCTGCTTATGACAATATCATGGGCAAGGGATCGGGAGCAGGTGTGATCTTCGGCAATACCGGCGGTGTTATGGAGGCAGCTCTCAGGACGGCATATGAATATATTACCGGAGAAGAAGCACCGGCACAGTTATTTGAATTGGAGCCGGTACGCGGTTATGACGGAATCAAGGAAGCCGATCTGAAAATCAAAGATTTGGATATCCATGTGGCGGTCGTTTACGGAACTGCCAATGCGCGGAAAATGATAGAGCGCGTGAAACAGGGACAGAAAGAGTATCATTTCATTGAAGTGATGACCTGTCCGGGAGGCTGCATCGGAGGCGGCGGCCAGCCTAAGGATGTTATGAAGGATGCCGATCAGGTGCGGAAAGCAAGAATTGCCAGCCTGTATGAAAGAGATGCAAAAATGTCCCTGCGTAAAAGCCATGAAAATCCGGAGATCAAACAGATCTATGAGGAGTTTTACGGAAAACCCTTAAGTGAACTGGCAGAAAAAATGTTACATACAACGTACGAAGATAAAAGTATGACAATCAATCAGAATGAAACGAATCGGAAAGGATCTGAGAAAATGGCAAAATGGAAATGTAAAGTATGCGGTTATATTTATGAAGGGGAGGAGCTTCCGGCAGATTTTACCTGTCCGATCTGCAAACAGCCGGCATCCGCTTTTGAACCGATTGGTGAGCCGAAGGCAGGCGGAAAATATGCGGGAACACAGACAGAGAAGAATCTGGAGACTGCTTTTGCAGGAGAATCCGAGGCAAGAAATAAATATACCTATTTTGCTTCCGTAGCACAAAAAGAAGGCTATGAGCAGATTGCTTCCCTGTTTTTGAAAACAGCGGAAAATGAAAAGGCACATGCAAAGCTTTGGTTTGAAGAACTGAACGGAATCGGAGATACTCCCCACAATCTGGAAGCTGCCGCAGAAGGAGAAAACTATGAGTGGACGGACATGTATGACGGATTTGCAAAGACGGCAGAGGAAGAAGGTTTCCCTGAACTGGCGGCAAAATTCCGCATGGTAGGAGAAATTGAAAAACATCATGAGGAAAGATACAGAGCGCTTTTGAAAAATGTGGAAACTGCTGCGGTATTTTCCAAGAGCGAAGTAAAGGTATGGGAATGCAGAAACTGCGGACATATTGTGGTGGGTACCAAAGCCCCGGAGGTTTGCCCGGTATGCTGTTACGCACAGAGCTATTTTGAGGTTCATGCAGAAAATTATTAAAAATACCGGAAAGAAACAGACTGATAGGAAAAGCTGTCGCAGTTGTCGTTGCGACAGCTTTCTTTTTGGCACTTTATGTAGCAAAAACGGCAACTTGTGTCGGAAGGGCTTTGTATTCATCAGCAGTTATGCTAGAGTGATTGCAGGGGGTGTGGAATTTGAAAATTACGATCCATGTTGATGATCAGAATGAAGAAACGGAAATTAATATCAGCTGTAAACAACTGACGCCGGAGATAGAAAATATCATTGCCACATTGAGAATGCTGAACCAGCAGATGCTTGTTTCCGGAGATGGTGAAAATCATTTACTGGATGTCAGCAGGATTTCTTATGTGGAAGCTCTGGAACGGAAGACTTTTGTATATACACCGGATGAAATTTATGAATCCAAACTGAAACTGTATGAAATGGAAGAAAAATTGTGTCAAAGCGGCTTTTTCAGAGTAAGCAAATCCTGTCTGGTCAATATTAGATTCATCAGATCTTTAAAAAACGACATAGAGCGCAAGCTCCGTCTGACGTTATCAAACGGTGAACAGATCATGGTGTCCAGACAATATGCGGATGAGATCAAGAAGAGACTGGGGGTAATTTAGATGATAAAGAAGAATACGATATTTGATTATCTGGCACAGGTTATGATCGTATACGGGATTTCCGTTATATGCCTTTGTGCATTCTGCCTTTTGTTTGGGGAAGATGCCAAAGGACATTCCAGTATTTTTGCATTGGGAAATGCAGGAATTCCCGCCGGGATTTTGGGACAGTTTTTATGGATGGCAATGATAATTTCGGGATTACGGTGGCTGTTTTTTACGGATGTTTTGATTCGCAATCTTTCCATTCTGCTCAGAAGCATTCTGATGTTTATATGCGTCATTTTGTCTGTGGGAATATTTGCGGCTGTTTTTGGCTGGTTTCCTGTGGATCAGGTGCTTCCGTGGATGATGTTCTTTATCTGCTTCTTTGTCTGTGCTTTTATCAGTGTGGGAGTGTCCGTGCTGAAGGAAAAAAGTGACAATCGGAAGATGCAGGAAGCTCTGGAGCGGATGAAAGGAGAAGATTAGATGGAAAATGCAGTCAGCGTAAAGCAGTTAAGCCATTGTTTCGGACAAAGGACAGTACTTGATCATATCAGTTTTGATGTAAGGGAAGGAGAAATCTTCGGTCTGCTGGGGCCTTCGGGGGCCGGAAAAACCACGTTAATCAATATTCTGACGGGACAGTTGAAACCTACAGAGGGAGAGAGCTTTCTGTGCGGAAGCGATTCGACCGGAATGACGGGAAAAGAGTTTTTACAGATTGGCGTCATGATGGACAGTTTCGGCCTGTATGAGCGGATGAGCTGTTATGATAACCTGAAGTTTTTTTTGATGTTGGACGGAAAGAAAGAGGAAAATCGGAATGAAAGAATTCTTGCAGTTTTAGAAGGGGTGGGGTTGGCACAGGCGAGAAAGACAGCAGTGATGAACCTGTCCAAAGGAATGAAAAACCGCCTTGCATTTGCAAGAGCTATTTTGAGAAAGCCCAAAATCCTCTTTTTGGATGAACCCACCAGCGGGCTGGATCCGGCGACCATCGAATCCATCCATCAGATGATTCTGGAGGAAAAGAACCGGGGAACCACGATTTTTCTCACGACACATAACATGCATGAGGCGGAAAAGCTGTGTGACCATATCGCCCTTTTGAACGAAGGGAAAATCGTCGAGTATGGTGCACCACGGGATATCTGCAGAAGATACAATCATCAGAAAAAAATAATGCTGCATTTGAAAAACGGACAGGATATTGTACTGGAACACCGGCAGGAGAGCGGTGCACAGATTAAAGCCTACATAGAAAATGATGAGCTCGAGACAATTCATTCCACGGAACCGAATCTGGAGACAATATTTATGGAGCTGACAGGGAGGGTGTTTGACAGATGATGAACCATATCTGCGCTATTTTATGGAAGCAATTGAAAGATACGCTGAAAAATAAAACAATTCTCATACAGTTTGTGATGTTTCCATGTATGACGATCATTATGGAAAATGCAATCCATATCCAAAATATGCCGGAGCATTTTTTCTCCAATCTGTTTGCTATCATGTATGTGGGAATGGCACCTCTGACAAGTGCCGCTGCCATCATATCCGAGGAAAAAGAGAAAAATACCCTGCGGGTTTTACAGATATGCAACGTACGAGCGTTAGATTTCCTGATCGGAAATGCCGTTTATGTCATCGCCGCCTGCTCTTTGGGCTCTCTGGTCATCGGAGCCGCCGGAGGATATCGGGGAAAAAGTTTGTTGTATTTTATGCTGATCATGGTTTTCGGACATTTTGCATCCTTTCTTGCAGGAGCCGCAATCGGTGTGTTCAGCCGCAATCAGATGATGGCAACATCTGTCTCCGTCCCGGTCATGATGATATTGTCATTTCTGCCGATGCTTTCCATGTTTAATGAAAAAATTGAAGGAATTGCAAAATTTATCTTTTCGGAACAACTGTTTCTGCTTGTGAACAGTCCGGAAGAAATCAGGATGGAAACGGAAACAATGGTTATCCTGCTTTGCAACGTGGTGCTGATCCTTGTGGTATTCATCAGGGCGTACAGAAGAGCGTTTGTGAAGAAGTGATCATTTAAAGAAATGATGAATGAAAAATATTTAAATGATAAAGATAATACCTTGAATACGAGAGAGGTTACGTTAATGTCCAAAAAACGTTTGTTTAATTTCATCCTTTTTGTAATTTTTCTGGCAATCGAAGTCTTGATTGCCTTATATGTACATGACGATTTCGTGCGTCCCTATCTTGGCGATACGCTGGTTGTAGTCGTGCTGTATTTCTTTATCAGGGTCTGGATACCGGAAAAATACAGATGGCTGCCCGGGGCAATTTTTTTCTTTGCTGCGGCAGTAGAAGTTTTACAGTATTTCCGCCTGGTGGAGCTATTGGGCGTGGAAAACAATGTATTTTTAAGGACTGTCCTTGGCTCCACTTTTGATATCAAAGACATTGTCTGCTACGGAGTCGGATGCCTGTTGCTTGGTTTATATGAATGGATGGTTTATGGAAAAAAGAAAGGCTGTGCTTTGTAGATTGGCCGGTCACAAAAAAATATAAAATAGTTGCGCCCGCTACTTTTTGGTGCTATACTACATTGCGGAAAGCAGGTGAATAAATCATATGGATAATCATTTTCCTAATTTGGGACGTTGCATTTCAATCCTGGATCGGCTGATGAAGATGTACTATGATCATGGATTGTCAGACTTTGAAATTGGCTGGGGACAACAATTTTATGCGGAATATATTTACGACCACCCGGGCACGACTGCACAGGAAATGGTAGAGTGTATCCGGGTTGATAAGGCAACATTGACCAAAAGTATAAAAAAACTGGTGGATATCGGTTATGTGGAAGTTGTGAATGATGAAAAGGATAAGCGGGTAAAACTTCTTTATCCTACCCAAAAGGGAAAACCTGCGGTAAAACGCATTAAGGAAATACACCATGATTTCTACGATATTTTGTGCTCGGGCATTTCACCACAGGATATTCAGTTGAGTGAACAAACAATGGAGCAAATGATGGAAAACATCAATCAAAAGGTATGGCACAGAATGGAGGAGCATCATGGGACAGAATAAAACGATACAGTTAACTCATAAAAAACTGACTTTAATTTTTATAAACTTAGTTGTCTCCGGTATTGCATCGGCAACTTTGTCAACGGCCACGACTACGGCGTTGCCCAAACTGGTGGAGTATTTCGGGGTCAGTACGGCAATCGGACAGTGGGTTACAAGCGGCTATTCGCTTGCTATGGGAATGATTATGCCGCTGACAGCTTTCTTAATTACCAGGTTTCCTACCAAAAAGCTGTATATGATTGGAAGCGGCAGTTTTATTGTTGGACTTTTACTCAGTATTTTTGCCGGAAACTTTGGGATTATGATGGTGGGAAGAATTCTGCAGGCATGCGGAAACGGCATTTTAATGTCTGCGGCACAGGTCATTATTCTGACGGTTTATCCCGCTGAAAAAAGAGGAACTATGATGGGTACTTATGGATTGGCAACGACTGCAGCTCCCATCATCGCGCCGACCATTGCCGGATTGATGATAGATGCCTTTGGCTGGAAATCCATTTTTTATCTGGTTCTGGTCATTATGACAATTTCACTTGTCATTTCCGGGATTTTCTTTGAGGATCTTCTGGAGATTCAGGACAAAAAGTTTGATATGATTTCTTTTGTGGAAAGTATTTTCGCATTTGGCGGTATTTCCCTTGGTATAGGAAATATCAGCAGTTATGGGCTGATCAGTATACAGGCAGGACTTCCGTTGATAGTGGGCATTGTGGTTTGCATCCTTTTTGTGGTTCGTCAGTGCAGTCTGAAAAGTCCTTTCCTGGATGTAAAAATCCTGAGAAATCGCAATTACGCAGTAAGTGTAATTTCCAGCATGGTTCTTTATCTTGTAATGATGGGATCCTCTGTCATAATGCCATTGTATGTTCAGAGTGTCATGGGCTATTCGGCTGTTGTTTCGGGTCTTGTAACGCTGCCGGGTTCCCTGGCAACTGCCCTTGTCAGTCCTTTTGCCGGAAGATTGTATGACAAAATGGGAATTAAAAGGATTTTTATGATCGGCGCCATTGCCTTATTGGTCAGCAATGCCGGAATGTTTTTCCTCACCATGCGTACACCTCTTTGGGTTGCTGCCGGTCTCAATGTGATTCGCAATATTTCCATCGGTAGTCTGATGATGCCCCTGCTGACATGGGGTACCGGTAATGTAAGTCCGCAAAAAGTGGCGGATGCGTCTTCACTTCTTACCTCTTTACGCACCATTGCCGGAGCAATCGGATCGGCAGTATTTGTGGGAATTATGTCTTCGGTAAGCGCAAACTCTGTGGCAACCTATGGGGATAATGCTTTGATGCACGGTATGAACGTGTCTTTCCTTGGGATGGCGGCGGGATCTGTGCTGTTATTGCTGCTTGCGATTTTCGGAGCGAGGAAGGATATCACAGCTTCTGAGAAATGATCGTTCCATCCGATCGTTCCATCCGATCGTTCCGTCCACCCCCCGGACGGGAAAAGGAAAGTCTACGCTTCGTAGGTTGCCGGTTGCAAAAGAAAGAATAAAATAGACTCATGATCAACGAAAAAAGGTAGTTTCTCATGCTGTGGGATTATGCTGCCGGAGCAGATCAGTGAGCCCTGCGACG
>JBJEJA010000038.1:0-11020 GCA_051877575.1 Lachnospiraceae bacterium | reverse complement strand
AGTTTCTCATGCTGTGGGATTATGCTGCCGGAGCAGATCAGTGAGCCCTGCGACGGCGAACATATGCCAGGGATCGAAACCGTGGATGGCGAATATTCCGTTACCATGGAGCATCCCATGACAAAGGAGCATAATATATCTTTTTTTGCCTATGTGACTTCCAATGATGCAGAGGTGGTAAAACTGTATCCGGAGCAGGATATATCGGTCAGATTCCGGAAACGGGGACATGGGTTACTCTATGCTTACTGTAACAGACATGGTTTATTTGAGATAAAGCTGTAAATAAAAATCGGTACTTCATCCGCTTTTGAGGCAGATAAAAGTACCGATTTTTTTTGCCTGATATATGGTTTATGACTGGGTCCCCTTGAGAATCGGAGACAGTCTCTTATAAATTAAAAATGTAATGATGACACTGAATATTCCCTTTACAAAAGTGAAAGGCGCATTGAATACGATCAGGCATTCCAGAATATTGTCCACACCGGAGAAAATAACCTGATATGCGGCAAGAATGGCATCCTTGGGCATGAAGTTATAATAAATCGGGTAAACAAGGAAATAGTTGGAAAAAATGCTGAATACGGCCATAACCAGTGCGCCTGCGATAGAGCCGATCAGAGCGCCTTTACGGGTCTTTTTCCATTTGTAGATAAAACCTGCCACCAGGACAAAGGAAGCACCCAGCAGGAAGTTACTCAGTTCACCGACACCGCCGGTACTGGATATGGTCAGATGGATCAGATTTTTGATGAGGCAGATGACCACACCTGCAATCGGACCGTACGCAAAGGAACCGATCAGTGCGGGAAGCTCGGATAAGTCCATCTTGATGAAACTCGGCATAAACGGTACGCTGAAATCCAGGAACATTAATGCATATGCGATTGCGGAAAGCATTGCTGTTCCGGTAAGCTTGCGGATATCCATCTTTTTGGCGGATGTTTTGCCGGTTGTCTGTGTCATTGTTGTTTCACTCATTTTAGTGATCTCCTTTCAATTTCGCCTGTGGCGTAGTTTGTAAGGACGATTCTTCGCATAAAAAAATCCCCGATGATATATTTTTCATCGAGGCTATCATAAACACATCCGTATATGATCTCATGCAAAAAGCCAAATCAACAAAAAGATTTGCTTGACTTTCTTCTCTCATCCAGACTTTACTGTCGGTTTTGGAATCTCACCAAATCAGCCATTTACATGGGTCGCGGACTAGCTTTCGCATCACCGCCGGTAGGGAATTTCACCCAACCCCGAAGAACTGCCTTATTCGCATATAGTATAGTGCCCAAATGCCGGTTCGTCAACTTCTTTTTTTTATTTATTGTTTTGGTATTGACAAACAGCACTAAATGTACTAATGTATTAAACGAATAATACAACAATGAGATGATACAGGGGATAATAATCAAAAAGTGTATGAAGGAGGAGTATTGTGAGTGTACTGATACAAATAGAAGATATCTGCAAGGTCTATAATCCCGGCGAGAATGAAGTGCGGGCTTTGGACCATGTGAGTCTGACGGTGGATACGGGAGAGTTTGTCGCCATTATCGGTCAATCCGGTTCCGGCAAATCCACATTGATGAATATGCTCGGATGTCTGGATATTCCTACCAGCGGAGAGTATATCCTGAACGGACAAAATGTTTCCCATCTGACAGATGATGAGTTGTCGGATATCCGCAATCAGGAAATCGGTTTTATTTTTCAGGGATTCAATTTGATTCCCAGCTTTACCGCAGTCGAAAATGTGGAATTGCCGCTGTTATATCGCGGCTTAGGCAAGCGGGAACGCCATGATCTGGCAGTCAGCGCATTGACGAAGGTTGGACTTGCTGCACGAATGCAGCACAAGCCTTCGGAAATGTCGGGAGGACAACAGCAGCGGGTAGCCATAGCAAGAGCCATTGCACAGGCACCGCCGGTTATTTTGGCGGATGAGCCGACCGGTAATCTGGATTCCGGATCCAGTAAAGAAATTATCCAGATTTTAAAGGAATTACATAAAGAGGGCAGGACGGTCATTTTGATCACGCATGATAATGAAATTGCCGCACAGGCGAAACGGGTTATCAGGATCAAAGACGGAAAGGTTGAAATGGATTATGAAAACAAAATTGAGTAAAAAGAAAAAAATGATAATTGTGATTGTCATAATTGTGATATTGGTAATTGTGGGATTGGTGGCATTGTCTATGGCAGTGCAGAGTATGTTGTCTATGGGAATGCCTGTGAGTACGGCTACCGTTTCACAGGGCGATATCGTACAGGAGATGGATTTTTCCGGCACGGTTGTAACAGAAGAAACAAAGGTATATTTTTCTCCGGTTACCGGCAGGATTGAAACCGTTGATGTGGCGGTAGGAGATCAGGTGCAGGCGGGAGACAGCCTGTTGACTTATGATCTGACAGAACTGGAGCAGGTCAGTGAAGAAGCAGCCTTACAGGCAAAAGCAGAAGGATACGGCATCGACGCAACGATGCTGACTCTTCAGAAGGCACAGAATGATCAGGTGGCAGCAGCCAGAAATTATGATGAGGCAATGCAGTATGTCAATCATTATTCCGCCTGCCTGGAATCTGCCACAAGACAGTATAATGAAGCCATGGCGGTTAAGACGGAATATGATACCTTAAAAGCAACAGTGAATCAGTACAAAATACAGCAGGCGGAAAACACACAGCCCAATCCGGAGCTGGCAAATCTGATCACGCAGGGAGAGAACAGGTTAAACGAACTGGCGGGACAGCTGGCGCAATATGATTTTGCGGCATTGGAGAGTGCCGTTACAACCTGCAGCAATGATTTGAATGAATATAAAGCCCAGGCACAACAGTATAAAGCGGAAAAAACAGATGATCCGTCTTTGGTAAGCCAGCAGGCACAACAGTCAGCATTGCGCGAATTGAATAATCTGAGTAAAGAACGCGCGACAGAGGATTTGGAAACTGCGAGAGCGGGATTACATGCGGATTTTGACGGGGTAGTAACGGAGGTCGGTGCTGTAGCGGGACAGACTGCGGCAGAAGGAATGCAGATGTTTGTACTGCAGAGTACGGAAGATTTAAAAGTTGCCGTCAGTGTAACAAAGTATGATCTTGCTCAGATCAGTGTGGGACAGAAGGCGGTTATTACGATCAACGGAAAAGAATACGAAGGGGTTGTGACAAAGATTGACGGCATGGCACAGGTCAATGCGGCAGGCGCATCGGTTGTCACCGCAGATATCCATATTAACAATCCGGATGAAGCAATCTATCTGGGCATTGAAGCAAAAGTAAAAATAGAGAGCGACAAGGAAGAAAACGTGCTTTTGGTGCCCATCGAAAGTGTGAACTATGATACAAAAGGGGCTTTCTGCTATGTGGTAGAGGACGGTGTTATCGTCCGTAAAGAAATTGAAGCGGGAATTTCCTCCGATACGCAGGTACAGATATTAAGCGGTTTGAGCGTCGGTGAGCAGGTGATCACAGAAGTAACCACAGATCTGGAAGAAGGAATGGCAGTGACCCCTGTCACAGAGGAGTAGAAAATTTATGGGACAAATTTTAGAATATGTAAAAATGGCCCTGAAAAATATCCGCAGTAATAAAGGACGCTCCTTTTTAACCATGCTGGGTATCATTATCGGTATTTCTTCGGTGATTATGATTATTTCCATCGGAAACGGAGTATCGGGATATATCAGTGATGAGTTAAACAGTATAGCGGGAGGGCAGCTGTATGTTTATTCGGACGGAAATGACAATTATGAAGCGGTAAAATTCAATGATGAGGATCTGCAGGCAATCGAGGAAAAAATACCGCATGTAAAAGGGGCGACCGCAATGGAGGCCATCTTTGGAACGGCACTGGGACCGAAGGGTGATTTTCAGGCATATGCCTGTGCGGGAAACGAAGCGTTGAAATACACTGCCTCGGAAGCTATTATAAAGGGAACATATTTTACCGAGAATGATGTAGAAAGCGGAGCAAAAGTGTGTGTACTTCGTGAAAGCGGAGCAATGGCAATGTTCGGCACGCTGGATGTAATCGGAAAAACATTTGAGGTGACGCAGGGAAACCGGTCGGTGGAGCTTCGAATTGTCGGTATCAGGGGGGATAATGCTTCGGCCTTGTTAAATTCCATGAATTATTATGAGCAGGTGGAATTGGAAATGCCGCTCAGTACTTTTGAACTGGCATTCGGTGAAAATACTGAGGAATTCTATGGATTTTATATTATCGGAGAAGCACCGGAGTATTCCAAGGAGATCGCGTCAGCAGCGGTCAACCTGATGGAGATCAGACATAAGGTAAAAGGGCAGGGCGTTATCCTGTTGCAAAGTTTCAGCGATCAGATGGACCAGATTACCGGCATTATCGGAATGATAGCGGTATTCATTGTGTTCGTAGCTGCAATTTCCCTTCTGGTTGGCGGTATCGGCGTTATGAATATTATGCTGGTATCCGTTACGGAGCGTACCAGGGAAATCGGTATCAGAAAAGCGTTGGGAGCCAGAACCAAATCTATCCTGCTTCAGTTCCTGTTCGAATCGGCCATTATTACCCTATTGGGCGGTCTGATCGGCATTGTGTTGGGAGCGCTGGGAGCTTATGGCGTTTGCGGCATCATGGGCTTCCCTGCCAAGGTGTCATTGAGCACGGTACTTTTGGCAAGTCTGTTTTCATCTGCAGTCGGTATCTTCTTTGGTATCTATCCGGCAAGACGGGCAGCAAAGCTGAGCCCGATAGAAGCGTTACGGCATGAATAATGTTATGAGTATCAAGAAGTTTGGGAGGCAGCCTCGCGAAAAGAATTTTTTTGCGGGACTGTCTCTTTACTTTCTTTTGCTTGCGATTTTTCATAAATTCAGTATAATAATGATGTATGGCTATGTCTTATGAGGAGAAATCACGAAGGGAAGACATATGGTTATGGAAGAAGAACAAAAAGAATTGCAGGAAACTGTAGCAGAAGCAGAAACAGAAGAAAAAGAAACGGAAGAAAAAGAACCGGAAACAAAAGAAGCGGAAACAAAAGAAGCGGAAACAAAAGAACCGGAAACAACTACACAACAGCAGCCGGGTGTGGAACCGGAAGGAGATGCCTTATATGAGGCGGATATCCGGATTACGACAGGAGTATTGTATGATTATTTCCTGCGGCATGTATATACTTCCTTTTCGGGTCTGCTTGGCACAATCATCGGTGTCTTTATGGTTATGGTATATTTCATCAAAGGTGCAAGCGCCCTATATCTGGCGTGCGGCATTATTATCATTTTATATCTGCCGTGGACGTTGTATCTGACAGCAAAAAAACAGGCAATGCAGGAAAGCTTTCAAAAACCGCTCCATTATGCATTTTATGAAAATGGTGTGCAGGTTTCCCAGGATGATGTAAGACAGATGCAGAAGTGGGAGGATATGATCAAGGCAGTTTCCACTTCCAAGAGTATTATTTTATATACCGGTAAAAATGCGGCATCCATTTTTCCCAGAAAGGATCTTGGGGAGAATGCTGTGGGACTGATACAGATTATCTCCACCCATATGGATCCGAAGAAGGTAAAGATCAAAGAGTAAATGGCGATGAACAGAACAGTAGTTGAAACAAATAGCGAAAAAGAAACCTACGAGCTGGGCTATTCCATCGGAAAAGCCGCAGCACCCGGAGAAATATATGCTCTCATTGGAGAGCTGGGAGTAGGGAAGACCGTATTTACCCAAGGAGTTGCGGCCGGCCTGGGGATTGAGGAGCAGGTAAACAGTCCCACCTTTACGATTGTGCAGGTTTACGAGAGCGGCAGGCTTCCGTTTTATCACTTTGACGTATATCGTATCGGGGATCCGGAAGAGATGGATGAAATCGGATATGAGGATTATTTTTACGGAGAAGGTCTGTGTATGGTAGAATGGGCCGGACTGATCCGGGAGCTGATGCCGGAAAATACCGGATGGATCACCATTGAGAAGAATCCGGAAAAGGGTTTTGATTATCGGAAAGTTACCATAGAAAGAAAGACGGATTTATGAAAATATTAGCCATTGACAGTTCGGGAATGGTGGCGAGCATAGCGCTGACCGAGGATGAGAGGCTGGTTGCCGAATACACCGTGGATTACAAGAAAACCCATTCCCAGACATTGTTACCCATGTTGGATGAAATCAAAAAAATGATAGAGTTGGATCTATCCGCCATCGATGCAATTGCAGTAGCGGCGGGACCCGGTTCTTTTACCGGGCTGCGGATCGGATCGGCTACGGCAAAAGGGCTGGCAGAAGCCATGGATAAGCCGATTATTGAAGTGCCTACCATCGACGGTATGGCGTATAACTTATTCGGATATGAGGGTGTGATCTGCCCAATCATGGATGCCAGAAGAGGGCAGGTCTATACTGGATTTTACACCTTTGACAGGGATGTATCTGCAGATACCGGATTTTCATTTCGCGTCATCAGGGAACAGTTTGCGGAGTCTATGCAGGAAGTGATTAACCGGCTGAACGGACTCGGACAGCAGGTTATGTTTTTGGGGGACGGCGTTCCCGTATTTGCACAGATGATCACAGAGGAATTAACGGTGCCTTTCGGGTTCGCACCGGCAAACTGTAATCGCCAGCACGCGTCTTCCGTAGCGGTATTGGCAGAGAAATATTACAAAGAAGGACGAACGGTAAAAGCATGGGAGCATAAGCCCGAGTATCTGCGTATGTCACAGGCAGAGAGAGAACGACTGGAAAAAGAACAAACGGAGAAAGATGTGTCAGGAAAAGAAAATGGTGCAGATTGATAAGTTGACAGCTGCAGATCTGGAACAGGTCAGCCGTATGGAGCAGGAATGTTTCAGTATGCCGTGGTCCGAAAAGTCCTTTGAAGAGATACTGGATAATCCCAAGGCGGTTTATGTAGTAGCCAGGGAAGATGAGCAGGTAATCGGATACTGCGGGGCATATCTTATTCTGGACGAGGCTGATATCAATCAGGTAGCAGTCGCTCCGGCACACAGGGAAAAAGGTGTCGGCAGGATGATGATGACAGCGCTGATGGAGCGGTTGAAACAGGCGGGCGCAGAAAGTGTTACCCTGGAAGTGCGAAAGAGCAATATCCCGGCCATTGCGTTATATGAAGGATTGGGATTTCGCACAGAGGGCATTCGCAAAAATTTTTATGAAAAGCCTGCGGAAGATGCTTTGATTATGTGGAAAAGATAGGAAGCAGTTGCAATAATTACCGCTAGGAATATAACCACATGTTCTTATATAATGAAAATGATTAGCAAAAGCTAACCGATCGGAAAATGAACTATCATAAGAGAACAGGAAAGGAACGTGGAGGGTTATGAGAGCATATTTGGATGAAAAACTGCAGACGGTTGTTTGCAATCAATGCGGAAAGAAAATGATCGTCGAAAATGGTATTTTAAAGGAAGGCTGTTTTCACGGGAAACAGCGTTTCGATTATTTTTCTGAAAAGGATGGTATTACGCAGGAGTTTGACCTGTGCGAAGCGTGTTATAATGCTTTAGTCGGTTCATTTCTGCTTCCCGTCTCTCAGAAGGAGGAAACGGAGCTTTTATAGATTATGTTGGATGTATGTCTGTTGGGAACCGGTGGCATGATGCCTCTCCCATATCGATGGCTGACTTCCATGATGGCCAGATACAACGGAAAAAGTATATTGATTGATTGCGGAGAAGGAACGCAGATTGCCATGAAGGAAAAGGGATGGAGTCCCAAACCCATTGACATTATCTGTTTTACTCATTATCATGCCGATCATATCAGCGGATTGCCCGGAATGCTTCTGACCATGGGCAATGCGGAGCGGACAGAGCCCCTTTTGCTGATCGGACCCAAAGGATTAAATCGTGTAGTTTCCGCTTTGCGGGTTATTGCACCGGAACTTCCCTTTGAAATTCGGTGCAGGGAACTGACGGAAAATGAAGAAACTCTTCAATTTGAAGGATTTCATATCGATGCCTTCCGGGTAAATCACAATGTGATCTGCTACGGTTATAGCCTGATCATAGAACGAAAAGGAAAGTTTCAGCTGGAGAAGGCAAAAGAGCTGGGAATTCCGGTAAAATGCTGGAACCGCCTGCAGCATGGGGAAACTGTGGAGACACCGGAAGGGATTTACACGCCCGATATGGTGATGGGAGATGCCAGAAAAGGAATTAAAGTAACCTATTGCACAGACACAAGACCCACGCCTGCAATTATCGCGCATAGCGAAAGTGCGGATCTTTTGATTTTGGAAGGCATGTACGGCGAGCCGGAAAAGAAGGCGAAAGCGAAAGAATATAAGCATATGACATTTTATGAGGCGGCGGATATTGCAGCACAGGCCGGACCCAGGGAAATGTGGCTGACTCATTATAGTCCGTCTTTGACGAGACCCGAGGAATATATGAAGGAAGTAAAACGTATTTTCCCCGGAGCTTATGCGGCCAGGGACGGTCAGAGTGTGGAACTGGATTTTGAAGAAGAATGAGTTTAAATAAGGAAGCAGGGAAGCGTGACGCATGAAACGATTCAAAGGAACGAAAGGTATTATTCTCTTGATCGTTATTGCTTGTCTGGTTGTGGGATATTATTTTTATTTATCCAACAGATCGGTGCCCGACGAGCCTGAGCAGGCGGAAACGGAAATCATGACTATGACCCAGAAGGCACTGGGGCGTAATCTGGAGAATAATTATCCGCCTTCGCCCAGAGAGGTAATCAAGTATTTCAGTGAAATTACACAATGCTTTTATAATGAAGAACATGATGAGGAAGAAATAAAAGCGTTGGGGCTGCAGATGCGGGGCATTTATGATGATGAATTGATCGCGAATCAGACGGAAGAGGAATATCTGGATTTATTAAAAAAGGATATTGATGAATATAAGGCAAATAACAGGACCATTTCCGGTTATTCGCCTTCTTCCAGTGTGGATGTGGAAACCTTCAGCCGGGACGGATATGATTGGGCAAGATTGTACTGTGTTTATGATGTTAAACAGGACACTCTGCTGTATCAGACAACCTTATGTTTTATCCTGCGTAAGGATGAGGATTCTCACTATAAAATTTATGGCTGGAAAATGGTAGAGAATCAATGAGAAACGGAAGTGTTTGAAGTGACGGAAGATGTTTATATATTAGGAATAGAAAGCTCCTGCGACGAAACTGCAGCATCGGTGGTAAAAAACGGCAGAGAGGTTTTGAGCAATGTAATTTCTTCTCAGATCGACCTGCATACACTGTATGGAGGTGTTGTGCCGGAAATTGCATCCAGAAAACATATTGAAAAGATCAATCAGGTCGTAGCGCAGGCACTGCAGGAAGCAGGGAAAACCCTGGATGAGATTACGGCAGTTGCGGTAACCTATGGACCGGGGCTGGTCGGTGCACTTTTGGTCGGTGTGTCCTTTGCAAAGGCACTGGCGTTTGCCGCCGGTAAGCCTCTGGTGGGAGTACATCATATCGAAGGACATATCAGCGCCAATTATATACAATACAAAGAGCTGGAACCTCCTTTCGGGTGCCTTGTGGTATCGGGCGGACATACCCACCTGGTGGCGGTCAGGTATTACGGAGAATATGAGATACTTGGCTGTACCAGAGATGATGCGGCGGGGGAAGCTTTTGATAAGGTAGCAAGGGCTATCGGGCTGGGATATCCCGGAGGACCCAAGATCGATAAGGTCTCCAAAGAAGGAAATCCGGACGCTATTCATTTTCCGAGGGCAAAGGTGGAAGACAGCCGGTATGATTTCAGCTTCAGCGGTTTGAAATCAGCGGTTTTAAATTATATCAATTCCTGTGAAATGAAAGGTGAAAAAATAAACACGGCAGATGTGGCGGCATCTTTCCAGAAAGCCGTTGTAGACGTGCTGGTTGAGCACGGATTGCACGGGGTAAAAGAATACGGTTTTGATAAATTTGCCATTGCGGGAGGCGTTGCTTCCAATTCCTCGCTCAGAAAAGCTTTTGAAGAGGAATGTGCCAAAAGAAAGATTAAGTTTTATTGCCCGTCCCCTGTTTTATGCACGGATAACGCAGCGATGATCGCAGCGGCGGGATATTATGAATATATGAAAGGAACCAGAAGCGGATGGGATCTGAATGCCGTTCCCAATCTGAAGCTGGGTGAGAGATGATGAAAACGACTGCCATTGTGTTAGCAGCGGGGCAGGGAAAGAGAATGGGTTCTGACGTGGCCAAACAGTATTTGCTGTTGTGCGGCAGGCCTGTTCTTTATTATACCCTCCGAAATTTTGAAGACAGCATCGTAGATGAAGTAATCCTTGTAACGGGAAAGGAACAAATTGAATATTGTAAAAAAGAGATTGTTGAAGCATATGGTTTTCAGAAAGTAACACAGATCGTTGCAGGCGGTAAAGAACGATATCATTCCGTGGCAATGGGACTGTGTGCGGCAGCGCAGTCGGGAACCCCCTGTGACTATGTACTGATCCATGACGGGGCGAGACCTTTTGTGACACCCGGAATGATTGAAAAGGGAATTGAAGCGGTACAGAAGTACGATGCCTGTGTTGTGGGGATGCCTGTGAAGGATACGATCAAGATCAGCGACGAGAACGGATTTGCGGTGGATACACCAAAACGTAATCTGGTATGGCAGGTTCAGACCCCACAGATTTTTGCGTTTCCTCTTATAAAAAGTGCATATGACAAATTGATTGAGGAAGAGGGAAAACTGCTTGCACAGGGTGTTGTGGTTACGGATGATGCCATGGTAATGGAATTATTTTCCGCAAAACGGGTAAAATTGATAGAAGGAAGTTATGAAAATATCAAAATAACCACACCGGAAGATCTTGAAATTGCAGAGTGCTTTTTGAAAGCATAACAGGTTCCCAAAAACGGGCAAAAAATTTTGAAAAAAATAGTAAAAAGTTGTTGACACTAAAAAATAACTCTGTTAGAATAACACTTGCGTCGGCTGAGAGACACAGCCAAGATACGACATGGAGAGGTATCGAAGTGGTCATAACGAGGCGGTCTTGAAAACCGTTT
>JBJEJA010000037.1:0-7914 GCA_051877575.1 Lachnospiraceae bacterium | reverse complement strand
ATTCTTGCTAAGAGCTTGGAGAATTTGAATGGATATTTTCTGGGATTAAAATAATGGAGATTTGTTAGTCGGAAACAGAGGACTTTTATTTAATTTTATGCTATAATCAGTTTCGGCTTCTGTACTGTTAAAAAGGCTTTTTGATACTTTATATCTATCAGGCTGTCCGTAATGACAACATCCGAAAAGTTAATCGGTGCTAACTGATGAATAGAATTATATCCAAAACGGCAGGAAGGAATTAGAAATATCGTCTGTGCTGAAAAATCCGGCAGATGGGAAAGTATACTCAGTTGTGACAGCTCGTGCATAGTATAGCCGGATTGGAAGTCAATACCATCTACACTGGCAAAGGCCTTGCTGACAAAAATTGTGCTGAGATTGCTTTCTATTCTGGGACCGCCTGTATAGATGTTATCGGAATTTTGAAGCACATCACCGCCTAACAGATACAGGTGTCCGATAAAACTGCTGAGTTCCAAGGCAACACTGAAGTTATTGGTTACGACGGTTACATTTTTTAAGTGTTTTTGCTCGTGTATCTTTTGAGCCAGCAGGAGGCAGAGCAAGCCTTCTCCAATAAAGATACTGTCCATTTCTGAAATCATGTTTGCAGCGATGGTAGCAATGGATCTCTGCTGTGCATAGTCTTTGGGGATGGGAATGGTTATCTTATCGGAAGAAAAAGGACTGTCGGGGGACTGTCCGATGAATGTAATAATCCCATTTTTGACGAAAACAATTCCTTCATCTTGGAATTGCAGCAAATCCCGATATAAGGTAGAACGGGAAGTGTTAGTCTTTGTCAGTAGTTCCTGAAAGGTAATTTCTTTCTCTGCCATTATGATTTTCTGAATCAAATCTTTTCTTTCAGCCGGAAGCATATCTCTCTCCTTTATGCGGTAATAAATCGGATTCCCATGTTTTCAATTGCCTGTTGATAGGTTGCGTCAATCTCTTTGTTTGTGACGATAGTATTGGCGAAACCTTTAATCGGACCTAGCAGATGGGCGCTCTGACACCCAAATTTGCTTTTGTCGCAAACCAGTATGATATCGCGGGCAATTTTGCATATGGAACTGTACAGGTTCAGTTGTGTTAAGTCGTAAATGGTCAGCCCCGCTTTTAAGTCAATGCCGCTTACGCCTATAAAGGCCTTATTGACAAATACCTTCTCCAGTTCATAGGGGATCTTGGGACCTCCAGTATAATAAATGCCATTTAATTCCATAAGCTCGCCACCAATAAAATAGACACTGTGGGAGGTGGAGGCCAGTTCATAGACCACATTCAGATTTGTCGTGACAATTTTCAGATTTTTAAAGTTTTTTAAATAATGGGAAAAGACATAAAAAGTGCTGCCGCATCCGATAAAAATAGTATCATTATCAGAAACCAGTTTTGCGGCTTCCTTTCCGATATTCTCTTTTAAATTTTGGTTGGCAATTTCCAGAACATGGGGATTGGGTATGGATAACAGGTCTTTGGAAACAGACGGCGGAAGAACGGCACCGCCATGTGTACGAAGAATCAGTTCCCAGTCAGCTAAAACATTTAAGTCATTTCGAACAGTTGTTGCAGATACGTGTAATTTTTCGACAATTTCTTTTACCGAGAGAGTGCCACTCTTTTTCAGGTATTCTAGGATTATTTCATAACGCTTTTCTTTTTTCATAATGTTTTCCTGTTTTATTTGAATAGGATTTCTCAAAAATGAAAAATAATTTTAACTTTTTTGAGATTTTATTTCAAAAAGAACAGGAAAGTCAATACAATATACTCAAATTTTACAAAACTTTACAAGTCTTTGATTTGCGGATGCAAAGGTGGAACTTATAATTCGGTTTGTAAGGAACAAAATACATTCCCTAAAATATGGAGGTAAGAAAAATGAAAAGATTTACCAGACTGCTGGCAGGAGTTTTAGCAGGGTGTGTGCTGACCGGTCTTGTAGGATGCGGTGCAGGTTCAGCAGAACAAACTGCCGGTGAGACAGAAGAAACACAGGTAGTATTAGCACCTGCAGAAACAAACGATGAAACTTCGGATGCAGAAGAAACAGCAGAAAGAATTGTCATTGAATATTGGCACAAAAATTCCGAGACTGCCGGAGGACCGACAATCGAGGAATATGCGGAAATATTTAATGCAAGTCAGGATAAATACGAGGTTAAGCCTGTATTTATGACAGAGGATTACAAAGGAATTATGCAGCAGTTACAAGCAGAAGCAGCCGCAGGAAATGCGCCCGCAGTCATTCAGGTTGGTTATTATTGGTTAAACTACTTTACTGAAAATCATCAGTATGTGGACATTAAAGAATTGGACGAAAGCTATCTGGACAACTACCTTCCTAACATCATTGAATTGTGCACCACTCAGGATGGAAAGGTTGCCGGGGTTCCCTATTCCCTCAGTACACCTGTTATGTACTATAATGTAGACTTATTAAAAGAAGCGGGTTTGGATACAGATAATCTTCCCCAGACAATTGATGAGCTGTACGACTGGGCCAGAACCGTAAAAGAAAACACGGGAGAGTACGGTCTTGCGATCGCAGCAGCCAGCGATTTTTGGATTGAACAGTTTGAAATTGAGTCAAATGGCGGACGCATGGTTAATTACAATGATGACGGCACCATGACTGCTACATTCGCATCCGAAGAAGGATGTGAAGCGCTACAGAAAATGTCTGACCTGATTAACGAGGATAGAGCGGCAACTTATGTATTGGGCGAGCCTATCAAAGAAGCCTTTTCCAGTGGAAAAGTTGCAATGATCTCAGCAACCATCGGTTGGAGCACAGGTATTATTGATGCGTCTGATTTTGAGATGGTAACAGGACCTATGCCTTCCTATGGTGCAAATGAGAGACGCATCCCTGTAGGTGGCAATTTCCTGGCTATTACTGCTTTAGATGAAGAGGAGCAGCAGGGCGCATGGGAGTGGATCCAGTTTATCACAACAGCGGAAGCACATGTAGACTGGACGAAAGCGACCGGATATGTACCACCGCGTAAAGATGTAAATGAATTGGAAGAATTTCAGGAATATCTGAAAGAAGCTCCTCAGTTGAATGCATGTCTGGATCAGATGGAATATCTGGTACCCTTCGTTTCATTCCCGGGAGATGCCGGACTGGAAATTGAGCAGGGCTTGCTGGATACAAGAGATGTGATTATGAATGGTGAAAAGACAGCGACAGAAGCTTTGGGCGAGATGCAAGAAAAAGCCAATGAGCTGATGGCTCAGTAAAAAATATTCCGGGAGGGGGATTTCCTCCCTTTCGGTTATTTATGAAGGAGTTAAGAAATATGAGATTATTGAATATCGCCTGCTATTGCGTTGATTTCGACCAATATGATTTTTTGTATGAGATATTAGAAAGATTGGAGTTTGCCGATGCCGGGGCAGAACTGTCCATGTTTTCGGACAAACCTGAATATATGAAGAAGCTTTTGAACCAGAAAGAGCGTTTTGCAAAGTATGCCATCACCTTTCACGGACCATATATGGAGGTTGAAGCAACAAGTCCTTTGGACAGCATCGAGCATAAAAAAATGATCGAGGCATATAAAATGGCATTCCGGGTATACAAAACCTTTGGCGCAGAATCTATTGTTATGCATACTCATCAGCGTGGATTTAAACCGGAAGAAAAAGAACAGTATCAGCAAAATGTTATAGAAACAATTTGTGAAATCGGAAAAGAAGCGGAGAAAGAGGGAGTTCATCTTCTGGTTGAGAATGTTGGTGAGACAATATATGGAAATATGCTGTTTAATGAGGATGAATTTATTGCTTTGTTTCAAAAAATCCCGCAGTCCGTAGGCTGTTTGATTGATATTGGTCATGCCATTTTGAATAAATGGGATCTTGAGAATGTGATCCGGCAACTGAGAAACAAAATTGGATCCTATCATCTGCACAACAATGATGGAAGCGGGGATATACACAGACCGTTGTTTGAGCAGGATATGATATTAAAAAAAGAAAATCTGAGGCAACTGTTCCGATGCATGGAAAAGGAAACTCCGAAGGCGGACTGGATTTTGGAATATGCGCCGGGCCGACATATCACGGTTGATTTGATCGAGAACGAAGTCAGACAGGTTCTGCAGTTGGTATCAGAATAAGAAAGTGAAGATGGAAATGGGAAATACACAAAAGCGATTGAAAAAAAAGAAGACAACTAAAAGGATAAGGATGAGGAAGGAACGCGTACTGGCTTTAGGACTCATGCTGCCGACTATCATTGTATTTTCAATTTTTATGTTTTGGCCGATCATTCGGACTGTGGAATTGAGTTTTTATAAATGGAATATGGTAAGTCCCGATAAAAAGTTTGTGGGGTTGGACAATTATGAGAAGATTTTGACAGATCCTACGTTTCACAAGGTCTTATGTAATACGGTGTGGTATATTCTTTTGTTTATCGTAATCGATTTTGTGCTTCCGTATATTATATCGTATGTACTTTCATTTGTAATTAAAAAGGGAAAATCTTTTTATAAAACGACATTGTTTATTCCCAGTCTGATTTCACTGGTAGTAGGTGCCATTATCATGTCATGGATCTTGAATCCGCTTTCCGGTCCCATTGCGACGATATTTAAAAGTTTTGGAGTGGATTTTCCCATATGGTCCCAGACAAGCGGTTTGGTAATCGTTGTACTGAGTTTGGTAACTTCTTGGAAAATGTTTGGATATAACGTCATCGTACTGATGGCGGCAGTGGGAAGTGTCCCTATGGAACTGATTGAAACAGCTCGCCTGGAGAAGACTCCCAACTGGGAAATATTTTTAAAGATTATTGTTCCTATGAGTTCCTCCACGGGGATCTATACATTGCTCATTACACTGGTATGGGGACTTCAATGGGTATTTACACCAATCAATGTCTTGACGCAAGGGGGACCCAACAACGGAAGTGCCAATCTTATTTATGCGGTATATAAAGAAGCGTTTACTATTTTCCAGACAGGATCGGCATCGGCAATGGCAGTATTGGCAATGTTGCTCTTCGGTCTACTTTTATTCCTTGAAATTCGGTTCGTTGAGAAAGGAATATATTATGAGAACTAAAAAAAGTAACAAAAGAAACTGGTGGATTCACATATTATTAATATTGCTGGTTGTGCTCATGCTCTATCCCATTGTGTTTGCCATTGCGAATTCCTTCAAAACACAGAAAGAGATATATGGGAATGTACTTTCTATATTACCACAGAATCCCACAGCGGATAATTATGTCACAATAACCACGAAGATTCCTTATTTCAGAATTGTATTTAACACATTTTTTATAGCGACAGCCGTAATGATATTTAAAGTGTTTACCAGCTTTATTGTGGCATATGCCTTTGTTTATCTGAAATTCCCGGGAAAGAATATATTATATTTCATTTTGATCAGCACCATGTTTATTCCTTTCTCCGTAACCATGATTCCCAATTATATTACGCTTTCCAAAATTGATCTGCTGGACAATGTGTGGGGGGTTATACTGCCGCAGTTAAGTGATGCCATGGGAATTTTTCTGCTGCGACAGCAGATGCGTTCCATACCGAAATCGCTGATAGAGGTGGCGTGGCTGGAAAAAACACCGCACAAAATCATTATGACAAGAATCGTATTGCCGATCATACGTCCGGCGGTTATCTCCACGGCGATCATTTTCTTTATTAATTCGTGGAACGAATATGTATGGCCGAGGCTGATTTTAAAGTCCGAAGAGGTTTACACGCTTTCTCTGGCATTGCAGAAATTTGTGGGAGCGGAAGGAAGCCCTGATATGTCTATTTCCATGGCCATGGCAACGGCTACGATGATTATACCGCTGATCCTGTTTGCGGTCTGTCAGCGCTATATTATGAGCACCTATGCAAGCTCGGGTATAAAAGGATAGGAGAAGAGTAGCTTTATGAATACAATTAAATTTGAACATGTATCAAAATCCTTTGGAAAGACAAAGGTTATTAATGATCTAAATCTGGAGATCGAATCGGGGCAGCGAGTTATATTATTAGGGCCATCAGGCTGCGGAAAAACAACGACGCTTCGAATGATTGCCGGATTGGAAGAAGTCACATCGGGCAATCTCTATATGGGCGGAAAAATTGTCAACGAGATAGACAGTGGGGATAGGGATATTGCCATGGTATTTCAAAATTACGCTTTGTTCCCTCATATGACGGTATATAAAAATATTGCTTTTGGATTAAGAACCCATAAGCTGCCCAAAGAAGAAGTGCAAAAAAAAATTGGGGAAGTAATGAAGATTCTGAAACTGGACGGATTGGAGGACAGACTGCCCAGACAGTTATCCGGTGGGCAGAGGCAGAGAGTTGCGCTGGCGAGGGCCGCAGTAAAAAATGCCAGATATTTTCTTTTGGATGAACCTCTCTCCAATCTGGATGCACAGCTTCGCGCTTCAGCAAGAAAAGAATTGGTCAAGCTCCATGAGATAAATCATCCAACCTTTGTATATGTCACCCATGATCAGATTGAAGCTATGACCATAGGCCAAAAGGTGGTACTTATGTATAACGGTGACATACAGATGGCAGATACGCCCTATAACATTTATCATCGCCCGGTTAATGTGTTTACGGCAAAATTTATCGGCTCACCGCCAATGAATATAGTCAGGGTACAACTGGTGGAGAAAAAACTAAAAATCGGGAATGCATATGTAGGGCTGAATGACGAATGGCTGGAACTCCTGAAGAAAGAGAAACAAGATCAATTTCTTTTGGGGATCAGACCGGAAAATGTCATTTTGTCCAATAATGAAGAAGGAATGAGCGTGCCTGTAACCATCAAATATGTGGAAAACTATGGAAACAGACTGGGAGCGTATTTTGATATGGATGGAAGCGAATGTGTTGCAAGTATTGAGATTGATCGGGGATTGGGAAGCAAAAAAGATGTTTACTGGAAGCTGGACCCTGAGAAACTGAGTTTTTTCCATGTAGAGAGTGAAATGAATGTGGGTTATCCAGAAAGCTATATACAAAAAGAAAGTGTAGAACTGTTGAATGCCGAGAACCTTCTGAGCATTCATGGCGAATAAGAGGGCATGGAGGAAAAAAATTTGCAGGAAATTAAATTGGTAATATTTGATTTTGACGGTGTTATCATGGATACTGAGTGGGCGCATGCAGAAGCAAAAAAAAGAATCTGTGCTGCTGAAAACTACATATTGGAAGATGACCTGAGCTTGTCGGTAGGATATTCCAATGAAGAGTTCTGGAAGAAAGTAATTACTGCAAATGGTGTGCAGGAAAGCCCGCATAAGTTGGCGGGACGGCAGTACAATCTGGTTTTACAGATACTGGAGGACCACAATCAGAGAGAATCCAAGGGACTGACTTTTTTGTTAAATAAATTAAAAGAAATGGGAAAAAAGTTGGTAATCTGTTCCGGTTCGGACCGTTATTTTATTGTGAGTATTCTTGAAAGATTGGAAATAGAGCCTTTCTTCGATCACATCATGGGCGGAGATGATATAGAACATTTAAAACCGGCACCTGATATTTTTCTCAGAATGCTGGAAAAGACAGGGACATGTGCAAGTAATGCCATTGTAATAGAAGATTCCGCATCCGGCTGTACGGCCGCAAGAGATGCGGGAATACGCTGTCTGGGATATACAAATCAAGGAAAAAATCTTCAAAATCTTGAGATGACCGAAGGTGTGGTAGACGAGCTACAGGAAGTATTGAACTATATCTCGTAAAAGCACCAATTTGTTCTTTGAACAGGGACGAGACATGCGGATGACAAAAGGGTATCAAAATGCCAATCTGCATGTCAGGTTCCCCAAACTGCTAATTTTCTCTGATTTCTTTTCGCAAGCTTCCAAAATCCAAGGGACCCAGTTCCAGCAACAGATCGTGGAACGCACGGTTG
>JBJEJA010000036.1:0-8156 GCA_051877575.1 Lachnospiraceae bacterium | reverse complement strand
ATGGATTAACAGGAGGAATTGTTATGAGCGATAACCATGACATATCATGGCATTCAGAGACGGCGGAACAGGCGGTACATATTTTGAAAAGCAGTGCAGATGGGCTAAGTGACGAGGAAGCGCGAAGTCGTCTGGAAAAGTATGGGAAAAACGAGCTACATAAAAAGAAAAAGAAAACGATAGGGAAAATGCTTCTGGAGCAGATCACAGATGTTATGGTATTGATCCTTGTAGGAGCAGCAGTATTGTCCATGATATTGGGAGAATGGGCGGAAGCAGTTGTGATTTTTACAATTATTGTGGTAGATGCAGTCATTGGGGTGATCCAGGAGAACAAGGCGTCCAATGCACTTGATGCATTGAAACAGATGAGTGCGCCTACAGCCTGTGTGCGCCGGAATGGGGAAGAAAGCCTCATTCCGGCCAGTGAGATCGTTCCGGGAGATATTGTGATCCTGGAAGATGGGGCTATTGTTCCTGCAGACCTGCGGCTTCTTCATGAAAACCGGCTTGCACTGCAGGAGGCGTCCCTGACAGGGGAGTCTGTTCCGGTAGAGAAAGACAGCGAAACAGTTCTTCCGGCCGGGGAACCTCTTGGGAGCAGAGTGAACATGGCTTATATGTCTTCGATTGTTATGTATGGCAATGCAGAAGGAATCGTCGTTGGGACAGGAATGGACACGGAGGTCGGTCGGATTGCCAACATGCTGGAAAATCAGGATGAGCTGGATACCCCGTTAAAACGCAAGCTGGATGCAGTGGGTAAAACATTGAGCCTTGTGGGCCTTGTGGTCTGTGTGGTCATTTTTGCAATCGGTTCCCTCTATGGCCGTCCATGGATACCGTTGCTCATGACGGCTGTTTCCCTTGCGATTTCCATTATTCCGGAGGGACTTCCGGCCACTGCCACGATCGTTATGGCTCTCGGAGTGCAGCGCATGGCTAAACAGAATGCAATCATCCGTAAACTTCCGGCTGTGGAGACTCTGGGGAGTGCCACAGTGGTCTGCTGTGATAAAACCGGAACACTGACACAGAACCGTATGACGGTTACCCATGTAGCGTTTGAAAAATCTTATCAAACGGGAAAAGCTTCCTCTGTGGATATGATACAGGAATTTCAGGGACAAAATGCTGAGCTTCTCAGAATTGCTGCTTTGTGTAATAACGCATCCATAAATCCGGACTGCCCGAGAGAGATCATAGGCGATCCCACAGAGGGTGCCCTGCTTACTTTTGCGGGTAAGTATGGTTTTGATCGGGAGCTGTTGGAGGAAAGAATGCCGAGGGTGTTTGAGCAGCCCTTTGATTCCGTGAGAAAACGCATGACTACGGTACATAAAAACGGTGAGGAGATTATCGCCTATACCAAAGGCGCTGTAGAGGAAATGCTTCCGCTGTGTTCTCATATTGAGACAGAACAAGGCATCCGCCGGATGACAGTAACAGATCGGAAACAGATATTAACTCTTTGCATGAAAATGTCGGAAGAGGCGCTCCGGGTCCTTGGATTTGCGAAACGGACACTCCCATATGTACCCGTGGATGAAAATGAAGATGTGGAAGAGGATATGACGTTCGTTGGAATGACCGGAATGATCGATCCTCCACGCAAGGAAGTGATCCAGGCAGTGGAAACCTGCCATGAGGCGGGCATACGGGTAATTATGATCACGGGAGACCATAAGGTGACTGCCCTTGAGATCGCAAGACAGCTTCACATTTTTCAGGAAGGGAATACCGTAGTTACCGGGCCGGAACTGGACGAGATGACGGATGAGCAGTTAAAGGAAGCAGTAAAAACAGCGGCTGTATTTGCGCGGGTCTCCCCTGCTGATAAACTCCGTATCATGAAAGCCCTGCAGAGTAATGGAGAAGTGGCTGCCATGACCGGGGATGGAGTCAACGACTCCCCGGCCCTGAAAGCAGCGGATATCGGAATCGCAATGGGAAAATCAGGGACAGATGTAGCAAAAGATGCCGCAGACATGATCCTGATGGATGATAATTTTACCACGATTGAATATGCAGTCCGGGAAGGAAGGCGCATTTACCGCAATATCCAAAAAGTGATCCAGTTCCTGCTTGCCGGAAATATTGCTGAGATCCTGACACTGTTTATTGCTACTTTATTTAACTGGGACGCCCCAATCCTGGCGGTCCAGATCTTGCTGGTCAATCTGATCACCGATACGCTTCCGGCACTGGCCCTGGGAGTTGACCCGGCGGAAAAGAATATCATGAAGGATAAACCGGTCAGATCGGGAACCCTTTTTGAGCGCGGACTGATTGTAAGGGTATGCCTGCATGGAGTGTTCATTTCTGCAGCGACGATCGGTGCCTTTCAGACGGGGGTCCATATGGATGGCTATGAGGCCGGAATGACGATGGCATTCCTTGTACTTGCGATTTCGCAGCTGCTCCATGCACTAAACCAGCGTTCGAACACAGAATCTGTTTTTTCAACCGGAAATGGCCATAACCCCTACCTGTTTTATTCCATCGCGGGTTCTGCCCTTGTACTGGCAATCGTTGTGCTGGTTCCATACTTCCGGACAGTGTTCAGCCTGACGATGATCACCGCAAAAGAATGGGGAGTGGTGGCATTGTTCTCCATCCTTCCTTTAGCTGCAGTAGAAGTGACGAAGGCAGTTATCCGCATGGCCAGGAAGAACAGGCAAAAAAGACCGGGAAAATGAAAAAAGGGAGGTTTCATATGAATGAAGTAAAAACACCGAAAAAACCAATCATCTTTTATTATGTAGTCGCATTATTGGTTTTGATGCTTTTTAATTTCTGGCTGATACCGCGCATGTTACAGGCACAGGTGAAAGAAGTAGACTATGGAACGTTCATGTCCATGATCGAAGAAAAAGATATCGGACGTGTGGAAATCCAGGATAACAAGATCCTGTTTACGGATAAGGAAGACAGTAAAGTCTATAAAACCGGTGTTATGAATGATCCGGAACTCACGATGAGGCTGTACCGATCCGGCGCAAAATTTGCCAGTGAGATTATTGAACCCACATCCCCGCTTTTGAGCTTTCTCCTGACATGGGTTCTTCCCCTGCTGGTTTTCTTTGGTATCGGGCAATACATGACAAAGAGAATGATGAACAATGTTGGCGGAGGAAACTCCATGATGTTCAACATGGGAAAAAGCAATGCCAAAGTTTATGTGAAATCTTCCAACGGGATCCGATTTTCTGATGTTGCCGGAGAGGATGAAGCGAAAGAAAACCTGGCAGAGATCGTGGAGTATCTCCATAATCCGGGGAAATATAAAGAGATCGGAGCTTCCATGCCAAAAGGAATCCTGTTGGTAGGCCCTCCGGGAACCGGAAAAACGATGTTGGCGAAAGCAGTGGCCGGAGAAGCAAACGTACCTTTTTTCTCTATGTCCGGTTCAGAATTTGTGGAAATGTTTGTCGGTATGGGTGCTTCAAAAGTCAGGGATCTGTTTAAGCAGGCAAAAGAAAAAGCTCCCTGTATCGTATTTATCGATGAGATAGATGCAATCGGAAAGAAGCGTGACGGACAGATAGGTGGGAATGATGAACGGGAGCAGACATTGAACCAGCTTCTGACAGAAATGGATGGTTTTGAGGGAAACAATGGAGTGATCATTCTGGCTGCCACCAACAGGCCGGAATCTCTGGACCCGGCATTGCTGCGCCCCGGAAGGTTTGACAGGCGTGTGCCTGTGGAACTGCCGGATCTGAAAGGCAGGGAAGAAATACTAAAAGTCCATGCGAAAAAGATAAAAGTGGGCCAGGATGTGGATTTTACAAAAATTGCCCGTATGGCATCCGGTGCATCCGGTGCGGAGCTTGCAAATATTGTCAATGAGGCGGCGTTGCGTGCCGTGAGGGACGGGAGAAGCTATGCAACCCAGGCAGATCTTGAAGAAAGCATTGAAGTGGTTATTGCAGGTTATCAGAAGAAAAATGCAATCCTTACGGATAAGGAAAAACTGATAGTTTCCTATCACGAGATCGGCCATGCTTTGGTAGCGGCAAAACAGACACACTCTGCACCGGTACAAAAGATTACCATTGTACCGCGTACATCCGGAGCACTTGGATATACGATGCAGGTGGAGGAGGGCGACCATTACCTAATGACAAAGGAAGAGATCGAGAATAAGATTGCCACATTCACCGGGGGACGGGCGGCGGAGGAAGTCGTATTTGGTTCTGTTACAACCGGTGCTTCCAATGATATCGAGCAGGCAACGAAACTGGCCCGTGCAATGATCACAAGGTATGGTATGAGTGAGGATTTTGATATGGTTGCAATGGAGACGGTATCCAATCAATATCTGGGTGGGGATACCTCTCTTGCGTGTTCCGCTCAGATGCAGGCAAAAATTGATGAGCAGGTGATAGAACTTGTGAAATCCCAGCACGGGAAGGCGCTGCAGATTCTGACAGATAACCGCCGTAAGCTGGATGAACTGGCGAACTTCCTGTATGAGAGAGAAACTATAACAGGAGAAGAATTCATGAAGATTTTGGAATCATGATAAAGAAATTGAGGCAGATATTTTTCAAGAAGACAGAGAAATCTGCCAGAAAGGCAGACTGTCTTTTATATAGATTAGCGAAGCAGCCGTGAGGCTTGCATAATTCTCTTTCTCCTTTTCCGGAAAACAGCTGAAACGGCTGCTTCGCATTAGAAAAGGAGATAACAAGCCAGAATGGAGAAGATGATGATTAAGAATGATAATTCCCCAAAATGGATGAAGATAGGAAAAAAACTTCTCATTATTATATGGGCGGCAATTATTCTGGTATTCCTGATAAAAAGGAAAGATATCACTGTGGAAGGTATTTTAAATTATACACCTGAGAATCCGATACGGGCAATATTTATGATGCTGGGGTTATTTGCGCTCAAGAGCCTTAGCATCGTGATCTATTCCGGTATCCTTTACGTAATAAATGGAATCCTGTTTCCCCTTCCGGCAGCTATAATAATGAACATTTGCGGCTCTGCCGTTATGGTCACGCTGCCATATGTGATCGGCAGAAAAATGGGTTCGCGGGCTGCAGGATATGTGGTAGAGAAATATCCGAAAGCGAAATCATTGAATAAGCTGCGCGCTGAGAATGATTTTATTTTTACGTTCTTTGTGAGGATTATTGGCAGGCTTCCCAGTGATATTGTCAGTATGTATATGGGAGCTGTTGGAGTGAAATATCAAAAATATCTGTCGGGAAGCATTTTGGGAATGCTCCCGCACATGATCACCTTTCCGGTTATGGGAATGAACATAACCAATCCACGTTCCCGGGAATTCATCGTGTCTTTGTGTATTGAAGTTGTAATTATGATAGGAACTACAACCGCATACGTTTTCAATAAAAAAAGGCAGAAAAGGAAAGGTATTTGAAGAGATTGGAGGGAAATCGCATGAGTACGTGGCAGGAATTATTAAATGGCAGCATTCGTGATATCGAAAAACTAAAGGAAATTTTGCAGTTGACAACTGAAGAATCGAAACAGATGACCAGAATTGCGGAGAAATATCCGGTGTGTGTAAATCCATATTATTTAGGACTGGTGAATATGGAAGACAGAGATGACCCCATCAGAAAAATGTGCATTCCTGATATCAGAGAATTTTCAGAAGGCGGGCAAAAGGATACCAGCGGGGAGGCTGATAACACTGTAATGAAGGGGATGCAGCATAAATATAAACAGACTGCACTTATATTATCCACAAATCAATGTGCTATGTACTGCCGTCACTGTTTCCGGAAGCGTATGGTTGGACTGTCTTCTGAAGAAGTGGCAAGTCAATTACCGGTAATGGCGGATTATGTCAGAAATCATCCGGAAATCAATAATGTATTGATTTCTGGTGGAGATGCATTCTTGAATTCATCTGATTTAATAGAAAGATATCTGATGTATTTTTCACGTATTCCCGGTTTGGATTTCATCCGTTTTGGAACAAGAGTTCCGGTCGTTTTTCCCCAGAGGATTATTCAGGATGAAAAACTGCTGAGACTGCTGGCTATATATGGAGAGGAAAAGCAGATCATCATTGTTACCCAGTATAATCATCCCAGAGAGTTGACACCGGAGTCAGTGAAGGCAGTCAGAAAGCTGAAGGAGGCAGGATGTATTGTAAGAAATCAGACAGTCTTGTTAAAAGGGGTTAATGATAATGCAAAAACTATAGCCAAGTTAATGAATCAGTTGGTTTCCTATGGTGTGATTCCCTATTATATTTTTCAGTGTCGGCCGGTGGAGGGGGTTCAGAATCAGTTTCAGGTACCTCTTCTGGAAGGAATCGAACTGATCAATGAAGCCAGAAAGGATATGAATGGACAATCTAAGAGTGTACGGTATGTATTGTCGCATGCGACAGGTAAGATTGAAATACTCGGAAAAACTGAAAATCAGGATGTGATATTTAAGTATCATCAGGCAAAATATGATAAAGATCAGTCAAGATTGTTCTGTATGGAAATTGGGGAAAAGCAGTGTTGGTTGGAAGACATTCCGGAATAGCAATAGAGCCATTATATTAGCAGGGTGAATGTTTGTGTTTTGCATTACTGTATATAGAATGATTAATCATGATTGTATCGATATACCTGTGTGATCTATAAGACAGAGAGAAAAAACGAAGAATTCAGAAAACAAAAATAGGTTGTGGAATATGGTATATTGATAATGTTGTGTAGAAAAATTGTGATGCAATAAAGTGATAGCGGCTCAAAAAATCCAGACGCCTGACGCAGAGAATTGCTATCAATGGAAAAGAAGGATTTAATGAAAGAAAAAAGGAATGGATCTCGCTGGATTCGTTGCCCGATTTGTGGTGGAAAAACTCGAACAAAAGTATATGAGGATACCATTCTTCTTAATTTTCCTCTGTACTGTCCAAAGTGTAAAAGAGAAATTAAAGTGAATGTTGTACAATTGAAGATGATGAGAAGTGAAGAGCCAGACGCATAAAGCGGAGAGCCTGCTTCCCGGACATTTCGGGGCGCAGGCTCTCTGTTTTATGTAGGCTATTTAATTTTGATATCTTTATCTGTTCTTAATACAGATAAGATTGATTCAATGGCTGGGATAAGAGCAGTAGCTTCCTGTTCGCTGCATGTTTCAATGATGATACGCAGCCTTTGAATATTGGGATCCATACGTTGCATTTCAGGGTTGAATATTTCGTTGGGATCTATTTTTAGCGCACGAATAAGAGGAAATAGTACCTCCATTTTCGGGTTCGCTTTGTAATTCTCGATATTCATTACAGTTCGTACATCAACGTTGATTTTTTCCGCGACCTGGCTTTGGGTAAGGCCTAGTTCGCTGCGGGCTCTTTTTACAGCATCGCCTAATGAATGGGAAAATTCATGCATCACATTTCACCTCAGAAATATTCTACAATACACTTTCACTTGTTTGAATTCATTACGATTCTGTTCTTTAGTGTATTTTAATTCACCTGATCAAAGTATAAGGAGATATATTTGAAATATCAGACAGATACCGATGAGAATAAGTTGAATATACATTTCAATGTTCTGCACAGGGATATTCTGTTTTAAGAGGTGAACTGCGGTTCACTATATCAATTGGATCCAGCTGTGGCAACGGATGTCGGTCACCGCCCTCCATTTCAATTCAATAACAAATTTTTGAATTGAAATGGAGGAACGAAATGGGATTTAATTATGCGCAGGAAAAGCGTAAATTTGATAAAGAGTGGGAAAAGCTCCACGATGAATATAAAGCTGCGGGTATGAGTGAAACAGCGATTGCACAGATGAAAGCATTTGACTGGGGTTGGTTTTGCAGTAGGAGAGTTTATGCAAAGCATAATCAGCCTTTACCGGATGATATGGTGTCAAATGAAGAAGGTATAGCAAAGCTTTTTCGCAAATTTGCCGGATTATCAGTGACACTTGAGAATATGGATACGGCAGATCGCTATGGCTGGTTAGCGGAAATCAGTGATGAGCAGTTATACCATCGTCTTTCATTGCTGAATAAGATGGATTTGGAACTGCTTACTTTGATAGTGGTGGATGGATACAGTCAGTCGGAGATTGCACGTATATGGGGATGCACACCCAGTGCAGTTTCCCAGAGAATAAAAAAAATTAAAAAACATCTGAAAGATGCTTAAAAAA
>JBJEJA010000035.1:0-92319 GCA_051877575.1 Lachnospiraceae bacterium | reverse complement strand
TATCTGCCCTGTCATGTCTGATACAATTGGTGTTTCAATTTTCGGGGAAACTGGACCTGCGTGATATGTTATTTATTACGCATATTGTGATAGTTGCAGATATAGTCATTGCGGTGGGAACACTTATTTATGAATTGATCAGGGATGGTGCTGTCATTTGTCTTGCAAAAGAGGATGGTTCGGGATATATTCTGATGGAAGATTTGGATGATGATCCGGACACCATTACCTTTAAGACAGATGATTTTGATTCGGTATATATGCTGGTATCTTTAGAGGATGAAAACAAAGGCTGCCGCTGGCATTATGTGATATTGATTGTGACGATCATCTATTCTCTGGGACTTTTCATTATAATGAAGAGAAAACGGGAGGAAGAGGATGATGAGGCAGAAATATCCGGCAAGGAGGATCCTGAGGGCAACCAAAAGAAGCGGAAACGCAACTCTGTTATTTGCCGGGGCATCAGCCAGACAGCGCTGCTTGCTGTTTATATCTGGGTTAATATTTGTGGCTGCTGTTATCTCGAGCTTCTCTGTGCGGTGGTCGGTATGCTGGTTGTCAGCTTAGCGCAATTCCTGACCTATAGGGATAAGTTTAAGTTGGATAAAAATGAAAAACAGAAAAGGTAATCCGGATGCCGGAATCTCTTTTTTGACATTTTTTTGATAACAGGGAGCGTTAAATCGTTATAGGGATAGAAAATATTCGATAATAATGGTATAATATAGTTGTTCATTTTGACTATTCGGTGAAATGCAAATCGACAAAATCAGGGGGATCGGGGGACTTCAAATGAAAAGCGAAATGCATGGAAGGGAAGCATTGATGATGCTTTCTGATATTTACCATAAAATTCTTAAAATCAATCTGACCAGGGACACTTATGAGGAAATCAAAGTGATCCAATCTGAGGTAAACACAGAGAAAAGATATTCCGATAAAATTTCGGATTGCTTAAAAGGGCTTGTGGAATCGGCGCATATACATCCCGATGATGTAGAGAAGTATCTGCTGTTTGTGGATATTGAGAATTTGCGCGGAGCATTCAGGGACGGAAAAACTTACATATGCTGCCATTACAGACGAAAAATCGATGATGAGTTTCGCTGGGTATCCATGGAGCTTGTCCCTGCACCGGAATACCGGCATGATGATCAGGTTGCCTATCTCTATATCAAAGACATCCATGATGAATTTGTAGCGGATATGGAAAATAAGGATTTTTTGACCGGTGCGTTCAATCGTCAGGGGTTTTTGAGTGAGGCGAGGTTGTTTTTGGATGCGGCGGATGAAGAAAAGGAATATGCCGTTGTATTGTTTAATGTGAAGGGTTTTAAGGGCATCAATGAATATTTTGGAACCAAAGGCGGCGATGAAGTGCTGCGGGCGATTTACAAGTATTTTAAGAATTCCCCGTTGCAGCCGATCATGATTGCCCGCACCGATGGTGATCACTTTATCTGTCTGGTGGATCAGGAAAATCTGGATTATGATATTTTGCCGGAGCTTTGTAAAATAAGTTTTTCAAAAGATAATAAAACAATCCAGCTTTATATTCGTTGCGGCATATATCTGATAAAAAACAGAAGCATTCATATCAGTACCATGTGTGATTATGCCAAAATAGCAATCTCGCACATTTTCGATGAGTACATAAAATCGTATGCCGTATTTGACGCTTCCATGCGGACCAATTATATTATTCGTTCCGAGATTCAGGGACGGATACAGGAGGCGCTGGAAAACAGAGAATTTGAAGTTTATTACCAGCCGATTTATGATGCACGTACGGGTGTGCTTACTTCTGCCGAGGCGTTGATCCGTTGGAACTATCCGGGAAAGGGGATTGTTTCTCCCGGTATTTTTATCCCCGTTTTGGAAGAAAGCGGGCAGATTACCCAGGTGGATCATTTTGTATTAAATGAAGTTCGAAGATTTTATGAAGAACACAAGAAGGAAGGAAAGCATATCGTTCCTATTTCCATCAACCTTTCATGGATGGATTTCTACGATTCGGAAATGATGGATGCAATATTTGACAGTCTCCGCAATGATAACTATGATATCCAGCCGCGCTTTGAAGTGACGGAGACAGCTTATTCCGCCATGTCGGCAAATGAAACGAATCTGATTGCCGCATTGCGCGAAGCGGGAGCGGAGGTCCTGCTGGATGATTTCGGCAGCGGATGCTCTTCCTTCAGTACATTTAGTACGTATGACTTTGATATTGTTAAACTTGATATGGGATTTGTGCAAAAAATAGGAACCGATTCCAAGATTAAAAGCATTATTCATTCCATCATTGATATGTCGCACCATATGAATGCCAAGGTCATTGCGGAAGGAGTTGAGACAAAAAATCAGCTTGATTTTTTGTCCCGTCATGACTGTGATTATATTCAGGGATATTATTTTTCCAAGCCGCTTCCGCGAAAGGATTTTGAAAGCATGATGGAGCGGGAAGGAGACGTCAGGGATTCTCTGTCAGCGGAAAAGGAACCTTCGTTGACGGATTTTATTCCGGTGGAAACGCTTCAGAAAATTCAGGATGCTTTTTCTTCCATGACCGGAATGGCGGCTCTGACAACGGACAAATACGGTGTTGCCGTTACAAAAGGATCTAATTTCACAGATTTTTGCACGGAATATACCCGGAAATCGGACATCGGACGACAGCGTTGCGAACAGTGCGATAAAAATGGTGCGGAACTTGCATTCCGGGAAGGGCGTTCCTGCGTCTATGAATGTCATGCGGGTCTGATGGATTATGCGGCACCGATCATGGTAAACGGAGAAATTATCGGCTGCTTTATAGGCGGGCAGGTTCTTCCCGAGAAACCAAATCCGGAAAAATACCTTAGAATTGCGGAGGAAATTCAGGTAGACGCAGAGGCTTATCTGAAAGCACTGGATACGGTTTATATTCTGGATAGAGAAAAAATTGACAATGCAGCGAATTTTCTGTATGTTACGGCAAATATTCTCTCGGATATCGCTTACAACAGATATACGGCAGATAGGAGTAACGGACTTTTGCGCGAAAAAAATATGCAGTTGGATTTTCTTGCAAATTATGATGTACTGACAAAGCTGAGTAACCGCCATCATTTTCAGACGCATTTCCGTCAGTATATACAATCCGGTAAGCCTTATTGTGTTATCCTTGGGGATATCGATAATTTTAAGTCGGTCAATGATACTTACGGCCATGAGTGCGGAGATATTGTGCTTTCCGGTGTTGCCGGGGCGATAAAAAAATATTTACCTGATACGGGCATTCCCTGCCGCTGGGGCGGAGAGGAATTCCTGATCCTGCTCTATGGGGATAAAACCTATGCTGTTTCGGTTATGGAGCAAATACGTAAGCGGATTGATGACACACTTGTATCATATCAGGAGCATAAGCTGCATATTACCATGACCTTTGGCGTTGCCTTCTTTGATGAGAGGACTAATCCGGAAAAGCTGATCACGCTGGCAGACGAACGGATGTATTATGGTAAGAAGCATGGAAAAAATCAGATTGTTGACAGATAGGATTGTGATATTTGACAAAATAAAATATCTGTGTTATTCTATGTGAACTCTTTGCACTGCATATCAATCTACAGTACAAACTGAACAGACCGTGACATGATGTCATGGAGTCGGGTCACATGAGTGACAGTGGAAATTCTCATCCACGGGACAGTAGTTGCTAATACTGGTTCGTGGGTGTCTTTTTATACCTTTTTAAGGTCTTCTCTTATTATCCCCACATATATTTAGTGCCATAGAGATATCTGTTATTTTGGAGGTAAGCAATATGGAGGAAAACAACATTATCAAAACGGAGAACAATGGGGCTGACGGTGACTTTCAAAGAACGGCAAACCGGGTATCGTTTACCACGATGATTGGAAATTTGCTGCTTTCGGTATTTAAGCTCTTTGCGGGAGTGATCGCACATTCCGGTGCTATGATCAGTGATGCGGTTCATTCGGCATCGGACGTATTCAGTACGATAGTAGTCATCATCGGAATCCGGCTGGCATCAAAAGATTCGGATAAAGACCATCCATACGGACACGAGCGGCTGGAATGTGTGGCAGCGATCATTCTGGCAATGGTGCTGTTTATTACAGGCCTTGGGATCGGAGCACAGGCACTGAAAAATATTTTACAGGGCAACTATGACGCTTTGGAAACACCCGGAGTGCTGGCACTGGCGGCTGCACTTGTTTCAATCGTCGTAAAAGAGGCGATGTTTTGGTATACACGGTTTCATGCAAAGAAAATCGATTCCAGTGCATTGATGGCAGATGCATGGCATCATCGCTCGGATGCATTTTCTTCGATCGGAGCTTTGATCGGAATCGGCGGAGCAAGAATGGGCTTCCCGGTTATGGATTCCGTTGCCAGCCTGGTTATCTTTGTTTTTATCGTGAAGGCTGCGTATGACATTTTTAAGGATGCTGTTGATAAAATGGTGGATCATTCCTGTGATGAAGAGACCGAAAAGCAGCTGTATGAATGTGCAATGAATAATGAGAATGTGTTGGGGATAGATCTGCTTCAGACAAGAATATTCGGCAATAAAATTTATGTTGATATGGAAATCGGAGTAGATGGTTCCTATACGCTGCAAAGAGCACATGAAATTGCGGAATCGGTGCATGAAGACATTGAACAGAATTTCCCGAAAGTGAAACATATTATGGTACATGTGAATCCCGCGGTCAATCCCGGAGATTCCGGGGAGGCTCTTGACAGTTGAATCATCCCGGGAATATAATGAATCGATGATACAAAACGCTGTTATAAAACGAGTGTTGCACTAAAATGCAAAGGAGATGATCCGATGCCGCCAAAGCCTAAATATACAAAAGAGGAGATCGTGCGGACTGCTTTTGAAATGACAAGAGAAAACGGTTTTCCCTCTGTGACGGCACGGGAGCTGGGAAAGCAGCTGGGCACTTCGGCAACACCGATTTTTACTGTATTTCACAACATGTATGAATTGCAGAAAGAAGTTCGTGCAATGGCGATGAAAGAGTTTGAAAAGTATGTGGCGGATGCACTTCACTATACGCCGGCATTTAAGCAGTTCGGCATGCAGATGATCAAGTTTGCAACAGAAGAGCCGGAGCTGTTTCGGCTTCTGTACATGGATGTAAATGAGGAAAGCCGGTCTTTCGAGAAAATGCTGCAGGAGTTGGGAGATAAGGCCGGGGTCTGTATCGACCTGATTGAGAGAGAATACGGAGTATCACACGAGGATGCTTTTCGATTGTTCCGACAGTCGTGGATACAGACATTTTCTGTTTGCGTATTGATGGTCAATCGGATTTGCTCTTTCACCGAAGAGGAAATCTCGGATATACTGGGGCTGGAATTTCAAGGAGCGCTGTTTCTTGTGAAATCGGGACAGTATCAAAAGATAGCAGTATTACCAAAGAACAAATAGGTACTATCTGAGGGGGATATTATGGCAGAGGTTAAGTGGATTTTATGTCCTATATGCGGACAGAAAACAAGAAATAAAATACGGACAGATACCGTACTGGAGAATTATCCTTTATTTTGCCCGAAATGTAAAAAAGAATGTCTAATCATGGTAAAAAATCAGATTGTAACCATTGTAAACGAGCCGGACGCAAGACGGTAAAAGGGTTCGATTGAGAAAACATAAAATGTTGCTTGACTCGTCCCTAAGGGGAGACAGTAGCATAGCCTTATCAAAGAAAAGGAGGCTATGTTATGAGCATATGTATGGAAGCAGACCGGCTTACAAAGTCATATGGTGGAAGGACTGTGGTAGACGGGCTTTCCTTCCGGGTAGAAAGCGGAGAAGTTTTTGGACTTCTGGGACACAACGGAGCGGGAAAGAGCACTACCATTGATCTTTTGCTGGGACTTCGGAAGGCAGACGGCGGTAGCGGGACAATTTTCGGAATGGAACCGGGAAAGAACCGGAAGAAAGTATTTGAGAGAGTCGGAGTGCAGCTGCAATCGTCCAATTATCAAAACAATATCCGTGTGGATGAGATCTGCCGGCAGATGGCTGCCCTGTATGAGAATCCCACAGATTACCATGAACTGTTAAAATTCTTTTCCCTGGAACGGTTTGAAAAAGCGCAGGTAAGTAAACTTTCGGGTGGAGAAAAACAAAAGTTATCCGTAGCGTTGGCATTGATAAACAATCCGGAGATCGTATTTCTGGATGAGCTGACTACCGGACTGGATGTGGCTGCCAGAAGAGAGGTTTGGAAGCAGCTGAAAGAATTGAAGAAAAAGGGAACTACTATTTTTCTGACGACTCATTATATGGAGGAAGCAGAGAGCTTGTGCGACCGGGTATGTCTGATCAAAGAGGGCAGAAAGATTGTCGAGGGCACTGTAAAAGAAGTTGTTGACAACAGTCCTTACGGGAATCTGGAAGAAGCGTATCTTTGGTATATGGGAGAGGAGGCTGCACAATGAAGCGGTTTTTTAAATTGTATTGGATTGAACAAAAACTGGGATTTCGCTCCTGTGATATGCTGATATTCGGTGTGGGGATGCCGGTGGGAGTACTGGTATTGATTGCCATGATTGCCGGAGAAAAAATGGCCGGAGAGGGATACACCTATCTGGAAAGTTCCTTTGCATCTCTGATTGCCGTCGGCATCTGTGCGACTGCATTTATGGGGATTCCCCTGACAATTGCAGATTACAGGGATAAAAAAATTCTGAAGCATTTTTTTACAACACCGTGCAGTCCCATGTGGATTTTGGGCAGTGATGTCATGTGTGGCGCAGTCAGCGCTGTCTTGTCGGCGGTGTCTGTATCCTTTGTATCTGTCATATTTTTCGGATATCGGATGAGAGGAAGCTTTCCCGGGTTTATCGGGGCGTGGTTTCTGACAATGATTTCCATGTTCAGCATCGGACTTTTGATCGCAAGCCTTTGCAGGACGGTAAAGACGGCAAATGCAGTGACAAGCCTGGTATATTTTCCTATGCTGTTTTTATCCGGGGCAACCATACCCTATGAGCTGTTTCCCAAGGGATTGCAAAAGTTTGCGGATTTTCTGCCTCTGACCCAGGGCATTAAACTGATGAAAGCGGTATCCATGGGAATACAGACAGATGCGGTATGGAGGACGGTTGTATTGCTCGTGATCATCACGATCATATGCGGCGCAATTTCGGTTAAGACTTTTCGGTGGGAATAGGTGATGCCATGAAAAATTTGAAGATGAACCAAAAGCACGAGGCATGCGAAGAGAAAAAGCAACCGGGATTATATAAAATAGGGATGTTTGCAGGCATTAATCGTGTTACGATAAAAACATTACGTTATTATGATGAACAGAAATTGCTAAAGCCCGCCTATGTGGATGAAGAAAACGGCTACCGGTACTATGCGGCGGGGCAGATCGCGGATCTGCACAGGATATTGGCGTTGAGAAATATGGGGTTTTCCATAGAAGATATCCGCAGCATGACGGAGGGGGAAGAAGAGAAAAGTCTTCTTTACCGGAAAAAACAGGATATTTTAAAAGAAATTTCCGCATTGACGGCAAAATTGGCAGAGGTGGAAAGTTATCTGGCTAAAGATGAAATCAATCTTTCTTCGCCGGTGCTGGTAAAGAAAATTCCGGAGGTTATCATTTGCTCAATGGAAAGAAGAATTCCCTCCTATGATGCGTTGTTTGAGATGATGCCCGAAATGGGAGCGGAAATGGAAAGACTGGGCTGCATCTGTGCCGAACCGGAATACTGTTTTACCCATTATCTGGAACCCGGAGAGAAGGGGGAGGATATTTTGATCGAAACCTGTCAGGCGGTGACGGAGATAAAAGAAGGTTCGGACAAAGTGAAGTTTCGGATTTTGCCCGGGGTTTCGGAAGCAGCCTGCATTTTTCATAAAGGATCCTATGATACTTTCCCGGTATCATACGCTGCACTCCTGAATTTTATCGAAGAAAATAATTATGAGATTTGCGGAAATATCAGGGAATCCTATATTGACGGAGTCTGGAACAGGGAGAGACCGGAAGAATGGCTGTCGGAGATTCAAATCCCGGTCAGAAAAAGAGAGGATGTATAATGGTTTTTGAAACCAGGGGAACCGAAGAAATTGAAAAACTGTTTGCAGGATGGGAGGAAACGCTGATCCGGTCGTGCCTGCAGGGCGTTATGGGGCAGTTGTTTACAACTGCTGAAAAGAAACCGGTTTCGGCAATGGCGTTGCTGGGAGATTTCAGCTTTTTTGCCGGAAAGCCGGACGAAGAGCTTGTACGTTTCAAACCGGAGCGGCGCAGTCAGGAATTTTTGATCATGATTCCGTCCACAACGGAGTGGGCGGATCTGATCTGTGCGGTATATGGGGAAAAGGCAAAGAAAGTCACCAGATATGCCATTAAAAAAGAACCGGATGTATTTGATAAAGAAAAACTGCGAATACTGGCAGATCAGATACCGGAAGGATATGTCCCGAGCATGATGGACGAGAGGCTGTTTGCTGTCTGTAAAGAGACCGGATGGTGCAGGGATCTGGTTTCCCAATTTGAGACCTATGAGATGTATCGAAAATGGGGACTTGGAGTCGTACTCTTAAAAGACGGTAAGATCGTCTCCGGCGCTTCATCTTATTCCGGTTACCGGGGCGGCATAGAAATAGAAATCGATACTGAAGAAAAATACCGGAGAAGGGGATTTGCCACTATTTGCGGCGCAAGGCTCATTCTGGAATGTCTGGACCGGGGACTCTATCCCAGCTGGGATGCCCAAAACCTCTGGTCGGTGGCATTGGCGGAAAAACTGGGGTATCACTTTGATCATGAATATGAGGCATTTGAGATATGGGGCTATTAGACTTATCGTATAAGATAACCGGGTGAAATGTGTGATAAAGAAATTTGAAACAGAAGAATAAGAGGGGATTTTTGTTATGGAATATTGCAAATTACAGATCGGATGCATACTGCTTCTATTGTATATCATTTTTATCTATTATAAAGAAAAGTCACGATTCCGCATAAGGCAGAAGTTTTCCCTGTTTGATGCGTTGCTCTGCACCGGATTGTTCAGTCTGCTCTTTGATGCTATAACGGCTTACACTGTCAATCACCTTGATATGGTTAATAACATAGTAAACCTTATCTTGCACGCCTTATTTTTGAGCAGCATTGATGCACTGATCTTTACCGTGTTTTTGTATATGCAATCCATAACGGAAGGACATATGTATGGCAGAAAAAAACATCTGCTCGTTTATATTCCCTTTATTTTAAATGTGCTGATCGTTGTTTTGAGCATCCGGTCATTGGAATTCAGAATTGGTGAAATCAGCAATTACTCCATGGGAGTTTCGGCTTATACCTGTTTTGTTATGGCCGGTGTATATCTGTTGCTTGCCATTGGAATGGTATTTCGGCGCTGGAATAATATACAAAGCAGAAAAAGGATCGGGATTCTGACCTGTCTGTCTACAGTAATGGGAGTTACCGTTTATCAGGCTTTTTTCCCCGAATCGCTTGTGACTTCGTTGGGTTCTTTTGTCATAATCCTGGGAATGTATGTCAATGAAGAAGATCCGGCAATGAAAGAGTTGACCAGATATCATGAAGAAATGGTCATGGGGTTTGCGACCCTGGTAGAAAGCCGGGATAACAGTACAGGCGGGCATGTAAAGCGAACCACGCGGTATGTGGAACTGCTTACAGATGAGCTGAGAAAAAGAGGCTATTATAAGGATATTTTGACAAAAGACTATGTGAAGAACCTTCTTTTGGCGGCTCCCATGCATGATGTGGGGAAAATCGCCGTTCCGGATTCGATTTTGCAAAAGCCCGGCAAACTGACCGATGAGGAGTTTGAGATCATGAAAACCCATTCCGTAAAAGGCGGAGAAATCATTAAGGAAACATTCAGCCGGATGGGCAATGAGCAGTATCTGGACATGGCATACGAGATTGCGACATATCATCACGAGAAATGGAACGGAAAGGGATATCCCACAGGATTGAAGCGCAAAGAGATCCCCCTTTGTGCAAGGATCATGGCTGTGGCCGATGTATTTGATGCGGTTTCTGCGGACCGGTGTTATCGTGCGGCAATGCCTCTGGATAAATGCTTTGAGATCATCACTGAGGGGAGCGGACAGGATTTCGATCCGATTCTTGCGGAGGTATTTCTGGATATCAGGGATGAGGTCAGCGCAGTAAAAGAAGAGCTTGCGACCGCAGCTATCTGATACGGAATTCTGTTTTGATTTCCGGGGTAGAATTTGATATAATCAAAACGAGTTATGTTTATCAATGAATCTGAAAGGAAACATCGAATTGATAACGCCAAAGGAAAACAGGCTTTCCCCCTTGTTGAAATATCCCGGAGGAAAAGAAAGAGAATTAAAATACATTCTTCCCAATCTGCCTGCCGATGCGGTAAATTATTACGAGCCTTTTGTGGGCGGCGGTTCCGTGTACTTATCCGTGGACAGCGAGCATTATTTTATCAATGATAAGTCTTCGGAATTGATCCGGCTTTACCGGCTGGTAGCGGAGCAGAATGAAGCTTTTCTGGGCAGGCTTGTACAGATTGACCATAATTGGATGAACCTGAGCCGGATTGTGGAAAACCATAAAGCAGAGCTTCTGCGGATTTACCGAAGGTACCGGAGGAAACCCGGCGATGAGCAGAGATTATCCGAAGTGATCAATCGTTTTGTGACAGAACATGCAGAGGAATTCAACGGACTTTTGAATGATAATTTTAATGTTGCCATTGAACATTTCACGCAGGAACTGGTCAAAAGCGTCTGCAATAAGATCATCCGCATGGAAAAGCTGGAGAAGAAACAGAAAGAGCTTCCGACGGAAGATGTGGCAGCCAATCTGGAAGGTGCTTTTAAAAGCGGTTTTTATATGCATTTCCGCTATTTGTACAATCATATCGAAGAGCTGCAGATCGATGAGACTTTTGCGACGGCCATTTATTATTTTATGAGAGAGTATTGTTATTCTTCCATGTTCCGTTATAATAAAGAAGGGAAGTTTAATGTTCCCTACGGCGGAATATCTTATAATCGGAAGTCAATGAGCAAAAAGGCAGAGTATTTCCGTGATGAAGCACTTGTGGGGCAGCTTCGGAATACGATAATTGCCAATCTTGATTTTGAAACATTTTTTGAACACTATGCTCCCGGGCAGAGAGATTTTATCTTTCTGGATCCGCCATACGATACGGAATTCAGTTCTTATGCCGGCAACGAGTTCGGACAAAATGACCAGATCAGACTGGCTGATTACCTGATCCGGCAATGCCGGGCATATTTTATGCTGATCATTAAAAATACGGATTTTATCTTGGGATTATATCCGGATGGATTAGCGACAGCTAACGGGAAACGCCTGTATGTGAATCGCTTTGACAAGCGTTATACGGTCAGCTTTCAGGACAGAAACGATAAAAATGCGGAGCATCTGTTGATTACCAATTATCCGATTACGTAAGGAGGTTTGCTTATGAGTTGTTATTCGGAAGATCAGATTGTACCGGTAGTTTTGAGGATTATTGCGGCACATCCCGGTATTACTACAACCGAGATGATAGAGGAAGCCAGGAAAGTGATGCAGCCTTCCGGAGAAGATCTGGAAATCTTAAATGACAGAAATGATGACAAGTTTTCGCAAAAAGTAAGAAATATCAAAAGTCACAATACAATCGAGGATAAAGTTTATACGATTGGGGAAAGAAATCGCCAATGGTATTTAAAATAGTATGACAGATCATAGGAAACTCCTGTTTTGCGGGAGTTTCTTTCATATCATGTACCGAAGCCGGTGCAGTCCAACGGAGAATTGATAATAATGAAAAGAAAATCAGAGAATCATCCTGTGGATGAAACATCTCAAATGTCAAAAAAGAAAAAGGAGAAAAAAACATACAGAGACCTGCGGTGGGAAAGGCTGGACAACACGGCCCATCTGTTTCCTGTCATTGCCGGTGAGAGTATGAGCAATGTATACCGTATCAGCGTGACCTTGAAGGAATTGGTGGAGCCGGAACTGCTGCAACAGGCACTGGACATGATACTGCCCAAGTTTGACGGATTCAATCTGCGCCTGCGTCAGGGGGTGTTCTGGTATTATCTGGAGGAAAACGGAAAACCGGCACCGAAGGTCTGTGAGGAAAATACATTTCCGTGCCGGTTCATCAGACAGAACAAAAACCGCAGCTATTTGTTTCGGGTAACTTATTACAAATACCGGATCAATCTGGAAGTTTTCCATGTCCTCGCGGATGGTATGGGCGGCATTAATTTCCTGAAAGAACTGACTTACCAGTATCTGCGGCTGGCACATCCTGTCCTGCGGGAAAAACTGGGAGATACATTTAACAGTGATACTTCTCTAAACAGGGAAGACAGTTTTTTGAAAAATTATAAGAAAAAAGCTGAGAAAGGTTATCAATCCAAAAAAGCATATCTGATCAAAGGGGAAAAATTGGAACCGGGAGAATTCGGCGTTATGCACGGATATATGCAAATTTCCCGGCTCAAAGAGGTATGCCGCGGCTATGAAGTCAGCATTAACGAATATCTGGTGGCGGTATATATCTGGAGCGTATATACGGAGTGCCTGCACGGGATGCCGTCCGATAAGCCGATCCGTGTGGCGGTACCGGTCAATCTGAGACCGTTTTTTCATTCGATTACCACAAAAAATTTCTTTGCCATGGTGTCCGCGGAATTTCTTCCGGTAAAGGAAAATTATTCGTTTGAAGAAGTGCTTGAACTTATCTGTGAAAGCCTGAGAGCGCAGATCAACAGAGAACATCTGGAAGAACTGTTTTCCTACAATGTTTCCAATGAAAAGCTGCTGATTGCCCGGGCAACGCCGCTGTTTCTCAAAAACATAGCAATGCGGCAGATTTATACGACTTCGGCTTTGGCAAATACGGCAACGGTTACCAATATCGGAAATATTGTGCTGTCGGAAGATTATGAGCCTTATGTGGAGATGTTCCATGCATTCCTCGCCATGTCCAAGGGACAGCATCTGAAAGGAACGATCTGCTCCTACAAAGATACGCTGGTGTTCAGTTTCAGCTATGATCTGGCGGATGTGTCGGTACAACGCGGATTTTTCCGAAAGCTGGCAGCGGATGGGATAGATGTAGAGATAGAAAGTAATGGTGTAAATTATGAGTAAATGTATCAGATGTCATGTGGAAATACTGGATGAAACGGAACGTTGCCCTTTATGCAATGCGGTTTTGGAACAGACAGTGGAAGTGGAAAATATGTACCCCGATGTGAGGATCAGGAGCCGTAAGTTTGCGTTGATCAGCAGAATTTATCTGTTCTGTGCCATTTTAGCGGAATCCATATTGGTTTATTGCAATTTCAGGATGGAATCGCAGATCTGGTGGAGCGTTATAACCGGTCTTTTGCTCCTTTATGTATATCTGTTGTTCCGCTTTGCCATTTCGGGACAAAGCGGTTATAAGGCAAAAGTGATCGTGCTGATGCTGATTGCCCTTTCCATGGTTGTAGTCATTGATTTTGTGGCGGGGTATCACGGCTGGTCTGTCAATTATGTCCTGCCTTCCGGCATTCTGCTGGTGGATGCGGGGATCATTGTACTGATGATCGTCAACCGGAAGGGCTGGCAGAGTTATCTGATGTGGCAGATTTTTATGATAATATGCAGCATGGTTCCGCTGATTTTGTATTTCGTGGGCGTGGTGACCCATCCGGAACTGACACTGATTGCATTCGGCTGTTCCGTCTTTTTGTTCCTCGGGACAGTCATTATCGGAGACCGGAGAGCGCGGGTAGAGCTGAAACGCAGATTTCATGTTCGGTAGAGATGGAGAGAACGTTTATGTGGAAAAAGAAAAATGCGGAAGAAAGCGAAGCAAGCATCAGGGGAAGGGTTATGCGGGATGTGATTGCCCATGCAACCCATGACCACCTGATCGGCAAGAAAATCAGGAACGGCGAGCTTCGGAAAAAGATCGGAGAAGCGGAGCCTGAGTGGAAATGCCCCGATTGCTTTGAATTGGAAAAAATAGAATTGGAGCATTTCAATATGGAACTGCTGTCCCAAAGGGAAAATTCAAATGAGGGAAAAATTATTTTGCAGCTTCACGGAGGCGGCTATGTGGGCGCCATGAGAAATGCTTATCGGATGTTTGCGGGATTGTACAGTGAGGTCAGCGGAGGCATGAGTGTGCTGACCATTGATTACCGGGTTGCACCGGAGAATCCGTATCCGGCAGCTCTTGAGGATGCCTATGCCGCTTATTGCTGGCTTCTTAACAGGGGCTGGTCCTCAGAGCAGATCATCGTGGCGGGAGATTCTGCAGGCGGGGGACTTGCCATGGCGTTGTGCCATTATTTAAAGGATCACAAAATGCAGCTTCCCTGCGGACTCATTGCCATGTCCCCATGGACAGATCTGACGGCAAGCGGAGAAAGCTACGAAACAAATTATGACAAGGATCCTTTGTTCGGAGGAAGCAGGGATACGCTGATCTACAATCGGGAATACATCGGAGATCATGATCCCATGGATGCCTATATTTCTCCCCTTTTCGGAGACTTCAGGGGCTTCCCGCCGATGCTTCTGCAGGTGGGCAGCTTTGAGATGTTGCTTTCCGATTCTGTCAGCGTTGCCAAAAAGGCAAGAGAGCAGGGCGTGAGAGTGCGTCTGAGTATTTATGAAGGCATGTTCCATATTTTTCAGATGGCGGCAAAGATGCTGCCGGAATCCCGAAAGGCATGGGTAGAGATCGGAAAGTTTATTGAAAACATCAAATAACGAAACATTAGAAGATAAGTTGAATCAACAGCATATAGCACACGGTTCCTGCGGCGATGGACAGCAGCATATTCTTTTTCCAATAGTGGAGAACAATGATCAGTGCCAGTGAAATCATTTCCGGCAAGCCGTGACTGCCGGTTGTGAAGGATACATCCTTAAAGCAGTATACCGCCAGCATACCCAGGGCGGCGGACGGAAGGATTTTTCCCAGAGTCTGTATGTATTTGGGCGTGGGCTTGTCCTGCCGGAAAATCAGAAAAGGCAGAAAACGGGTTGTCATGGTCCCTAAAACGACCATAAGGATTGTCAGGATTCTTTGCGTTGTGTTCATGCTGTTTCACCTGCCCTTTCAATGGGACTCCGGAAAATAGTCAGGATTGTCAGAATTAAAATCATAGACGGAATCAAAAAGTCAGAGCTTCCAAACAGCACGAGGCAGAAGATGGTGGAAAAAACGCCGATCAGAGAGCTATAGTGCTGTTTTTCTTTCATCCATTGGTTGAGGAAGATTACCACGAGGAGCGCAGTCATGACGAATTCCAGTCCTTCGGCATCAAACGCAATCAGGTTTCCCAATAGTCCGCCGAGGGTGGCGCCGGTAAACCAATAGATCTGATTCAATAAAGTGACATAGAACATAAACCAGCCTTTATCGATTTCATCGGGGATATCGGCGGTCAGATTGATGGAAAAAGATTCATCACACATGCCGAAAATCAGATAGAACTTTTTCCAACCGGTGTTTTTGTATCGATCCAGCATGGAGATCCCGTAAAATAAATGTCTGGCATTTACCATCAGGGTCAGGACAAAGGTGCCGACAGGATCAAAGGAGCCCAGCAGCAGATTGGTTGTTACGAATTCCATGGAACCGGCAAAAATAGTCAGGCTCATGATCATGGGATAGACGGCGGGAAATCCGGACACGCGCATATAGATGCCGTAAGCGGTTCCCAGGAACAGAAAGCCTGCCATGATCGGAACGGTATATGGAAATGCCGCTTTGAATGCGGATTGTCTGATCGTTTTATTTGCTCTATTTTTCAAAAACCTCACATCACTTTCCAAATATGCATTATAGACGCTGAAAGAGATGAAAGCAAATAAAAAGTGAAAGAAATCCATTGACGGGAAAAGTATCTTGGGAGAAAATAATGGTAGTATGACAAAAATGAAAAGAGTTAGCATATGCAAACAGATGTACATGTAGAAGGACGAGCGGAACCGGAAATCAAACAATATCGAAATTGCCACCTGTGTCCCAGGAATTGCGGCGTAAACCGGCTGAACGGAGAAAGAGGATTTTGCGGCATGGGGACGTTGCCTGTTGTGGCGAGAGCGGCACTGCATTTTTGGGAGGAACCCTGTATCAGTGGCAGGGAGGGATCCGGTACGGTATTTTTTTCGGGATGTAATCTAAGATGTGTTTTTTGTCAGAACCGGGAGATTTCGAGGGGACAAACCGGAAAAGAAATCGGCACGGAACGGCTTGCGGAAATCTTTCTGGAACTGCAGGAGAAGGGCGCCAATAATATCAATCTGGTTACGGGAGTCATGTTTATCCCTTCTATTGTGACAGCTTTGAAAGCAGCAAAGAAAAAGGGCCTTCGGATACCGGTCATATACAATTGCGGCGGATATGAATCGGCAGAAGCGTTGCTCCTGCTGGAAGGGCTGGTAGATATTTATCTTCCCGACTTTAAATACATGGATGAGGATTCGGCTGAAAAATATTCCAACGCCCCGGATTATGCAAAGCGGGCGAAGGCGGCTGTTGCTGAAATGGTAAGACAGACAGGTGAGCCTGTATTTGATCAAAGAGGGGTGATGCAAAAAGGCGTCATTGTGCGCCACCTGCTTTTACCCGGAAGACGAAAGGAAGCGGAACGGATCATTGCATATCTGTACGAGAACTACGGTAACAACATCTGTTTCAGTATTATGAACCAGTATACGCCCATGCAGATATCCCCGGGACAGAGAAAACCGGAAGATTTTAAGGAATTATATAGGAAAGTGACTTCTTATGAATATGATAAGACGATAGATTATGCCCTCTCTCTCGGCATCACAAGAGGCTATATGCAGGAAGGAAATACGGCGGAGGAAAGTTTTATTCCGCCCTTTGATCTGGAAGGAGTATGAAGAGGGAAGAACAGGAAGCGGATTATGGAGATCGGAAGGGAATGGATCAGATGGAAAACAGCACGGCGGGAAGCAACGGCAAACTTCATATAACGAGAGAGCAGGTAAAAGATTTTACACAAAAAGCCTGTCTGGAAAACGGATTGTCCGAACGGTTTTTCCGGGAATTCTGGGAGAGGATGCTGAAACGGGACGATATTTATAAAGAGTATGTTTATTATCTGGTAAAGCGGGAATTTGTCAGCCGGGTTGCTGTGGAAGGATATCATGTGATTGATATTCTGATCTGGCAGATGGATCACTTTAAAGCCAGACTGGATGTAGATACCTACGATATGAAACATAACGAGGCAAAAATGATCTTATCCGCATTTGACACGTTTCTGAAAATGGCGGAGAGCCCACAGGAGTATGTTCAGCGGATGCAGGTGGATACGGGGACGGATTATCCGGATAAATATTTCGGGTTGCATAAATAAAAAAGCATCGATGAGAAGGCGGATTGGCAGCAGTCATGGAAAAAGAGAAGGAATCCTTTGTTTATATGGTAAAGTGCGAGGACAGCTCCCTGTATACGGGAATTACCAAAGACATCAGACAGAGAATGAAAGCCCATTTTTACAAAACCGAGAAGGGCGCAAAATACACAAAGAGCCGGAAAATATGCAGAATCATGATGGTATGGGAGGCAGAGTCCTATGCTTCGGCGGCAAGACTGGAATATGCGATCAAGCGCCTTCCGCGCATGAAAAAACTACAGCTGATAGAACAGCCGGAAGAGAAGGTAAAAGAACTGTTTCCGAAACTGGCAGAAGAAAAGTATGTGCCCAGGATGGAATTTTTAACGGACATCGGGGAACTGTTGGGTGAGGATTCGGATGCAACACAAAAATAGGAACAAAGTACCAATTTTCGTTGCACAAGAGGGGAGTATCTGATAAAATAATTGCATAAACACAAAAGGGGCAGATTATGAAACAGAAAAAACAAGGACGCTTATTTTTTTCTCTTGCAGCGGTTATGGCAGTGCCCATCTTTGTATTGGGTATTATATTGGTAGTCATGGGACAACAGAGCGTTTCTGAGGGGATGACGCTGGAAATCCGAAAGTCATTGGCGGGAATCGCGCGGCAGACGGCAGATATGTACAGTATCGCATATCAGGGAGAAATCAGATCGGAGAACGGTCGATTTTATATGGGAGATGCGGATTTGACCAATGATTTTGCGCTGGCAGACCGTATGAAAGAAAATACGGGTGCGGAAATCACAATTTTTTGGGGAGATACCCGCGTCATTACAACGATTACAAATGAAAACGGAGAGCGGATCATAGGCTCCGTTTTGGATAATGAACAGATTGCAGATGCGGTATTTAGCGGCAATGAGTATTATTCCAGCAAGGTACAGATCCGGGACGATTGTTATTTCGGCTATTATGTGCCGCTCTATAACGGAGATGAAGTGTGCGGCATGGTATTTGCCGGTATGACAAATGAAAGCGTTGCTTCCAATGTCAGGACGATCGTGGCAAAAATAGTCATTGTATTTATACTGGCGCTTTTGATCATATTGGCGATCGCTTCCGCATACGCCAGAAATATTGTTGACAGACTGGATAAGATACGGTGTTATATCGGCGGGTTGGCAGAGAATAACTTCGGCGGACAGATGCCGGAGGTTGTGCTGAAACGGAATGACGAGATCGGAGAGATGGGGCGCCATGCGGTTGATGTGGGAAAAACCATCAAAGACCTGATTTCCAACGACCCGCTTACCGGACTTTTCAACCGAAGGGCGGGACGTATTGAACTGGAGAAATATATGGAAGGGGCGGACAGAAACAGCAAAAGTGCGGTAACGGTTGCCCTGGGAGATATTGATTTCTTTAAAAACGTGAACGACCAATACGGACATGAATGCGGCGATATGGTGCTTGTAACCGTAGCGGAGCTGTTTAAAAAGCATTTGAAAGGAAAGGGCTTTTCCGTCAGATGGGGAGGTGAGGAATTCCTGCTTGTTTACCGGGAGGATAAAAAAGAAGCGCTATCCGATCTGGAAGCGCTCACAGATGAACTGCGTCATATTACATTTGCCTATGAGGAATACAGTTTTTCCGTGACGATGACTTTCGGTATGGCGGAATATAAAGCGGGAGAAAATATGGATTTGCTGATTAAAGAAGCGGATGATCTGTTGTATCGGGGGAAAGAGGAAGGAAGAAACCGCATTATATACTGAAATGAAGAAAACAGTATGCAAATTATATGAAAAAAGTACCTGAAATTTATATATAGATAGGACTTTCAAAAAGAGGGAATTCGTGATAAGATAACTGTATATAAAGATTTTTTCTTTAAAGTTACATTGGACAATATAAAAGCAGCATTATAAGAGAGGGTTACATGATGAAAGGAAAGAAAATCAGAACTACGGATTCCGTATTTACAATGAAGACAAAACTTATGTTTTTTACCATAGCGCCGATTATTATCGCGGGTATTGAGATAAGCATTGCGGCATTGCTCGTAATGGGCAAGGAGAATGCTCCGTCGATGCTCAGGCATATTGTGCTGATTTCCGTAATTACCGCAATCGTAGTTGCTATTATTATGAGATTGTTTGTATGGAGTCTGGTAAATTCCATTAACCGCGTTATTCAATCACTGGACGCGGCGGCGGAAGGCAATCTGACACATGGTATCGATAAAAGGGATCTGGGCAGAAAAGACGAGATGGGTACGCTGGCAAAACATGCCGATAACGTTATCAATTCACTGAAAGGCGTAATCGGTCAGGTGGGAAATACTTCCGATGTTATCGTAGACGCATCCAACCGTCTGGATAAAATGGCCGAACAGACCAGCAATGCTTCCGATGATGTGGCAAGATCCATGACGGATATGGCAAACGGTGCAACAACACAGGCGGCAGAAACACAATCGGTTACCGATGCGGTTATTCAGATCGGAGAGGAAATTGAAGAAACATCCAGAGCTGTGGAACGTCTGTTGGCAAATGCCGATCAGATGAAAGCTGCCGGACAGGAAGGTGTGGAAACCGTAGGTGAGCTGGAAGCAATCTCCCAGAAAGTAAAAAGCCAGATTGCGGTTATTTATGAACAGACTAATACCACCAATGAATCCGCACAGGAAATACATAAAGCTACCGAATTGATCGCATCTATTGCAAATGAAACAAACCTCTTGGCATTGAATGCTTCCATTGAGGCGGCGAGAGCGGGAGAGAGCGGCCGCGGATTTGCGGTTGTTGCGGAACAGATTAAGAATCTGGCAGAACAGTCCAATCAATCCGCGAAAACGATTGAAGGGATTATCAACAATCTGTTGGAAGATACCCAGCAGGCAGTTAAGACGATGAATACGGTAGATGCAATTATCGGATTGCAGGCCGATAAAGTAGAAATGACGAAACGTGTATTTGACAAAGTCAACGGTGGTCTGCAGGTAACGGTAGACGGTATCGACACCATTGCAACCAATACGAAGGTTTTGGATAATGCAAGAGGTCAGGTAATGTCTTCCGTGGAAAGCCTTTCGGCGATAGCCGAAGAAAATGCGGCAGCCACACAGGAAACAGCTGCTTCCGCAGAAGAGCTTGCAGCGACAATCGGCGAGATTAAGTCGGCAACGGAAAGTCTGAACCAGGTAGCGGATAATCTGACAACGCAGACCAATATGTTCCAGATTTATGAGTAATATATGAAAGAAATTTTTAAGGACATCGATAGTTGATCGATGTCCTTTTTTTGAACTATGAAAACTGACTGTTCCATTCCGCCCGTTTTTGCCTTGGTGTCATGTCATAAGTTTCTTTGAACAGTTTGGAAAAAACTTTATAATTCTGGAAACCATGCTTTTCCAAAATGTCCATTAGCGGCAAATCCGTCTGGATCATATCTTCGCAAATATGTCTTAATCGAATGGAATTGATATATTCCAGAAAGGTCTGTCCCATATATTTTTTGAAAAATCTGCAAAAGTAGGCTTCATCCAAATGCAGAAGTTGTGCGGCATCGGAAATGCCGATCGGCTCTTTGTAGTGGTGTTCGGCATAGTCCATCAGGGTAGAGAGCCGGTAAAAGTTTTTGTCGGATTTCATTTTGTCATTCTCCGTCAGGCGGATCATGTAGCCGGATACCAATTCTGCCAGTAATCCGTATAAAAGGGAGGTCAGCCGGAGACGGCCTTCCGTATCGGTATCCGAGAACAATCCCGCCATCCGGTCGAAAATCGGTTTTAAGCTGTTTTCCCCGGGAAAACTGAAGGGACCGCTGGAATCCCGAAAGCGGATAAAATCGTATTCCGGTATATGATCTTTTAAAAAGCGGTAGGGAATCTGTATTAGAAATACCTTTGTCGGACCGATGCATCGGGTGCCGTGGATTTCCCTGGAGTTAATGATCATAAAATCATTTGGGAAAAGTCTGGTGGAGTGATCGCGTATGGTGACTTCCATGTTTCCGTGGAGGATGTAAATAATTTCCAGGCTGTTGTGCCAGTGCATCGGAATCAGTTCTCCTTCGGTGGAATAGATGTCGAAGCGCATCGGCAGGGCAGCATCGGTTTTTACCTGTTCGTGATAAATGTTCATAGACATTCCTCCTTTCAAAAAAGTAGCATGAGCACAGAAAAAAGTCAATATCGACCTAAAAACAAGTCAAAAAACGGGATAGTGCGGCGGTAGGGAATCTGTTAGCATAGAAACAGAAAGGAACGGCAGGAATAACTGTCAGAAAGGGGTATGAACAGATGACAAGAAAAGAGATTGAAGAAATTGTTGCACAGATGACTTTGGAAGAGAAAGCCTCTCTTTGTTCGGGAGGAGATTTTTGGCATACGAAGGCGGTCAAGAGATTGGGCGTGCCTGCAATGATGGTATCAGATGGCCCTCACGGACTCCGTAAGCAGAGGGACGAAGGTGATCATCTGGGTGTGAATGACAGCATTGTGGCAGTCTGCTATCCGGCCGGTTGTGCATCTGCCGCATCTTTTGACAGAGACTTATTAAATAAAATGGGTCAGGCAATCGGTGAAGCATGTCAGGCAGAAGGTGTCGGTGTGATCCTGGGACCTGCCGTAAATATAAAACGTTCTCCGCTTTGCGGACGCAATTTTGAATATTATTCCGAGGATCCCTATGTAGCGGGAGAAATGGCTGCCAGCTATATCAAAGGGGTACAAAGTAAGCACGTGGGAACCAGCATCAAACATTTTATGGCAAACAGCCAGGAAACCAGAAGAATGTCTTCCGATTCCAAAATGGATGAAAGAACCATGCGTGAGATCTATATGCCTGCGTTTGAAACTGCCGTAAAAAAAGCAAAGCCATGGACGGTTATGTGCTCGTACAATAGAATAAACGGAACCTATGCCGCAGAAAACAAAATGCTCCTGACAGATGTGCTTCGCGATGAATGGGGATTTGACGGATTTGTTGTCAGCGACTGGGGTGCGGTCAATGACCGTGTGGCAGGTGTGAAAGCGGGACTTGATTTGGAAATGCCCCCATCCTGTGGCGTCAATGATAAGTTGATAGAGAAGGCGGTAAAAGACGGAAGTCTGGATGAGGCAGTTTTGGATCGAACCGTCATCCGCATTCTGGAAATCGTATACCGCTATGTGGAGAACAGAGATGAAAAGGCGGTGTTTGACAGACAGGCACAGCATGATTTCAGCAGAAAGGTAGCGGAGGAGTCCCTGGTATTATTAAAGAATGAAGGCGTTCTCCCTTTGAAGAAAGAACAGAAAATCGCTTTTATCGGTCAGTACGCCAAAAAACCCAGATATCAGGGCGGAGGAAGTTCCCATATCAACAGCTTCAAGGTGACCGGAGCATGGGAAATGGCAAAAGAACTGCCTAATGTGACATATTCGCAGGGATATGACGATGCGGAGGATAAGATTGATGAAAAGCTTGTGGCAGAGGCGGTTGAGGCTGCCAAAGCGGCAGAAGTTGCGGTTATCTTTGCGGGTCTTCCCGATATGTTTGAGTCCGAAGGATATGACAGAGTGCATATGCAGATGCCTATCAGCCAAAATCATTTGATTGAAGAAGTTGCAAAGGTGCAGCCTAATGTAGTGGTGGTACTGCACAACGGTTCTCCGGTGGAAATGCCGTGGCTGCCCCGGGTAAAAGGTGTGTTGGAAGCGTATCTTGGCGGTGAAGCGGTGGGAGAAGCGGAATACCGCATTCTTTTCGGAGAAGTGAATCCCAGCGGAAAACTGGCTGAAACTTTCCCCCACAAGCTGGAGGATAATCCTTCTTATTTGTTCTATATCGGCGAAGAAGATGAGGTGGAATACAGAGAAGGCGTATTTGTGGGATACCGCTATTATGATAAGAAGAAAATGGATGTGCTTTTCCCCTTCGGATACGGACTCAGCTATACCGAGTTTGCATATTCCAATCTGAAATTGGATAAAAAGTCCATGAAAGATACGGAAGTGTTAACCGTTTCCGCGGACATTACCAATGTAGGAAATGTAAAAGGAAAGGAAACGGTGCAACTGTATGTTTGGGATGAAGAGAGTACCGCCATCCGTCCGGAAAAAGAGTTAAAAGGTTTTGAAAAGATCGAACTGGCTCCCGGAGAGACGAAGACAGTGACTTTTACATTAGATGCAAGAGCATTTGCGTATTACAATGTGCAGATCGGCGAGTTTCATGTGGAAAGCGGAGATTTCCGTATCTGCGTGGCGGCTTCATCAAGAGATATTCGTCTGGAAGATACGGTCTATGTGGAGTCAACGAGGAAGATACAGAGAAAATATCATCTGAATACGACCTTTGGTGATATCAACAAAGATGAAAAGGCTGCCAAATATCTGGAGCCTTTGTATGCTGCGTGTACGATGATCGAAGCCTGCGACACAAATGCAACTACGGAAGGAGAAGGCCTTGGTAGTTCCTCCAAGGCGATGCAGGATGCCATGATGCAGTACACACCGCTCCGCGCTCTGGTCAGCTTCCAGGACGGTACGATAGATTTTGATAAATTGCAGGAAGTTTTAGATCAGATGAATCAATAGTTACTTCAGTCACCCATATAAAAGGGGCTGCCGTGTGAATGAAAACATTCATACGACAGCCCTTTCTCTTTGCTTCGATTTATTTCTGGCTTTGTTCCAATGCGGCTTCCACAAATCCTTTGAATAAAGGATGAGGTCTGTTGGGACGGCTCTTGAATTCGGGATGAGCCTGAGTCGCAACGAAGAAAGGATGGGACGGGAGCTCACACATTTCCACAATACGTCCGTCGGGAGAAATACCCGATAACTTCATGCCTTTTTCTGTCAAAGCAGCACGATAATCGTTGTTTACTTCATAACGGTGACGATGTCTTTCGTGAATGGTTTCCTGCCCGTACAGGGTATATGCTTTGGAATTCTTGTCCAAAACACATGGATAGGAACCGAGCCGCAAAGTACCGCCGATATCTTCGATACCATTCTGATCCGGCATCAAAGCGATAACGGGATGTGTGGTACTGGGATCCAGCTCTTCACTGTGGGCATCATTGAAACCTACGACATTTCTTGCAAATTCTACAATGGCTAACTGCATACCGAGGCAGAGTCCGAGGAAAGGAATATTATTTTCTCTCGCATAAGTGATGGCTTTGATCTTGCCTTCGATACCGCGGTTGCCAAAACCGCCGGGAACCAGAATACCATTGACACCATTAAGGATTTCTCCCACATTTTCGTCGGTAACGGTTTCGGAATCGACCCATTTGATATTGACAGTGGTATTAATAAAAATACCGCCGTGTTTTAAAGCTTCCACAACACTCAGATAAGCATCGTGGAGCTGGATGTATTTTCCTACCAGGGCGATGGTTACTTCGTGTTTGGGGTTGCGAAGCTGTTCCACCATATCCTTCCAATCGGAAAGATCGGGATCCGGACAATTCAGATGGAGACATTCGCAGACAACATCGGCAATTTTTTCTTTTTCCAGTGCCAGAGGAGCTTCATATAAATGCTCCACATCCAGATTCTGCAGTACATGATTGTTCGGCACGTTACAGAACAGAGCGATCTTGTCCTTCAATTGCTGATCCAACGGATGTTCACTCCGGCATACGATAATATCCGGCTGGATACCCATACCCTGCAGCTCCTTAACAGATGCCTGGGTGGGTTTGGTCTTCATTTCCTGAGAAGCACTCAGATAAGGGATCAGAGTCACGTGAATCAAAATCGCATTGTCGTGTCCGACCTCGTGTTGGAACTGACGAATGGATTCCAGAAAAGGCTGGCTTTCGATATCGCCTACGGTTCCGCCTACTTCAATGATCGCAATACGCATATCATCATCGCTGAAGTTACGGTAGAAACGGCTCTTGATCTCGTTCGTAATATGAGGAATTACCTGTACGGTACCTCCGCCGTAGTCACCCCGGCGTTCCTTTTGCAGAACAGACCAATAGACTTTACCCGTGGTAACGTTGGAATTTTTATCCAGGCTTTCGTCAATAAAACGTTCATAATGTCCCAGATCCAAATCGGTTTCCACACCGTCATCGGTAACAAAAACCTCACCATGCTGAATGGGGTTCATGGTTCCGGGATCGATATTGATATAAGGATCAAATTTCTGCATGGTAACCTTGTAGCCACGCGCCTTTAATAATCTTCCTAAAGATGCGGCGGTTATTCCTTTTCCGAGTCCGGATACAACACCGCCTGTTACAAAAACATATTTTACTGCCATGAAATAGTCCTCCTAATATACTCATGTATTATACAATGAAGCTTGTCTAAAATCTAGGATTTGCATCAAAAAAGTTGAAAAAAGTTTAGAAAAGTTTAAGAAGAGACACGCAAAATTCACAATGTTTGTATTGATTTATGGAAAATCAGATTTTATAATAGTAGCAGACTGTTTGGAGGAACAATATGGAGAATAATAATCAACCCAATAATCAAAATAATAATCAGAACAATCAAAATCAGGGCGGAGGCAACGGGCCCCAGAAAAAACAGAGTTTATTTATGCTGTTGATTGCGGTGCTCGTAACGCTCATGGGAATGAGTCTGTTTATGAATATGATGTCCGGTTCCAACGAAGAAGTGGCTTACAGCACGTTTTTGCAGATGGTAAGGGAAGACCAGGTCAAAAGTGTTGTGATAACCGATACACAGATTCAGATTACGCCGAAAGAGAAAAAGGAAGAAGTAAGCGGTAATGCCGTACTTGGCGGAACTCCGCCGATGGAAACCTATTATACGGGTAATCTGGAAGATGACAATCTGTATGCCCTTCTGGATGAGCACGGAGTGGAATACACCAAAGAAATACCGGATAATTCCGGCTTTATTATTAATATCCTCAGCTGGGTACTTCCGGTCATTCTTCTTTATGCACTGCTGATGTTTGCGTTCCGCAAAATGGGCGGAAGCGGCGGACCCATGGGCGTGGGCAAGAGCAACGCAAAGGTTTATGTCCAAAAGGAAACGGGAGTTACATTTAAAGATGTAGCCGGTCAGGAGGAAGCGAAGGAGTCTCTGCAGGAGGTTGTGGATTTCCTGCATAATCCGGGCAAATATACCCAGATCGGCGCAAAGCTGCCAAAAGGTGCGCTGCTGGTAGGACCTCCCGGAACCGGTAAGACGTTGCTGGCGAAGGCGGTTGCAGGAGAAGCCCATGTACCGTTTTTCTCTCTGGCAGGTTCGGATTTTGTAGAATTATATGTGGGTGTCGGTGCATCCCGTGTGAGGGATCTGTTTAAAGAAGCACAGAAAAATGCGCCGTGCATCATTTTTATCGATGAGATTGATGCCATCGGGCGAAGCCGTGATTCCAAGTACGGCGGAGGAAATGAAGAAAGAGAGCAGACATTGAATCAGCTCCTTTCCGAGATGGACGGTTTTGATTCCTCAAAAGGTATCCTGATTTTGGCGGCAACCAACAGACCGGAGATTCTGGATAAAGCGTTGCTGCGTCCGGGACGCTTTGACAGACGTATTATTGTGGATAAACCGGATCTGAAGGGACGCGTGGATATTTTGAAAGTACATTCCAAAGATGTACTTCTGGATGACAGCGTGGATCTGGATGCAATTGCATTGGCGACCAGCGGAGCCGTCGGATCCGATCTGGCCAATATGATCAACGAGGCTGCCATCAATGCGGTAAAAGAGGGCAGAAAGGCGGTCTGCCAGAAAGATCTGTTTGATGCCGTAGAGGTTGTTCTGGTCGGAAAAGAAAAGAAAGACCGCATTATGAGCGAGCAGGAAAGAAAGATCGTTTCTTATCATGAGGTGGGTCACGCGCTGATCTCCGCATTGCAGAAAAACTCCGAACCGGTACAGAAGATTACCATTGTTCCACGTACCATGGGTGCGCTGGGATATGTTATGCATGTGCCGGAAGAAGAAAAATATCTGAATACCGAAGCGGAGCTGCATGATATGCTGGTAGGACTGTTGGGCGGACGTGCGGCGGAAGAGCTGGTATTTGAGACGGTAACCACCGGAGCTTCCAACGATATCGAAAAGGCGACGGACATTGCCCGCAGTATGGTTACCCAATACGGCATGAGCAAGCGTTTCGGTCTGATGGGACTGGAGACTGTGGAAAGCCGTTATCTGGACGGCCGCACATCGTTGAATTGTTCCGATGTAACGGCGGCTGCCGTTGACGAAGAGGTAATGAACATTCTGAAGGCGTGCTATGAAGAAGCTAAGGACTTACTCAAAGAAAACCGTGAGGTGATGGATAAGATCGCCGCACATCTGATAGAGAAAGAAACCATTACCGGTAAAGAATTTATGGAAATCTACCGCAAGGAAAAAGGAATACCGGAACCGGAATCGGAAGAGGAAAAGGAAAAGGAAGAAGAAAATCCTTTTGACAACATAGAAGTTTCTTTATCCTATGCGCCCGAAACCGAAACGGAGGAAATTGAATTAGGAGAAACCGAAGAGGATTCCACACCTTGACGGAGCAATCATAAGGACATTGCGACAAAGGTGCGGTCAGAAGACGAAGGGGCTGCCACATTAACAAAATAGACATTCATTTTGTTAATGTGACAGCTCTGTATATTTATAAAAATACAATTTGCAGACTATGAGAGGGATTATGTTTGATATTGAAGAAGAATTAAAGAAGCTTCCGCCCGATCCGGGAGTCTATATCATGCATGACAAATATGATGCCATTATTTATGTGGGCAAGGCGATCAATTTAAACCGCCGTGTGCACTCTTATTTTCGTGCCGGGACAAAAAAGACCGTCAAAATACAGAAAATGGTTTCCCAGATTGATCATTTCGAATATATTGTGACAGATTCCGAGCTGGAAGCGTTGGTTTTGGAAAATAATCTGATCAAAGAGCACAGACCCAAATACAATACCATGCTGAAGGATGATAAAACGTATCCTTATATGAAAGTGACCATGGGAGAGGCTTTTCCGAGGCTGGTATTTTCCAGAACCATGAAGAAGGACAAATCCAAGTATTTCGGACCTTATACCAGTGCGGGAAGCGTCAAGGATACGATCGAGCTGCTCAACAAACTGTTCCGTCTGCGGACCTGCCGAAAGGTGCTGCCGAGGGATGCGGGGAAGGACAGACCCTGTCTGAATTATCATATGAAGCAATGCAGCGCTCCCTGTACGGGAAAAATCAGTGAAGAAGAGTACGGAAGGCAGATAGAAGGTGCGCTGGAATTTCTGAACGGGCATTATGCGCCGATCTTGAGAAGTCTGGAAGAAAAGATGACGGCGGCATCCGAGGCCATGGATTTTGAAGAGGCAATCCGCTGCCGCGATTTGTTAAACAGTGTGAAATCCGTTGCCCAGAAGCAGAAGATTACGGAAAGCTCCGAGGAGGATAAGGATGTGATCGCCATGGCTTCCGATGAAAAAGATGCGGTTATGCAGGTGTTTTTTGTCCGGGGCGGGAAACTGATCGGGAGAGAACATTTTTATATGACAAATGTGGCGGAAATGCCAAAGAACGAAGTGATGGAGAACTTTATCAAGCAGTTTTATGCGGGAACACCCTATCTGCCCCGCACGATCATGCTGCAGGAGGAGATAGAGGACAGTGCATTGATCGAGCAGTGGCTTTCCAATCGTAAGGGTTCCAGGGTGCATCTGGTTGTGCCAAAAATCGGCAGTAAGGAAAAACTGGTTCTTCTGGCGGCGAAAAATGCGGAAATGGTTTTAAGCAAGGATAAAGAAAGGCTGAAGCGGGAGGAAGGCAGAACAATCGGCGCGGTTAAGGAAATCGCTTCTGCCATCGGACTTGAGCGGATTGACAGGATCGAAGCTTTTGATATCAGTAATATCAGCGGATTCCAAAACGTCGGTTCCATGATCGTTTACGAAAAAGGGAAACCCCGCCGCAGTGATTACCGGAAATTCCGCATTCAGTCTGTAGACGGACCCGATGATTATGCCTGCATGCGGGAGGTGCTTACCCGGAGATTCCTACACGGGCTGGAAGAAAAGAAACAGTATCAGGAAAAACAGATGGATGAAACCTTTGGAAGCTTTACCAAATTTCCGGATCTGCTACTGATGGATGGAGGCAGAGGACAGGTCAATATTGCCAAAGAAGTGTTGGAAAGCCTGCATATCGACATTCCGGTCTGCGGCATGGTGAAGGACGACCACCACAGGACGAGAGGATTATATTTTAATAATGAAGAAATTCCCATTGAAAGGGATTCGGAAGGATTCAAGCTGATCACGAGAATCCAGGATGAGGCGCACCGGTTTGCCATTGAATATCACAGATCCCTGCGCCGCAGCGAAAGCGTGCATTCCGTTTTGGATGATATTAAAGGAATCGGACCGTCCAGAAGAAAAGCATTGATGCGGTATTTTAAATCCATTGAAGAGATCAGGCAGGCGGAAATAGCGGAATTGGAAAAAGTGCCGGAAATCCCCGCCGGACAGGCGGAAGAAATTTACCGCTTTTTTCATCCGGATACTCCGTTGCGGGACTAAAAAATCTATGCTATGATGAAACTAATGGGTAAAGCCGTGATTCGGTATACAGCATAAAACGAACAGTAAAGAGAGGGAAACATATGGCAAGTATTAAGCTTGAAAAAATTATCGAAAGATTTAAATTGGAGAATTTGACACCGGAACTGGATATCAGTGAAGTAAAAGTAACACAGCCGGATATTAACAGACCGGCACTGCAGCTGGCAGGATATTTTGAACATTATGAAGCAACGCGTCTGCAGATCATCGGATTTGTGGAATATACTTATATGGACAGTATGGAAGATGACAGAAAGCTGGAGATTTATAATAAGTTGTTATCCTGTCCGATTCCCGTTATTGTGTTCTGTCGTGAATTACAGCCGGATCCGCTGTTTTTAAAAATTGCGCTGGAGAAGAAAATTCCGCTTCTCATGACTAAAAAAGCAACATCGGCATTTACGGCGGAGATTATCCGTTGGATGAACGTACAGCTTGCCCCCTGTATTTCCGTGCATGGGGTTTTGGTGGACGTATACGGCGAGGGTGTATTGATCACCGGTGAAAGCGGGATCGGTAAATCCGAAGCTGCGCTGGAACTGATCAAGAGAGGACATCGTCTGGTAACGGATGACGTAGTGGAGATCCGTAAAGTCAGCGAAGATACTCTGGTGGGTTCCGCACCGGAAATCACCAAATATTTTATTGAACTTCGCGGTATCGGTATCGTGGATGTGAAGGCCCTGTTTGGTGTATCCAGTGTTAAGGAGACAAGCCAGATCGATCTTGTGATCAGATTGGAAGATTGGGATAAAGACAAAGAATATGACCGTTTGGGACTGGAAGAGGAATATACGGAATATCTGGGAAATAAACTGGTATGCCACAACATTCCCATCAGACCGGGACGTAACCTGGCAATTATTTGCGAGTCTGCAGCCATTAACCATCGTCAGAAGAAAATGGGTTACAATGCGGCACAGGAATTATATGCAAGAGTGCAGAGCAACCTTGCAAAAAAACGTGATGAATAAAACAAAAAGACTGTTTGCGGAAACGGCAGAGAATGGAAAGATAAAGGAGAGTTGTGGAAATGGCAAAATATAGCTTTGGAGTGGATGTAGGCGGAACCACCATTAAAATGGGGTTGTTTGACACGGCAGGAAATGTGCTGGATAAATGGGAGATCAAAACCCGTACGGAAAACGGCGGAGTGAATGTCCTTCCGGACATTGCCGGAGCGGTAAAAGGCAAAATGGAAGAAAAATCGATCCAAAAGGCCGATGTCGTCGGCGTCGGAATCGGTGTTCCGGGGCCTGTGGATGCAAAGGGTATCGTTCATAAATGCGTTAATCTGGGCTGGGGCGTACTTAATATCAATGAGGAATTGGGAAACCTTTTGGATGGCATTCCGGTAAAGGGCGGCAATGATGCAAATGTGGCTGCTCTCGGTGAAATGTGGAAAGGCGGCGGACAGGGATTCGAAAGTATTGTTATGGTTACTTTGGGAACCGGTGTCGGCGGCGGCATTATTATGGACGGAGAAATCCTGACAGGAGCCAAAGGAGCAGCGGGAGAAATCGGACATATCCATGTCAATGATGAAGAGACGGAAGTCTGCGGCTGTGGCAATATCGGATGTCTGGAGCAGTATGCTTCCGCGACCGGTGTGGTCAGACTCGCAAACCGGACTTTGGCCAAAAATACAAAACCTACCTGCCTGAAAGCGGGAGAGGTCAGTGCGAAGGATGTCTGGGATGCTGTAAAGGCAGGAGACGAAGTGGCGCTTGAGATTGCTGAGCAGTTTGGCGAATATCTGGGTAAAGGACTTGCGGGAGTAGCCTGTGTTGTCAACCCGGAGGCTTTTGTTATCGGCGGCGGGGTATCCAAGGCAGGAGAAGTACTGTTGGACTATATCCGTAAAAATTATACACCTTATGTATTCCATGCAAGCCGTGATGTGCAGTTTACGCTGGCAACGCTGGGGAACGATGCGGGAATTTACGGTGCCGCAAAATTGGTACTTGCTTAGTCCACGGCATAATTAACGGAAAGCAACATACCATATAGTAAAAGAATAGCAGGTGGACAGTTGGATACGGCATTATATGAATTTTTAAAATTACAGGTTCCGGAGGAATGTGTCAAAAGGGATGAGCCCATGGCAAAGCACACAACCTTCCGTGTGGGAGGAAATGCGGATTTCTTCGTGGAGATCAGTTCCTCCGAAGAGCTTGCGAAGATTATCAGATATTTAAAACAGACGGAACGGTCATATTTTATATTGGGAAACGGAAGCAATCTGCTGGTGGGCGATAAAGGGTATGAAGGAGTCATTCTTCATCTGGGCAGCCGCTTTGACCGGGTTGAGGTCGAAGGGGAAGTGATTACAGCACAGGCCGGCGCACTTCTTTCGACAGTTGCAAAAACGGCAGCCAAAAGCGGGCTGACAGGCCTGGAATTTGCATCGGGAATACCGGGAACCATAGGAGGGGCGGTCGTTATGAATGCCGGAGCCTATGACGGTGAGATGAAAAAAGTCATATCCCGGGTAACGGTTATGACGGAAGACGGAGAGATACTGGAACTGGATAACGACACCATGGAATTCGGTTATCGTACCAGTATTATCAAAAACAGACCGTTTATTGTGTTGGAGGCGCAAATGACCCTGACATGGGGGGATGCTTCGGCCATACAGGAAAAAATGGAAGATTTCTGCAGCAGGCGCAGGAGTAAACAACCTTTGGAATATCCCAGCGCAGGCAGTACTTTTAAAAGACCTGAAGGATATTTTGCGGGGAAATTGATCATGGATGCGGGACTTAGAGGATATCGGATCGGAGGCGCACAGGTTTCGGAAAAGCATTGCGGGTTTATCATAAATGTCGGAAATGCAACGGCAGCAGATATTTCGGAATTGATGGATGAAGTCGCAGAAAAAGTTGAGGAGCAGTTTTCGGTTACGCTGGAGCCTGAAATCATCAGAATCGGCAGTTTCTGACGGGCGGACCGGGCGAAAGGAAGATAAGATGAAGTTTGTAGTGGTAACGGGAATGAGCGGCGCGGGAAAGCGAACCGCCATGAAAATGCTGGAAGATGAGGGCTTCTATTGTGTGGATAATCTGCCGCCGGCACTGATCAGTACATTTGTGGAGCTGATTACTCTTCCCAAAAGTGAGATTACAAAGGTGGCATTGGGGTTGGATGTCCGCTCCGATAAGTCTTTTCGTGAAATAGACCAGACGCTGGATTCTATGAAAAAAAACGGACTACAGTATGAAATTCTGTTTATGGATGCTTCAGATGAGGTTCTGATCAAGAGATATAAAGAAAGCAGACGGGTTCATCCCATTGAGGGCAGCAGTACCGAGGAAAGCATACAAAAGGAAAGGCGGATTTTACAGGGGATACACAAACGTGCGGATTATGTGATCGATACCTCCAGCCTTCTGACCAGAGAATTAAAGGAAGAACTTGATAGGATATTTGTTAAAAACGAATCATATAATTCTTTGATGATACAGGTTATGTCCTTTGGATTCAAGCACGGGATCCCGTTGGAGGCGGATCTGGTTTTTGATGTGCGTTTTCTGCCCAATCCGTTTTATATTGAAGAGTTGAAATTCAAAACAGGAAACGATAAAGAAGTCAGGGATTATGTGATGGGTTTTCCGGAGGCGGAGATGTTTCTGGATAAACTGGTGGATATGGTACAGTTTTTGGTTCCCAATTATATCAAAGAAGGAAAGTACCGGCTGGTGATCGGTATCGGCTGTACAGGAGGCAGGCATCGAAGCGTGACGCTTGCCAATGCGCTTTATGAACGAATGAAAGATCAGGGTGAGTACGGGCTGACCCTGATGCATCGGGATGCTGACAGAAGCAACAAATGAAAGGTGGATATATGTCTTTTTCCAGACAGGTAAAAGAAGAATTGATCATGGCGACAGGAACTGCCAGACATTGCCAGCTTGCGGAATTGGCTGCGATTTTTGAATATTGCGGCTATATTACGGGGCAGGAGAATGGTCGCCCTGTCATAGGGATTTCAACGGAAAATAAGATAATTTCAATAAAGTGCTTTACATTATTGAAAAAAACATTTAATATATATTCTGGTGTTTGCGTGCGGAAACATTCCAAACAATCCAAAAATCTGGTCTATGAGTTAAAGATAGAGGATTGGAGAAAAGCAAATGAGGTTCTCATGGCATTAAAACTTTATGATGAAGTAACGGGAAGCTATGGGGATATGGGCGGCGTCGCGAATCCCATTTTATTGAAAAAGGATTGTTGCAGACGTGCTTATCTGAGAGGAATCTATCTGGCAGCCGGGTCTATGAGCAATCCTGAAAAGGGTTATCATATGGAGTTTGTCTGCGACAGAGAGTCACAGGCCCGATATCTGATTACGATATTGCAGGAATTTGATATAGAAGCGAAAAAAGTAATCCGTAAGAAGTATCACGTGGTATATCTGAAAGACGGAGAGGCGATTGTAGATCTTCTGGGGCTGATGGGAGCACATATCGCATTGATGGAACTGGAGAATACTCGCATTTATAAAGAAATGCGTAATTCTATAAACCGCAGAGTAAACTGCGAGGCGGCAAATATTACGAAAACCGTAAATGCGGCCGCAAGACAGGTGGAGGACATTCTGTATATTCAGAAACATATGGGATTGCAAAAGCTTCCTGCAAATCTAAGGGAAATGGCACAGTTGCGTCTGGATTATCCGGAGGCAACGCTCAAAGAATTATCGGAATTATTAAATCCCCCTGTCGGTAAATCCGGCGTAAATCACAGATTACGAAAGTTGAGTGAGCTTGCAGAGCGATTAAGGTTGAATTAGGAGGAATAGAAATGATTCAAAAATCCATGCAAATTCAGTTGGCAAACGGACTGGAGGCGAGACCTGTCGCAGTTCTCGTTCAAAAAGCCAGTATGTTTGACAGCGAGATCTACATTGAGGCAGAGGGTAAAAAGGTAAATGCAAAAAGTATTATGGGAATGATGAGTTTGGGGCTCAATATGGGAGAAGAAGTTACCGTAACTGCTAATGGAAAAGATGAGGAGGCTGCGGTCGCTAATCTTGAAAATTACATCAGTGGAAATGAAAAAGAGTAATGCTCACAAGAATGTGATATAAGGGGACACATAGCAGTGTTCCCTTTTCGGTTTTACGGAGGTTAAAATGGAAAAGAAATTGCTTTTTATATACAATCCGCATGCGGGTAAAGCACAGATCCGAAGTAATCTGCTGGATATCATTGATATTTTTACAAAAGCGGGATACACTGTTACAGCGAGACCTACGCAAAAGCCCGGGGACGGAAAAGAGGCGGTTATGACCAGAAGCGGTGACTTTGACCTGGTTGTATGCAGCGGAGGGGACGGAACCTTAGATGAAGTGGTTACGGGAATGATGATGCGTCAGGATCGGATTCCCATCGGTTATGTGCCGGCCGGAACCACAAATGATTTTGCCCGCAGTCTGAAAATATCCGGAAATATGATAAAAGCGGCAATGGATATCGTAAACGGCAGAAATTATGCCTGTGATGTGGGTGCATTTAACGATGATATCTTTGTTTATATTGCTGCCTTTGGGTTGTTTACGGATGTGTCTTATGAAACCAATCAGCAGATTAAAAACGTACTGGGGCATCTTGCTTACGTGCTGGAAGGAGCCAAAAGGATCAGCTCCGTTCCGTGCTACCATTTGCGGATCAATTGCAACGGACAGACGCTGGAGGGGGATTATATGTTTGGAATGGTAACCAATTCCCGTTCCGTAGGCGGCTTTTCCAAAATTACCGGTAAAAATGTGGATCTGAATGACGGACTCTTTGAGGTGACACTGATTAAAATGCCTTACAATATGATAGAGCTCAATCTGATTCTGACTTCTATTCTGGGACATAAAATCCACAGTGATTATATGCAGTGCTTTAAGACTGCTTCCGTTCAGATTGAGGCGGATGAAGAGATTCCCTGGACCCTGGACGGTGAATTTGGCGGAAAACATAAAGACGTATCCATCAAAAATGAGTGCCAGGGGCTTCATTTGGTTATTCCCGACAGGAAAAAGTGAGAAATTTACATCTTCTTATTCCATTTTAAAAAAAGATAAGGTATAATAAACACGGTAAAAATGTTATTATTTTAATAATATAATAAAACGGAGGTAAACGAAATGTTAGTTTCAGCAACAGAAATGCTTAAAAAAGCAAAAGCAGGCCACTATGCTGTTGGTCAGTTCAACATCAACAACTTAGAGTGGACAAAAGCAATCTTATTAACAGCTCAGGAGAACAACTCTCCCGTTATCCTTGGTGTTTCCGAAGGTGCAGGCAAATATATGGGCGGTTATGACGCAGTCGTTGGTATGGTTAACGGTTTGATCAAGGACCTGAACATTACAGTTCCTGTAGCACTTCACTTAGATCACGGTTCATATGATCACTGCTACAAATGTATCGAAGCAGGTTTCTCTTCCGTAATGTTTGACGGATCTCATTATCCGATTGAGGAGAACATTGCCAAGACAACAGAATTGGTAAAAGCTTCTCATGACAAAGGCATTTCCATCGAAGCAGAAGTTGGTTCCATCGGTGGAGAAGAAGACGGCGTTATCGGTATGGGCGAATGTGCAGATCCCGATGAATGCAAGAGAATTGCAGATCTTGGCATCGATTTCCTGGCAGCAGGTATCGGCAATATCCATGGCAAATATCCCGCAAACTGGGCAGGCCTTCAGTTTGATGTATTGGATGCCATCCAGCAGAAGACAGGAGATATGCCTTTAGTACTTCACGGTGGTACAGGTATTCCGGATGATATGATCAAAAAAGCAATCTCCTTAGGTGTTGCTAAGATCAACGTTAATACAGAGTGTCAGTTGGTATTTGCAGAAGCTACACGTAAATACATCGAAGCAGGCAAAGACTTAGAAGGAAAAGGATTTGACCCTCGTAAGTTATTGGCACCCGGTTTTGAAGCTATCAAAGCAAAAGTAAAAGAAAAAATGGAATTATTCGGATCTGTCGGACAGGCTTAATTTCAGACAAAAATATGGGCTGCGCCTTTGGCGCAGCCTTTTATATTTGCGATAAAAAGGGAGGATGCCGGGTATTGCAAAACACCCGGCATTTATTATGAAAAAGTTTTATAACTAACACACTTATTGTATAGTTTCAGTATATGGAAGAGAAATGGATAAAAGATGTTATGTAAATTAAAAAACTTTAAATGAATTATGAACAAATTTTGAACAGAATAGAAAAAAGCATATGAAATGCGGAAAGAAAAATAAATTTTTTTTAAAATTAGGGATTGACATTGATTTCACTCTGCTATATACTTCATTACAGGCAAAGGCGCTGGGAAAGTTCTCAGTGCCTTTTATATTTTGAACGAAGGGATATTTCGGTTCAAAAAAATTGAAATGTAAAGTTGTGTTACCACAAAGAAGTGGAATGGTGGGAGCATATACTTTACATTTTTTAGTTGAGGAGGAATGATTATGACAGAAGAAATTATGAGCGCCGTAAACGGCGAAGTGTTCGGTGTCTGGTTCTTGATCGGCGCCGCACTGGTATTCTGGATGCAGGCAGGATTTGCCATGGTAGAGACGGGCTTTACCAGAGCAAAGAATGCAGGAAACATCCTGATGAAAAACCTGATGGATTTTTGTATCGGTACAGTGGTATTTATCCTGATTGGTTTCAGCCTTTTATTAGGCGAAGATCTGCTGGGTCTTATCGGAAAACCCGGATTTGACATTTTCACAAATTATGCAGAATTTGATTGGTCCAACTTTGTATTTAACCTGGTGTTCTGTGCAACTACGGCAACCATCGTCTCCGGTGCAATGGCAGAAAGAACAAAATTCTTATCCTATTGTATCTACTCCGCAGTGATTTCCGCTTTAATCTATCCCATTGAAGCACACTGGATCTGGGGCGGCGGCTGGTTAGCGCAGTTAGGTTTTCATGATTTTGCCGGTTCCTGTGCAATCCATATGGTCGGTGGTATCTCGGCACTGATCGGTGCCAAAATCTTGGGACCGCGTATCGGAAAATTCACAAAGGATAAAAACGGAAAGATTGTAAAAGTAAATGCTTTCCCCGGTCATAATCTTCCGATCGGATGCTTAGGATGCTTTATCTTATGGCTTGGCTGGTATGGATTTAACGGTGCAGCCTGTACAAGCGTTGAGCAGCTGGGATCCGTATTCGTAACAACAACTGTTGCTCCTGCGGTTGCAACCGTTGTATGTATGATCTTTACATGGATTAAATATGGCAAACCGGATGTTTCCATGTGCCTGAATGCTTCTCTGGCAGGTCTGGTTGCCATTACCGCACCCTGTGATGTTACAGATGTAACGGGTGCAATTATCATCGGTGCTGTAGCAGGTCTTCTGGTAGTATTCGGTGTATGGCTGTTAGACTATAAACTTCACATTGATGATCCGGTCGGTGCCGTAGCGGTTCACTGCTTAAACGGTATCTGGGGTACTATCGCAGTCGGTTTGTTTGCAACAACTTCCGCACCGGGCAATGATACATTGGTAGGCTTGTTCTATGGCGGCGGTTTCAGCCTGTTGATCAAACAGCTCATCGGTTTTGTATCCGTAGCGGCATGGACTGCAGTTACAATTACGATTGTATTCCTGATCATTAAAGCAACTGTGGGTCTGAGAGTCAGTGAGGAAGAGGAAATCGTAGGTCTTGACTCTTGCGAGCATGGTCTTGCATCTGCTTACTCAGGCTTCAGCATTATGGATATCTCCAATACAATGACAATGGATGTAAATGAAAATACAAACCTTGGAACAGACAACTACGATGAAGCATCCGCAGCACAGAAAGCAGCAGCGGTCAAAGTGGCAGAGGCACCTGTGGTATCTCCGACCGGTATTTACAAAGTTGTTATCATATCCAAGTTGTCCAGATACGAGAAAGTAAAGAAAGCTATGAACGATCTGGGTGTAACAGGTATGACGGTTACACAGGTAATGGGCTGTGGCGTACAGAAAGGTGCAGGCGAGATGTACCGTGGTGTTGAAATGGATGCAACTCTCTTACCGAAAGTAAAACTGGAAATCGTTGTCAGTGAAATTCCTGTTGACAAAGTCATTGAGGCTGCTAAGAAAGCCCTTTACACCGGACATATCGGCGACGGCAAGATCTTTGTATACAACGTAGATAAGGTTGTTAAGATCCGTACGGGAGAAGAAGATTTTGCGGCATTACAGGATGTCGAATAAATAAGCGTTTATCTAATCCCTTAGTTTAACATATACAGAGCAGGCCCCGGGTGCTTCCACCACCCGGGGTTTGTTCTGCTTAAAATTATGCCAGAATTTTATCCGGTTCGGGATAATCCACACCGAATGTCTCCACTGTCATAGTTTTGATCTTCTGTTCTTCCATAGGCCTGTCGGAATAATCTGTGGGAGTCTCTGCAATCTGATTGACCACATCCATCCCTTCGATAATTTTACCGAATGCCGCATATTCACCATCCAGATGCGGGGAAGTCTTGTGCATGATAAAGAACTGGCTTCCCGCTGAATTGGGATGCATGGCTCTCGCCATGGAGAGGACGCCTTCCGTATGCTTCAAATCATTCTGAAAACCGTTATGGGCAAATTCGCCCCGGATGGAATATCCCGGACCGCCCATGCCGGTTCCGTCGGGACAGCCGCCCTGGATCATAAAGCCTTTGATAACTCTGTGAAAGATCAGGCCGTTATAAAATCCCTGATTGATTAAACTGATAAAATTGTTGACGGAAATGGGAGCAATGTCGGGATAAAGCTCTGCTTTCATGACATCTCCGTTTTCCATTGTGATAGTTACAACTGGGTTTTGTGCCATTGCAATATGCCTCCTTTTTAAAATCCTCAGTCTATTGTATCGGAAATCCGTCGGGACGTAAAGAAAAAACAAAGAAATAGCAGCGCATATACGGCAAGTTGTGTTATACTACGTTATAGGGAACGTGCACGGAAACAAAAGGAACATTTTTGCAATTATGTGGAAGAAAGAGTGGAATATCAATATCCGGTCAGTGTGCTATGATTTTTCGGATCAGGTACCGGAAGAAGAAATCAAAAGCTGGATAGAGGAAATGAGAGAAGATTACAACGGAGAAATTGTACAGGGGAAGCCGAAGGACGGGAATGAGGCTTTCTTCATGACTGACCGTATAATACGCTGTAGGGAAGCGGCAAAGTGCGGAATTCCGTTTTTGTTTTATCTCCATGAAGCAAATAAAGGTGAGAGCTATGAGGAAATCCCCTATGCCGTCACATCTTTGGATGGAGTGACGATTTCCTATATCGAAAAAATTTATCGGCGTTTTCGGGATATTCCCTGGACCATCCTTGAGACAGAACGCTGTATTCTGCGGGAAATCACGGAGGATGATCTGGAAGAACTCTATGAAGTCTACGCGGATCCTTCCGTCAGCCTTTATACGGAAGGGCTGTATGAAGACAGGGATTTGGAACGGGCATATATTAAGGATTATATTCAAAAGGTTTATCGTTTCTGTGGTTATGGGATATGGGCCGTTATTCAAAAGGGGAGCGGCAGGATGATAGGCCGGGCGGGTCTGGCGTGTCGGGAAGGGTTTGACACACCGGAGCTGGGATATGTGATTGCGGTGCCATATCAGCGGCAAGGGTATGCTGCGGAAGTATGCAGGGCAGTTTTGAATTATGCTGTTTCGGAGCTCGGATTCCAACAGATCAGGGTCGTTTTTACGAAAGAAAATGAGGCCTCGTTTCAATTATGTAAAAAGCTGGGGTTTCAAAAAGAGTGTGAGATAGAAATAGAAGGTAACACAATGCAGCAATATATTTATTGTGAAACATTAAAGGGTGAAAATAAAGTTGAAAACCATGAAAGATAGGGAAAAAAGCGGGATACATAAAAGTGCATTTGCCGTAACTACGTTTACGTTGCTGAGTCTGATGATCCTCGTGACGCTGAGCGGAATAGCCGTGTTTAAGTTGCAGATGAATGAACTGGAACCGGTGGAAAGCAATCAGGCATATGAAGAATATAATAAATATTTTGCCATGATAACGAGCAATGACAAAGCCGATTTCTGGCAGGAGGTATATGCCGGGGCAAAGCAGGGTGGAGAGACTGCGGGCAATTATGTGGAGCTTTTTGCCGGAGATCTGGGAGCGGAATATTCTGTGGAAGAACGGATGGAGATTGCGATTGCGTCCCAGGTGGATGGGATCATCGTGGAAGGTGTGGACAGCCTGCCTCTGCGGAATGAAATTGAAAAGGCAAAGGAAAATGGGATTCCCGTAGTTGTGGTCAGTCAGGATGTCAGTGACAGCGAGCGTATCAGCTTTGTGGGTATCAGCCGTTATGATCTGGGTCAGACTTATGGCAGGCAGACCTGCCAGTTGGTCAAAGATATCCTTGAGAGCCGGGAGCATAACCAAGAAGAGGAAGACGGGAAGCTGAGGATCATGGTTTTGACCAGTCAGGAGAAGGACGGAAACGGGCAGAATCTTCTGATGTCCGGCATCAGGGAGGAGATTGCAAAAGATGAGCAATTGGAAAGTCAAATTCTGTTAGAGACTTATCCGATAGACGATCTGGGTGCCTTTGCCGCAGAGGAAGCTATTCGAGATATTTTTATGGGAAAAGCAGATGTTCCGGATGTATTGATTTGTCTGAATGAGATTCATACTTCCTGTGCATATCAGGCGGTTATTGATTATAACAAAGTAGGCATTACCAATATTATCGGTTATTACGATTCGGAAACAATCTTAAACGGAATAGACAGAGAGGTTATTTATTCCACTGTTTCCATGGATGCGAATCAGATGGGACAGTACTGTGCAACTGCGCTTTCGGAATATCTGGATACAGGGTATGTCAGCGAATATTTTACCGTTGATACTTATGTGGTCAACAAAGCCAATGTGGACGACTATCTGGGAGGAGAGGAATGATGAAAGCGAGAGAAAAAATTGCCAATCTGACCATACAGTCCAAACTGGTAATGGTATATTGCCTGACCACCCTTCTGATTTTGATCGTGAATATGTTTATGTATCGTAATATCAACGGTATGCTGCATCGTTTGGATCAGATCTATGTAAGCAACATCAATCTGAATGAGTTGTCGGCTTCTCTGGATCAGGTGCAGAGCGGGTTGACCAATTATCTGAATACGAAGACGACGGATGCCATGGATGGCTATTATAAAGCCTATCAGGATTATTCGGAACAGATTGAAAGGCTGTCCGACCAGATAACCGGAAACGAATCCCAGCGGATGGAACGGAACATCAGGGAGATGTCCATAAAGTATCTGGAATTAACGGAGCTTGCCATCGAGGCAAAGCGCGGACGAAATGTAGAAAAATACAGAGCCTACAGTGAAGAGGCGGAAACATTATACAGTTATATCACTACTTATATCAGCAGCTTAAACAATGAACAGTTCAAGAGCAACTCTGCCAATTATTCCGTATTATCCGTGACCCTGCGATATGTGGAAGTCGTTAACACGGTCGTTTTCGTGGTAGTTGCGTTCATTAATGTCCTGCTTGTTGTTATGGTTATTCGCAACATTACCAAACCATTGAAATCGCTGTCGTCTGTTGCGAACCAGGTGGCGGGAGGCAATCTGGATGTTGACCTTTTGGAAGTAAGTGCTCAGGATGAGGTAGGCGTGGTAAGTAATGCCTTTAATCAGATGATCATCAGCATCCGCAACTATATTGAGCGGTTGAAAAACAGTATGGACAACGAGCGCGTACTCAAGGAAAAAGAATTAAAAATGGAGACACATCTGAAGGATGCCCAGTTAAAATATCTTCAGGCTCAGATCAATCCACACTTTCTGTTTAACACGCTGAATGCGGGAGCGCAGCTTGCCATGATGGAAGGGGCGGACAGAACCTATGAATATATTCAGAATATGGCAGACTTTTTCCGTTACAACATCAAGAAAGATCACGATACCGTGTCTCTTAGAGAAGAGCTGGAATTGATTGATAATTATATCTACATATTAAATGTGCGGTTTTCGGGTGAAATCCATTATGAAAAAAATGTGGATCAGTCCTTGGAGCATCTGACGATCCCGTCGATGATTCTGCAGCCCATCGTGGAGAACAGCGTCAATTACGGGATCCGGGATATTGCATGGGAAGGCAGAATAGATCTGGATGTCTATCGGGAAGGAGACAATGCATATATCCGTATCCGGGATAACGGAGTGGGAATAGAGCAGGAAAAAATAGACAGGATCATGAAATCCAAGTTAAAACAGGCGGATGTAAACGGGACTTCAAACGGTATCGGGTTGGATAACGTAATAGGAAGATTAAAGTTGTTTTATGACAGGGATGATGTTTTTGAGATCAGCAGCCCGGGGCACAATCAGGGAACGCAGGTCGTTATTTGTATTCCGTTGAAAGAAGAAAAGGAGGATTCTGATGTATAAGATTATGCTGGCAGATGACGAGGGGATTGTGATCGATTCACTTCGTTTTATCATAGAAAAAGAATTTGGGGAACAGTGTCAGATCGAGTTTGCAAAAACCGGAAGAAATGTCATAGAGCTGGCAGAACATTTTCGACCGGATATTGCTTTTATGGATATCCAGATGCCGGGCATCAACGGCATCGAGGCAATGCGGGAGATCAGGCAGAATAATTCGAATACCATTTTTATCGTAATGTCCGCCTATGACAAATTCGATTATGCTAAGGAGGCGATTAACCTTGGTGTATTGGAATATTTGAATAAGCCGGTGGAAAAAAGCAAAATCATCGAAGTCTTAAAACGTGCCATGGCGATCATTGATAAGGAACGGGAAAAACGGAGCCGGGATCTGATGATCCGGGAAAAAATGGAGACCGTTGTACCAATCATTGAAAACGGGTTGATTTATACGTTGCTGTTCCAGGAGTATTTTGAAGAAGATCTGGAAAATTTTAAAAACCTTTTGGAAATCACAGAGGATTACTGCTACATGGGAGTCATTGTATTCGGAGAAAACCAGGAGGGAAATCATATGACCAACGTGGTGGGAACTTCCGTACGTGTTCAAAATCAATACAATGAAGTGAGAGAGATTGTCAGAGGATATTTTAAGTGCATTATGGGTTCGGTCATGGCAAATAAAATAGCGGTTCTCATACCTGCCGCAGAAGAGAAGCAGGATTATAATGAAAGAATTGCCGTCATTGACAAAGCGCGGGAGATGGTGCGTAAATTACGTAGCCGTATGGATGTTTCTTTCCGCATGGGTTTCGGACATACGGGGAGACTGCGTGATGCCATGAAGTCTTACAATGAAGCGCTGTATGCCCTGATTCAGTCTGACGGCAGTGTGGCGCATGTGGACGATATACCGGTAGGCTGTGACTATGAGGAGAATTATCCCGTAGAAATTGAGCATGCAATATTTGAACAAACGGAAAAAGGGAATATCGAGCAGCAGCATTCGGCGGTAAACCGTTATTTTGACTGGATGGTGGAAAACTACGGCGATTGTGAAAGCGATGTAAAACTGAAGGTGCTGGAATTTGTGCTGCGGGCCGAGAAAATCGGATATGAAGGCAGCTCTAAAACCTATCGTTTCCGTTCCCGCCAGGATTATCTGCCGACCATTATGGGAATGGGTAAAGATATGGACAGACTGCGCGCGTGGTTTGTGGATAAAATGGATGCGGCTGTCAGAGATGTGGCAAATAACAAAGAAACGCAGTCTAACGGGGTTGTGGCAAAGGCAAAGGCTTACATCAACGCCAATTTCAGCAGGGAAATTTCCTTGGATGACGTATCCAAAGAAGTGGACATCAGTCCTTACTATTTCAGCAAAATATTTAAAGAAGAAACAGGAGAAAACTTTATTGAATATGTAACGGCCGTCCGTATAGAAAAAGCAAAGGAACTGCTGGAGCAGTCGACGCTTTCCATGAAAGAAATCTGTGCACAGGTAGGCTATGCGGATCCCAATTATTTCAGCCGTACCTTTAAAAAGAATGTGGGCGTTACTCCTACGGAATATAAGGAGGGTAAAAGTGGTGAAAGATAAGTTCCGGTATAAACTGTTATCTCGGCTTTTGGCAACGGCGGTTTTCTGCATTGTAATGGCTGCCGGATTTTGGGCGTGTGCTTCACCCAGCAAGGAAGAAAGTGATGTGAAAGAGGATGACGGGAAAATCCAGATCGGGATCTGCTTTGACTCCTATCTGATAGAACGCTGGGAAAGAGACCGGGATGTATTCGTGTCCACGGCAAAAGAACTGGGAGCAGAAGTGAATGTGCAGAATGCCAACGGCGATCCCCAGGAACAAATTGACAGAATAGAATATTTGATTGAAAAGCAGATGGATGTTATTGTAATTGTCTGTATTGATTCCGACGGTCTGACAGAGGTTGTGCAAAAGGCAAAGGATGCGGGAATTGCCGTCATTGCATATGACCGCATGATACATGATGCGGATGTGGATCTGTATATTTCTTTTGATAATGAAAAGGTTGGAACCATGATGGGAGAGGCCATGGTTGAGGAAGGAATTTCGGGCGGAAAAGTGCTGATGCTTTCCGGCCCCACATCCGACAATAATGTGACGATGGTCAACAGAGGGTTTACGGATGTAATGAATCAAAATGGGGTTGAAATCGTTGATATCATGTATGCGGACAACTGGAAACCGGAATATGCGTCGGATTATATTTATCAGCATCCGGAAGTGCTGGATGAGGTAGGAGGCATTATGTGCGGAAATGACAGCCTCGCAACCCAGGCAATTCGTGTGCTGGCAGAAAAAAGAAAAGCGGGAACCATCATTGTGACGGGGCAGGATGCGGAGCTGGAAGCGTGCCAAAGGATTGTGGAAGGAACACAGCTTATGACTGTTTACAAGCCGGTGGAAAAACAGGCAAAAGCAGCAGCGGAATGCGCCATTGCCATGGCAAAGGGAGAACCGGTTGCCGGGATCAACGGGACGACCTCCGACGGAACCTATGATATTCCCAGTATTGTGCTTGAGCCCATTGCCGTGAATGCCGGCAATATGGATGAAGTTATCATAGAAAGCGGTTTTCATTTGAGGGATGAAGTATATTTGAATATCGTTGAAAGATGAAAAAAGGACTAGCAAAAAATTGCCATTTCCGAAGCAAGAGACAAAAAAATGCTAAAGAAGAAAAATTTGCTCGTGCACGCTATTAAAAAAATACAGAAATTCGCAAACATTTACTATTTGACCTGTGTTATATTGAGTACGTAACGAGGAGGTAATAAAAACTTCCGCGAGATAGACTATATAATTAAATAAGGGAGGATTTCTAAAATGAGAAAGAAATTACTTAGCGCATTACTCAGTGTCGCATTAGTAGCTTCTATGCTGGTTGGATGCGGAAGCGATGCCGCTACCGGCGCTGAAGCAGGTGCAGAGACAGAAGCAGCAGCTTCCAACGGAACAAGAGTTGGTGTTTCCATGCCGACAAAAGACTTACAGAGATGGAATCAGGACGGCTCCAACATGGAAGCAGAATTAAAGGCAGCAGGCTATGAAGTAGACCTTCAGTTTGCTTCCAACGATGTTCAGACACAGGTTTCCCAGATTGAGAACATGATCTCCAGCGGAGCTGATGTACTGGTTATCGCAGCAATCGAAGGATCTTCACTCGGTGAAGCACTTGACATGGCAAAAGATGCAGGTATCCCTGTAATCGCTTATGACCGTCTGTTAATGAACTCCGATGCAGTTTCTTACTACGCAACATTTGATAACTATCAGGTAGGTACTGTTCAGGGTCAGTACATTGTTGATACTTTAGACCTTGAGAATGCAGCAGGTCCTTTCAACCTTGAGATTACAGCAGGTGATCCCGGTGATAACAACGCAGGTTACTTCTACAACGGTGCCATGGATGTATTAAATCCTTACATCGAATCCGGCAAGCTGGTAGTTGTTTCCGGACAGACATCTTTCGATGAGACCGCTACTCCTACATGGGCAACAGAAACAGCACAGTCCAGAGCAGAGAACATTCTTTCTTCTTACTATGCTGACGGTACAAACGTAGATGTATGGCTTTGCTCCAATGACTCTACAGCACTTGGTGTAGAGAACGCTTTAGCAGCTAACTACAACGGAAGCTATCCTATCGTAACAGGTCAGGACTGTGATATTGAGAACGTAAAGAACATGATCGCAGGAAAACAGTCCATGTCCGTATTCAAAGATACACGTACTCTTGCAAGCCAGGTTGTTAAGATGGTAGGTCAGATCTTAAACGGTGAAGAAGTTGATGTTAACGATACAGAGACATATGACAATGGTACAGGTGTTATTCCTTCTTACCTTTGCGCTCCTGTATTCGCAGATGTTAACAACTACAAAGAACTGTTGATCGACTCCGGATACTATACCGAAGGAGACCTTCAGTAATACCGGAGGAAACTCGGTAAAATCAATAAATATGCAGGCGGGTACTTACCCGCCTGTTTATTCTAGTAAAGCAGTCGGAACAAGTTATATTTTGAAGCAAAATGGAAACTATGAGAGATTCTTTAGATTGGAGGGATACGTTTGGCAAAGGTATTACTTGAAATGAAAAACATCACCAAAACCTTCCCCGGTGTAAAAGCTTTGGACAATGTAAATTTGCAGGTTGAAGAAGGAGAAATCCACGCACTGGTAGGAGAGAATGGTGCAGGTAAATCCACGTTGATGAATGTATTGAGTGGTATTTACCCTTACGGAACATACGAAGGTGACATCATATATGATGGACAGATCTGTCAGTTCCATAAAATTAAGGATTCCGAAGAAAAAGGCATCGTTATTATTCACCAGGAATTAGCGCTGGTTCCCCAGATGTCCATTGGCGAAAACATGTTTTTGGGCAATGAACGTGGTAAAAAGAATGCCATTAACTGGAATGAAACATATGCTGAAGCTGATAAATATTTAAAAATGGTAGGACTTTCCGAGTCCTCCAGAACTCTGGTTAAGGAAATCGGTACAGGTAAACAGCAGCTGGTAGAAATTGCAAAGGCGCTTGCCAAGAAAGCAAAACTGTTGATCCTGGATGAGCCGACCTCTTCCCTGAATGAGACAGATTCCAAAGCCCTTTTGGATCTGATGCTGGAGTTCAAAAAGCAAGGCATGACAATGATCATTATCACTCATAAATTAAATGAGGTTGTATATGTAGCAGATAAAATTACGGTTGTCCGTGATGGTTCTACGATCGAGACGATGGATTGCCATACAATGGAAATCAATGAGGATAGGATCATCAAAGGAATGGTTGGCCGTGAGATTACAGATCGTTTCCCGAAACGACATGATGTTAAGATCGGCGAGATGAATATGGAGGTGGAAAACTGGACTGTTTACCATCCTTTATATCCGGAACGCAAGGTTGTATCCGATGTTAATCTGAATGTACATAAAGGAGAGGTTGTCGGTATTTATGGTTTGATGGGTGCAGGACGTACCGAGCTTGCCATGAGTATTTTCGGTCGTTCCTATGGTACGAACATTTCCGGAACATTAAAGCTCAACGGGAAAGAAGTCGTTTTGAAGAGCCCCAGAGATGCCATCAATGCAAAGATTGCTTACGTTACCGAAGACAGAAAAGGAAACGGTCTGGTATTGAGCAATCCGATCCGCGTTAATACATCTCTTGCCAATATGGCGGGTGTAAGCAACCACAACATCATCGATGTGGATAAAGAGTATCAGGTTGCAGTGGAATATAAAGACAAATTAAAAACAAAGACGCCGTCCGTTGAACAGAATGTGGGTAACTTAAGCGGTGGTAATCAGCAGAAAGTACTGCTTGCAAAATGGATGTTTACGGATCCGGATGTGCTGATTTTGGATGAACCTACCAGAGGTATTGACGTAGGCGCCAAATATGAGATCTACTGTATCATCAATGACCTGGTTGCAGCGGGCAAATCCGTTATCATGATTTCTTCCGAGTTGCCGGAGGTTATCGGTATGAGTGACCGTATCTATATTATGAACGAGTCCAAGATCGTCGGCGAAATGCAGGCGAGTGAGGCGACACAGGTAAATATTATGGCAAGCATATTACAATCGGGAAGGAGCGAGTAAAGATGGATAAAGTCAAAGTTTCTGATATCTTAAAAAAATATACGATGGTCTTTGCCCTTATTGTCATTGCCGCTTTCTTCTGGTGGCAAACAGACGGCAAGATTTTATATCCGCAGAATATTAATAACCTGATTTCGCAGAATGCTTATGTGTTTGTGCTGGCAGCAGGTATGCTGTTATGTATCCTGACCGGTGGTAACATCGATCTGGCATGCGGTTCTGTTGTCTGCTTTATCGGCGGTATCGGTGCTGTCCTGATGTCAAAGAGCATCAATGTATGGGTAGCGGTTATTATTATGCTGATCGGTGGTCTTCTGGTTGGTATCTGGCAGGGCTTCTGGATTGCCTATGTAAAGGTACCTCCCTTTATCGCCACTTTGGCGGGTATGTATGTGTTCCGTGGTTTATCCAACGTTGTATTACAGGGATTGACCGTCGGCATCAACAATACGACTTTCTTAAATGTATTTGGTGGTGGTGCTGACTGCTACATACCTGACTTTTTTGGAAACGGTTCCATGAATGTTACCTGTTTATTGGCAGGTATTGTCATCGCTGCGATTTATGCAATCGTAGTTTTCAGAAACAGAATCAGTGCAAAAGCAAAAGGCTATCAGGTATCATCCCTTGCGACGATGCTGATCAATATTGCAATTGTCGGTGCTGTTATTATCTGGGTATTTTATAAATTATCCAAATACAAAGGAATTCCTACGACCTTGATCTGGATCGTGTTGGTATTGTTGATTTACTCATATGTTACAACCAAAACAACAATGGGTCGTTATCTGTATGCCGTAGGCGGTAATGAAAAAGCGACCAGACTTTCCGGTGTTAATCCGAAGAGAGTTTACTTCTTCGCATATGTTAACATGGGCCTGATGGCCGGTCTTGCAGGTATTCTTACTGTTGCAAGAGCGGGTAATGCACAGCCTACCTTCGGTCAGGGCTATGAAATGGATGCCATTGCAGCCTGCTTCATCGGCGGTGCATCCGCATACGGTGGTGAAGGCAATGTCTTTGGTGTAGTTATCGGTGCTATCCTGATGGGTGTTATCAACCAGGGTATGAGTATCATGGGTATGGAAGCAAACTACCAGAAGGTGGTAAAAGGAATAGTCCTTTTGGTTGCGATTATCTTTGATGTATTGTCCAAGAAAGAGAAGAAATAAGGAGGGGATAAGAGATGAAAAATGCGTTGGCAGTATTAAGAAAAAATACAATGTTGATTGTCCTGGTTCTGGTGTTCCTTTTCTTCACTGTAATGACAGACGGACAAATGTTTGAGCCATTGAACTTCAATGCTTTAATTACACAGAATGCATATGTATACATTCTGGCAACCGGTATGCTGATGTGTATGCTGACCGGTGGAAATATCGATTTGTCATGTGGTTCCTTCGTATGCTTTATCGGTGCAATCGGTGGTATCTGCATGGTTGTTAAGGGGATAAATCCCGTGGCTTCCATTCTGATCATGTTGTTGGTCGGCATCGTTTACGGATGTATTCTCGGAGGCTTGATTGCTTATTTAAATATTCCCCCGTGGATTGCTACTCTGGCAGGTTATCTGGCATTCAGAGGATGGGGAACCGCATTACTGAGTGCGAACAGCTCGACCGGTAGTATCGCACCTTTCCCTTCATCCTTTTTGGCAATTTTCTCCGGCAAGGTGTTCAGTTCTCCCATCGGGACATTGAACATCCCATGTATAGCAGTCGGCATCATTGCCAGTGTATTGGTAGTGGCAGTCAATTTTGTAACAAGAGCAAAGAAACTGAAAAAGGGTTATGAAGCGGATTCCTTAATAGCGGTTATTGTTAAATCGGTTCTTTCCGTAGCGGTTATCATGCTGTTTGCTTACAAGCTTGCTCTGGCAGGCGGCATTCCTACTGCTTTGATCTGGGTGGCAGCAATCGTGTTAGTTTACAGCTTTATTACATCTAAAACGACGCTTGGCCGTTATTTCTACACCATTGGCGGAAATGCTGAAGCGACCAGACTTTCCGGTATTGATACAAGAAAGATCATGTTTACGGCATATTTGAACATGGCAGTCCTGACAGTTATCAGTTCCTATATCGTAATTGCCAGGTTCCAGGCTGCGAACTCTACAGCCGGTACAAACTACGAGATGGATGCAATTTCTGCCTGCGTAGTCGGCGGTGTATCCGCATACGGTGGTTCCGGTAAAGTATCCGGAATGGTAGTCGGTGCTACGCTGATCGGTGTCATCAACTTAGGTATGTCCCTGATGGGTATTGATGCAAACTGGCAGAAGGTAGTAAAAGGCCTTGTTCTTTTGGCGGCCGTTGTATTCGAGATTTTGAATAATAAAGATAAGGGTAAAGCTTAAGCTTGTTATTGGTTTAGGGGTTTATCTCATAGTAGATCCATTTTTAAAGGAAAGACTGCAATATTGCTTGTGGTCTTTCCTTCTCTTTTGTAGTAGAATAATGGTTGTATGCAGATTATATTTTCGAAAGAAGAAAATACAGAGGTTCTATTTCCATGAAAGCATCCAATGATTTGACGGTCGGAAAGCCGATCAAAGTGATCATATTGTTTACGCTGCCGATTATTGCAGGTAACTTGTTCCAACAATTCTATAATGTGGTGGATACGGTAATTGTAGGACATATCTTGGGCGAAGAGTCCCTGGCGGCAGTCGGGGCGACTTCTGCATTGTATGGTCTTTTCACCAGCATTGCGGTGGGGATGACAAACGGTTTTTCCATCGTCATTGCAAGATATTTCGGTGGCAGGGATCGGATCCGTATGGGGAAAGCCGTTGCTCATACAATGGTATTGTCACTGGCAGTGGCTTTGGTTATGACTGTTGCGGCGCTGATATTTGTAAAACCGCTGCTGGTATTTCTCAGAACACCGGCGGAGATTCTGGAACAATCCTATACTTATATCAGGGTGGTTCTGACGTTTTTTACGGTGACTGTGCTGTTCAATATGTTTTCGGGCATATTGAGAGGCATCGGAAACAGTGTCATGCCGCTGGTGTTTTTGATCGTCAGCACAGTGTGCAATGTGATTCTGGATATTGTACTGATCAGATTTGTGGGGATGGGGATTGCCGGAGCCGCTGCGGCAACAGTCATTGCACAATTGATTTCTGTGATACTTTGTGCATCATATGTGATATGGAAGTGCCCGGAGCTGCATGTGAAAAAGACGGATTTTCAATGGGACCACAGTATCGGAAATGATCTGTTTATGACCGGTCTGTCCATGGCAATGATGTTTTCCGTGGTATCGGTAGGCTCTATTGCGTTACAGAGTGCAATCAACAGCCTGGGTGCCGTCACCATTGCAGGGCATACGGCGGCCCGTAAAATCGGAGAGATGCTGATGCTAGCATTCAGCCCGCTCAGTATGGCCGCGTCCACCTTTGCCAGCCAAAACCTGGGTGCGGGGAAAAAAGAGCGGATCTGGCAGGGAATTAAAGCGGCATTTCTGGTAGCGTTTATCATTGCGGCAATTGGAAATGTGTTGGTAGCTGCTGCGGCAGAGCCTTTGGTACGGATGATCACCGGATCGGATAACGGGGAATTGATCGGTACCGCAGTCCGGTATCTGCATATTAATCTGCCTTTTTATTTTGCATTGGCAGTTCTGGTCATTTTGAGAAGTGCGCTGCAGGGACTGAACAGAAAAGTCATTCCCTTGACGGCAAGTGCCATTGAACTGGCGGGGAAATTTATAGTGGCGGGATTTCTGGTACCGAGGATCGGCTATCTGGGTATTTGTATCTCTGAGCCGGTCATCTGGGTGTTGGGAGGCATCGTTGTGGCGGTTGATTTTTACAGAACCATGACAAAATTGTATAAATAGTATAAAAATTACGGGAAAAGAGAACCTAAAATAAAGGAGGTAATATTTATGGCAGCAATAGAGTTAACAAGTGCTAATTTTGAAGAGGAAATAAAAGGAGCGGGGATTGCTTTGGTGGATTTTTGGGCAGTATGGTGTGGCCCCTGTCAGATGCAGGGACCGGTCATAGAGGAACTGGCAGAGACAAGAAGTGATATTAAGGTCTGCAAAGTAAATGTGGATCAGGAAGCGGCGCTGGCAGCAAAATTTCAGGTAATGAATATTCCGTCCCTTGTATTTTTCAAAAACGGTGAGCCGGTGAAGAAGGAAGTCGGTTTTCATAGTCTGGAAGAAATAGAAGATATCTTGAAGGCACTTTAAGAGTGACATGCGGCATATGCCGGAACAAGAAAAAGACCCCGCCTGAGGCGGGGTCCGCAAGGTGAAAGAATAACAATCAGGATTGTTACTCATCCTGCCAAAATCATAACAAAGAATAGTCTAAAAGCCTAGAGTGATAGTGCCCACATTTTTTTTGTTTTTTTAGGTATTTTTACGAAAAGAAGGCTTTTTATGGGATATTTGCAAAAATGCCCAAAATAGCGGTATAATGAAATTGCCTTGCAACTATATTTTAACTGGAGGAAGAGGACGTGCTGTTCAATTCTCTGAATTATCTGGTGTTTTTTCCCATCGTAGTGCTTCTGTATTTTGCAATACCGGGGAAATATCTGAAATTGCGTAATTTGTGGCTTTTAATTGCCAGCTATTATTTTTATATGAATTGGAATGCGGCTTATGCGCTGCTTTTATTTGGGTCCACTTTTATTACATATCTGGCAGGACTGCTGATAGATGCCGCGCACAGAAAAGGAAAGCCGGCATTGGCAAAATGGTTTTTGGGCGGCAGTTTTGTGCTAAATCTCGGCATTTTGTTTTTTTATAAATATGTCAACTTTTTTGTAGAAAACTGTAATCGTATATTGGGAATGACCGGAGGACAGCAGCGATTGCCTTTTTTTGATGTGCTTCTTCCGGTGGGGATTTCCTTTTATATTTTTCAGGCGCTGGGATATACCATGGATGTATATCGCGGGAAAACAGAAGCAACCCGGAATTTATTCCGATATATGCTGTTTGTCTCTTTCTTCCCCCAGCTTGTAGCGGGGCCCATAGAGAGAAGCGGCAATCTGCTGGGACAGTTTGACGAGAAGCATTCTTTTGATGTTGACAGGGTCAGGGAAGGTCTGCTGCTGATGCTCTGGGGACTGTTTATGAAAATTGTCATAGCGGACAATGTGGCGGTCTATATTAATGCCGTGTACGGCAACTATATGGCATATACCGGCGTAGAGATCATTCTGGCCACTGTGCTTTTTGCGTTCCAGATATACTGTGATTTCGGCGGTTATTCCTATCTGGCCATCGGAAGCGCCAAAGTGCTCGGGTTCACTCTGATGGAAAACTTCCGGGCACCTTATCAGGCGGTCAGTGTCAAGGACTTCTGGTCAAGATGGCACATTTCCTTAACCGGATGGTTTCGGGATTATCTCTATATTCCCCTGGGAGGGAACAGAAAAGGAAAGCTCCGGAAATACATCAATACATTGATTGTCTTTTTTGCAAGCGGTATGTGGCATGGTGCCGCATGGTCTTATATTATCTGGGGGGTACTGAATGGAATTTATCTGGTTCTGGAGGATGCTACAAAGGGCTTCAGAAACCGCATAAAAGAAAAACTTCATGTGGATGAAAGTCGTTTCAGTTATCGGTTCGGCTGCGGTCTGGTCACCTTTGTTCTGGTTGATTTTACATGGCTGTTTTTTAGGGCAGAAGGTGTGGGACAGGCTTTTGATATTATCAAACAGATTGTTGTAAGTCTGCAGTTCCCGCAGTTATTCGGACTGGCGGTAAACAGAATGGGATTTAGTATGCAGCAGCTGACTGCGCTGGCGGTTGCGTTTTTGATATTGGCGGTTGTGGATGTGCTCAAGAACCGCTATGGTGATGTGTGTAAAATTGTCATGAAGCAGGGAATGTGGTTCCGATGGCTGGTTTATCTGGGATTGCTTTTTATGATTATGATGTATGGCGCTTACGGAACGGATTATACACAGACGGAATTTATTTACTTCCAGTTTTAGTGGCTGTTATTTGAGCTGACGGACGAGGAGAATACCATGAAAAAGAAAGTGATTTTCTTTGCCAAGTGCCTGGTAATGCTGGGGCTGATCATCCTGTTTTGCTTTGGAGTCGTCATGCCGCAGTACCTGAATAATTATCAGGCGGCACTTATAGATAAAAATGAAAGATTGTGTTCGATTGAAGGACCGAAGATTGTGCTGGTGGGTAATTCCAATCTGGTATTCGGTATCGATTCCCAAGCCATTGAGGAAGCATTCGGGATGCCGGTGGTCAATATGGGAATGCATGGGGGATTGGGGAATCCTTTTAACGAACAGGCGGCACTGCAAAATGTGTGTGAAGGGGATATTGTGATTTTAAGCTATAGCAATTTTGATGACGGCGATGTGATCAAAAACCAGCAGCTGGCATGGATCACCATCGAAAATCACTTTGACCTTTGGAAGTATATCAGGCTTAAAGACTGGCCGGGAATGATAAAAGCTTATCCCACGTATTTAAAAGATTGTCTGGAGCTTTGGAGCCAGGGAATCGGCAATATGGACAGTGGGGATGAATACAGCCGGTTACAGTTTAATGAATATGGCGACAATATCTATGACAGACCTGCTCTTTTGCCGGATACGGATTTCAGTCAGGTGCATATCCCCGAAGTGGGCGATGCAACCATTGAACGTATCAATGAGCTGAACGACCGGCTGAAGGAGAAGGGAGCAACGCTTCTGGTAACGGCTTATCCCACACCGATCTGTGAGTATACGCCGCCGAGGGAAGAATATGTGGCGTTTTCGGAGCAGATAGATGAATTGCTGGATTGTCCGTTGATTTCCGGGTATGAAGATTATATGATGGATAAGGAATTGTTTTATAATACGTATCTGCATCTGAACAATCAGGGTGTAAAAGTAAGAACGGCACTTCTGATTGAAGACTTGCAAAATTATCTGGAGAGTAATTAGATTGTAAATATCATAAAAAAGTAAAAAAGAAAGCGGGAGAATAATATGATAGTAAAAAGATATCAGGATATGCTTGGAATGAAATCCGTTATTCGTGAGATTTCGGCGTATGCTGTTGCCAGAGGAAAAGAAATCGGATACGAGAATGTCTTTGATTACAGTCTCGGAAATCCTTCTGTGCCTGTTCCGGAACGGTTTCATGCAGTCATCAAGGAACTGCTGGATACCAGAGAACCGGTTGCACTGCATGGCTATAGCCCCAATCATGGGTTGCCGGAGGTCAGGGAAAAAATAGCAACATCTCTGAGCAGAAGATTTGGTCTTCCCTATAAGACAGAAGATATTTTTATGACCAGCGGAGCAGCCGGTTCCATTGCCCACGCAGCAAGAGCCGTTGCGGATAAAGGAGATGAAATCATCACGTTTGCACCCTATTTCCCGGAATATGGTCCTTATATTGCGGAGACGGGGGCAACGCTCAAAGTTGTTCCTGCGGACACGGAAAGTTTCCAGATCAATTTTGAAGCGTTTGATTCCATGTGCAGCGAAAAAACAGCAGCAGTGCTGATCAATACACCGAACAATCCGTCCGGAATCGTATATTCAACCGGGACGATTGAGCGTCTGGCAGAGATTTTAAAAGAGAAAGAGAAAAAATACGGACATCCGATCTATATTATTTCGGATGAGCCCTATCGGGAGATTGTATTTGAAGGTGTGGATGCTCCCTGTATTTCCCGGTTGTATGACAATACCCTGATGTGTTATTCTTTCAGCAAGTCCCTGTCCATTCCGGGAGAGCGTATCGGATACGTTGCCGTTAATCCCAACTGCCGGGATGCAGCTTTGATTGTGGATATGTGTACACAGATTTCCAGAGGAATCGGACACAATTGTCCCTCTTCTCTGATCCAGCTGGCGGTAGCGGAAATGTTGGAGGAAACTTCGGATCTTTCCGTATATGAAACCAATATGAATATTCTGTATCGTGAATTGAAGGCGCTTGGGTTTACCTGTGTGAAGCCGGGAGGAACTTTCTATATTTTCCCAAAGGCACCGATAGATGATGCAAAGAAATTCTGTCAGGATGCATTAAAGTATGATCTTTGTCTGGTGCCCAGTGACAGTTTTGGATGTCCCGGATACTTCAGAATGGCATATTGCATTCAGACAGAAAAGGTTGAACGTTCTTTGGAAGCAATCCGCAAAATTGCCAAAGATTACGGTATGTAAAAAAGAGGTGGAATGACGATGGAAATGAAAACCGGTCAGGAGGAGAAAGCGATGGTCAAAAGCGGTCTGATCCTGGAAGGCGGCGGTATGAGGGGAATCTATACGGCCGGTGTCCTGGATTATTTTATGGAGCAGAATTTGTTCTTTTCCGATTGTTACGGTGTCAGTGCGGGAGCCTGCCACCTGTGCAGTTATTTGTCGGGACAGAAAGGAAGGGCATACCGTGTTTCCGTAAATTATCTGAAAAATAAAGACTATTGCAGTGTCCGCAGTCTGATTACCACAGGAGATCTGTTCGGGGCGAAAATGTGTTATGATACGATTCCGAATGAACTGGATCCCTATGATTATGATGCTTTTTCGGGTTATGGCGGAAGAGCTTATGCGGTAGTGACCAATATTATGACAGGAAAAGCGGAGTATAAACCTCTGCGGGAGATGCATAGAGATATTATAGCAGTCAGGGCATCCGCATCGTTGCCGCTTGTTTCCAACAATGTGTATATTGACGGGATACCTTATCTGGATGGCGGCATCGCGGACTCCATTCCGATTATCCGGTCTTTACGGGATGGCAATAAAAAGAATGTGGTCGTCATGACAAAAGAGATAGGATACCGCAGAAAGCCTGCATCCAACATGGAAGCAATCAGGATTCGTTATCATAAGTATCCTGCACTGATTAAAGATATGGAAAGAAGGCATATCGTATACAATAAGACTCTGGATTTCATAGAAGAGCATGAGAAAAAAGGGCACATATTTGTTATCCGCTCTAAGGTGAACCCCAATGTGGGAAGAATTGAAAAGAATGAAGCAAAGCTGAAAGCACTTTATGAGACCGGTTATGAGGATGCAAAAGAATCCTTTGCGGATCTGAAAAAATATTTAAAGTTAAGTTAGGAGAGTTTCATGATAGAAATATTAAAAGCGATACTATTCGGAGTGGTGGAAGGAATTACGGAATGGCTTCCCATCAGCAGTACGGGACATTTGATTTTGCTCAATGAATTTGTGACTTTGGATGTCAGCGAAGAATTCTGGTCCATGTTTGAAGTTGTTATTCAGCTGGGTGCAATCATGGCTGTCGTAGTACTCTTTTGGAATCAGATTTTTCCGTTCTATTTCGGGAAGAAAGCGAAAGAAAACGGGGGTATTATACGCAAGGATGTATTCGTGTTATGGTTTAAAATATTGGCGGCCTGTATACCCGCGGCGATCATAGGCCTGGCTTTTGATGATATATTGGAAGCGTATTTCTACAACTATCGGACAGTTGCCATTATGCTGATTATTTTTGGTATTCTGTTTATTATCGTGGAAAACCGCAATAAAGGGAAAAAGCCGAAAATCAGGCGTTTGCAGGATATTACTTATACAACGGCCATTCTGATCGGTGTATTTCAGCTTATCGCTGCGGTATTTCCGGGTACATCGCGGTCCGGTGCAACTATCGTAGGAGCCTTGATGATCGGTGTTTCCCGTACGGTGGCAGCTGAGTTTACTTTCTTTCTTGCAATACCCGTTATGTTCGGAGCAAGCCTTCTGAAAATCCTGAAGTTCGGATTCGCTTTTACGGGTATGGAGCTGGCAATCCTGCTGACCGGAATGATTGTTGCGTTCATCGTTTCAATCCTGGTCATCAAATTCCTGATGGGATACATCAAAAAGCATGATTTCAAGGTGTTCGGATGGTATAGGATTGTGCTGGGGATTTTGGTACTTGTTTATTTTATAATTATGGGTTAATTTGGCAAAAGTGTGGCATGAATAGGCAACAAAATTTGACATTCGCTGCTTTTTAAGGTACACTCATAGAATAAAGAGTACCCTATCAAAACATGAAAAGATAAAAACTTTATCGTACACAGTCAAATGTGTGAAAAGGAGGAATTATTATGGCAGAGGTAAAGGAAAAAGTAACAGCAGCAGCAAAGCCTGCAGCGAAAGCGGTTACAGCAGCAAAAACTGCACCGGTAGAAGTAAAGGCACCTGCAAAGAAAGAGCCTGCCAAAAAAGAGGCTGTTAAAAAAGAGACAGTAAAAAAGGCACCTGCGAAAAAGGAAACAGTAAAGAAGGCACCCGCGAAGAAGGCACCTGCAGCAAAAAAAGCACCTGCTAAAAAAGAGGCAGTGAAGGCGGTTGTTAATTTACAGTTTTCCGGAAAATCTTATACGGATGAAGATTTGGTTAAGATTACAAAAGACGTATGGAAATATGATCTGGGTAAAAAGGTTGCGGACTTTAAGAGCGTTGAATTGTATGTAAAGCCTGAGGAATCTCGTGCTTACTATGTAATCAACGGAGAAGTAACAGGAAGCTTTGCAATTTAAAATTACATAGATTAGACAGCAGAAAATGATAGGAAAAGAACCGTCGCAAAATGCCTCGATAAAAAAGGAGTATTTGTGGCGGTTTATTTTTACAAAACATAACCTATAGTTATACCGAATAACAGCGGGTGTCTGTTTGCAAAAAACGGTAAAACCTATACTAAAGAGTATAAAAATATACTGTATGGAGGTTTTGCCGATGGATTTGGTTGATATGGGTAAAAGGATCAGGCGAAAACGAATATCAAAATCTATGACGCAGGAACAACTGGCAGAAGTAACCGGTTTGAGTGTGCCATATATCGGGATGATTGAGAGAGGGGAAAGAACACCAAGTCTGGAGACCTTTATTCAGATTGCAGATGAATTGAATGCGACGGCAGATGAGTTGTTGTGTGGGACCATGCAGGAAGGTTATCAGCTTCGTATGTCAAGGTACGAAGAACAAGTTGCAAAAATGAGTCTGGAAGAGAGAAAGAAATTTTATACTGTTGTCGATGCGCTGCTGGGAATGTCTTAGTTAGCAAACAGGATTACTTAAAGCTGGATATTAGAGAAAAACTAGTAGCCGGCTTTATCTTTGCAAAGCCTTCTAGTAAAGTAGATAAAAACGAATGAGGTGGAGCAAAGTGAAGAAAATATTGATTTTGGAAGATGATTATGATGCAGCAGAGCGTTTGAGAAAAATTATCTGTAGTATAAACGGAAACATAGAAGTTTTTCATGTCGCAAGTTGTTCGGACGCTTGTAAAATTGTATTTGAAGAAGTGTTTACGGTATTTATTGTTGATATTGTTCTGGATCGGAGAGACCCGAATGATGCTTCCGGTTTGGATTTTATCAGATTTTTGAGGGAGATCGGTCAATATGAATTTTCGCCGGTAATCATTACGACCGCAATTGCAGATTCAAAACTGTATGCTTATGACAATCTGCACTGTTATCAATATTTGGAAAAGCCTTTTCATATGGAGCAGGTGCGGGCTGCAATTGAGCAGGCGCTAAAAATGCCACAAAAAAAGGAGCAGGAAAGATATATCCACCTAAGAGATGATTCTACGGTTCTGGCGCAGAAGGTAGAAGAAATTGTCTATGTCTATTATAAAAACAGGAAATTAGTGTTACGCAGTATTGACGGAGTCAGCATTTTTTATTACAGATCATTGTCGGAAATCAGAAAACAACTATTCAGCAATGATTTTTTACAATGCAATCGGAATACTTTGGTCAATCGGAAGTTTATCTGGAAGGTGGATATGGTAAATGGCAAAATAAAATTGAAGGAAAAATACGGTGAGCTATTGATAGGGACAACCTACAGAAGAAAAATATGTGAGGAGTTTGCGTATGATTGAAAGACTTTATTTGTTGTTTGAAGTACTGGCACTTGTAACTGGGCTGTTTGCTCTGCATGAGAAGAAGAAAAGGCCGACGATTGCAACGATAATTTATATTGCTATTCAGTTGATAATTGAATCGTCCATTGAAATTGGATGGCTTCCACAGCAGACGGAACAAATACTGTATTTGGGATTGATTGTCCTTTGTCTGTATGAGTTTGATGACAAGTTGTATAATGCATGTCTCTATACGGTTTTGGATATTACATTACTTGGCATTGTTCAAATATTATTTGCTATGATAGTTTGTTTGTTCCTTGGAACATTGTATGTGGACACATTAGCTTTTATGATTGTAAACATTGCAACGTTAATCATAGCAATAATATTGTACAGATATTGTAATCTCTCGAAACATATACAATTTATTTTTAAGAATGGCATAATTGGTCGTGGTATTTTAATAATTGCAGTATTTTTGTGCATGTATTCTTTTGGTATTTTTAAAAGTCGTGATAAAATATACTGGAAAACAGCGGTGGAAATGACATTTTTTGTTTTAGTGTTTGCATTTATTGTTTATGAATGGCAAAAAGAAAAATGGATGAATCGTCAAAGAGAGGAAGAAATAAAGACCTTTGAGCAGTATAACCTGATATATAAGGATTTGATTCAGGAGGTAAGGCGAAGACAACATGATTTTAATAATCACTTACAGGCTATTTTTAGTATGAATGCATTAGCGGATAATCTGGAAGATTTGGTCGAGGAACAGAATGAATATTGCGCTAAGCTGATTGCAGAAAATACGACCAATAAGTTGTTAAGGGAAGATATTCCTTCGGTACTGGCAGGCTTTCTCTATACTAAAATCGGACAGGCGGAAAAAGAGGGAATTACAGTCAAATACCGAATTATTGTAGATGAAGTGGAAAAGCATATCAGATTTTCTGATCTGGTAGAAATTATCGGAAATCTGTTTGATAATTCCATGGAGGCGGTAGTCCATGAAGAACAGAAACTGATAGAATGTTATGTGGAGCAGTCGGAGAATGAGTTGATGATTGAAATATCCAATCCTTGTGCATTTAAGACAACGAAAGCAGATAATATGACAGAAGATGGGAAAAGCACCAAAGGAGAAAACCGGGGACTGGGCCTTGGGAATGTCAAAAGAAAAGTAGAAAAATACCATGGAACATTGGAAATAAAGAGTACGGATAAAATGGGCGTGAATTTTATTATCTTCCGTGCCAGAATGCCTCTGGACATATAATAAAAATGCATTTAAGCAAATAAAAAGCTTAAATGCATTTTTATTTTAAATTTCGGGAAATTCCGGTTCGCCAAAAAGGATAAAACTATGATGTCCTAAAATCATGAATACACCATAAGCCAGACAAAGATTGACTGCAGCTTTGCAACCGGAGTTGAGGATTTTTGCTAATTTTGCTTTCATATTGTCGCCTCCTTTCGTTTATGTTGTTGCATACATTTTGCTATTATTAACTGCACAGATTGTGCAACAATAATCCAAAATCCCGTGGTCATCAGATGAGACGTGGGTAGTGCATATGAGACAATCATGAAAATGAAAACTACCATGAAAGTATTTATCTGATTTCTTTTAAAGATACCGGGGTCCTTCACATGACATTGTTCACTTCTGACGGGACCAATCAAATAATTAACCAGAATACAAAAGGTCAACGCTAATAAAATAATGGGTTTTGGAATAACCGGAAAAGCGGCAGGCATGATGCAGATTGCAAATGCCAGAAAGAAAAATGACATTAAAAAGCAACTAAAATAATGTTTGGTGTGAAGACCGCCGTGATTTCCTCTGAGAAGAAGCAACAAAGCAAGATCAAGAAAAAAGGCAGCAGTTTCATCGATTGCAAAAAAGAATAAAAACAGGAGTACCATTTTGGAAATGTCATAGAATAATCCGGTAAGGGTAAACTTCAGATATTTGATATCCTTATCCGTCAAAGAATAGTTGGTTTGTATTTTTTGTAAAAGCATATCCATGACAGCCTACCTCCTGCCTTTTTTATCTGAAATCAGACATATTATATTGCCTTTAAAAAAGAAAAACAGGAAATTATGCATGAACTGTCTATATGTGCCGGGAAATGACATAAAAGACTTGTGATTTGATAAGACAAGAATGATTTTTTACCATATAAAGAAGTGAATTGGCACAAAATGGAAATTAATGTCAAAAAATGAAATGAAAGAAGTTGATAGATTTAAAATATAATTTTATGTTTCTTTCTGTCCTGCAATTTTTAAAACTTCTTTTAGCGGAAGTTTTAAAAGAGCGGATACTTCTTCCGGAGAAAGGGAGTCGAGTGCCGAGAGTACCAGACTGCATTTGCTTTCTTCGATACCCCGGGTAATTCCGGCATTGAAACCGTCATCAAATATTAATTTGCTTACTTTTGTCATAGAAAGACACCTCCTGATTTTTGATGCGGTAGCGGCATCAATAATTTTATCTGAAAAAACTAAAAGTCCAGCGAGAGCAAAGGTCTGATCGGTTTCATCGGGGATAGCTTCCGCGAGCGCAACCATATTCTGCAAAACTTTTTGTTTCTTAACACTCCCGCGGTAGGTAAGAGGGAGGACGATCAATTCCATCAGATCCTGTCCGGTTAAAGCTTCCTGTGATGTAATCTTGTGGGATAGTTTCCGGCTGATGGTATCGCCGTCCAACTGGGACAGAAATGCCTGTGTAATAGTCAGTACATTGCAGCCGCAGTCAAAGACAGCGTTTGTGGATGAGGGGAGAACATCTGCGGTATAGATGATAATGACCCGTATCCGATAACGAAGAGCACCATCTTTAGCGAACATTCCGTCCCGGAGCAGCCGTTCCAATATCCGGGCAATATAATTCAGATATTTGACTTTGTTTTCTTCTAAATATTTACTCTCATAATCAATGATGGCAAGAGAACCGTCAGCTAATAGAAACAGATTGTCAATTCGCAGTTCGTTAGCGGAAATTTCGGGGAGATTGGTCGGAAGTACTTGTACAATTTCCGGAAGATCCAGACCATAAACTTTCAAGGATTGGTTTTTTAGTATTTCCCCGAAAATTTTGGATGCAATATCTTTGTTTTGATAGGCAATACTGCGTTTGCCGGAAGAACCGGCCTGTGTTGTGTGATGCATGATAGATACCTCGCTTTCTGTGTTCAGCAGAGATTTGTCCGCATGGACATAGGCAGAAATAAAGGTATCGAATATTCGTATATACGTATTATATCAACAGAAAGAATATTTTGCAACAGGTCTTTGAATGAAAAAAGGACTTGTGTTGATGAAATAGAAATGATATCAGAAAATCGATAAAATTTTAGTCTGTCCATACGGCAAGATTTGCTGTAAGATAAATATAAAGTAGCAAAAGGAATATCAGTTGTCAAGAAAAACAGAATGTGGATATGATTACCTGTGGATATGATTACTTGTGTATAGGAGGAAAAATAAGATGAGGGGAAAAATAAGAAAGAAATTGATTCTGTCTGCATATGCATTGCTTCTGGGGATAATCCTTGTGGGCTGCGGCAACGGTGACAGAGGAAAGGCGGATGAGAGTCAAGGTGTTGACAGCGAAGCTTCCGGTGTGTCGAACGCCGGCAGTGGCGTGGGAGAAACCTCTGAGAGCAACCATAAGGAGCGGGAAGAAGATGCTTCCATACAGGGAGAAGAGGGGATTTTCTATACTTATCAGGAAATTGCGTTGACATTCCCCGCTGCGTGGAAAGACCGTTATGTTATTGAAGAATATGAAAACGGCGAAGGCTTTTCAGTTTATCAAAAGGCATCCTATGACAGAGAGGAAGGCTATGGATTTTTATTTTCCATCGGAAGATCGGAGGAGCCTGTCTACGATATGCCGGGCGGCGGAGCGGTTGCATATACAAAAGACTGTATGTATTATGTGTCTTATCCGACGGATGTGCCTTATATCTATGAAGATCAGGACATTGCCGAAGATTACGGAGATATGGCACTATATCTCGATATAATTGAAAATTCTGTACAAATTTCGGGGGAAGGAGTACACGATAATCCCGAGGAGTATGTGATGCCCATGAGTGAGTATTATCCTTTAAGGGAGGATATGCTTTTAAATTTTAACGATAATCAGTTGATGTTGGCCAGAAATGAGATTTATGCCAGACACGGCTACCACTTTAAAAACGAATTCCTGACACGATATTTCGACAGATACAGCTGGTATGTGGATCGAGGGGATGATTTTGATGAAGGGGAGTTATCTCAGGTGGAAAAAGATAATATTAAGGTCATCAAGGAAATGGAAGAACGATATGCGGCAGAGCATCCGTATCCCATGGAAGAGGACACGGGCACGACGGTGTATGCGGATCTGGACGGCGACGGAACGAAGGAAAAACTGTCTTATGAGGTCCGTCAGGTCAGTGAATATGAAGAACACGGTATCCTGACGATTGAAGGAAAAACCTATGACTTGTGGGGCTATGAGAATATCTATATGGAGTACCCGGATTCGGAGCATTTTTATCTGACAGACATTTCTCCTTATTTTGACGGATTGGAGATTGCCGTGACAGAAGAAGGACCGAGTGATGATCCGGCGACGCATTTTTATATTTATGAGGGTGAGCTTTCTTATATCGGGAGCGTATCGGGATATCCCATGAAGCAGAAGGAAAATCTGAACGGCTTTCATGACGGTGGTGTAACGGGCATTGAGCGGCAGAGCCTCATTGAGACTTATGAGTGTTATGATTCCTGGTGGTATGATTATGAAAACCGGGAACTGGTATATCAGGATGTAGGATATTTCGAGATGGTTCCCAAACCGGCGCACGGTTTGCTCATGGATCTGCCGGTGTATACGCAGATGAATGAGGAGTCACCGATGACAACATTAAAGGCGCAGGATGAAGTGTTTTTCATGGCAACAGACGGGAAAGAATGGCTGCTTGTCAGAGGAAAAGACGGAACGGCGGGTTATATCCATATTACGGATCAGATCATCGATACGGTGGATAAACCTGCGGATGAAGTATTTACGGGATTGATGTTTTATGATTAAATAAAGATTGTAAATAATATCATGTGATTTTATTGCCCCAAAGACGGAGTAGAAAACGGTTCTTTGGGGCACTTTTTATGTTGAGGAGGCAAAAAAATGAATATTTTTGATATTTTGGGCCCCGTTATGGTCGGCCCGTCCAGCTCGCATACGGCGGGAGCGGTCAGAATTGGGTATATCACCAGAACCCTGTTGGGAAGTGAACCGGTCTGTGCGGATATTTTTTTGCACGGTTCTTTTGCGGCAACCGGGAAAGGGCATGGAACGGACAAAGCACTGGTGGCAGGTCTGTTGGGAATGAAACCGGACGATATGCGGATTCCGGAAAGTTTTGAAGTGGCGAAAGAAATGGGAGTGGCATTTCGAATCGATACGCTCCATATAGCGGGAGCACATCCCAATACGGTACTTTTAAAAGTAAAGGGGAAAAACGGAAAGGAATTGGAGGTACAGGCATCTTCCATCGGCGGGGGAAGGATCATGGTCAACAAAATCGACGGGATCGAGGTAAACTGCAGCGGTGAAAATTATACACTGATCGTCCACAATCTGGATCAGCCGGGGCATGTAGCAGAGGTAACTTCCATGCTTTCCCACAAATCCGTGAATATTGCTACCATGCAACTGTTCCGGGATAAGAGAGGCGGATATGCGGTCATGGTGTTGGAGACGGATCAGCCTGTCCCAAAGGAAAGTATTCAGTGGCTGGAACATCTGGAAGGTGTGATCAAAGTAACTTATATTGACGGAGAGGAGCAGTAAAATGGCATTTGGGAGTCTGGAAGAAATTATAGAGATATGTAAGGAAAAGAAGAAATCCTTCTGGGAAGTAATCCTGGAGGATGATATGAATGAGAGAAATGTACCGCGGGAGGATTCTGTCTGCAAAATGAGCGGTATGTGGTCTGCCATGAAAGAGGAAGTCAGAGATTATGAAGAGAAGATAGAATCCCACAGCGGTCTGGTAGGAGGTATGGGAGGAAGGATGGAACATTATGTCCGTTCGCAGAAGCCTCTTTGCGGTGAATTTGTCGGAGAGGTCATAGCTACGGCATTAAAGACCGGAGAATCAAATGCCTGTATGAAAAGGATTGTAGCTGCGCCCACTGCCGGTGCCTGCGGAGTATTGCCTGCGGTTCTGGTTCCTTATTATAAGAAAGAAAATTGCGGAGAAGAAAAAGCGGTAGAAGCAATGTATGTGGCTGCGGGGATAGGACAGGTCATTGCAGCCCGTGCATTTATAGCGGGAGCAGCAGGCGGCTGTCAGGCGGAAATCGGGTCGGCATCGGCGATGGCAGCAGGTGCGCTGGTGCATTTAAAAGGAGGAGATGCGGTGCAGATTGCCCAGGCGGCAGCCATGGCACTGAAAAATCTGCTGGGACTTGTCTGTGATCCGGTTGCGGGACTGGTAGAGGTTCCCTGCGTAAAGCGGAATGTCATCGGAGCGGTCAATGCGCTTTCCTGCGCGGATATGGCACTGGCAGGCATCAGCAGCCGCATACCGCCGGATCAGGTTATTGATGCCATGCGTGAAGTGGGAGAAAAAATGCATGATTCCCTGAAAGAAACCGCTGAAGGCGGCATCGCAAATACGACGGAAGCAAAAAAGATAGCGGAACAGCTGGCTGAAAGTGAAGACTCAAATGAAATGTCAATAAATGATGCCGGCTAGAGATTTCGATGCCGTCTAAGGTGAAACATAAGACTTCTGTTTTATATTTTTTTAATAAATAATTCGTTTGAAGTTGTTGACAATAGAAAAAGGTAGTGATATGTTATGTACAGAAAAGATATTAGCACTCTACCTAAATGAGTGCTAACAAAACAGCCGAAGCTGCATATGTTATCTAATAGAAAAGGAACAACGGGTTCAGAGAAGGGAAGTGAAGGTGTGGAACTGGATGAAAGAAAAATGAAAATCCTGCAGGCGGTCATTAAAAATTATTTAGAGACCGGCGAACCGGTGGGAAGCCGCACCATTTCCAAATACACAGACCTGAATTTGAGCTCTGCGACCATCCGTAATGAGATGGCGGATCTGGAAGAAATGGGATATATCATTCAGCCACATACTTCCGCCGGACGTATTCCTTCCGACAAGGGCTACAGACTGTATGTAGATACCATGATGGCACAAATGGATACGCAGATGCAGGAAAAGACCAGAGAGGTTGAAGAGCTGAAGGATCTTCTCTTGGAAAAGGAAGAGAAAATGGACCAGCTTTTAAAGCAGGTCGCAAAGACGCTGGCTGTCAATACCAATTATGCGTCGATGATTTCGGCACCGAGCTACAGCGGCAACCGTCTGAAATTCATTCAGCTTTCCAGAGTGGATGCGACCCAACTGGTAGCGGTCATCGTTTTGGAAGGAAACATTATCAAAAACAACATGTTGACTGTTCCCGGGGAACTGGATGACGAGACGTTGTTGAAACTCAATATTTTGTTGAACACCCATTTAAACGGATTACCGATCGAAGAGATCAATCTCGGTCTGGTTGCCAGATTAAAACAGCAGGCAGGCATTCACAGCGATATCGTGGGTGAGGTAATCGATGCGGTGGCAGAATCCATCAAGGCAGACGATGACCTGCAGATTTATACTTCGGGAGCCAATAATATTTTCAAATACCCCGAACTTGCGGATCAGGAAAAGGCGAGTGAAATTATCAGTACCTTTGAAGAGAAACAGTTGCTGACCACTTTGGTGCAGGACACTCTGGCAAAGGAAGACAATACAGGTATTCAGGTTTATATCGGTGACGAGACCCCGGTTTCTTCCATGAAGGACTGCAGCGTAGTGACGGCAACTTATGAATTGGGAGAAGGTATGAAAGGGACCATCGGTATCATCGGGCCGAAACGTATGGATTATGAAAAGGTAGTCGGTACACTGCAAAATCTGATGAAACAGTTGGAAGACTTGTATGGTAAGAAGCCATAGAACAAAAATCTGAGAAAGGGATGAGATAATGCCGGATATGGAGAAAGAAATACAGGATCAAAAAGCGGCAGAGGAAGAAGAGGCTGTGCAGGAAACACAGGAAACCGCAGAAAAGGATGAGGAAGAAACTGTTCAAGAAAAGCCTGCAGAGGCATCCGAAGAGGCGGAAGAGGCAACTTCGGAAGAAACAGAAAAGACGGAAGAAACCGAAGAAGCGTCTGCGGAAGAAGGAAAAAAGATCTTCGGAAAAAAAGAAAAGAAGAAAGATAAGGCGCAGGAAAAGATAGAGGAACTTGAGGATAAGGTAAAGAGGCAGCTGGCCGAATTTGAAAATTTCCGCAACCGTTCCGAAAAAGAAAAAACAGCGATGTTTGAAACCGGAGCAAAAAGTGTCATAGAAAAGATACTTCCGGTAATCGACAATTTTGAAAGAGGCCTTATGACCGTCCCGGAGGACGAAAAAGACAGTCCTTTTGTAGACGGCATGAACAAGATATATAAGCAGATGGTAACCGAACTGGAAGCCATCGGAGTCAAGCCGATTGAGGCGGTCGGTTTGGAATTTGACCCGAACTTGCACAACGCGGTTATGCAGGTTGAGTCTGAGGAGTTTGAATCCGGAGTAGTGGCGCAGGAGCTGCAAAAAGGATATCTATATCATGATACGGTCGTAAGACACAGCATGGTAGCAGTAGTACAGTAAACAAATTAAACTAAAATATGGGCAGTGGCCCGGGAGGTAATCATTATGAGCAAAATTATTGGTATTGACTTAGGTACAACAAACAGTTGTGTAGCTGTTATGGAAGGTGGTAAACCCACCGTTATCGCAAATCAGGAAGGAGCCAGAACAACTCCCTCTGTAGTGGCATTTACAAAGACAGGAGAAAGACTGGTCGGCGAGCCCGCAAAACGTCAGGCGGTTACCAATGCCGATAAGACCATTTCTTCCATTAAGAGAGATATGGGTACAGACAGAGGTCGTACAATTGATGACAAAAAATATTCTCCTCAGCAGATTTCCGCTATGATCCTTCAGAAATTGAAAGCGGATGCAGAGAATTACTTAGGTGAAAAAGTAACAGAAGCTGTTATTACCGTTCCTGCCTACTTCAACGATGCACAGCGTCAGGCAACAAAGGATGCCGGCAAGATCGCAGGACTTGACGTAAAACGTATTATCAACGAGCCTACAGCGGCAGCTCTGGCTTATGGTCTTGATAATGAAAGTGAACAGAAGATCATGGTATACGATTTGGGCGGCGGTACATTTGATGTTTCCATCATCGAGATCGGTGACGGCGTTATCGAAGTACTGGCTACAAACGGTGATACACACCTTGGCGGTGATGACTTCGACCAGAAGATCATCGACTGGATGTTATCGGAGTTTAAGAAAGCAGAAGGCGTTGACTTATCCAACGATAAGATGGCACTTCAGAGATTAAAAGAAGCGGCAGAAAAAGCTAAGAAAGAGTTATCCTCCGCTACTACAACAAATATCAACCTGCCTTTCATCACTGCAACGTCAGAAGGACCGAAGCACTTTGATATGAACTTAACCAGAGCAAAATTTGACGAGTTGACATCAGACTTGGTAGAGAGAACGGCAATCCCGGTTCAGAATGCCATGAAAGATGCGGGACTTACCAATGCCGATATCGGCAAGGTATTACTGGTAGGCGGTTCTACACGTATTCCTGCCGTACAGGAAAAAGTAAAACAGTTGACCGGAAAAGAGCCTAACAAATCTTTGAACCCCGATGAATGTGTGGCACTGGGTGCTTCCGTTCAGGGTGGTAAATTAGCAGGCGATGCAGGCGCAGGCGATATCCTGCTTCTGGATGTTACTCCTTTGTCACTTTCTATCGAAACACAGGGAGGTATTGCAACAAAACTGATCGAGAGAAATACAACGATCCCTACCAAGAAGAGTCAGGTATTCTCTACGGCAGCAGATAATCAGACAGCCGTTGATATCAACGTATTACAGGGCGAGAGACAGTTTGCGAGAGATAACAAATCTCTGGGACAGTTCAGACTGGACGGTATTGCACCCGCTCCGAGAGGAATTCCTCAGATCGAGGTTACTTTCGATATCGACGCAAACGGTATCGTAAATGTATCTGCCAAAGATCTTGGTACAGGTAAGGAACAGCACATTACCATTACCGCAGGTTCCAACATGTCCGATGCCGATATTGAGAAGGCTGTAAAAGAAGCGGCAGAATATGAGGCACAGGATAAGAGAAGAAAAGAAGCAATTGATACCAGAAATGAAGCTGACTCTTTCGTATTCCAGACAGAGAAAGCATTAAAGGATGTAGGAGATAAATTGTCCGACAGCGAAAAAGCTCCTGTAGAGGCTGATCTTCAGGCATTAAAAGATATCCTTGAAAAGACAAAGGATGTTCAGGAATTATCCGACAGCCAGCTGGATGAATTGAAGGCAGGAAAAGAGAAGCTGATGACATCCGCACAGGCTCTGTTTACCAAGGTATATGAGCAGGCACAGGCTTCCGGCGCAGCAGGTCCCGATATGGGTGCGGGCGCAGGTCCTGATATGAATGCCGGAACAAGCGCACCCGAAGATGATGTGGTTGACGGCGACTATCGTGAAGTGTAAGATAGAAAACGGAGCAATTAAAAAAATGATAAGAAACCGGGGAAGCATTGTTTTATGACAGTGCTTTTCTCGGGTGTTAGATTAGAGGAACAGTTATGGCAGAACAAAAAAGAGACTATTATGAAGTCCTTGGAGTGGATAAAAATGCGGATGATGCCGCAATCAAAAAAGCATATCGTGTCCTTGCCAAAAAGTATCATCCCGATATGAATCCGGGAGACGCGGAGGCGGAAAAGAAATTTAAGGAAGCATCCGAAGCATATGCAATCCTCAGCGATCCGGAAAAGCGCAGACAGTATGACCAGTACGGACACGCGGCCTTTGAAGGTGCCGGAGGGGCAGGCGGATTTGACTTCGACAGTATGGACTTCGGTGATATTTTCGGCGATCTGTTCGGCGGTATGTTTGGCGGCGGAAGCAGAAGGGCAAACAACGGTTCCATGAAAGGTGCAAACATCCGGACCAGCGTGCGTGTTACCTTTGAAGAGGCATGTTTTGGCGCTGAAAAGGAAATTGAGCTGACATTAAAGGATGAATGTAAGACCTGCCGCGGTACGGGGGCAAAACCCGGAACAACGAAGGAAACCTGTAGTAAATGCGGCGGCAAGGGTCAGGTTGTATTTACCAGTCAGTCTTTCTTTGGAACTGTCCGTAATGTACAGACATGTCCCGATTGCGGCGGAACAGGTAAAATCATCAAAGAAAAATGTCCGGACTGCCATGGAAGCGGTTATATTGCAAGCAAAAAGAAAATTCAGGTTTCCGTGCCTGCCGGGATTGATGACGGTCAGAGCATCCGTATCCGGGATAAGGGAGAGCCGGGAACAAATGGTGGTCCCAGAGGTGATCTGCTGGTGGAAGTACTGGTGCAGAGACATCCCATTTTCCAGAGACAGGACTACAATATCTTTTCGACAGTGCCGATTTCCTATGCGGTTGCGGCGTTGGGCGGTGAAATCCTGATCGATACCATTGACGGCCGCGTGGCATATGAAGTGAAGGCGGGAACTCAGACGGATACCAAAGTCCGTTTAAAAGGAAAGGGTGTACCGACCTTGCGGAATAAGGAAGTACGCGGTGACCATTATGTGACACTGGTTGTACAGACGCCGACCAAGCTTTCTTTTGAGGCAAAAGAACTGCTGAAAAAGTTCGACGAAGAAACGGGAGATTCCCTGAATGCGGTAAAGAACGCGTCGGATAAAAAAGCCGCCGGAGAAGGAAAAGACAAAAAGAAAAAAGGATTATTCAAATAATTTCAGGGGTTGTTATATGTAGGAAATGTTGTCTATATATAACAGCCCTGTTTTTATGTTAAAAGGTTAAAAGGTTATTCCCAGTCCGGTGTTTGGGCGGACAAGGGAAATCATATAGTCCGGCAGAAAAATAATAAGAAACAGAAGGACAAGGACTTTTTGCAGCCCGCGGGGAACTCTGTCCCAAAGATACAGTAGACGGGGCACGAGAAAACAGATCCAGAGGCAGCCCGCGATTCCAAAACCCAGGAAGGACAAAAGAGAAATATATCCGTTTAAATCAAAAGTCAGAGTAGAGTAGTCCCAGTAGCGGATATGCCAGTAGGTGTTCAGGGCCAGTCCGGTAATGAGCTCCAAAAGACTTCCGATGAGACCGGACAGAAAAAATACACGTATGGGATGCGAGGAAAAACGGTTGAGCAGGAGAGAAAGAAATAAAGCGCCAAAGCCGTAAATGGGGAGCCAGGGACCGTAAAGAAAGCCGCGGTTGCAAAGAATACCTGTCAGTACATAGGTCAGCAGGACTTCCCAGATATAGCCCGTAACGGAAGCGGTAAAAAAGAGAAAGACAGTCTGCGGGAAATGAGACGGATGAAATTTTGGTGAAAAGTGTATCTTTTTGTTTTTCATAAGGAAAGTATGTCCAACAAGGAGAAGGATTATGTTATAATACCTAAGGATTTAAGAAAATTTTGACTATCGGCAAAACTGCTGATACAATAGCCATAGATTTAGGAGGACAATACTATGAAATATTATAAATCGGCAAAAGAGGCAAAAGAGGTACGGGATGCACAGGCCACAAAAGCGGTTGCGGATATTATCTGCGAAGTGCGTCAGAATAAAGATCAGGCTTTAAAGGATTTTGCAAAGAAGTTTGATAATGCGGAATTAGATGAAATCAAAGTGTCAAAGGATGATATAAAAAAGGCTTATGAACAGGTGGATGATAAAGTCGTGGAGAGCTTCCGGAAAGCTGCGGATCAGATCGCATTTTATGCAAAAGCACAGCTTGACTGTATCAAGCCGCTGGATGTACAGAGCCCCGTTGCAGGAGTGGAGCTCGGACACCGGTTGATCCCTGTGGACGGTGCGGGTCTTTATGTGCCGGGCGGCAGATTTCCTTTGCCCAGTACAGCGCTGATGCTGACTATTCCGGCAAAGATTGCCGGGGTAAAACGCGTGGCGGCATGTTCTCCGGCCAACAAACAGTTCGGAACCATTCATCCGGCAACCCTGGTTGCCCTGAATATTGCGGGAGCCGATGAAATCTATACGGTCGGCGGCGCCCAGGCGGTGGCTGCCATGGCTTACGGGACAGAGTCCATTGCCAAAGTAGACCTGATTGCGGGACCGGGTAACCGTTATGTAACGGAGGCGAAACGTCAGGTTATGGGCACGGTAGGGATTGACTCTCTGGCAGGTCCCAGTGAAGTGCTGATTGTAGCGGATGAAACAGCAAATCCCGAGTATATTGCCATTGATCTGCTGGCACAGAGTGAACATGATGCCTTTGCAAAATCCGTTTTGGTAACGACGGATGAAAGCAAGGTGCCCGAGATATTGAAATCCATGGAAGAATTGGCTGCAAAGCTTCCTACGGGAGAGGCTGCAATGCAGAGCTTTGAAGATAACGGAACCATTATCATTGCCGAAAGTATGGATGAGATGGCACAGATCGCCAATGAGGCGGCACCCGAGCATCTGGAAGTGCACACCAAAGATCCGAAGGAATACAGCAAGAAGCTTCATCAGTTCGGCTCTCTTTTTATCGGAGAGGATGCACCGGTTGCGTTGGGAGATTACTGTTCCGGTACCAATCATACATTGCCGACTATGAAAAATGCCAGATTTTCCAATGGCGTGTGGGTAGGAACGTTTTTGAAAACTTCTTTTGTGCAATACATTACCAAAGAGGGATTGACAAATCTGTCCGAAACCTGTATGACGATGGCGCATACCGAAGGACTGGCGGCACACGAAATGTCGGTGGCACTGCGGTTAAAATAGGATAACGGGGGAACAATATGAAGTGGAAAAAACTGACCATCAAAACAGTAACGGAGGCAGAAGATATCATTATCTCCGATTTATATGATATTGGACTGGAAGGTGCCATGATCGAGGATCATGTGCCCCTGACGGCTTGGGAAAAAGAGCAGATGTTTGTGGATATTCTTCCCGATGGTCCGGCGGATGACGGGATTGCCTATCTGAGCTTCTTTGTGGAAGTGCCGGATGAAGAAAATGAGGATGAAGAAAATGCAAACTGTGATAATGGCTGCTGCGGCAGCAATGCTGACGGAGGTAACGGCCTGCAGGCAGGATTGAGTGAAAATGCGGACAATTCCTATTTTATGGTTAGCAGTGGACAACCTGTTGACATGGATGCCCTGGTGGCAGCGGTAAAAGAGAAACTGGATGATATCCGCCGCTATATGGATATCGGTGAAGGAAGTATCGTCATTTCCGAAACCGAGGATAAGGACTGGATGAACAACTGGAAAGAGTTTTTTCACCAGTTTTATATCGATGACCTGCTGGTAACCCCTTCCTGGGAAGAAGTAAAGCCCGAGGATGCGGATAAAAAGGTGCTGCATATCGATCCCGGTACGGCTTTCGGTACGGGTATGCATGAGACAACCCAGCTGTGTATCAGACAGTTAAAAAAATATATCACGCCGGATACTGTGCTTTTGGATGTGGGAACCGGAAGTGGTATTCTGGCAATTGTTTCCCTGATGTACGGCATCCGGGAAGCGGTGGGGACCGATCTGGACCCCTGCGCCGTGGAAGCGGTCCGTGAGAATATGGAAATGAACGGCATTCCTGCGGATACATTTGAAATGATGATCGGCAATATCATTACCGATCAGGAAATACAGGACAAGGTGGGATACGGTAAATACGATATCGTAGTGGCGAACATACTGGCCGAAGTATTGCTGCCGCTGACACCTGTCGTAAAGCAGCATCTGAAAAAGGGTGGTATTTATATTACATCCGGCATCATCGCGGAAAAAGAACAGCTTGTGGTGGATGCGGTAAAGGCTGCAGGTATGGAAGTGTTGGAAGTGACCAGACAAAATGAATGGGTCAGCGTCACTGCCGGACTATATAGGGAGAAATAAAATGTATCAGTTTTTTGTGGAGCCTGATCAGATTCAGGGGAAACATGCGGTCATTCGCGGCAGTGATGTTAATCATATCAAAAATGTGCTGCGGATGAAACCGGGAGATGAATTAGCATTATCTAATGGAATTGACGGAAAAGAATACCGTGTAGGAATTGTAGCGTTGGGCGAAGATGAGATAGCATGCGAACTGCGCTTTATCAAAGAGGATGCCATAGAACTGCCCTGCCGGATTTATCTGTTTCAGGGACTTCCCAAAGGGGATAAGATGGAACTGATCATTCAGAAAGCGGTGGAGCTGGGAGCGTATCAGGTGATTCCCGTTGCCATGTCGCGCAGTGTGGTAAAGCTGGATGAAAAGAAAGCGGCAGCTAAAGTGAAGCGGTGGCAGGCAATCTCCGAAGCAGCCGCAAAGCAGAGTAAGCGCGGCATCATCCCGGAAGTGCCGGGGGTTATGACATATAAAGAAGCTTTGGCATATGCCGGGGAAACGGAAGTGAAGATACTCCCTTATGAACTGGCCGAAGGAATGGAACAGACAAAACAACTGATAGACGGAATCCGTCCGGGACAGAAAATAGCGGTCTTTATCGGTCCTGAGGGCGGCTTTGCACCGGAAGAGGTGGGACTTGCCACACAGGCGGGTTTTGCGGCGGTTACTCTGGGCAAACGCATTTTGCGTACGGAGACGGCGGGCATGGCACTGCTGTCGGTTCTGATGTATCATTTGGAAAATGAATAAGTATCAGCTTCGCATTTATTCACATATGATAAAAGTAGAATGATATTGCATCGGAAACCTATGAAGGGAGTTAATCATGGAAGTATATTTGGACAATTCTGCAACGACGAGAGCCTACCCTGAGGTTGGTCGTCTGGTTGCGGATATTATGACAGAAGAATACGGCAATCCGTCCAGTATGCATTTAAAGGGCGTAGAGGCCGAGAAATATATAAAGTACAGCAAGAAGACCATAGCCGGGATCATGAAAGTGCAGGAAAAGGAAATTTTCTTCACCTCCGGCGGAACGGAATCGGATAACTGGGCATTGATGGGAACAGCCTATGCCAATTATCGTATGGGTAAGCATCTGATCACAACCAAAATAGAACATCCTGCTATTCTGCAGACCATGGAGCATCTGAAAGAACAGGGATTTGAAGTGACTTATCTGCCGGTGGACCGGATGGGCAGAATTCGATTGGAAGATTTAAAGAGAGCGATTCGCAAGGATACGATTCTGGTATCCATTATGTATGTCAATAACGAAGTGGGTGCGATCCAGCCCATAGAGGAAGCGGGAGCTTTGATCAGACAGATGAATCCGCAGACGTTGTTCCATGTGGATGCGGTACAGGGATTTGGGAAATTAAAGCTTCTTCCGAAAAAGTGGAATGTTGATATGGTATCCGTCAGCGGGCATAAGATTCACGGTCCGAAAGGCGTCGGCTTTTTATATATCGATGAGCACGTAAAAATCAAACCGATTATTTTCGGCGGCGGGCAGCAGAGAAACTTCCGGTCCGGTACGGAAAATGTGCCCGGTGTGGCAGGAATCGGAAAGGCCTCGGAGCTGATTTATCAAAATTTACAGCAGGATACGGAAAAGCTGTATGAACTGAAAAGATACTTTGTGCAGGGGCTGAACCGTCTGGATTATGTCTTTATTAACGGGCCGCAGGATGAAACGGGAGCACCCCATATCGTCAGTGCATCTATTGGTGGTATCCGGAGCGAGGTACTGCTGCATGCGTTGGAAGAAAAGGGAATTTATGTTTCCGCGGGAAGTGCATGCTCTTCCCACAAGCATACGCTGAGTGCCACATTGGAAGCCATGGGCATCGAGAAACGGTTGATGGATTCCACGCTGCGTTTCAGTTTCAGCGTATTTACCACAAAAGAGGAATTGGATTATACGTTAAATTGTCTGTATGAGCTTGTCCCGATGCTTCGCAGATATACGAGACGGTAAAACGAATCTGATATCCGCAAACAGAAATAAGGGAATAGGAACGAAAGTAAAACAGAGATAAAGAGGAGAGCATATGTTTACGGCATTTTTGATCAAATACGCCGAGATAGGCGTAAAAGGGAAAAACAGATATATTTTTGAAGAAGCGCTGGTCAGACAGATTGAGTTTGCTTTATCAAAAATTGAAGGGACATTTACGGTCAGAAGGACCCAGGGAAGGATTTATGTGGATGCGGTTTCGGATTTCGATTTTGATGAAACGGTGCAGGCCATGGGAAAAGTTTTCGGTATTTCCGGCATCTGTCCCGTAGTATATGTGGAGGATGAAGGGTTTGAAAAGCTCGGAGAAGACGTCGTAAGATTTATCGACAACGTATATCCCGACAAAAACAAAACCTTTAAAGTATGCGCCAGAAGGGCCAGAAAAAACTATCCCAAGTCCTCCATGGAGATCAATGCCGATCTGGGCGGTGTGATCCTGGATGCTTTTCCTCAGATGAAAGTGGATGTACACAAACCTGAAATCGAGCTGAATGTGGAGATCAGAGAAAAAATTTATATTTATTCCGAGATTATTCCGGGACCGGGAGGAATGCCCGTGGGCACGGGCGGAAAGGCAATGTTGTTGTTGTCCGGCGGCATTGACTCTCCCGTTGCCGGTTACATGATCAGTAAGCGAGGGGTAACGCTGGATGCGGTTTATTTCCATGCACCGCCGTATACAAGCGAGAGGGCGAAACAAAAGGTCGTGGATCTGGCAAAATATGTGGCGGCTTATTCCGGTCCGATGAAGCTGCATGTTGTGAATTTTACGGATATCCAGCTTTATATTTATGAGAAATGTCCTCATGACGAATTGACCATCATCATGCGCCGTTATATGATGCGGATTGCGGAAATGATTGCCAAGGAATCCGGTTGTCTGGGACTTGTGACAGGTGAAAGTATCGGACAGGTTGCTTCTCAGACCATGCAGGCGCTGATGGCGACCAATGAGGTGTGCACCATACCGGTGTACCGTCCGCTGATTGCCTTTGACAAACAGGATATCGTGGATATTTCCGAAAAGATCAATACCTATGAAACATCTATTCTGCCTTTTGAAGACTGCTGTACCATCTTTGTGGCCAAGCACCCGGTAACAAAACCGAATTTGAAAGTCATCAGGGCTCATGAAGAAAACGTGTTTGATAAAATTGATGAGATGGTGGAAACTGCTTTATCTACGCGTGAAATCATTGATGTGGAATAATCAACAGAGCATAAAAAACAGCCGGCAAATCGCCGGCTGAATTGTTTTTCTTTGACAATCGTCATCTGCTAAAAAGCAGATGACAAAATTTGATTGGATTAGAGCATGTATGGCTTTAAAACTGCCAATACATCATCGATGCTATCCTCAGCGTGGATGTTCAAATCGATCGGTTTGGATAAATCCAAGCTGAAAATACCCATGATAGATTTAGCGTCAATGACATATCTGCCGGATACTAAATCGAAATCATAATCAAATTTTGTAATATCATTTACGAATGATTTTACCTTGTCGATTGAATTTAATGAAATCTGTACTGTTTTCATTTTAAATTCCTCCTTTTCAATTAATACCTTCTCCTTTATACTAAAGGTTGGACAGGGAAAAGTCAATACGAAAAGGTTACAAAAAGTCAGGAGAAAACGAGTGAAAAATGTAGCATTCCATAACCTTGGATGCAAGGTGAATTCATATGAACTGGACGTTGTGCAACAAAACTTCGTCAAAAGAGGATATAAAATTGTGCCATTTGATCAAATGGCGGATATTTATGTGGTAAATACATGTACTGTTACCAATATTGCGGATCGAAAAAGCCGTCAGATGCTGCATCAGGCAAAGAAAAGAAATCCCGATGCGCTGGTTGTTGCTTTGGGATGTTATGTGCAGACCGATGAGGAAAAGGTAAAACTGGATCCCTGCATTGATATTGCGATCGGCAATAACAGAAAGAAAGATACGGTAGAAATTGTTGAGGCATATCTGCAGGAGACCGACATTGCTGAGCAGACGGCTGTTTTGTCAAAAAGCGATATCATCGATATCAATCATACAAGTGAATATGAAGAGATGGAATTGATGCAGACAGCAGAGCATACCCGTGCTTACATCAAGATTCAGGATGGCTGCAATCAATTCTGCTCTTATTGTATTATCCCTTTTGCAAGGGGAAGAGTCCGTTCCCGCATGCCGGAAGAGATTTGCAGAGAAATCCAAGGACTGGTTGCCGCCGGTTACCGGGAATTTGTGTTGACCGGGATTCATATCAGCTCTTATGGAGTAGATTTTGAGGATCGGCAGCTGCGGGAAGAACTGGAAACAGAAATTTCCGAAAAGGAAAAAGTCCGTTACGGAAAAGGAAGCTCCCTGCTGCTTGGGTTGATTTTGCGGATTCATAGGATAGAAGGGGTGGAACGAATTCGCCTGGGCTCTTTGGAACCGCAGATCGTTACCGAAGAATTTGCCAAAGCATTGGGCTCGCTGGAGAAAATATGTCCGCATTTTCATCTGTCTCTGCAAAGCGGTTGTGATGCGACGCTCAAACGTATGAACCGCCGGTATACCACAGAAGAGTATCGGGCAGGTGTGGACAGATTGCGGACATATTTTGAAAATCCCGCTGTCACAACGGATGTAATCGTGGGTTTTCCGGGAGAAACCGAAGAGGAATTTGCCGAAACCGAAGCCTATTTAAAGGAAATCGGCTTTTTTGAAATGCATATTTTCCCTTATTCCGCAAGAAAAGGGACAGTAGCAGCCGGCATGCAGGATCAGATAAACGGAGAAACCAAAAAAAAGCGCAGCCATATGCTACTGGAGCTGGAAAAAGGGCAATCTCTTGCATACCGCCGGCAGTTTGTAGGAGCGGAGGAAGAAGTGCTGTTTGAGGAGCAGAAGAAAATCGGGGGCGAAAGCTATATCATAGGTCACACAACCCGATACGTCAAGGTGGCAAAAAGGAACGGCGGGGATCCGGCAGCTTTGGAGGGACAGATTGTCCGGGGAAAAATCGTCGGGATGCTGACAGATGAAATATTATTGATGGAATAATGAAGAATTCCGGTTAAAAAAGGTAAAAAAGATAGAAAAAAGGCAAAAAAATTAAAAAAAGTTGAAAAAAGTTGGATTTACTTCCATATATGGAACTAATTTGCAAAATAAATGAGTTATACTAAAACCGATGGTCGCAGGAACTGTCGGTTTTTTTGATTCACCGAAGCTGAAATACTTCATGGCAGGTACAAAATGAGGAGGAGAGATTGGAAATGAAAAAATATATGGTGGGTTATATTCTGGGAGGAATTGGTCTGATCTTTGTGACAGGACTGTTTGGTTTTATCATCGGAAGCGCAGATCTGCAGAAGGAAGAGACCGGTCAGTATATTGTGGAAATTTTCAGCAGCTTCATGGGGAGCATGTATCTTGCATTTCTTTTGGGAAGAATACGACAGAAAGAATGGGACAAGAAAAGGACCAAAAAAGAAAAAATCTTTTACTGTATAGCAGGACTTTTACTGTTTGGGGCCAGAGTGGTCAGCCGTCTTGTATGGGTCGGATTGGATTGTCTGCAAAAAACGAACATCGGATATCCGGTCTGCATCCTGACAGATGTCTGTGTTCTGGCGGGTATCTGGTTTTGGATGCCTCATGTCAAAAAGGAGGTATCTGAAAATGAATAGGAAATGTAGAAGAATTTTAAGCGTTCTGCTCTGTGTGATATTCATATTTGTGCAGGAAATACCTGCATACGCGCAGGGAATTGCCGAATTGGCAACAAAAATTACGGTACAACAGGAGCAACAGGCGCAGGAAAAAGCGCAGGAGGCCAGAGAGGAAGAACTCTTTGGAGTCAAAGAAGGAATGATGCTGTCCGAGAATCAGACAGAGCAGGACGGAGAAATTCCGGAAGCGCCGGTGAAGACGCCGGGAGATCCGGGACAGGATACATCAAGGGGAGAAACGCTTCGCATGCCCGAGCAGGATAACGGTGAAAATGCGGATTCCGTTTGCGGGACTCTGGTAGAGACAGGTAGAAACTACAAAACCTATGAACTTCCGGATGGGACCTATCAGACGGTTTTTACGTCCTATTCCAATACCTATATGGACGGAACAGAGGAAAAACTCATTGACAATACTCTGGTCTCGGAAAACAGTGTGGACGGAGAAGTCTATGTCAATAAAGAAAACGACATGGAAGTCTCGCTGCCGGCAGGGGGAAATGAGGATAAAGCCGTTACTGTCGGAATAGAAGAAACAGAAGCGGTACTGCGTCCCGAAGACGGAGATTATACAAAAGAGGCGGTTTCGAACAATGCCATTCGGTATAATGATGTCTATGAAAACGTAGATATCCAGTATACCGTACAGCCCAATGGTCTGAAACAGGATATTATATTGAACGCACCGCAGGAACGAAACAGCTTCACTTATCATCTGGCAAAGGACGGAATCCGGGCAGAGTCGGAGACCGACTGTATCTGCCTGTACAAAGAGGATGAAGCTGCGGTCAGCGGGAATGATACAGATATGGATCCGGTCATGGTCATCAGTGCGCCCCGGATGGAGGATGCTGCAGGGGCGTATTCGGATGCCATTACGCTGGAGCTTGTGGAAAAAGAAGAGGAATATGAGATTGTCCTGACTGCGGATCCGGCATGGCTATGCGAAGAATCCAGAGTCTATCCTGTCAGGATCGACCCAAGTACGATCGTGATCAAAAATGAAATCGTCAATTATACCATCTCCAGTCTGGCCGGACCCATGAGAGGACAGGCATACAGCCATGCGGGATATTTTGGAGATATCGGAAAAGCCAGAAGCTATATCATTACTGATTATTTTTATGAGTCCATAGCTTTTCCCTACCCGGAAAAAGGTGTGGAGATCCTTTCTGCTCAGTTGAATATCTATCAGACAAATAATGCAGGTGGATTCAATATCGGCTGTTATAGATTGAATACTGCATTGCCTTCTGCCAATCAGACATGGGACAATACCATTACCATAGACCGCTATGCGGCGGGAGAGGATAGTATCAAAGCTGCCGGAGCGGGCTGGCACAGCTTTGATGTGAGGGATTCTGTGAATGGATGGGTCAGGTCCAATTACCAAAGTCATGGCCTTGTGCTGATCTCGGATCATGAGACGCTTCCGGGAGCCATATTTGCCTCCGAAAACTATCCCGACAGCTCACTGACTCCGTATCTGGAAATTGTCTGGCAGCCGGCAGGCGATGTGCCCTTTGACTATTCCGTGGATGATACTACCGTCAACCTCCGTCCCATGACGCTGACCACTACAGACGGCAAGATGCAGTGCTATGGGGTCTTTGCAGACGGCGTTGCCACTCCTGGGGCTTTTGTGGCCTATGCGCTGTCAGATTCTGCCAAAAACTACAGTGGAGCCATGTACACCGGGAACGAGAAACTCTATCCTGACAGCAGTTCCTTCCAGAGCATATTTCCGGCCGGGACACTGCGTTATCGGGATAGCCTGTCTAACTGGCAGACAGCCTATCCCTTTACGGAGTACGATAAAAATACCGTATATACCATAAAAGCACAGGCATCCACCGCGGAAAAGATGGGAAAAGTGGCAGTCAGTGATGAATTTCTCATCTATCAGGTGACCAGATATGATACCATGCAAAAGATCGCCGATTACTACGGGGTTCCTTTGGCGACCCTCCTTTTTGACAACAAAGCTGCCGACACCCTGTTAGTCGAGAACAATACGCTGTTTATCCGTAATCCGCAGAGAAACAAGAATACGCCGTATCAGCCTGCAGACCTGACAGATCAGGAAAAAGCCGAAATCGACAGCGCACTGCTTGGCAGAGCATTGCATTGTGAATACGGTTTTGAACCAATTAATTTGAATACAGGCAATTTTTATCTGGCCCAGGAGGATTTTTCCTATACGGACAGCTTCGGTACCTTTGCCCTTCAGCGTTCCTACAACGGATTGAACGCAGGGCGTCTGGGGAGCTTCGGACGGGGATTTACTTCTCTGTTTGATGAAAGTATCAGCGCACTTTCCGACGGGACGATCGTCTACAACCGGGAAGACGGAAGCAGCCTTTATTTTCATCCGGACGGAAACGGCGGGTACGAGACGCCTGAAGGGTATCAGCTGAGTCTGGAGAGAATCAGAACAGGCGAGCGGACAGGCACGTTTTCAAACGGTGAACAGACTTACAACGTCTACCGCTATGACATCACCAGAGAAGATAAGAGCATCTGCTCCTTTAGTGAGACGGGAAATCTCATGCAGATAAAAGGAGAAGACGGCTGTATCCTGACTTTTAACCGTGACAGTGACGGCAGGCTGACAGGTATTACCAGAGAAGGGGTTACCATGGCTGTGACAACCACCGCAGACGGACTGATCGCTTCCGTTACCATGCCAAACGGCGGAACCTTCCGTTATGGTTATGACGGCAACCGGAATCTGACCTCCGTTACGGACCCTTATGGCGGGACAAAGCGGTTTGTCTATGACAGCAGCCACCGCATGACGGAATGGTATGATGAAAATGGGACACGGGTGGTAAAAAATACTTATGATGAAAATGACCGTGTCATAAATCAGATTGATGAAAACGGGGGACAGATTACCCTGCAGTATGAAACGGGAAAGACAACTGCCACCGATGCCAAAGGAAATACGACTGTCTATGAATATGACGACCTCTGCCGTACGACGGCCGTTCACTATGCGGATGGGACGGAAGAGACCAAAGAATATGAGGATAATCAGTTGACGGAAGAAACGGACCGCACAGGGGTCGTAACTGCTTTTGTCTATGACGGCGATGGCAATATTACCGAAAAAACAGTCGGCAGCATCCACACATCCTATGGCTATAACGCACAGGGGAAACTGACAGAATATACCGATGCGCTCGGCAATACCACAACGGCAGAATATGATGCGGCGGGGAATCTGATAAAAACCACGGATGCGGAAGGCTTCACAACCCTTTTTTCCTATGACAGCCGGAACCGTCTCATAGAACAAACCGATGCAAACGGCAACCGCCATACCTATACATATAGCGGCAATTATCTCTCGGGAGAAAAGGTAAACGGGGTAAGCACCGGGACTTATACCTTTGGTTCCATGGGAGAACTCCTGACCTCTACGGATGGAGCAGGCAATACCACCGTCTATACCCATGACCTGTTAAACAGGGTGACAAAGGTCTGTTATCCTGCAGGCGGTACACAGACCATTGCGTACGATCGGATCGGACTGGTAAGCTCCGTGACGGATTCCTACGGCAACAGCACTTCCTATACCTATGACGGAAGCGCCGATATCCTTTCCGTTACCGATGCGGCCGGCAACTGCTATAGCTATATCTATGATGCAAACGGCAACCGTACCGGCGAGACGGATCCTTACGGCAACGTGACGGTCAATACCTATGACGAAATGGACCGGCTGGTGAAAGTAACCGATAAGCAGGGCGGAATCTATACTTATACCTATGACGACAGGGATCGGCTGATTTCTGCCACAAGCCCGGAAGGCGGGGAAATGACCATAACCTATGCTCCTGAAACAGATCTGCCACTGACCATGGCCGATCCGGAAGGGATTGTCACGGAATATACCTATGATGCGGCCGGCAACGTGCTGTCCGTGACCCGTGGGGGAGAGGAAGTGGCAGTCTATGAATATGACGGCAGGGGACAGCTGATCAGGACAACTTATGCTAACGGACTCACCGAAATCCGGCAGTATGACGGCAATGGCAACTGTATCCTGATGACGGATCAAAACGGCAGGGATATTTCCATGGAATACGATGCCTCCAACCGGATGATCCGGGAGACTACACCGACAGGGCGTATCTATGAATATACCTATGACGGCGCGGGCAATCTCATTGCACAGACGGATCCGTCGGGCAGTACCACTTCCTTTACCTATGACGACAACGGCAACGTACTTTCGCAGACCGACGGCGAAGGAAATACCACTACCTATACTTATGATTTGAATGACCGCCTGATCCTGCAGCAGAATGCGGACGGCGGACAATACCGCTATGTCTATGATGCTTTGGACAGGGTCACGGCAGCTACGGACGGGCGCGGTTATGTGACGGCTTATGCCTATGACAAACTGGGCAATCTGACAAAAGTCACGGATGCTCTGGGAGGGCAGACGACCTATGCTTATGATGCTCTTGGCAGGCTGACAACAGCAACCGATGCCCTTGGCAGAACCACGGGCTATGAATATGACGGGGCAGGTAACCTGATATCCGAAACCGATGCATTGGGTGGCGTGACGACCTATAGCTATGACCGGAACGACAGACTGATCAGCCGGACCGATGCCCTTGGCAGAACCACGACTTATCAATATGACGATTTCAACCGTCTGACACAGACCAAAAATGCGCCGGGAGTATCGTGCCTGTATGAATATGATTCCGCAGGCAACCTGACCAAAGAGACGAATGAAGAAGGTGCAAGTACAAAATATACCTATGATATTTATGGAAATATTCTGACGGAAACCGATGCAAACGGCAACAAAACGAGTTATACTTATAATACAGAAAATGAACTGACAGTTGTCAGAGATGCAGAGCAGGGCGAAACGACCCTTTTCTATGATGCGGCGGGAAATATTACATCCGTTGCGGATCCTCTCGGCAACCGGACATCTTATACCTACGATGCCTTAAACCGCCTGATCAAAGAGACGGCAGCCGACGGCGGCGAAAGGAACTATGCCTATGACAGTGTAGGAAACTTAAGCAGCGAAACCGATTCCCTGCAACGAATGACCGCCTATACCTACGATACGGACGGCAACCTGACAAAAATCACGGATGCGGCGGGCAATGAGACAGTCTATACCTATGATCCTCTGGGGCGTGTCACCTCCGTGACCTATGCGGACGGTACCGGGATGCTGGCTGCCTATGACAGTATGGGAAATCTGATTTCCATCAGGGAAGGCGAAGCCAATCTGACAGAGTATACCTATGATGCTTTGAACAGATGTATTGCAAAAAAAGATGCGCTTGGGAATAAAACAGAGTATACTTATGATACCGTAGGCAACCTGACCAAAGAGACGGCAGCCGACGGCAGCGAGACCAAATACGCTTATGATGTCTTAAACCGTCTGACCGCCATGGTTCTTCCGAATGATGGGACATACGCTTATGCCTATGACCGGACGGGAAATCTGACCCGGGTAACGGGTCCTACAGGCATCACGGCAGAGTATGACTACGACGGGGCAGGCAACCTGCTTTCCCTGAATGCTTCGGGCAGCATCACTGCTTATGCCTATGATGCCTTAAACCGCGTCACACAGATCACGGATGCCCTTGGCGGAAAAACAGCCTATACCTATGACAAAGGCGGCAATGTGACCGGAATCACTTATGCGGACGGTGCGTCCTATACCTATCGGTATGATTCCATGGGCAGAGTGACCGGCGTGGAGACGCCGTCAGGACTTTCAGTAAAAAGCCTCTACGATACGGAAGGACAGCTTGTGAAAGAAACGCAGTCGGAGCATGTCACTGCTTATGCCTACGATGTGCTCGGCAATGTGACAGCTGTCACGGATGCCATGGGAGGAAAGACGTCATATGATTATGATGCCTTAAGCCGCATCACAAAAGTAACTTCTCCCATGGGGTCGGAAAGCACCTTTGCTTATGACAGCCTCGGCAATGTTACATCTTTTACCGATGCGGGGGATCATACGACAACCTACACGTATGATGCAAAAGGAAGGCTGACCGGGAAAAATACAGCAGGAGAGGAACGCTATACTTATACTTATGACAGCAGGGGCCGCTTAACTGCCGTGGCAGGGGAAGACACCCTTGTGACCTACCGCTATGATGCTGTGGGCAACCTGACTGCCGTCACCGACGGCAACGGCAGCACGACCTGTTACGAATACGACAAAGCAGGCAATGTGATAAAGACCCTGGATCCTCTGGGGAATCAGAACCGGTATACCTATGATGAGGCCGGAAATCTGTCGGAAAGCACGGATGAAAACGGCAATACCACGGAATACGATTATGATGCCTTAAACCGCCTGGTCAGAAAAGATACGAAAGAAACCCTGTCCACAGCTTCCTATGCCTATGATACCTGTGGGAGACTGACCCGCATGGACGATGTGACCGGGGAAAGTCTCTATACCTATGATGAAGCAGGAAGGCTCTTAACTGCCGTGGACGGCAACGGCAGGAAACTGACCTATGAGTATGATGCCTACGGCAACGTAACAAAAATCACCTATCCGGACGGAGAAACCGTAGCCTATACCTATGACAGTCTGAACCGCATGACAAGTGTCACAACGGCGGAAGGAAAGACCACCCGTTATGAATATGACAAAGACGGCAATATGACGAAAGCGGTACGGGAAGACGGTGCGACTGTCATCGCCTATGATGAAATGAGCCGGATTACGGGACTTTCCAATACATCGGGCGGACAGATCCTGTCTGTCTATGGCTATGCCTATGACGGCAGGGGCAATATTGTCCGGGAAGAAAGCCGGATTCTGAAGGAAGGAAAGCTTTGGGAGAGCAGCGCCGACTATACCTATGACGGCAAATCCCAGCTGGTGCAGGCAGTCCTGAAGGAGGAAGGGGAAAGCCCCGTTACCACCACATATGCCTATGACCCCGCAGGCAACCGCCTGCAGATGCAGAGCGAAAAAGGCGGGGAAATCCTGACGGTGGTATATACTTATGATGAGGCCGGCAGACTGATACAGACATCCGACAGTGAAGGCGGAGAGACCATTTATGAATATGATAAAGCGGGCAATCTGATCACGGAGAAGGGATCGGAAAACACCGAACGCCACTATCTCTATGATGCATCAAACCGCCTGACTGCCGTGACGGATCAGGATACCGTGCTCCTTGCTGCCCTCTATGACGGCAACGACAACCGGACTTTTGTCATGGAATATGAACCGGAGCTGAAGATCTCCGGCGGAGGCGGTACAAAATCGAAAGATGATGACATTGCGGCAGGGCGTAACAGGAGAAAGAAATCGGATGATGCAGATCCGGCAGAATCCATGCAGGAAGAGAATGCGCACGGTATGAAAGAAGATGAATATGGAGAAGACCGTACTGCTTCGGATGAGAAACAACAGGACGAAAACGGGGTGGGTGCCTTCTGGTACGGCGTTCTCTGCCAGACGGCAGATATCATCTTACCTGCTCCTACAGCCTTTAAGTCATGGCTTCATGGGAAAATGGGGCTTACTGACAGCATTACCGTCCTATGGACGAGAGAAGTTTATGAAGCGGAGACCGGGACATGTACCCAAACTGTCAGTGAAGCGGGAAGTCCCTTTGCACTGATTGAGAATATCTTTGCCGATACTTCGGTGACAGACCTTGCAATGGATGCCTACAGACAGGTCAGCTACGTCAATGATGTCAATTGTACTAATACACAGGTGCTGATAGAATATGCCCAAAACGGTGGCATGGGCAACAGTGTGACGGCATACAGCTATGGACTACAGAGAGAAAGCTACAATATGAAACAGTCCATAGGTATAGCGGGAAGCAACACAGGAGAAATAAGTACTACATACACCGGTTTTTATTACTACACGGGAACGGGAAGCGTTGCAAACCTTGTAAGTGGTGAAAATGGCAACAGTTACACTTATGCGGTGGGCGGTGTAAGAACTTCTTATGCCATGTATGCAACCGGAAATGCCGGTGCAACAACCGCAGGAAACCCGACACAAGTCGGAAACACTTATGAATTCTATGGGTATAACGGAGAGTACACCCACACAAATCTGGACATCCAATACCTGAGGGCAAGATACTATTATATGGAGACGGGAACCTTCACCAGTAAGGATACCTATGCGGGAAGGCTTACGGATATCCTGAGCCAAAACCGGTATACCTATGCGGAGAATAATCCGGTGACTTTTAGTGACCCGAGCGGACATGCAAAAAGTGGGATTGCAAGTGTTTTGAATGCACAAATTAAAAACTTGAAAAAAGGAATAGCCTCTGTGGCTAAAAAGGTTAAAAAGTTGTCAAAATTGTCAGATAACATTAAAACATATCATACTTCTGCTTATTGTAATAATTTAGCAGCAGGATTACCAGTAACAACTTTAATGAGTACATCAGGAGGAAGTCTTACTTGGGAAGAAAGTGTAGCAGCAATAGTGGAAGCGAAAAAGTGTTTAGATTATTCACAATGCGTAAATTATACGCAAGAAAAGATAGTTTTAGGAAGAGGGTATGAGATAGATGCAACGGGAATGCCTTATGCAGGTATAGGTTGGTTTATAAATGGAAAACAACAGCCAGCTATAGTTATTGATGACTGGTTGAGGCTTTATGATCAACCTACAGTTAATGCTGATGGAAGAATCGTAGGACGACATCCAGATGCGGCTCTTTTTGATTGGGGAATGCCGGAAGAATTATATGCTGAAGGTAAAAATGAAAATACTTATTCTATGTATTCCAGTGCATCGAGAAATATTAGGGAAAAGGGCGGGGTATTTTCAGTAGAACAAACAAGTAATAATTTATACACGGATGCAAATGGAAGATATTGGGTCGGTTTGGGGCCTAATATTGTTGATGCAAATTTTACAAGTGATATGTCAACAAATGTTGAAGCGGAAAAGTTTGGAACCAAGGTCGATATTGTTGTATCCGATAGTAATGGTAAGGTTTATTATATACCGGCGAGTTTCGGAGATTTAAGAGAACATACAAGTCCGGATGGATTATATCATACGGGAATACCTTTTGATAAAAATAGACCAACAGTAGAAGGAGATGGAAGTACAGTAGAATTTATTGGGTATAACATTACCAAGAATGGAAATAAAAGTAGTATAAACGTAACTAATAATTATGCGCTAGAGGGGATAATTGTTTATGATGAAGTTTATAATTACTAGAAATTAATAAGATATTAAATAAATTAGTACGGGAGAGAATGTAATATCATTATGAAAAAAGGTTGCATTATGTGTATTGTTTTATGTTTAAATTTGTACATAGTATCTTGTGGAATAAATGAAAGAGCAGAGAAAAATGGAATATTTGATAATCAGTATCGAATAATGAAAGAGAATCTTCGTGACAGAATAGGGGAAGCCATTAAGGAAAAACCGGAGATATATCAGATGCAATCAAAGGATACTGCTGGGATTAGTGAGGAAGAAGCTATAAATACATATATTGATTTTCTGAATGGAAATAGAGAATTAGATGGCTGGCATATAGATGAACTCACAGTTCCTACTGGTGAGATAGAAAAAAGATATTCTACAAAATATGCCTTTTGGGATTCGAACGGTGATGGTATATCCGAATTACATCTCAACTCGACAAGATATTATTATGTCTTTTCTTTCAAAAATGGAGAGCCTTATGTTTGGAAAAATTTTATGGGAGTGTTTTGCTTTCCGTTAAAAAATGGGGGATTTATAATATGGAGTATTGGGACATTTAAAGATGATTTATACACTTACTGCAAATATGATTATACGGGTCAAGAAATAAGTAGCATTAGTTTTAGTTGGGATGATTTGAATGATAATGGTATTCATGATGATAAAGATGAGTATTTGTTTGAAGATAAGAATGTTACACAGAATCAATGGAATAATTTGACCAGAGAATATCTTTGTCAGGATGAAGAGGGCATTTGGAGAATTGCAAATGAATTAGATTGGATTATATTATATGAAGGAAAGTAAATATCTAAAAGCAACACTATGGATACCTATGCGGAGAATAATTCGGCAACACTAAGTGACCCAAGTGGAAGTTAAGGTTTTTTTATGTAAATACAATCCAGAAAGCAATTCCGGGATCAAGTGGTGAGCGTGTCTTAAATGGTGTTAGATTAATTGGCACTAGTATGCTAAAAGCAGTTGGTGGATATGCATTGGGCTCCTTGGTGCTTGCTACCTCTGTAGTTGGGATAGGTATAGCAGGGATACCTGCAGTAGCAACTCTGTTTACTGCGAGCTGTTCGGATTTTGTACAGGGGTGTAAAGAAATTGAATTGGGTTGTAAAGGTGACACTCAGACCCCGACCAACAATGACTTGAGTGAATTGCTTTATGACGGAAATGATGGAATCTATCATACTAGTACCATAGGAGCATCACTAATATCCGTGGTCGGTGGAAATTTGGTTAATAAAAAAGCTGCTTCAGTAGCTAAAAAAGAGAGCGAGAAAATAGCAAAGAAAGCTGCGATGCAGCCTGCTGATGTTGTAGAGACCAGCTATGCACGATGTATAGCTGGTCTAAGAAAAGCTAATTCTTTTGTGTT
>JBJEJA010000034.1:0-247918 GCA_051877575.1 Lachnospiraceae bacterium | reverse complement strand
CTTGGAAGCCTTGAATTTACTGTAATTCTGTTAATTACTCAATGATAGTAGCAACACAACTGTTAATATCACAAATTGTATTATTTTAAATATTTCTAGTGATGATTAATTTTGTATAATGTTACATTTTGTGACTATTATATCTATTTCAAAAGTTTTTCAAGTCCAAAATAAGCCCATGGGCTTTTTACCTCCAAGTTCAATGAAAGGACGGATAACAATGAAATTGATACACGCAGAATATAACCCGATGCATAACAGCATAGATATTAACCATTATAACGGCTACATCCTCCGGATTGACTGCAATCAGGTGGAATCCAGAATATGTACTACTCCTAATTCTCAGCGATGCCTGAATGCTCTAGCGATTGATAATCCGCTTGAATATGCAAGGCTTGCACTGAATGGCGAGATGCAGGCATGGGTGGATGCTGAGGATAGTTTGGAAGTGTTTTAACACATATGCCTCATCTCTCCATGAGATGAGGCAATATCAGTGTCTCTTTATCGTTTTATTCTTGATTCTGCTCAAGCAATTGTTTTTTTACATCTTCTTCACATGAAATATATCCTTTTCGAACACATTCTCTTCTATCCTCTCTAAGTTTAGCCAAGTACTCCTTACATTCTTCATAATTGAATTTTTCTACCGGTTCTTTTCGTTCTCCAAAACAACTACTAATTTCTTCTTCATGTCCTAACCATATTACATTTCGTTCATGAATTAGTAAATACTTCTGAGTTTCCTGATTTAACAATGAATACTGTATTGTTTGATAACTTTCATTCACTATATTTTTATTATTCATTTGGCTAATTGCTTTTGCCAATTTTCGATTGCTTCTTCTCTCTGACGGATATTCTATGCACTTCATTATCCAAACCGATAAAATCATTCCCACTAAACCACTCATAACGATCCAATATATTAAAGCAAACGTCTCTTGCATCCATTTTACATCTAACGTTTGCACTAATAGCAAACAGCCATTTGCAATAAAAGCAATTGCAAATGGAATACTATACACCAATGCTTCTTTGATATTCTTCTTCTTTTTACTTTTTTTAATATTCTTCAATTCTTCACTTATTCTTCCTTCACAATGAAAGCCTATACCAGCCCAAGTACCTCCTACATTTAACATCCATATTATAACTCTGTTAAGTATACTTTGTGCTTCTGGACTATCATTTACAATTCCAGGTCCAGCCATTACTAAAAACCATATACAATTAGCAACTATTACTATGGAATAATAAATTTTAACAGCATTTATGCTATATCCATTACATAAATCTAAATTAAAACCCATTATCCACTTTCCGAATAATATCGACAATAATGGTAAAGCTATTGCTACTAATACCCCACAATCAATTGCACGACTTAGAAACTTCGACCACCAACCAGCAGGGTTAAAATAAAGCAGATTCCATTGATTTATTGAAAGTTCAAGTGCCATTACCATGGTTATAACAAAAAACATCCCAAATGCATACATAAAACTATCAAAAGGAGATATTTTAAATTCAATTTTTATTGGCCTACGAAATATAATTGCCCCTATCACCATCCCCATGCAAGCACTTATTATACACATTATCAATAAAATTCCAAAATTCATCCCCTATCTCCTTCTCATAGTATATTTTCCAGCCCAAAACTATACACTTGGATTTATCATCTTGCAACTGACGCTGTAGATTTTATCAATCCACAGCGCCAAAATTCAATTATGCACTTTTAGCAACTACATATCCATAAATTACAAAATCAAGATCCTCATCTGTCATGGATTTCCCATGTTCCATGTAGAATCCCGGTAGCTTTCGATGGTACTCGTCTAATGCATCATTGTTCTCTACTGTATACTTAATTGTCTCATCATATTGCCAATGTTCACCAGAATATCTTCTGGATTTTACAATCTCTTTCTTAGGTATTGCCTTTCCGTCAGCATCTCGATAACCACCTTCATCAATCATTCTCTCCAAAATAATTCTTGTAAAATACTGACTCACTCCAAACAAATAGTTCTTTCTAACAATATTTTTAGGAACAAGAAGCAGTTCTTTGCCATTAACAAAACAAACAGGTTTCTCAACCTTCTTCCATTCACCAGCATGCATGTCCCATGTGTAAAACGTTTTTGTGCCATTACTTTGAATGCCATATTTATGCATTTGCTCCATTGTAAATTCATTCAAACATTCATGAAGAATGTTTGTAAGTAAATCCGACATGCCATCTTCTGCGAAGCCTGGTATCAACAAAGGCAAATCTTCCGCTTTTCCAATTGTTTTAATTGAACTTATCAATTGCTCCAATGGTTGAAATATCTCCAATAAACCATCAGCTGTATTACCTTTGCCGTTATCGCCATTACCATATCCCAATCTGGTTGCATTTTGCTCCCCCGCATGTGACAGCAAACATCTCATATCTTTTCTATTGCCCGTACTATATGCTTTGAACAAATTATCAAAATATGAGTTTATATGCTTCATTGCTTTGATAGCCCATGCATCATTCCATCTTTCAATTAAACACGGATCTATAAAAAGCAAATTGTCATCATTAACCGCCACATCTACAAAATCAAAGTTTTCGTGACCTTTTTTCTTTAATTTCCACTCATCAGATATATATTTTTTCTTCATCTTGTCTTACTCCTCAATATTATTTTTCTTTATCCCGTCCGCCTTCGAACGAATATAGGTTGTTCCATCAGATTTATTTACCACTTGATAATTTTCATAGTTTTTATTACCCTTGCTTATCTGCGTAACAGCCTGCTCTAACGGGATGTGTCTACCAGTTTCTACGTTTACAAATTCTGTATTTAATCCGCTTGCAGATTCCTTAGATACCTTTAATTTCATAATTTCTCCTCCATTTTTAGGTGCACTTAATTAAGCAGTCACATTTTATACTGCTAGGCTAATTTATATGAACAAATAATGACCTGATTTGGAATTACAATTAAGTCGAACAACAGTTTAGGGATTGATTTTTCGAATGATAAATGATAAATTAGACCTATTCAAAACAATCTAATGGTCATTTATGGTCATTAACAACTAGTCGAAGTTGCCGCTTCGGCTTTTTTGTTGCCACATTCGTTCAGTACCCGTATTTTTATCACCTTCTTTCTTTCATATTATTAATAAAGGATTCCCAAAAAGTGCATTTCATTTTCTTTTTTATTGCTATTTGCCCCTTTTTTTAAATGAGTTCAACTTTTAAAGTTCAAAAAGTTGAACTCATTTCTAATTAGCCAAATGGTCTTTTAGCTCCGCTAATTTAATAGGTGCACTTTGTGTTATCTTGGAAAAATCTAATTTAGATATCATATCTTTTGCTCTTTCGCCTTCATGATAAGCTCTTCCTGCGCTTCTATATAATGCTTTCATTTTTGCCTTGCCTTTTCTGCCAACCAACTTTACAGGCATTGCAATACCAAGAAAAGCTAAAACACTTTCAATATCATAAAGCATAATATCTTCTATATCTGCACTGGCAGCCAAATCAACTATTGTAGTTGTTTTTGATTTTTCTAAATCCTGCCTCAATATCTTCCAATCACCTTCATAAAACTTACTTATATTTGAATTAGAAGAATCTGTATCATAACACAAGTAGACAGTCCAAGGCATTTTATATTTTTTACTACACATATTAAGAAACCACTTACCAGAATGAACAATCTGCGTTATGGTGCCAACAACATAAAATTTGATAAGAATCTTTTTTTCACCAGATTGCCAACAGAAAATTATTTCTCCATCATCTGTTAATTTGTTCCTAAGCAACGAAGTCTTTTCATCCAAAGCACTTAGGTATTCCAAATACGCTTTATAAAATACTTTTTCCGTCGCTCCTTCAAGAATAAAAGCAATGCCTTCTGTATAATTATCCATTAACTATCGAGCACCTCCAGAAAGCTTTCCAATGTCTCATAAGAATCGGAATCACCTGATAATAATTCAAATAAATACTCGCCAACTGAAAGCCCCATATCTCTCGCATTTGATATAATAACTTTCATTTTATTTTTTTGAATTCTTCTAAATTCCGCTACTCCTCGATTGTTCGGAACGCCAATATATATTTTATCCGGCTTCAAGTATTGTACCAAATATGGAGAATGACTTGAGATTATTAATGGAGCATTTCCTAACGCCTCAGTTATTATTTCTAATAACTGGCGCATCATTTTAGGATGTATACTGGTCTCAATTTCTTCAATTCCAACAATTCCTGCTTCCATATAGTTAGCAATATAAGCATTGGCCAGCAACCATATAACTCTCTTAGTTCCTGTCGACATATTAGCCATACTTAACGGCTGATTCATATAATCACATTTAACAAACAAACGATATATGTGTTCACGAAGTTTAAAGGGAATTTCCTTCTCAATCTCCTCTTCAGATAATTTCTTATCAGCAACAGTTACCATCATTTGTCGTTCCACATTTTGATCAGTTAATGTGTATTCATTTAAATTGATCGACGTAAACTCCGGAAACATTATAGATAATGACTCTTCAAACAACTCATAAAGTTCCGGTGCTTTATTTTTTAAACGTTGCAACGCCTTAGGAACATCTGTATCATCAAACCTTATAGAATCTTCCTCATCTTCAATATACTCCAATGGTGATGGCTGATACCTATCTCTTAAATCTAAAGAAGAACATACCCTAAATGCAATTTTTTGAATTGCATTTATAACATTTACAATCTCTATATCTTCTATTAATCCTAATACGTCGATTGCCAACTGTAACCCGTCTAGTTCAATCTTCCGATATGCCGTTGTTGACTTGCTCTTTCTATATTTTCCTTCTTTTCTTTTTAAGTACGAAGTGTACCTTACACTGGTATTTTCCCTGGTTTCAATCCATTCATCGGTAATACAATCACCTTTTTCATCATCACGATGCCATTTGAAAGAAAAACCGTATCTTACATATTTGTATTCTCCAAGTTCTTCATCTTCAAATTCTATTTCAAATCTATACTCAGAATTTTCCAACGCCAAACACAAAGGGATCCCTCTTACCCATCCCATCATGCTTTTTCTTCCTTTTCTCGATTCGTGAATAAAATCAAATCCAAAATCAATTGCTTCTAAAAGGTTGGATTTACCATAGTTGTTTGGAGAAATAATTGCACATATGTTATCCAATTCTAATTTAGTAGTATTCAGATTCTTAAATCCACCTACTGTAATGCTATTAATCTTCATATTAACCACACTCCATCTATGTTATATTATATATTATAGTGTAATTTGCACGAAAGTCAACCTTTTTATTCACTTCATCTCTATTTTGTGTAAAAATAGTTGCTTTTCCTGTTTTGAAATGCACTTTTTTATTCATTTCATTTTTATCTTTACATAAATAGATATATCTAAAACGAGGGTTATTGCAAAACAGATAGATAATCCTTAACTCTGCAACAACCCTCATAAATATTCATCAGTTTATCAATTATTTACCAAAACTTAATGGGGCTCTTATACCTTTTCATAAAAATGTGTCCATTATTCCCCATACGGACAATAATGCTCTGCCTTCGACTGAAACTCCTTCAAATCGCAAATCTTCATATCTGCATCAAACTCAGCAATGGTAACTCCGTCAAAACCATCCACATTGCCTTCATAGTTACACTTAAAATACCATTCCACCAGAGCTGTATTCCCAGAAACAAGCACCCGCTTTATATCCCACTGCAAAACAGTACCTTTCCGGTTCCAATCCTCAAACCATCTGATTATCTGACCGATGCCTTTATATACTGGACCATAACACTCGCTGTAAATAATGTCATCGCTAAAAATTCCCTTTATAGTATCGATGTCTTTATCCAGCCAACATTGAAAATATTTTCTAATAACTTCTTCCATTCTGCCTTTACCCCTTCATCCTCTCAATCATTTCCCCCACAGAAATACATTCCGCATATCTGCCCTTCCACATAAAATCGTTATAATACTTATAACTTTGCTCTCCCGTCATAAAAGCGTTATCAAATGTGGAATTCGCATTCTCAGGAACAATCATTTTAAAACCATGTTCAAATCCACACTTGATTGTTGCATCAATACAGTAATCTGTCTGCAATCCAACAACGGCTACCGTCCGGACATTCTTCTCCCTCAAGTATTCCAACAAACCGGTCCCCTTAAAAGAACTATTTACTGTCTTATCGAAAATCTTTTCACCCGGCTGCGGACCAAAACCTTCATATATCTCAAAACCAGGTATTCCCTTTGTCAATTCCGCACCGACACCATCATCGTGTCTTACATAAATAACTTCAACATTATTCTCTCTAGCTGCTGCAATTAACGTTTTTACAGCATTTTCAAACGCACTAAAATTATACAAATCCGAATTGGTTATCAATTTCTGTGTATCCACCACTAACAGTACCATTTGTTCACACCTTACCCTAAATATTTCTCTATCACACTCTGCTCCACAACCATTTTCCCCAGCAAAGTCATAGCTTGCTTGGGGCAATTATTTATGCACCTATAACACATAGTACACTGTTTATTCTCCACCACTTTCTTATCCACAACCTTTATATTATTCATAGGACATAATTTCTCGCACTTACCACAACCTGTACACTTTTCCTCATCCACACGCAGTTTATCTGAATAATTCTTTGTCTTATGTCCAAAATACAATCTTTGTCCGAAGAAACCTGCCATACGATATAATATACCAATTCCCTCTTGAGTTGGTTTCCCTGCCCGCAGAAGTTGAACGGCATTCTTAATCTTCTGCTCCGCTTTCTTCACAATCTCCTTATTCTTTTCCAGTGGACGCTTCAATACTTTTTCATCGCCTATGCTATCTGGCATCTTAAGATGCAATCCACCTAGTATTTCTGCTCCGTATTTCTGCAAAAGTCGCCCAAGAATACCTGCACCATCACCACTAAACAATCCCATCGTGGCAATAACAAAAACCTTCTTCCTCTCCCAGAGTTCTTTATTTTCGATTATAAAATCACGCAGTATTTTCGGCACAGTACTATATTGCACGGGATATGCAAATACAAGCATTTCTTCGTTTTTCACAACCTGGGTAATATCATCGTCTTCTATCGAAAATGCTTTAGCCCCTTCATCATATTCATTACAAAACAATTCTGCTGCGTATCTGGAATTGCCAGTGCCACTAAAATAGATTCCTACCATCCTTATTTCCTCTTAATAATCCTCCATGCCGCAAATTTACCCATAGCTGCTGCCGTCGGAAGTCCACCCGGTCCCATTAACCACTGACTTGCCAGCAATACATTATCAAGTCCCTTTACAACTCCCGGCACAGTAATACTCTTAGCCTGCTTAGTAGTTACAAAACTCATATATGCACCCTTATAAGAGTTGCAATATCTTGTATATGTCATCGGTGACCATACATCAATCACATGTATTTTCCCTGTTAAAAATGGATACTCTTTTTCAACTCTTTGCAATGCCTGTTCTGCAATTTCAGTCTTCTTTTTTTCGTAACTCTCTTTGTCTATATAAAGTGACTCCCAATACTTATAATCGGATTCTGTCTGTGAAAAATTAGTTTGCAAAATCATTTTACCTTCCGGCGCAAAATTAGGTTCGTAATCATACGACTGAATGCTCATACGCTTCACAGTCTGACTTCCCACACTCATATCATCGCAAGAAAATATTCTTGTTCCTGTCAATTCCGGAAATACTCCATCTACAGCATAAGCAATTTGAAATCCACTACTAACCGGATATTTATCTCTGTCTGCATACATTTTCTTTAAACCTTTTGGCATATACTTTTCTGACAATAGTTTTCGGAATGTATAATCGGTATCGCAAGCACAAATTACATAATCAGCCTCTACTTTGCTTCCGTTCTCTAACAAAATCCCTTCTGCCATTGTACCGTCTATCAAGATTGATTTTACACCCACATTGGTATGTATTACACCACCATACTCTTTATATTTTTCAGCAATACGAAGTGACATTGCCAACGATCCACCTTTCGGTATATCACCATTTCCTCCGGTCACTGTTCCATAAGATACAAGAAAAGCATACGCCTGATACCCGCTTGGCATATAATCAACAATTGCACGCTGAATTAATGGATGTTTAAAACGCATTGCCAGTTCATTGATATCCATATTCCCATACTCTTTCATCACTTTTCCCATTGCCTTCATCGACATACCTAATTTCATATAATCAATAAGGTTCATGGCATCAAATGGTTTTTCAACTGGAACAGTCATAGTTTCCGCCATAGATACATAATCTATTAATTTATTTATTTCTTTTTCATCCTCCGGAGACAATTCTAACATTTCCTTACGCGTTCTTTCCTTATCTCTCCAAAAGGTTAACGTTTGACCATTAAGCTTGGAAGAAAAGAACATCTCTTTTTTATACAGCTCTATATCATCGCCTAATGCACCAATTTCTTTCCAAAGTTCATGCAATGCACTCCCTGGTCTTGTTCCGGTAAGCCAGTGAATACAATTATCAATAAAGTATCCTTCCCGCTTCCATCCGGTACACTGTCCTCCAGGCAAAGCATTCTTTTCATAAATCTCTGTGGTAAATCCCTCCTTCTGTAACAGTACTCCTGCTGTCATTCCTGCAATTCCACCACCAATAATTACTATCTTCTTCATATGCACCTCACTATTTCTTTCTCACAATATCAACAATCCACTCTGCATTTGGTAACTCAACCTCTTGATTCGTAGCATAGCGTTCGGCAATTCCTTGTATACTACACCAAAACGCATTGGAAATCACCAAGGGATTACCTTCCTTAATAGTTCCTTCCTGCTGTCCCCATTCGACAATCGGTACAAATTGTTCTATTGTATTTACTTTCATTGCTATTTCTCTGATATACTCCGGTGTTGCTTCACTTCGTTGTGCTTCTGCCATCAGCACAAATATTTTTGCTACAATAGGTTGTTTTTTCATATACTCAAATAACTCTTCTGTAAATTTCACAAAATAATCTATTGCATGCTCACACTTCTGCGTTCCTGGATAAGATGTTCCTTCCAAACCCATTCGGACTAGTTCTTCATATAAAGCTTCTTTGGACTCAAAATAATGAAACATTAATCCAGTGCTCATATTTACTCGCTTCGCAATATCTGTTACCTTTGTAGCTGCATATCCCTTACTAACAAATAACTCTAGCGCAGCATTTATTATTTCTTGTCTTCTTCGTTCTTTTTGCTCTTTTCTTGTTTCCAATTAATTTTCCTCTTTTTGAATGATTGTTCATTGAATTTTTATTCAATTTTAGCATAAGTACTGTTATTTGTAAATACAAAAACACCCCAAGCAGCATCCCTACCACTTGGGGGCATCCCCTACCGTCCCATCCCGGCAACCTTCCTATGCACCCACTCCTTTACTTCACCAATCCGCTCCCGGAACACATCCAGCATATTCCTTCCGTTGATTACAAATTGTTTCATGAATTCATAGGCTTTTTCCAGCTTCTCCTGCAAGACCTGAATCTTGCTCCGTAGCTGTTCGTTCTCGTAGGTTAAATCCACCACCTTATCAAACAAATCCGTGTTCTCCGAATCAGTTGATAGGGCATGGTATAAATCCATTGCAATTCCCTTTTTACGGGTTGCTTCATCCAATTCCTCCGTCACTCTGGAAAGCTCCCCTTGTGCCTGCTCCACTTCCTTCTTTTTATCCGTCAGAAGCTCATCTGCCTTCAGATACTCCGACTTGGAATACTCCGCTTTCTGCTCCCACTCTGCCACATCGGATTTCCTAATCTCGATTAAGGCATCCTTGCATTCCAGCGTCATATTCTTGGCGGATATCTCTTCATCCAGCTTTTTAATTGTCTTCTCTGACAGGGTTTGAATATGCTGCAGGGCATTTTCTTGCCTTTCTTTCTCACGTTCCGCTTCCAATGCTTTCTCTGCCGCACGCTCCCTTCGATAATCAGAAAGAAGTAAATCGCCACGCTCATTCTTACCCTTGTAAAAGCGAGTCCATCCGATATTCTTTTCCATATCCTCTGCAATCCAATTCTTCTGCTCCTCTATCCACTCAACTGCGCCGTAGGCTGTACGCACCATCTGAGGCTTCCTCCCCTCCGGTGTATCCTGCCACACCAGCTCATCTGAGGCATCTCTTGCCTGCTCCATAGTGGTCTTATAACCCATTCGCGTAAAGGTCTGTGCCAATGCATTTTGGGTTTTCTGTCCACGACTGCAATTATCGGAATAGGGAACAAATGTCATGTGTAGGTGGGGAGTAGATTCATCTCCATTAAATGCAAAATTGGTAATCACCACACCTGCCTCAAAGGGCGGTTTCCACTCCGGGTCTTCAAGCCTCTCCTTGGATACATAAGTCACATTGGGCACTTCATACATCAGATGCTCTGCAAACCGTAACAGAACATCCTCCGCCCATATGGCTGACAAGTGGTCTGTATCGTACCCGGTATCATCCATATCCCCTATCTGCCAGATGATTTCGTAGGATAAATGTTTCTTTTTATCCTTTTCAATCTTCTCATAATAGGTTGGTGGATCATCCTTAGCACGACTCTTTTTCCGCTCCTTTGCAAGCCACTCCTCATAGGATTTTTGAAAAAGTTTATCGTATACCTGCTCTAGGGTAAAATCTTTTGTTCCGTTTACAAATACCACATTCCTGCCTGCACGCTCCTGTATCGCATTCCATGGAATATGATCTCTGTTATTGTGTTCTAAGTTCGGTGCCCGGAACAGTGCCCCCGATATGGTTCTGTATATATCCGGCATCTTATCACGCTCCTTTTATCCGTTCCATGTCTGCTTAAGTTCTGAAATAAAAATCTTCTTATGCTCATTGCCATAATCTCCTTTTCAAAATTTCCTAGGTTCTTTTCTTAGGGTATCGCTCTCCATTTTCTTTCCCGGTTCCGAAAGTAATGTCCCCCTATTAGTTTGGGAAATCCCAAACTAGGGGGCAAGCGTTTTGCCGCTTGACCACAAATGCATCTGCTCCCACCAGCCGTATTGGGAACTCCTCTTCCTATGGTTGGCAGTCACATCTGCATGCTGACATTCTTATTATGGAAATGAACCGGTACGAATGTCAGCCTTGGGAAATATCTCAACCGCTCTTTAGGGCTTGCTTACGCTAAGCCTCGGAAGTATATCCGTAATATCTCTTCTCGAAATACTTTCTTGGACACTTCCCGGCGATTTTGATATATCCCTGCTCAGCCAATTCCTCATTAAGCTGTCTGATAATCTGGTAGGCTTTTCCCTTGCTGACGCCCAGGGTATCCACCAACTCATCGGCCGTCACATACTGTGTTTTCATACTCTCACCTCACTCTCTACTATCACATTTTGTCCGTATTTATCATTTCATCATTATTTATACTACCACTATTTGTTATTGTCAATAGGTTTTCCTATTGCAAAATATCACACATTGTGATAGTATTTGTTTCAGGAGGTGAAAAGCCATGAATATTATGACACTTGAAGAACGCAAGGAACTTGGCAACAGACTAAAACAAGCAAGAAAAGAGAAAGGGCTATCACAAGAGGAGCTCGCCAATCTCATCGGCTTGAAAGTTGGAACGGTTTCCAAATACGAACAGGGAGACCGCACTCCGGGAATCGGAAAGCTTCAACTAATTGCAAATGCTCTGGACTGTGACACATCCAGATTTGTAGCATCCGGCGATGAATATGTACGGATGACACAGACCACGGATTTTGGCAACAATTTAGATGCATATTTAAACTGGTTGAAATTTTCCCACTTCGGATGCAATCCCTGTCAGATTGAAAACGATGACGGAAGTAAATCTTCTTCCTACCTTATCAGCTTTGATAAGGAAACTTTTCCAATCAGTGAGGACGCACTAGGAAGGGTTATGGAATACCAGAAGGAACAGTTCAAACAACTCATCCGACTCTTTGGCGAGGATCTTCGATAGTAAAGGTAAACAATATGCCGGTCTATAAAGACGAAGAACGAGGAACCTGGTATGTCAGATGTTATTATGAAGATTTTACCGGAAAGAAGAAACAGATAAAGAAACGAGGCTTTAAGCTTCAGCGTGAAGCCAAGGAATGGGAAGCGGATTTCCTAAGAAAGCAGAAAGGCAGCACGGACATGACCTTCCGCTCTATGTACGAGATTTATATAGAGGACATGGGGCACCGCTGCCGCCAGAGCACCATCGACGGAAAGAAGCATGTATTCGAGAAACTGATTCTACCGTATTTTGAGAATAAGCCCATCAATAAGATTACTCCCAAGGACATCCGAGCCTGGCAGAATGAAATGATTGCAAAAGATTATTCCAATTCCTACCTAGACAGGATGCAGAATATGATTACCGCACTTTTCAATTATGCAGTAGACTACTTCAACTTAGCTGAAAATCCCTGTCACAAAGCGGGCAGAATGGGAAAACGTGAGGTTGTGGTGAACTTCTGGACAAAGGATGAATTTGACCGGATACTGGCTACAATGGAAGATGACCCTACCGCACATGTTTCGTTTTCACTACTGTACTACTCCGGTATCCGTTTTGGAGAATTCCTCGCTTTGACACCGAAAGACTTTGATTTCGAGAAGAACACCCTCGACATCACCAAAAGTCTCCAGCGGATTAAAAAGCAGGATGTGGTTACACCACCCAAAACGCCCAAGAGTATCCGTAACATCATCATACCGGACTTTGTAATGAACGAAGTCAAAGATTATATGTCAAAGCTTTATGATTTGAAAGATACGGACAGGGTTTTCCCCTTCACCAAATCTTATATCAATAATGCGATGGCAAGGGCTTGCAAGAAAAGCGGAGTGAAAAAGATTCGTATTCACGATATCCGTCACTCCCACGCCAGCTATCTTATCAACTTAGGCTGTGCACCACTGCTCATATCGGAACGGTTAGGACACGAAAAGGTGCAGACCACCTTAAGTACCTACTCCCACCTGTATCCCAACAAGCATCAGGAAGTGGTGGATATGATGCAGAACCAGCATAAAAAGGATATGGCAATATCCGATGTAACTGCCCCGGCAGAAACATCGGAAGAACCCAAACCACAGAGCACAAGGTTCAAAGTCGTAAGTCCAAAGGATAAATTAAGCCCACAGCAAGTCCACGAGAATGACTTAAGTCCATGCGTCGGCTTCAACCGACGCACATAAAAAGGCTCAACCCCTTGTAAACAAAGGGCTGAGCCAATAAAGTCAATTAATACTCAAACAGTATTTAATTACTCAATAATTGTAGCAACACGGCCTGAACCTACAGTACGTCCACCTTCACGGATAGCGAAAGTAAGACCCTGCTCCATAGCGATAGGATGGATCAGTTCGATAGTCATTTCTACGTTATCACCAGGCATGCACATTTCTGTACCAGCAGGTAATTCACAAACACCGGTAATATCGGTTGTTCTGAAGTAGAACTGAGGTCTGTAGTTGTTGAAGAAAGGAGTATGACGTCCACCTTCATCTTTTGTTAAAACGTAAACCTGAGCTGTGAATTTCTTGTGGCATGTTACTGTGCCGGGTTTTGCAAGAACCTGACCTCTTTCGATGTCTGTTCTCTGGATACCACGAAGTAATGCACCGATGTTATCACCAGCCTGAGCCTCGTCTAACAGTTTACGGAACATTTCGATACCTGTTACAACAGTCTTCTGTGTTTCTTCCTTAACACCGATGATTTCAACTTCATCAGACATATGAAGAACACCACGCTCTACTCTACCGGTAGCAACTGTACCACGACCTGTGATAGAGAATACGTCCTCGATAGGCATTAAGAAAGGTTTGTCAGTATCACGCTGAGGATCAGGAATGTACTCATCAACTGTAGCCATTAATTCCATGATCTTGTCGCCCCATTCTCCGTTAGGATCTTCAAGAGCTTTTAAAGCGGAACCTTTGATGATCGGGCAGTCTGTGAAACCATATTCCTCTAACTGCTCTGTGATTTCCATTTCTACTAATTCAAGTAATTCTTCGTCGTCGACCATATCACATTTGTTCATGAAAACAACGATATAAGGTACACCTACCTGACGGGAAAGTAAGATGTGCTCTTTTGTCTGAGCCATAACACCGTCAGTAGCAGCTACAACTAAGATAGCGCCATCCATCTGAGCAGCACCGGTGATCATGTTCTTTACGTAGTCAGCATGGCCGGGGCAGTCAACGTGTGCATAATGTCTTTTCTCTGTCTGGTACTCAACGTGAGCTGTAGAAATTGTGATACCACGCTCTCTTTCTTCGGGAGCTTTATCGATATTCTCGAAATCTACTTTCTCGTTACCTGCAACTCTTTCTGCCAATACTTTTGTAATAGCAGCTGTTAAAGTTGTTTTACCATGGTCAACGTGTCCGATGGTACCAATGTTACAATGCGGTTTTGTTCTGTCAAATTTAGCTTTAGCCATTTTTGCAAATCTCCTTCTTACATTTTTATTTTTTAAAATTTTTAAGTTTCCATTTACTCGGCTATCCTTAATTATATAAAAGATAGCCGATATTTTCAAGCATTATTTCGTTTTTGCAGCCAATACTTTTTCCTGTACGGACTTCGGAACCGGCTCATACTTCTCAAAGAACATGGAGTAGTTACCACGTCCCTGTGTCTTGGAACGTAAGTCTGTGGAATAACCGAACATTTCAGCAAGCGGTACATAACCTTTTACCATCTTGCCGCCGCCGATATCATCCATACCTTCGATACGTCCGCGACGAGCGTTGATATCACCGATAACATCACCCATATATTCCTCGGGCATTGTTACTTCAACTCTCATGATAGGCTCCAGTAAAACAGGCCCGGCCTTCTTCATAGCTTCCTTAAATGCCATGGAACCGGCAATGTGGAATGCCATTTCGGAAGAGTCGACTTCGTGGTAAGAACCATCATAAACGTTCGCATGAACACCAAGTACAGGGAATCCGCCAAGGATACCTGCCTGAGCTGCTTCTTCGATACCTTCTCCTACTGCAGGGATGTATTCCTTCGGAATAGCACCGCCGACTACGGAAGATTCAAACTTGAATGTCTCTTCACCGTTAGGATCCATAGGCTCGAATTTAACTTTACAATGTCCGTACTGTCCACGACCACCGGACTGTTTTGCATATTTGTATTCCTGATCAACAGGTTTTGTAAATGTCTCTTTGTATGCTACCTGAGGAGCACCAACGTTCGCTTCTACTTTGAATTCACGAAGCAGACGGTCAACGATGATTTCCAGATGCAGCTCGCCCATTCCGGCGATGATTGTCTGACCTGTTTCCTGATCGGTATGAGCACGGAAAGTAGGATCTTCTTCAGCCAGTTTTGCCAAAGCTTCACCCATCTTGCCCTGACCTGCTTTTGTCTTAGGCTCGATAGCCAGCTCGATAACGGGCTCAGGGAATTCCATGGACTCTAAGATTACTGGATGCTGCTCGTCACAGATGGTATCACCGGTTGTAGTAAATTTGAAACCAACTGCTGCTGCAATATCACCGGAGTAAACTTTGTCTAACTCTGCTCTCTTGTTGGCATGCATCTGAAGGATACGTCCAACACGCTCTTTTTTATCTTTTGTTGCATTTAATACATAGGAACCTGCATTCATGGTACCGGAATAAACACGGATAAATGCCAGCTTACCTACGAAAGGATCGGCCATGATCTTGAATGCAAGGGCTGAGAAAGGCTCTTCATCGGAAGAATGTCTCTCAACTTCGTTACCATCTAAGTCAACACCCTTAATAGCAGGGATATCCGTAGGAGCAGGCATGAACTCTAAGATTGCATCCAAAAGTTTCTGAACGCCTTTGTTTCTGTAAGCGGAACCGCAGCATACGGGAACGGCTGTACATTCACATGTAGCCTTTCTCAATACTTTCTTCATTTCCTCTACAGAAGGTTCTTCTCCTTCCAGATACATCATCATTAAATCGTCATCCAGCTCGCAGATCTTCTCTACTAACTCGGAATGATATAATTCAGCATCATCTTTCATGTCGTCAGGGATGTCAGTGATAGAAATATCGTCACCCTTATCGTCATTATAGATATATGCTCTCATTTCGAACAAGTCAATGATTCCCTTGAAATCGTCTTCCTTGCCGATAGGCAGCTGTAAAACGATTGCATTTTTACCAAGTCTTGTTCTGATCTGGTCAACTGCACCATAGAAGTTTGCACCCAGAATGTCCATTTTGTTAATGAACGCCATACGAGGTACATTATAGGTGTCAGCCTGACGCCATACGTTTTCTGACTGTGGCTCAACACCGCCCTTTGCACAGAAAACGCCCACAGCACCGTCCAGTACACGGAGAGAACGCTCTACTTCTACTGTAAAGTCAACGTGGCCGGGGGTATCAATGATATTGATACGATGCTCTAATGCGCCCGGTTTGGGTTTACAGTTCTCTTCCAATGTCCAGTGACAAGTTGTTGCGGCTGATGTGATTGTGATACCTCTTTCCTGTTCCTGCTCCATCCAGTCCATGGTTGCAGTACCTTCATGAGTATCACCAATCTTGTAGTTAACACCAGTATAATATAAGATACGCTCTGTCAATGTGGTTTTACCCGCATCGATATGAGCCATAATACCAATATTTCTGGTTCTCTCAAGTGGATATTCTCTTCCAGCCAAGGTTTTGTCCTCCTATTAGAATCTGTAATGAGCAAATGCTTTGTTTGCTTCTGCCATTTTGTGTACTTCTTCTTTTTTCTTTACAGCAGCGCCGGTATTTGCAGCTGCGTCAAGAATTTCGTTTGCAAGTCTTTCTTCCATGGTTTTCTCACTTCTCTTACGAGAATATGTTGTTAACCAACGAAGACCTAAAGCCTGACGTCTGTCAGCTCTAACCTCGATCGGTACCTGATAAGTAGCACCACCGATACGTCTTGCCTTAACTTCCAATACAGGCATAACGTTGTTCATAGCCTCTTCAAATACGTCAAGTGCAGGTTTGCCTGCTTTCTCTTCTACACGTGCGAATGCTCCGTATACAATCTTCTGTGCAACACCCTTCTTACCGTCTAACATGATGTTATTGATAAGCTTGGTAACCACTTTATCATTGTATAAAGGATCTGCTAACACGTCTCTTTTCTGAATATGTCCTTTACGTGGCACGGTTCTTCCCTCCTTAATAATCATTAATTCATCGGTACTCACATACAAATCACTAATGTGTTCGTGCGGTATTTCTGTTTATATCCGCATATAAATGCCTGAATATGATAAGAATCCCAACACTGATTAGTTCTCAATTGTGGTACGCAGTCTCATAATAGGTCTGCTATTATTTAGCTGCTTTCGGTCTCTTAGCACCATATTTGGAACGAGCCTGTTTTCTGTTGGCAACGCCTGCCGTATCCAACGTACCTCTGATAATATGGTATCTTGTACCGGGTAAGTCTTTTACACGGCCGCCTCTGATCAGAACAACGCTATGCTCCTGTAAGTTGTGTCCTTCACCGGGAATGTAGCTTGTAACTTCGATACCGTTGGAAAGACGAACTCTGGCGATCTTTCTAAGAGCTGAGTTAGGTTTTTTAGGTGTCGCAGTCTTAACAGCTGTACATACACCTCTCTTCTGCGGAGAAGCTGTATCTGTAGCTTTCTTCTGTAAGGAGTTGTATCCTTTCTGCAGAGCCGGAGCTGTAGATTTCTTGACAGATGTCTGACGTCCTTTTCTAACTAACTGGTTAAATGTTGGCATTCTTTTTCACCTCATTTCTGATAATTATTATTTTGTTGTGCACTCCTGCAAAGTTTCTTGTAAATGCAACATTCGCACACAAAAAGAAACATGCATTTTCATGCACACTAATTCAGTATATAGATTGATTTTTTAGTTGTCAATAGATAATTTTAATTTTACCGGGAAAACCGGAAGAAAAATAAATAGATTTTATCAAAAAGAGACGCCACAACTGTTTATGCGGCGTCTCTTGTCAGTTTTTTTGCAGATTTTTGATAAATTATTATATAGGACTTGTAAAATCAGACTTCGATGCCTGCCTCTTCAAGCGCTGCTTTTACTTCGGGATCCGTTGTAAGGGCATCTCCTGTTTCGTTACCGTCACCGTTACCCTCACCGTCACTCTCGCCCTCGTCAAACATAATATCCTCGTCGAAGGAAATCGTGTCATTTAACTTCATATCGGAATCTAACAATACATTTCTGTATCTCTTCATACCTGTTCCTGCCGGAATCAGTTTACCGATAATAACGTTTTCTTTCAAACCGATCAACGGATCGACTTTTCCTTTAATCGCCGCCTCAGTCAAGACTTTGGTTGTCTCCTGGAAGGAAGCAGCGGATAAGAAGGAGTTGGTTGCAAGCGCTGCTTTGGTAATACCAAGCATTACCTGTTTTCCTTCAGCCGGCTCTTTTCCTTCTGCGATCAACTGCTCGTTCAGGTCTTCGAAATCCAGTACATCTACCAATGTGCCCGGCAGATAATCGGTATCTCCGGCATTTTCGATGCGGATTTTCTTTAACATCTGACGTACAATGACTTCAACGTGCTTATCGGAAATATCAACACCCTGTAAACGGTATACTCTCTGAACCTCACGGATCATATAGTCCTGAACGGCTCTGATTCCTTTGATACGAAGTAAATCATGAGGATTTACGCTACCTTCTGTCAGCTCGTCACCTGCTTCCAGTACAGCTCCGTCCATGATCTTGATACGGGAACCGTAAGGGATCAGATAGGTTTTGCTTTCACCGGTCTCTTCGTTGGTAACAACGACCTCACGCTTCTTCTTGGAATCCTTGATCGTCGCAACACCGCCGAATTCTGCAATAATCGCGAGTCCTTTCGGTTTACGTGCTTCGAACAACTCCTCTACACGGGGAAGACCCTGTGTAATATCGTCACCGGCAACACCACCGGTATGGAACGTACGCATGGTAAGCTGTGTACCGGGTTCACCGATAGACTGAGCAGCGATAATACCGACTGCTTCACCCACCTGTACGGACTCACCTGTTGCCATGTTCGCGCCGTAGCACTTGGAGCAGATACCGTTGTGGCAACGGCAGCTTAAGATTGTACGGATTTTAACCGCTTCAACCGGCTCGCCTTTTTCATCTACACCCACACTCAAAATCTGGGATGCACGTTTCGGAGTAATCATATGATTTCTCTTCACAATGACATTGCCGTCTTTATCTTTGATATCCTCGCAAGAATATCTTCCTGTAATTCGATCCTTCAGGCTTTCGATTGTCTCTTTACCATCCATGAATGCCTTAACAACCATACCCGGAATTTCTTCTTTGCCTTCACAGCAGTCAACTTCACGGATGATCAGTTCCTGTGATACGTCAACCATACGTCTGGTCAGATAACCGGAGTCGGCGGTACGAAGTGCCGTATCAGAAAGACCTTTACGTGCACCGTGTGCGGACATGAAGTATTCCAGCACATCCAGACCTTCACGGAAGTTGGACTTGATCGGCAACTCGATGGTTCTACCTGTTGTATCCGCCATCAAACCACGCATACCTGCCAGCTGTTTGATCTGCTGGTTGGAGCCACGGGCACCGGAGTCAGCCATCATAAAGATGTTATTGTATTTATCCAGTCCCTTTAACAGAACATCCGTCAGTTCTTTATCGGTTTCGTTCCAAGTCTCGACAACCGCTCTGTAACGTTCTTCTTCCGTAATCAGACCACGGTTGAAGTTCTTTGTGATCATATCTACGGTATCCTGGGCAGCAGCCAACATTTCAGGCTTCTGGGCAGGAACGGTCATATCGGAAATGGATACGGTCATAGCCGCTTTTGTCGAGTATTTATAACCGATGGATTTAATATCATCCAGTACTTCTGCGGTTCTTGTTGCTCCATGGGTATTGATAACTTTTTCAAGGATCTGTTTTAATCCTTTTTTGCCCACATGGAAATCGATTTCCGGCAACAGGAAGTTTTCCGGTTTGGTTCTGTCTACAAACCCTAAATCCTGAGGGATGATCTCGTTAAAAATAAATCTTCCCAATGTGGATTCAACAGTACCTGAGATCTCGTTTCCGTCGGCATCCGTCTTGGTCACTCTGACCTTAATACGGGAGTGCAGCGTTACCGCTTTGTTTTCATATGCTAAGATTGCCTCGTTAACGCTCTTGAAGAACTTGCCTTCACCCAGCACGCCTTCTCTTTCCTGCGTCAGATAGTAAATACCGAGCACCATATCCTGTGAAGGTACAGCTACGGGACCACCGTCAGACGGTTTCAGCAGGTTGTTGGGAGATAACAGCAGGAAACGGCATTCTGCCTGGGCTTCCACTGTCAAAGGAAGATGGACAGCCATCTGGTCACCGTCGAAGTCGGCGTTGAACGCTGTACATACCAACGGATGCAGTTTGATTGCCTTACCTTCTACAAGGATCGGCTCAAACGCCTGGATACCGAGTCTGTGCAATGTAGGCGCACGGTTTAACATAACCGGATGCTCTTTGATGACTTCTTCCAGCACATCCCAAACCTGGGGATCTACTTTTTCTACTAATTTCTTTGCATTTTTAATATTCTGGGAAATGCCTCTTGCTACCAGCTCTTTCATAACGAAAGGCTTAAACAGCTCGATTGCCATTTCCTTGGGCAGACCGCACTGATAAATCTTCAGTTCGGGCCCTACGACGATAACGGAACGTCCGGAATAGTCGACACGCTTACCTAACAGGTTCTGACGGAAACGTCCGGATTTACCCTTCAACATATCGGACAGGGATTTTAACGCTCTGTTACCCGGTCCTGTCACCGGACGGCCGCGGCGACCGTTGTCGATCAGCGCATCAACAGCTTCCTGAAGCATACGTTTCTCATTGCGGACAATGATATCGGGAGCTCCCAGCTCCAACAGTCTTTTCAGGCGGTTATTTCTGTTGATAATACGACGATACAGGTCATTTAAATCGGAAGTTGCAAAACGACCACCGTCAAGCTGTACCATAGGACGTAAATCCGGAGGAATGACCGGGATTGCATCCATGATCATCCATTCGGGCTTATTGTCGGATTCGCAGAAGGCTTCTACAACTTCCAGCCTCTTGATGATACGTGCTCTCTTCTGACCTGTGGAATTTTTTAATTCTTCCTTTAATTCTGCGGATTCTTTCTCCAGATCGATTGCCTGCAACAGCTCTTTGACTGCCTCGGCGCCCATACCGACACGGAAATTGATATCCGGATTTTCTTTTGCTTCCTGATATTCTCTCTCTGTCAGAACCTGCTTATATTCCAGACCGGAATTGCCGGGGTCCAACACAATATAATTGGCAAAGTACAGCACTTTCTCCAGTACTCTGGGAGACAGATCAAGGATCAGTCCCATACGGCTGGGGATTCCCTTAAAGTACCAGATATGGGAAACGGGAGCCGCGAGCTCAATATGTCCCATACGTTCTCTACGAACATTTGCCTTGGTAACCTCAACACCGCATCGATCACAGATAACACCTTTGTATCTGATCTTCTTATATTTACCGCAGTGACACTCCCAGTCCTTGCTGGGTCCGAAAATTCTTTCGCAATATAAGCCATCCTTTTCGGGTTTTAAGGTTCTATAGTTAATTGTTTCGGGTTTTGTAACCTCGCCTCTGGACCATTCCCGGATTTTCTCGGGAGATGCTAATCCGATTTTGATGGCATCAAAAGTCATAGGCTGATAAACTTCATTATTTGTTTCTGGCATGAATGGCACTCCTTCCAATTACGTTTACTTGTCCTTACTCGTCAAAGGTTTCTGCAAATTCGGATTCATCAAAATCCTCTTCTGTTTCCATATCTTCTTCCACATTTACCAATTCTTCGGATTCCTCATCGAATTCTACTTTCTGATATCCCATGGAAGATAAGGATTCGTCCTCGTAATTATAATTTCTGGATTCGCTTTCCAGTTCACGGCGAAGGTCGTTATCGCCGTAATCAATGGTCTCCATAATTTCGATTTCCTGTCTGTCCTCATTCAGAACTTTGACATCCAAACCAAGGGACTGCAACTCTTTGAGCATTACCTTGAAGGATTCCGGAATACCCGGTTCAGGAATATTGTCACCTTTAATGATTGCCTCATATGTCTTAACACGGCCGATCACATCATCGGATTTAACCGTCAGGATTTCCTGGAGCGTATAAGCGGCACCGTACGCTTCCAATGCCCAAACCTCCATTTCACCGAAACGCTGTCCGCCGAACTGTGCTTTACCGCCCAAAGGCTGCTGTGTAACCAGCGCATAAGGACCGGTAGAACGCGCATGGATCTTATCATCTACCAAGTGATGAAGTTTTAAGTAGTGCATATGTCCGATTGTAACCGGGGAGTCGAAATATTCACCGGTACGGCCGTCACGCAACCTTACTTTACCGTCCCTGGAAATCGGAACGCCTTTCCAAAGTTCTCTATGATCTCTGTTATCGGACAGGTACTGAAGTACCTCCGGCAACAATTCTTCACCATGTTTCTTTTCAAACTCTTCCCAGCTTAAATTTACATAGTCGTTGGCCAGATCCAGCGTATCCATGATATCGCTTTCTTTTGCACCGTCAAATACAGGTGTTGCCACATTAAAGCCAAGGGCTTTTGCAGCAAGGGACAGATGGATTTCAAGCACCTGACCGATATTCATACGGGAAGGTACACCCAAAGGATTCAATACAATATCCAAAGGACGGCCGTTAGGCAGATAAGGCATATCTTCAACAGGAAGCACGCGGGAAACAACACCCTTGTTACCGTGACGACCTGCCATCTTATCACCTACGGAAATTTTTCTCTTCTGAGCAATATAGATACGGACTGCCTGATTTACACCGGGTGACAACTCGTCACCGTTTTCTCTTGTAAATACTTTGGCATCTACGACAATACCATATTCGCCGTGAGGCACTTTCAGGGAAGTATCTCTTACTTCACGTGCTTTCTCACCGAAAATCGCACGCAACAGCCTTTCTTCCGCCGTCAATTCCGTTTCTCCCTTAGGAGTAACTTTACCAACCAGGATATCACCGGCACGAACCTCGGCACCGATACGGATGATACCTCTCTCATCCAGATCCTTCAATGCATCATCGCCCACGCCGGGAACATCTCTTGTGATTTCCTCCGGCCCCAATTTGGTGTCACGGGCTTCTGCTTCATATTCTTCAATGTGAACGGATGTATAAACATCATCCTGAACAAGTCTTTCACTTAATAAAACGGCATCCTCGTAGTTATAACCCTCCCAGGTCATGAAACCGATCAACGGGTTTTTACCCAATGCCAGCTCGCCTTCGCTTGTGGAAGGACCGTCAGCGATTACCTGTCCTGCCGCTACATGATCACCTTTAAATACAATCGGCTTCTGGTTGTAACAGTTGGACTGGTTGCTTCGTACAAATTTCGTCAGATGATATTCGTCTTTCTCTCCGTCATCATAAGTCATGCGGATAACCTTGGAAGAAACATAATCAATTGTTCCTGCCTTCTTTGCAACCACGCAGACACCGGAGTCTACTGCCGCTTTTGTTTCAATACCGGTTCCGACTACAGGTGCTTCCGTAAACAACAACGGTACCGCCTGACGCTGCATGTTGGATCCCATCAGCGCACGGTTTGCGTCATCGTTCTGTAAGAATGGGATCAGGGCCGTAGCAACGGAGAAGATCATCTTCGGAGATACATCCATGTAATCAAACATGGTCTTGGGGTATTCCTGTGTTTCATCCAGATAACGACCGGATACCCAGTTTCTCTTGAAGTGGCCTTCTTCATCCAAAGGCTCGGAAGCCTGTGCCACATGATAATTATCCTCTTCATCCGCTGTCATATAAACAACTTCATCGGTTACGACCGGATTTTCCGGGTCGCTCTTATCGATCTTACGATAAGGAGCCTCTATGAAACCGTACTCATTGATTCTTGCATAAGATGCAAGGGAGTTGATCAAACCGATGTTAGGACCTTCAGGGGTCTCGATCGGGCACATTCTTCCGTAATGGGAATAGTGAACGTCACGAACCTCGAATCCGGCTCTGTCTCTGGACAGACCGCCGGGGCCCAATGCGGATAAACGTCTCTTGTGTGTCAGCTCACCCAACGGGTTATTCTGATCCATGAACTGTGACAGCTGGGAGGAACCGAAGAATTCCTTTACCGCAGCCTGTACAGGTTTGATGTTGATCAGAACCTGAGGAGAAACTTCTTCCGCATCATGAGTTGTCATTCTTTCACGGACAACCCTTTCCAATCTGGTAAGACCTACCCTGTACTGATTCTGCAGCAATTCGCCTACAGCACGGATACGTCTGTTCCCCAAATGGTCGATATCGTCATCATTACCGATACCGTATTCCAAATGCATATTATAGTTAATGGAAGCGATAATATCTTCCTTGGTAATATGCTTCGGAATCAGATCATGAATATTTCTCTTAATAGCGTCAGCCAATTCATCGGGCTTTTCACTGTACTCTTCCAGAATCTGTTTCAGAACAGGGAAGTAAACCAGTTCAGTTACACCCAGTTCCTTGGGATTGCATTCCACAAAATGTGTGATGTCAACCATCATGTTGGACAACACTTTTTCATTTTTCTCTTCTGTCTGAATATAAACATAAGGAACAGCCGCATTCTGAATCTCGTCAGCCAGCTCAGGTGTTACGATTGTGCCTGCTGCAGCAATCAGTTCACCTGTATAAGGATCAATAACATCCTCACCCAGCTCATGATTTCTGATACGGTTTCTCAGCATTAATTTTTTGTTGAATTTATAACGGCCCACTTTTGCAAGGTCATATCTTCTGGGGTCAAAAAACATGGCCGTGATCAGACTTTCCGCACTGTCCACGGAAAGAGGCTCGCCGGGACGGATTTTTTTGTACAACTCTAAAAGACCGTCCTCATAGCTACCGCTGGGATTCTTTTCCGTAATGGAAGGATCCTTTGCAAAGCTTGCTTCGATCTTGGGTTCGTCGCCGAATAACTCTCTGATTTCTTCATTTGTACCGATACCCAATGCACGGATAAATACAGTAATCGGCACCTTTCTTGTTCTATCTACACGAACGCTGAAAACATCATTGGAATCCGTTTCATACTCCAGCCATGCACCACGATTCGGAATTACCGTACAGGAATACAGTTCTTTACCGATCTTGTCATGACCGATTCCGTAATAAATGCCCGGAGAACGCACTAACTGGCTAACGATAACACGTTCTGCACCGTTGATCACAAAAGTACCCGTCTCGGTCATCAAAGGAAGATCGCCCATGAATATTTCATGTTCGCTGATTTCGTCCTTTTCCTTGTTGTAGAGACGTACTTTTACTTTTAATGGTGCTGCGTAAGTTGCATCTCTCTCCTTACATTTTTCAATAGAATACTTTACGTCGTCCTCGCAGAGCTCAAAATCGACAAATTCCAGACTCAGATGTCCGCTGTAATCGGTAATCGGAGAAATATCGTCAAATACTTCTTTCAATCCCTCTTTCAGGAACCAGTCATAGGAGTTTTTCTGAACCTCGATCAGATTCGGCATCTCCAAAACTTCTTTTTGTCTCTGATAGCTCATACGTACGTCTTTACCGGATGCGATTGGACGTATTCTGTTCTTTTCCATTGACATTTCACCCCGTTCTTTCTATTTATCAGCCTATTTCAATACAATACATGCACCAAAAAAGCCTAGCACACCACAATAGCGCATCATCCATTCTACTACAATGCAAGATTTAAGTCAACCATATTTATATAATTTTTTTCGCGCTTTCCACAACCGTTCCGACCCTGTTCTGCCGTTTTCCCTCCCGCATTTTCCGGGCAAGAAAAAGAGCCGTCGGATTTTGTTTTCACAACTTCTGACAGCTCTTTGGTTTCTTCTGTTTTTGCAGGTTGAATTACTTAAGAGTAACTTTAGCACCTTCAGCTTCTAATTTAGCTTTGATGTCATCTGCTTCTTCTTTGGATGCACCCTCTTTGATTACTTTAGGAGCTCCGTCAACTACGTCTTTTGCTTCTTTCAAGCCAAGGCCTGTAGCTTCACGAACAACTTTGATAACTTTAACTTTGTTGGGACCAACTTCTGTTAATTCAACATCAAACTCGCTCTTCTCTTCAGCTGCTTCACCTGCTGCTGCGCCTGCTGCTGCAACTACAACGCCTGCTGCTGCGGATACGCCGAATTCTTCTTCGCAAGCTTTTACTAAATCATTTAATTCTAAAACTGTTAACTCTTTAATAGCATCAATAAATTCTGCTGTTGTTAATTTTGCCATTTTCATTTCCTCCATTTAAATTATTTTTCAAAATTATTCTGCGGGAGTCTCTGCAGGAGCTTCTGCTTCTGCTGTTTCCTCAGCCGCTACTTCTACGGGTGCTTCTGCCTCTGCAGGAGCTTCTGTTTCTTCTGCTTTTGCCTCTTCAGCTTTTGCTTCTTCAGCCGGTGCAGCTTCGCCTGCGCCACCTTTCTCTGCAACCTGATTCAGGACGCGAGCAAGGTTTGTGATCGGAGACTGTAAGCTTCCAAGTAATTTGGAAAGCAGTTCTTCTCTGCCGGGAATGCTTGCGATTGCGCTGATGCCTTTTGCATCATAAGCAATGCCTTCAACAACACCGCCTTTGATTTCAAGCGCTTCGATATCCTTTGCAAATTTGCCCAGGACTCTTGCCGGAGCTGTTGCATCATCTTTTGCGATAGCAACTGCACTCGGTCCTTCCAGATATGGAGCTAATGCCTCATAATCTGTACCCTTGAACGCGAAATTCATCATTGTGTTCTTGTATACTTTGTATACGATACCTGCTTCACGCATTGCTTTACGAAGCTGTGTGTCCTGCTCAACGGTCAGTCCACGGTAATCAACCAACACAACAGACTGCGCGTCTTTCAAGTGTTCGGAAATTTCTTCCACGATTGGCTGTTTCAGTTCAACCTTTGCCATTTCACATTTACCTCCTTATAGATTTTGTTGCCGATAGGAGTATTTATAAGAAAAGCCTCCCGGAAGACCGGAAGGCAAAAAGTCATAAACATACTCTTTCATTCCTCGGTAGGCGATACGCTTACGCCCTCATGGGCACCTACTGTCTTCGGCAAAGTCTCGTAAGACCTTGTATAATCTATCACATTCCCGGCACCGTTGTCAACCCTTTCGCATAAAAATCTTCCATTCCATTTTCCGTTCTTACCGGTTCACCGGTTCCGCAGCCGCATCATTCTGTTCCGGCTGCGCCTGTTGATCCGGCAACTGTTCCTCCGGTTTGGGCGGCAGTCTCTGTACGTCATCATAATTGATCGGCGGTCCGTCATAGGGCACATTACTGATATAACCGTTTTCATCGATGGTTACATTCGGAGAAATGCATTGCAGATAATCTAAAATCCGCTGTTTTTCTTCCCCCGTCTCCAAATCCGTACGGCAATCATGCTGTTTGGCCGGCAAAAACTGACAGGTCAGATCCCCGTTCTCGTCCAGAACGACTTTTAAAAGCCCCGTATCCAGCGTTTTTGAATTGAACCAGAAATTGCCCAGACTGTAAAACACCGGCACGCCGTCTATATAATCAATTCCCTGCAGACAATGAGGATGATCGCCGACGATCAGATCCGCCCCTGCCTTTACCAGCTCCGGCGCCTGCCATTCCTGTGCCCAATGCAACTCATCGGTATTTTCCGTTCCCCAATGAATATATACAACCGTCAAATCTGCGTTCCGGTCAGCCTCTTTCACGGCATCCAGCAGTCTGCCGAATTCTTCCTCCGTAAAGCAACGGAATGTCCCTGCAGTCACTTCCGTGGCACCCCTTGTATCCGGATTTTCGTTCCGTTCTACCTGTGTCGCTGATATATAAGCGATAGTTCTCCCGTTTATTTCATAATAAAAAGGGGCCGAAGCCTCATCCAGATTTCTTCCCGCTCCCACATAGGGAATTCCCGCATTTTTTAGAGTATCCAATGTATCCAGCAAAGCGTCTTCCCCATAATCGTATACATGGTTATTGGCAAGCGATACAATATCTACACCCATTTCATAAAGAAGATTTACATTCCCCGGATCACTCCGGAAGGCAAATGCTTTTTCCGGAAGGGGCACCCCTCTTTTGGAATAAGTAAATTCATTATTTACCATCAGGATATCCGCCTGCTGCATCTCAGACAGCAGTTCTGCGGAAAGAGAGCTTTCTATTTTACCGCCCCTGCTGCGAAGGGAATGCATATTGGCATACGCATCATGAAAACATACGTCTCCTCCAAACGCCATAACGACCGGACCGATCTCCTGCTGTGACTGCGATGTTTCTTCCTCTTCTACTGTATCCCGCCCGCTTTCTTCCTTTCGCATTTCATCATCGTTTTCCGACGGCACCACCGGTATTTCCTCCTGCACGCCGTTCTCTTTCTCCACCGTTTCATGCACGGAAGCTATCTCCTGCTTTTTTCTCCCCTTTACAACGGAAATCAATCCCAGCATAACGGTTCCCAGAAGGCAGACAAAAATAAGTGTTATGATAAAATATGTAATTTGTTTTTTTCTCTTTTTATGCCTTTTCATGATTATCCCACCTTCCCGGACAGATACCCCGCGTCATTTTCCACAGTCTGCAAATGCATCAATTCAAGCAGCCCGCCATCCGCGCAAAAAGGACACAGCCTTAGCTGTGTCCTTAGTATACCATATCGTATTAGAACTTTGCAGTACTTACTTTTACACCGGGTCCCATGGTCGGTGCCAGGGAGATGCTTCTTAAATACTGACCTTTCAATGTGCTGGGTTTTGCTTTTACAATTGCATCCATCAGCGCATCAAAGTTCTCTTTCAACTGTTCCTCTGTAAAGGAAGCTTTTCCTACAGGAACATGGATGATATTGGATTTGTCAAGTCTGTACTCGATCTTACCTGCTTTAATATCATTTACAGCTTTGGTAACATCCATTGTTACGGTGCCTGCCTTGGGGTTGGGCATTAAACCTTTCGGTCCCAACACTTTACCGAGACGACCAACAACACCCATCATATCAGGTGTCGCAACAACGACATCAAAATCTAACCATCCGTCGTTCTGGATCTTAGGAATTAATTCCTCTCCGCCTACATAATCAGCACCTGCTGCCTCTGCCTCGTTTAATTTATCGCCTTTTGCAAATACCAACACTTTAACAGTCTTACCTGTTCCGTTGGGCAATACAACTGCGCCACGGATCTGCTGATCTGCATGACGGCCGTCGCAGCCTGTTCTGATATGAGCTTCAATTGTCTCATCAAATTTTGCTGTTGCTGCTTTTTTTGCTAACGCGATTGCTTCAGCAGGCTCGTACTGTACGGAGCGGTCAATTGTTTTAGCAGCTTCGCTATATTTCTTACCATGTTTCATTTTGTTTACCTCCTTGTGGTAGTGGCGGGGTTATCAAACTCCTCCCACGTATTATCCATTACTCTTCAACTGTGATTCCCATACTTCTTGCAGTACCTGCGATCATGCTCATTGCCGCTTCCAAACTTCCTGCATTTAAGTCAGGCATTTTTGTCTCAGCAATTTTCTGAAGATCTGCTTTTGAAATAGTTGCAACCTTTGCCTTGTTCGGTGTTGCGGAACCGGACTTAATGTTGCATGCTTTCTTTAACAGAACTGCTGCAGGGGGAGTCTTGGTAACAAAACTGAAACTTCTGTCCGCATAAACAGTAATAACGACAGGAATGATCATATCTCCCTGATCTGCTGTTTTTGCGTTGAACTGTTTTGTAAACTCAACGATGTTTACACCGTGCTGTCCAAGTGCAGGACCAACCGGTGGTGCTGGTGTAGCTTTACCAGCAGGGATCTGTAACTTAATGTATCCTTCTACTTTCTTTGCCATTGTGGCACCTCCTAATAAAATGTGGTAGTGGCGGGTCGAAGAAACCCTCCCACAGTTCATACCGAAATTCTTCTTATATCTAAGTAGGACTTCTCCTATGAACATCACTTGTTACTATATTCCACGGCGCGCAAAAATGCAACCGGAAATATCAAAAAACTATTATTTTACATCTTGCGGACTTCTGCAAAACTGATTTCCACAGGAGTCTCTCTGCCGAACATTTCTACATTAATGGTAGCTGTCTGCTTGCCGAAATCCATTCTCTGGACAACGCCCACAGTATCTTTCCAAACGCCGGCAACAACTGCGATGGTATCGCCTTCCTTAAAGTCAACGGAAATATTGTCCACCTTGATGCCAAGGGGTTTCATCTCCGCTTCGGAAAGAGGCACCGGTTTACTTCCCGGTCCTACAAACCCTGTAACACCTCTGGTATTTCTAACCACATACCATGTGTCGTCATTCATTACCATATTGATCAAAACGTAGCCGGGGAACAGCTTTTTGGAAACTGTTTTTTTGGCACCGTTTTTGACTTCCACAACATCCTGCATAGGAACTCTCACTTCCAGGATTTCCTCTTCCAGATGTCTGTTTTCAATGGTCTTCTCAATATTAGCTTTTACTTTATTCTCATACCCGGAATAGGTATGGACTACATACCAATTTGCTTCTGCCATTGCTTCACCCTCACCCTTACATTGTCAAGAAGTTTACACCGTATTGAGCGATTGTATCGACCAGAGCAATCAAAAGTCCTAAAACAACGGAAATAACCGTTACCGTTACCGTCTGCTTCAGCAAAGTCGTTTTATCGGGCCAGATAACCTTTTTAAATTCAGCCTTCAACCCCTTCCAGAAATTGCCGAGCTTGGACTGCTTTTGACTATTGTTTGTTTCTCCCATATCTTCACTTCCTCATTATTATACGGATTTACTTGGTTTCTTTGTGTAATGTATGAGTCTTGCAGAATCTACAATATTTCTTTGTTTCCATTCTGTCCGGATGAGTCTTTTTGTCCTTTGTCATGTTATAGTTACGGTTCTTGCACTCCGTACATGCTAAAGTAATCTTTGTACGCATTTCTTTCCACCTCCGCGTGCCGCTTATTTCCATTTTTTTGCACAAAAAAAAGAGCTAAATCTCTTTCCACTCGCCTAATATATCATAATGAAACGAGTCCGTCAATAAGTGAAAACACAAATTTGTGATTTTTTTGTGAATTTTTTGTGTTTTTCATCTTGCATTTGCTTTTTTTCAATGTTACTATAATTATAAGAAAATAGGTTTACTGTATCTAATTATGCCCAGACAGGACAACGGATTTGTCACTGCTGTCAATTCAAGGATGAAAGGAGGGCGGATATACATGGCTAATCTTACAACTCTTAGTGTTTACAATCACTATTTAACTTCTTATGCGCCAAAGGGCACTACGTCTCTGGATACGCACAAGAAAAGTGAATTGCGTAACATTTATAATTCCATTGTAAAATTAAATAAAGAATCTCCGCTCTATATTCTGGATGACAGCGACGATTCCAAGGCATTCGCAATCGGATTAAAAGAAAATGCGAGAGAGCTCCAAAACTCCATTGCTTCTCTGGGCGGATTGGATGAAGCGGCCCTTTTAAACAAAAAAGCTGCTTTCTCCAGCGATGAATCCATAGCTTCCGTTTCCTTTATCGGAAACTCCGACGAGGCTTCTACGGCTCCGGAGCTTTCTTTGGAGGTACGTTCTCTGGCTTCTCCGCAGGTAAATATGGGGCAGTTTATTCCGTCGGACACAACGGTTGCATTAAAGCCGGACACCTATTCCTTTGATCTGAGCATCAACGAATTGAACTATGAATTCCAGTTTCAGATCCGTCCCGAGGATACCAACATAGACGTACAGAACCGCCTGACACGGCTGTTTAACAATGCGGATATCGGCATCCATGCCGAAACTTTGGATGATGGCAGCGGAAACTCCAGTCTGAAACTGACTTCCCAAAAAAGCGGTGCACCCGCAGACAGCGGCTATATCTTCCGGGTTTCCGACGACCAGACAAGTAAAACATCCGGCATTGTCGATTATCTGGGAATCGGAGATATCACCAGATATCCGTCCAATGCAGAATTCAGCATCAACGGTATGGAACGTACGGCGTCTTCCAACAATTTCACCGTGGAACGGCTTTATGAAATAACGCTCAACGGTGTCAGCCCCGAGGAAGGCATGACTACAGAGATCGGCATCAAAACGGATACGGAAAGCCTGACCGAAAATCTTCGTCAGTTATTCGGCAGTTATAATCAATTTCTCCGTTCCGCCATTGAATATACAGAGAAACACCCAAAAAGCAATCAGCTCGTGAGTGAAATGTGGCATCTGGCCGGCAGTTTTGCAGAGCCGCTTTCTCAAATCGGTGTCAACATTACCGAGGACGGATCCATAGATGTCGACGATAATACATTACGGCAATCCATATTGGACGGCAGGATGGCAGAAGGTCTGGATCAGGTGAAGGATTTTACCAAGGCACTCTACCGCAAATCCGGGCAGATAACATTAAATCCCATGACCTATGTGGAAAAGACCATCGTCGCATACAAAAACCCCGGCAAAAATTATGCATCGCCGTATATCACAAGCGCATACAGCGGCATGCTGTTTAACAGTTACTGTTAAAGGAGCCATAACAAATCCCAAACAGGGAAATGCTATGACTCCTTTTCTTTGTCTTTGCCTATTCTTTGTATCTACCTATTTCTATTTCCCGAATTCCCGATAGAGGAAATTCATATCCAGAAACTTATCATCAATATAAAAATCCGCATTGGGTTTTCCCATTTTCAATTCATGGTACTTAACACCCCAATCCTTCATCTGCTTTTCCGTTACGGGTCTCCAATCAATTCCCGTCACATAGCCTCTGGCCGTAAAGAGCACGATGCGGTTGCCCATATCATACAAACGATTGACAATTGCTATCATCCGCTCGTTGGGAAGTGCCTGTCCGTAGTCGAGGTCTTCGCGTTTCAGGGCAATGACACCGTCGATGTCAAATACAAATTGCTTTCCGCCTTCTTTGATCTGCATGAACTCGGATACCCGATCGAAATCTTTTTCGGAATCCACATCATACATATCCTTCATAACATATCCCTTGATTTTCTTTCCCGTCATGGAATTATATTTCCAGATGTTGGATGGCCTGAGCAGGTCTACATTGCCGTTCTGATAATAAGTCTTGGGCAGTTCCTGTCTCGGCATATTATAAGCCTCCGGAATATCCTTCAGAATCGGCTCAATCGTTCCATCCTCCTGCAAATACCACATCTTATGGGGAACAACCTCATTCTCCTTAATACTTCTGACCGCATCCACCGTCTCATCTTCCAGCATGATCTCGATCATCCGATCGATATCCGCGGAATCCCTGAAGGGATCCGTAGGACGCAGCTGCGCCACAATGTCAGGTTCGTACCCTTCATTTTCCTTTAACCACGTAAGCGCATGTCGGAATACATCAATATCCAATGCCGTATCCGTTGCCAACTCCGCCGGACGGATAAAAGGTGTCTCCGCGCCATACTCTCTGGCAATCGCCGCATATTCTTCACTGTCTGTAGTCACGATAATGCGGTTGATATATTTGCTGCCTTTGGCATGCTCTATGGAGTAAGCCAGCATGGGTTTCCCGTTGATCAGCCTGATATTTTTATTTTTAACGCTTTTGGACCCGCTTCTTGCGGGAATGACTGCTAAAATTTTCTTTTCTGCGGACATAATAAATCCCTTCTATATTGATATGATATTTAAGACATGGTTGCATTATAAAATAGAAAAGCCTATTTTTCAATAGGCTTTACATTTACAACGGAATATTTCCGTGTTTCTTATCGGGGTTCTTTACTTTCTTATTTTTCAGACCGCTCAGTGCTTTCAACAGCTTATCCCGTGTTTCTTCCGGCTTGATTACCTCATTGACATATCCTCTGGAGGCTGCCACATAAGGATTCAGGAAACGGTCTTCATATTCTTTTTTGTATGCCGCTCTTGCCGCTTCCGGATCAAGAGACTCTTTGATTTTCCGCTTAAAGGCAATATTCACGGCTCCATCCGCTCCCATGACGGCAATTTCCGCTATGGGCCATGCAAATACCAGATCCGCTCCCATTTCTTTGGAGTTCATGGCAATATATGCACCGCCGTATGCTTTTCTCATGATCAACGTAATCTTAGGGACTGTTGCTTCGGAATATGCATACAGCACCTTTGCTCCGTGACGGATAATGCCGTTGTGTTCCTGTTTTGTACCGGGCAGGAATGCCGGAACATCCACCAATGTAATCAGCGGAATGTTAAAGCAATCGCAAAAACGGATAAATCTCGCCATCTTATCCGAGGCATGATAATCAATGGAACCGCCCATGACTGCGGGCTGGTTGCAGACAAAGCCCACACTCTGTCCTTTCATTCTGCCAAATCCGATTACCGCATTGGCAGCAAACTCTTTCTGTACTTCAAAAAACGAACCGTTATCCACGATGCAGTCCAGCACTTCGTGGACATCATATGCGTGTCTGGAATTATCGGGCACAATTTCCCGCAATTTGGAACAGTCGATTTTTGTCATTCTTGCCGATTTATTTATCTTTCCAAACACTTTTTGCAAACCTGTTTTTAAGCCACTGCCATCTGCGAACGGATTGATGACAGGTGCTTTATCTTCCCAGCTGCTGGGCAGATAACACAACAATTTCCGCACGCCCATCAGACATTCCTGTTCACTGTCATATGTAAAATGAGAAACTCCGGATTTTGTGGCATGCACAGCCGCGCCGCCCAGTTCTTCTACGGAAACTTCTTCATTGATAACTGTCTTTACAACATTGGGGCCTGTAATAAACATCTTGGATGTATCTTTAACCATAAAAATGAAGTCACAAATAGCCGGCGCATAACATGCTCCGCCCGAGCACGGTCCCAAAATAACCGCAATCTGAGGTATCATGCCGGAAGCCTTGGTATGCCGCAGAAACATTCCCGAATATCCGCTCAAAGAGGAAATCCCCTCTTCAATTCTGGCTCCGCCGCTGTCATTGATACAGATTAAGGGAGCTTTCATCTCCATTGCCATATCCTGAATCCTTGTAATCTTAAAGGAATGATACTCGCCTAAAGTTCCGCCGATTACCGTAAAATCCTCACTTGCCACAAAAACAAGCCTGCCGTCAACCTTGCCGTATCCTGTTACAACACCATCGCCCGGCACGCGCTTTTTATCCAGATCAAAATCATCAATACGGGATTCGATAAAATTATCAACCTCCACAAAAGTATCTTTATCCAACAAGATCTCAATTCTTTCCCTGGCTGTCAGCTTGCCACTTTTATGCTGTTTTTCAATTCTGGCTTCTCCACCGCCAAGCAAAGCCTTCTCTCTGCGTTCATCCAGCTCTTTAATCGCGTCATCCCAATTCATTGTTCAGCCTCCATAATACTTTGTTTGTATTTCAAATACTTTGACTCTCAAACTATTATAGCAGAGTTTTTTATTTTTGCAAGAGATAAATGAAACAGATACAAAATTCCCGTTTATACACAAAAACATAGGTCATGCATTACTCCTGCACAACCTATGCCTTTCTAAATCTTTTTTGTCTAAGCTAAGATTCTTTTTGCACCATATCCAACGCACTGCGGATCACTTTGTCCATATCAAAATATTGATACTGTCCCAATCGCCCGCCGAAAATAACATCTTCTTCCCCGCGTGCCAGTTCCCGATACTTAAGATATAACGCATTGTTTCTTTCATTATTAACGGGATAATACGGTTCATCCCCTTTTTCCCATGCGGCCGGATACTCACGCGTAATAACGGTACCCTGTCCTTTTCCGAATTCAAAATGCTTATGTTCAATAATCCTTGTAAAAGGAACTTCCCTTTCCGTATAATTTACAACAGCATTTCCCTGATAATTATCACAATCACTCAATACCTCCTCTTCAAAACGAAGAGAACGATATTCCAATGCACCGTAACAATAATCATAGTATGCATCAATCATACCGGTATACAGCACCTTTTGGAAGGTGTCGTTTCCGCAATCCGCCGCAAATGTGCGATACTCCGTGTTGAGCAATACCGGAATATCTTCCAGCATCTTTTCCACGATTTGCGTATAACCGCCCTGCGGTATTCCCTGATAAGGGTCGTTAAAATAATTATTGTCGTATACGAAGCGCAACGGCAGCCTCTTAATAATAAACGCCGGAAGTTCCTTGCAATCTCTTCCCCATTGCTTTTCGGTATAACCCTTTACCAATTTTTCATAAACGTCCCTGCCGGCAAGAGAAATTGCCTGTTCTTCCAAATTGTGAGGTTCGGTAATGCCCGCTTCTTTGATCTGTGCATTTATGATTTCCTGCGCCTCGGCAGGTGTACGGATCCCCCACATCTTAGAAAACGTATTCATATTAAACGGCAGGTTATATAATTCATCCTTAAAAACGGCAACCGGCGAATTGATATAATGATTAAATTCGGCAAACTGCCGTATATAATCCCAAACCTCCCGGTCGGATGTATGGAAAATATGTGCCCCATACTTATGCACCTGAATACCGTTCACATCCTGTGTATAAATATTACCGGCAATATGATCCCTTTTGTCAATTACAAGGCAGGTCTTGCCCTTCTTTTTCATTTCATGAGCAAAAACCGCTCCAAAAAGACCGGCACCCACCACTAAATAATCATACTTCATCATTTTAACCTATATTTTTTCAATGCAGTGAAGTCTTCCATCAAGCCAAGGATTTTATCTTTTCCTTCCTGATTCAGTTTAACATAATAGGACATAACCTGATTCTCCAAAAGCTGTTCCGAAACAGTTGTATTCTCCAAAGCTTTAAAGGTCACCGGATTCAAATTCAATTTATCACAAATCCTGATAACCGTACCATATGCCATTCCTTCAATACCGCGCTCCAGAGCAGTAACCAATGTACTATAAGGAATTCCCATTTCTAACGCAAACTGTCTGATGCTCTTGTATTGACTTAAGATTTCTTTTTTTAAAATTTTCGATTTGGACAATGCTGCCATATTCTTCTCCTCCAATATCCTTGTCATAGTATCCTTACGGACAACTCAGGACTCATATATTATATAGGATTTTGGAGAATAAGTACATAGGAATTAGGGGAGATTTTGGAAATTTTATCCTTTCATATATCGTATTTGCGTTTTAATACGTATATACGTATAATAGTCATAAATAGAAGACTTGTCAAGAGTTATTAAGCTTTTTAATTTAATTTTTTTTGTCTCTCATAGCTTGCAGATAGCCCATTAGTCTGCCCCTGTCGGAAGTATTCAACGAACGATACTGCTCCACAAGAACATATTCTTCCGTTTCCCTGCCGATACGGACATATCCCATCTGCCGGTCTCCCATGCATTCGGCTCCGGATAGCAACTCATCCGGAGTAATATCCAGCACCTCGCATATGATCAGGATCTTATCTGCCGCCGGATTGGTCTTTTTTCTTTTCCAATCACTGATTGTACTCTGGGCAATGCCGGTACGCTCCGAAAAAGTCTTTTGCGAAATCTCTTTTTCTTTCAGCAATTGAAAGATGCGCTCACTGATTATCATCGTTCTGCCGTCCGTTTTGTTTTTTCATATTTTAACACGTCACGGGCAGCGGTGCTACAAAAAAATAATTGCTTCTTTCTCCGTATCGTTGTGTCCTTTCATATATCGACACTTCTGACGAAAACTGCTATAATTGAATAACAATAGTCGAAAGGAGCGGTATAACGTGACACAAAAGAACCCTATTTCCATTTGTATCATTACCAAAAACGAATGTACAATGTTAAAAAAATGCCTTGAACTGCTTTTACCTCACGCACAAAAAGGCGGGCACGAAATCATTGTGACAGATACCGGCTCCGACGACGGCACAATAGAGATGTGCAAAGCATATACCGATAAAGTCTATGAATTCGCCTGGATCAATGACTTCGCCGCTGCCAGAAATTTTGCGGCTTCCAAAGCGAGCCATGACTGGATCCTTTGTATCGACAGTGACGAATACGTCCGCATATGGGATGAAGATAATCTTCAGGAACATATGCAAAAATACCCGAATATGATCGGCAATATCATCCAAAGCAACACCTGCGGTTTCGGTAAAAACCAATATCTGTCCAACGACAGAGCCTCCCGTTTTTATAACCGCCTTTATTATCGTTTTGAACGTCCGATTCACGAACAGTTGGAACCGGTAATGCCCGAAAACGGGCATCATTATATGCCGCTCAATATCATTGTCGATCATATGTCTTATGCCGGCACACCGGAAGAATTATCTGATAAGGCACAGCGCAACATTGTCATGCTAAAAAAAGAACTTGTACAAAACCCTCATGATCCCTATACGCTTTTCCAGCTGGGGCAAAGCTACTATATGCTTGGGGATTTCGAATCCGCGCTGCACTATTATGATCTCGGGCTTGCCGAGGATGTGGACCCAAGACTGGGCTACGTCCGCACCATGGTCAATTCTTTCGGATATACCTTATTAGAATTAAAACAGTATCAACGGGCTTTGGATTTGGAAGGTGTGTATGATGTTTTCGGCGACCGCGCGGATTTTGTCTTTTTAATGGGCATGATCTATCTCAACAACGGTCTTTTTGATGAAGCAATTGCCCAATTCAAAAAAGCAACCACCTTTTCCTTTGCTACTGTGGACGGTGCCAATTCTTACAGAGCCTGGCACAATCTCGGTGTCATCTATGAATGTGCGGGATATCCGGAGGAAGCACGCAGCTATTACGAAAAATGCGGTGATTTTGCACCCGCCAAAGAACGGCTGAAAGTTTTGAATGCATAAAAACGGCCCCTTTCAAAAAATTCATTGGAGAAAGAAAAATAATGGAACATTTTTCAATTTGTATCATTGCAAAGAACGAGGAAAAACACATCGAAAAATGCCTTCAGGCATTGGTACCGCTGAAAGAAGAGATTATTGTGGTAGATACCGGCTCAACAGATGCGACCAAAGAAATTGCAGGCAAATACGCCGATGGGTTATATGATTTTGTATGGATAAACGATTTTAGTGCTGCCAGAAATTTTTCCATTGAAAAAGCTTCCAATGACTGGGTACTTATTTTAGACTGTGATGAATATGTAACCGGTTTTGATCCGGATGCCATTCAGGCATTTATTAAGTCAAGCCCACAATCGGTCGGTCAGATCGAACATCACAATTTATTGGGCGAAGAAGGGAAAGAACAAACCATTTATCTGGACTATCTGGAACGTTTCTTCGACAGGAGATTCTATCATTATGAGGGTGCAATCCATGAGCAGATCTGTGCCATCGGCGATTTACCCCTTACTACAGGAAGAGTAGCAATTACCGTGCTGCACGACGGCTATTTCGGTTCTGCCAAAGAGCGGCACGAAAAGGATATGCGAAACCTGTCCATGCTCCTTGATAATCTGGAAAAAGAACCGGACAATGCTTATCTACATTTCCAGCTCGGACAAAGCTATTACAACATGAAGGACTACGAAAAGGCACTTTTCCATTACGACAGAGCCATGGAACAGCCCATAAACTACAGCTCTCCCGCGGGACAGTCGTTGGTCTACGGCTGGATCAATTGTCTCAATGAACTGCATCGCTCCGAAGAGGCCCTGAAATTGCTAGATCACTATGATGAACTGAGCGAATACGCTGATTTCGTACTGCTGATGGGACATGTGTACACCAATATCGGTCAATACATAAAGGCTACCATGGAATACCTGAAAGCAACCACCATCCCCAAATATCACAAGGAAGGAGCCAACACCTATCTCCCCTTTTATCATATCGGAAATATCTATGCTGCCATGGGAGACCTCAAAATGGCGAGGTTGATGTATGAAAAATGCGGAGAATACGCTCCTGCAAAAAAGGCGTTGCAAAATCTAAGCTAAAGACGATCACGGTGCAGTCAATATCTATGCCGCACCATTTAAATCATATCCAGGATCTGTGCCACACGATGGTCATAGGTATGCTCCGCTTTCACTTTTTCATATCCGTTTTCGGCAATCTGCTTTCTTTTTTCGTCATGCTCCAGATAATATGCCGTTTTTGCATACAAATCCTCCGGAGTCGTATAAAAAACATAATCTTCATCAGGTACAAACAATTCTCCAAAATCCGCCTGAAAATCCGAAATCAGAAAACCTCCGCATCCCATAATATCAAATGCCCGAAGCGGTATCCCGGTATATATACTCTTAAGGGAAATATTCAGATTGATCTTGGAATTCTTAAACACATAGGGCATTCCATTACAATAATCCACAGGCCCCCTGTTATCAATATTGGGAAACTGCGGTGTCGGATCAGGCGTATACAACTTCAACTGATGTGCATTTCCGATTGCTTCAAGCAGCTGCGTCCTCTCTCTTGCAGTTACCTGTCTGGCCAGAAAATAATTGGCATACATCCATGCTTCCGACTGCATCTCATCTTCTTCCAGAGGAATCGGACAAACCTGTTGCAGCTCTGCCACAATTTCAGGTTTCAGAAACCGCTCCAAAATCGGCATCGCATAAGACTGCAACTGCATTCCGATCAACATCTCCAAATATTGCCCCGTGGTCTGACTGACACCGGCTAAATACCGCATCTGATCCTGGCGCTCCTCCGTATAAAGGGATCCCACAAAGGAAACCTCTGACTGAAACTGTCTGCGGATTGCCGCACTGCTGTACAAAGAATCATAAAAAGCCACCGGTGCTGCCATCGGAAGATACTGTACGGTTTGAACACCTCTCCTTCGCAGGTCTTCTACCGTTGCCTTGTCAAAAATAAAAGCCAGATTTGTCTCCAAAGCAATCGTCGCAGAATATAAATACATAAACGGACTGTCATATGTCCATGAAACATATCGTACTCCGGACCGATGACACGTTAACGCCACAGCCGGAAAATAATTAAAAGAAAAAACAAATTCATATTGATTTTGCAAGTGTTCTTCCAATTCCTTTTCAAAAATTTCGTCATGGCGCATACTGATTTTCCCATAAGGCAGCGGATACATCTCCACATCCAGCCCACCCCTTCGGAAGCTGTCACAAATATATTCTTCTCCAAAACAATCCCATTGCAGATACAATACTTTTCTCACAAGTTTTCTCCCTGTCATTTTTTTCTATTATACACCCACACGCGCTTTTTGCACAGAAAAAGAGAGCCGGATTGCTCCGACTCTCTTGGTAGTTTCGCGTTTACGCCCTTTCTTACTGAAGTAAGGATAATACGCCCTGGTTTGCCTGGTTAGACTGAGCAAGCATTGACTGACCTGCCTGAGCAAGAATGTTTGCATTGCTGTATTTAACCATCTCTGTAGCCATATCTGTATCACGGATACGAGATTCAGCTGCTGTCGTATTCTCAACGATGTTATCCAGGTTCTTAATGGTGTGCTCCAAACGGTTCTGTTTAGCACCAAGCTCGGATCTCCAAGAAGAAATCTTCTCAAGACCAGTCTTAACGTTTGCGATTGCAGCTTTTGCACCGCTGTTTGTGCTAATGCTGATAGCTGTTCCGCCAACGATACCGGATGCTGTCAGGTTGTGAGCTGTAATGGTAATGTTCGGGCTGTTCTCATCAGCACCAACAAATACGCCTCTTGCCTGGCTGTTGAAGATTACCTGACCATTGAACTTGGTATCTGCACCGATACGGTTGATCTCTGTGTTCAGGTTCTGGATTTCATCATTGATGTATCCGATCTGAGTAGAGCTGTTTGTACCGTTAGCAGCCTGAACGAGCAATTCGTTCATTCTCTGAAGCATATCCTGTACTTCGGATAAAGCACCTTCAGCTGTCTGTGCAAAAGAGATACCATCCTGAGCGTTTCTGGAAGCCTGTGTAAGACCTCTGATCTGACGTCTCATGGACTCGGAAATAGATAAGCCTGCTGCATCATCTGCTGCACGGTTAATTCTATAACCGGAAGATAATTTCTCAGTTGACTTTGTCTGTGCATCGGATGTTAAGCCGAGCATTCTGTTAGAGTTTAACGCTCTCATGTTGTGTTGTACTACCATAATTCATTCCTCCTTGAATTTAACGTCGCCTCCATGCGACTATTTTTGTAACTGCATCCTGTCAGGGACCGTACGCTTCTCTTCCTCTCTGCAATTACGATTGTTTGAAGTAATTTGTTTTACTTGTATTATATATCGGTGGGTTTTATAAATACTTAACCCCTTTTTGAAATTTTTACGAAAAATTTTTAACCGCCTTCTAATGCACCCAGTCCTCTCTCTTCATATGCAAAAGAGATTTAAACAATTCCAGATCATCCATTGTGGTAATCTTCACGTTTTTTTCCGTTCCTTTTGAAAAAAATACATGTTCCCCCAGATGAAGCATCAGTGTATTAATATACACTTCACCACGAATCCCCCTCCTGTCGGCTTCCTCATAGGCCCATTTTGCCTTCCCATACAAATATGCCTGGGGCGTTTGCACCCTCATAACTTCTTTCCGGTCAATATTCTCCGTTCCTTCCTGACCGTCCATCGTATGCACAATTGTTTCCTGACAACGGACTGCACTTAATCCGGAACCGTACTTCCTGCACTTTACGATTGCATCCGTAATGATCTCCTGCGGTACAAAAGGACGAATTGCATCATGGATCAAAATGATATCGTCCTCCTTGCAGACATCAGCCAATGCTTCAACACCCTTCTGAATTGATTCCTGCCCATCAGAGCCACCACTGATTACCCAGTTCAGTTTTGTAATGTTGTACTGCTTCGCATAAGCGCGCAGTACTTCATGCCAGCCATCCAGACAGACTACTTCAATCCCATCAATCTCGGGATTATTTTGAAAATTCTCCAAAGTATAGATAATCAACGGCTTTTCATATACATTCATAAACTGCTTGGGAATATCCTGCTCCGTCCTGCTGCCATGCCCCCCGGCCAAAATCACTGCTATATTCATCCTACTCTTCCCCTGTAATCTGTGTCATTTTATACAATGCTTTAAACATTGCCACATCTTCGGTCGTATTGACCTTCATATTCAGATCGGAGCCTTCGGAAAAATAAATCTTTTCCCCAAGACTTGTCAGCATACCCGTATTATCCCAGAAACCAATTTTTCCTTCCTCTATCGCTCGTTTGTGCACGGACCAGATATACTTAAAATCAAACGACTGAGGCGTTTGGATTTTCATAATCTCATTACGATTAATACTCGCAAATCCACTCTTACCGTCTTCCGTCCGCATAATCGCATCCATCACATGGATTGCCGCCACACCCATTCCGCATTTGTGGCACATCTGCATACTTTTTGTAATCAGTTCCTCAGATACCATAGGCCTGATCGCATCATGAATGACCACAACATCGCCCTGTTTCATCCCGAGCTGCTCTTTCATATACTGCAAGCCATGATAGGTAGACTGTTGTGCATTTTCCCCGCCAGGCAGTATCGCCTTTAGTTTGGTAATATGAAATTGTTTCCCATAGACCCTGACCACTTCCTGCCAGCCATCCAGACAGACCACAACAATCTCATCAATATCCGGATGCTGTTGAAAACGCTCCATAGTATACACAATCATAGGTCTGTTGTTCACATTCACAAACTGTTTGGGAACATCCATCTGAAATCTGGCATCGGTTCCCGCTGCTAAAATAAGTGCTGTATTCATATTCCCTCTTTTCTCTGTAGTATATCCTCCAGAATTTACACATTTTTCATAGAAGCCACAGTATCGGCAAGCCCGGCTGCCATATGTATTTCCGCTCTCCATCCCAGTTGCTCCAGCTTATCCGCACAAAGCATTGCCTTTGTAGCAGTGGAATAACCCCTTCTCTCACTCTCTTCAGGCAATTCATAGACGACTTTTCTCCCGGCAATCTGTGCCAGACATTCCGCCAGATCCTTTAATGTTATATCGGATTCTTTGTCCGCAATATTATAGGCTTGTCCGCTTTCCCCCAATAACATAGTATAGAAAAGACCTGCTGCCGCATCCGTCACAAAGGAATAAGAATATTTTTGATTTCCCTCGCTTTTTAAGACAATATCCTCGCCGGCCGCCGCTTTTTTAATAAACTGAGAGATCGCTTTGGTATCCGATTGCAGCATTGTCGGGCCATAGACTCTGCTGAGCCGTGGTATGACAAAATCCAATCCGTAGGTCTGATGATAGGCATTGCAGAGTGTCTCTCCCAGCCGTTTGCTCTCGGGATATCCCGCCCTTAACGTATTGCAGTCAATATAACCCAGATAGCTTTCATCAAATTTTTCTACATCTCCGCGATTCTCGCCATATACTTCCACCGAAGAAACAAAACAAAATCGCATGGTCCCGTGGGCTGTTGCATAGTCCAACAGATTTTTGGTTCCGATAATATTGGAGGCAATGGTTCCGATGGAATCATTGGCATATTGCTGCGGGTGCGTATTGCTGGCAGCGTGAATCACAAAATCCACATTTCCCACTTCGGGAATATTTTTATTCACATCACAGGCAGCATATTGAAAATCGTCTCTGTCCCAATATTCTCCGAATCTTGCTTTGGCATTTTGCTCATTGCGGCTCAAAGCTACAATCCGGACTGCCTTGTCAGGATCTGTCTGCCCGTCATTATATTTCATCAGAATATCAACAAGACATTTACCGATCATCCCGGTTGCCCCGGATAACAATAATGTTCTTCCCGAAAGTTTTTCCCACGGAAGACCGGTCTTTGCAATTGCCTCTATCTGCTTTAGATACAAATCCATATTCTTTGTTCCTCCCCAATCCCCTGTCATACAATTCCTACCGGTTCATGCCCCAAATCATTTTATATAAAATAACTTTTTTCTCATTTCAAGAAAATGCGGTCTGCATAGACAATCTTGTATCTGTCCTGATACAAAGTAAAAAACAAGGTAATCAGGCGTTCCGACACGAAGCCGGCATAGCGGTTCATATAAACATCTTCTTTTGTTCCGCCATTTTCCACAACCGCATCAAGAATCGGAAACATCCATGAACACAGTGCATCCAAAACTTCCCATTTTGCAATAAACATATTGCACGGAAGATACAAACTGCCGCCAAAAACCTCTAATGCCGTTTCATAGGTATCCCTATCCATTTCTTTCAGATATCGAAGCAGAAAATCCCAATCGTCAGGAATATGACGTTCACGATAGTTCACATCAATATTGGGGTATACATAGGTCGGAACCGGTACAATAACATCTACCTTCTGCTGTATCATAATTTCCTTCCAGTCGGGAGGCAGAATAAAATGACGCCGATAATGAGCCAGTCCGGCAATATCATAACGGCGGTTTTTCCACATCCAATAAAGTCCTGTCAACTCGCTATACTGACGATTCCTTTCGGAAATGTTCTCTCCGGTACTGTCAATCCACTCTACACCCTTTAACCGCTCAGTCGTCAATGCCGCACCAACCTGTACCGGGATCTCATAATCGGGATAGGTATAGGGGGTCTCCAATTCTCTGTCATAAATGGATTTCGCCACACAAACGCAGATACCGGGATTTTTATTATCCATTGTTTCTGTTGCTTCTTTGCGGCTCCTGTCATTTCGCAGATGTTCCAATTTTACAAACGTTCTGCCCTGTTTCGCATAGACCTTACTGACATAAGCATTACGCAGGCAATTGTCCGCTTCTACCGTTATTGGCAAAATGACATTAAATCCATAATCCTGTAATCTTCCTGTAATCTGCTCATGAAAGATTCCCTTTGTAGCAAGGAGCACCGGTACTGCCTTGTCAAGATCCGGCCGCCCGCACATATGAAAAACAGGAACATTCTCAATCTGAGCATCATTATTTTCCTCGTTATCTGTCAAAAAGCCCCTGATCGTTAAAGCAGGAAATAACTCTGTCACATATCCCATCAATGTTTTTGCCCTGGACTGTGCGCCAAAAATATATATGCTGTTTGTCTGATTTAAAAATGAAATGATATCGTTCATATACTTATGCTACCATTTTAATTAGCGAAATACAATTTATTTCATCTAAAATCTCTTGTAATCGGCAAAAGGATAATATGTAACATGCTTAAAATAACTCTCTCACATCACAATGTAGTGCTTTGGCCAGATTCAGCACCACATTGGCCTGTGCTTTGGCAAGATCATTTTGTCCCTGCTCATAAAGCTGTATCATCCGCAGAGAAACGCCCGACACCTCACTCAGTTCTTTCTGCGTATATCCAGCATATGCACGAAACCTCTTTAATCGGGAAATATTTTCTTCACTTCCTGAAAATATGACTGCATCAAACGCCTCAGCCAATTTGGTATCATCTGCCTCATGTAAAATATACATGGACAAAACTTTATCTGCAGTCAGCCCATTCCGTATCAATTCTGTAAAACGCAGCCCGCGCAGCCATTGATAATAGGCAATTGCCCATCCCGCCCAATACTCTTTGCTCCTGTCCATGCTGCGGGACGGTTCTTTCCGGCATCTGTCGCCAAGCACTACATAGATCACTTCTCTGGCAAGCTCCACACCGGACATGCCCGTAACATACTTTGGATTTCCGACCTCAAACTGCCTGCCTATGGATGAGCATGCGAACCAGGAAAAAAAGTCTTCCGCAGCATATCCACAGTCGCATACCGCGTAATCCAGCATCTCTCCCAGATTACACCTGGCGTCATTCATGTACAATTCGCTGTAAGCGTTCATCATCATTCCTCCACCGCTCCCTGATCAGATCAATCACATATATTCCCTGATATATATTTGCCCTTTCCCGACGATAAAGCTGTCTCGCTTCCCTGTCTCGATTTGCTTTTTTCGGATAATAAATCTCCCTGACAGCCGGTTCTGCCCCGGCAAACTCCAACTGTTCAAAGGCCAGCCGGCTTCTGATTGCCACCTGTTCCCCTAAATTTCCCAAATGCATGGCCCGGTTCAGTTGCTCCAGCGTCAATGTATTATTCAAAAAAGCACCGGCAAAAGAAAAATAGGAATCATCCGCCCGATATCCTCTGATCACATCATAATCTTTATAATCCGGCAAAAACTGCTCCAATATATATTGCTTTGCTTTCTCCTGCAGATCCGAATCCATACGGAAGACTCTGTTCTCAAGCAATATGGCCAGCCAATTCAAAATATGGTATTCTCCCCCACATAAATCCAGTTCCCGCAAACATTTACCATGCAGCCTGTATTGATTGACAAATCCATCCTCCGTCTCCGTGCATGCCCATTCCTTAGCCATCTCCGGTTCTTCCGTACAATAGAATGCCCGCCCATAATCATTATATGTTTTCCCAAATCCAAATTGGGGCTTGGGTATTATTTTTGACGAACCATGAAATAGATTGTAATCCTGCATATGTCCTCCGCTATGTTTTTGCAATGAAATATCGCTCCGGCGATACTCTTATTATATCGTCAGAGCGATAGTGTGTCAAGTCATTTACTTTATTATAGTGGCTCAGTTTTTATCGGATCCGGATTTCTTATTACTACATCTCATTCAAAATAGTAGCCAATGATACAATTTTTTGTACGCCCTTCTTCTTAAGTTGCATTAGTATTTCATCGTAATAATATGTAGCACTTACGATAACCGCATTCGTTTGAGGAAAGTCATCTGATAATGCATATATCTCGGAAGCAACATGAATTTTATCCCGTTGCTGGTCAATAATATAATCTATACAAATATCGCTTTCTTCCAATTCTCTATATAAATGTTTTCCCAAAATGCCATAACCATAAATTGCAATACTTCTATAGCCTTTTTGGCTCAACCACGTTGCGATGGACTTGCCCTCTTCTTTTAATGACATCCATCTATCTAATAATTCAATATATTCAACATTTTTATCTAACGCTTGTTGCAATTTAATCAAAGAGACATTATAGGCAGAATCTTTTTTTTCTTTTTTGTATTTCTCAAGATATGTCTTATAGTTTTCTTTTGCACGAATAATTGCTTCTAAATATTTTTCTCCCTCTTTTTCATCCGGTTCAAGATGCATTCCCTCTCCCCACTCATTCCATGCATTTATAAATACTAATTCATTTCCATATGCGATACTTTTCGCTATTAATTGTGTAAAATAGTATTCGAACTTTTGTGGTGTTCCACCCGCAATCACAGTTCCCTCGAATCCCCGTCTTGGTGTATCATCATAACCAATAAATCCCTCAAAAAAAGTCTTTTCCTTTGGTATCTCCTCAAGTATTTTTTCCCAAACTTCATCATATTGCCTTACCATAACACCATTTTGTAAACGCATATCATTTGTATATAACATACTTAATCCATCTGCTGGCTGACGTGTCATTTTTGCATCTATATTCAGATGTTTTGTTTCATTCCCCAAACCACTACCAATAATATAAGGTTCCTTTATGCCCGCCTGTTGAGATAATTCGTTCCATAAATATATCATTTCCGATAGACAATGAACATCCTTAATTTTATAAATCATAAATACAGGATGACCACTAATTTTTATATATCTTTCATCTTTAAAAAATGGCAAAAGATATGCAAAATGATCTTTCCAGCTTTCCTCATCTCCATAATTCTGTTCCAATAAAATTCCATTATCGGAGAAATCAGCTTCTTCCTCATATGTATTTGCCCACACATTTTTATTTAAAACGCGACTCCAGGATCTAGCCCATGTTTCATTAGCCCAGCAGAAACAAAATGGTAAATCTATGTCTTTCCAGCTTAACAAATTTTCTGCAGGTTTCTGCAATATCTTTCTACCATCCTTAAACCAATAGTGATAAATGCATATTCCATCTACACTATATTTCTTCAACAATTCTGCCTGCCATTGCATCGTGCCCTTTTCCATTAAATCATAATAATTATTATTCAACGGAACATGTGGTTGATAATGACCTTCAAATAAAGGGCTTGCATTTTTTGTTGCGACCCAATCTGTAAACCCTTCTCCCCACCATACATCATTTTCCTCAACTCTATGGTACTGAGGAAGATACATGGCCAATACCTTCATTAAATCCTCCATTTCCAACTCCTCATTTTCAGATAACTAAATTTTCAAATTTTATTCCTTATCATATTTTCCGTCAATTATGTCCTCAATCGATATAATTTCCCCATTATAATACTCCTCTAATTCATTGCATATTTCATCAAACTGCTGAAACAGCGAAACAATAATAATATCTATACTTGAAGGAATCCGATGAGGACTAACTACTTCTATATCATGAAATTGTTCAACTTCTTTATCAATTCCGTATGTAATTTTTATTCCGACATTGGACATTTCCTCATAAATAACCTCTCCCCATTTGCCTAGTCCATACAATGCAATAACTCTCTCTTCTCTAAAAGCGGCCCCCGAAAAAGCAGTCCTATTCTTATCTTTTTCCTGCCGTTCTTTCCATTGATATAGAGTCTCATAATACCGTGTTTGTTTCCAGTATCTCTTTATTATCTCCTTATCCATATTCGAAAAACCTATTTTGTCATTTTTCTCTAAATCCAAAAGAAATGTATTTAACTCACTTATATTTCTAAACTGGCTAATGCTGATAAGAAAACGATCTAATATCTCCTCATAATTCATATTTTTATGATGTTTTTCTATAAACAAAGTTAAGGCTTTCTGTAATTTTAAAGAGTTTTTACTGATACTATTAGGCTGTAATATATTACAATCCAATATTTCAGCAATATATTTAACTTTGTATCTATGTACAACTATGATTCTATAAAAGAGCTCATAATCCTGAAGTCGCGGCATTGATTCATCAAATTCCCCCAACTTTTCAAAGACTTCTTTTTTTATTAATACTGCATTCGTATCAATAACATTATATTTTCTCATAGTAGCTTCTAAATTATCTATATCGAAGCTACCATTAGGGATTATTGCTATCGAATCACCATCAATCTGTTTTATTTGGCAAAAAACAAATGCGACATCATCGGCTGTATTTTCCAAAAAATTCAGTTGCTTTTCTAATTTTTTTTCCATCCAATAATTGTCACTGTCAATAAAAGCTAAATATTTCCCTTTCGCCATTTTGCAGCCATAATTTCTCGCATAATTAGCCCCTTTATTTGCTTCGAGTTTAATATAAATAATTCTCGGGTCATTTATTGTATTTACTTTTTCCTGTGTATTATCAGTTGAACCATCATCAATAACAATCAATTCCCAATTCGTATATGTCTGAGCCAATACGCTATTAATAGCTTTCATGATAATATTTGCTCTATTATATGTTGGCAATATTATTGAAATCAAACTCTCGTTCATTTAATCCCCCTTATTTTGAGCAAATCAATACTATATCATTTTGCATGAAGCCATATTTTTTCATATCTCCTGCTCCAAAATAATCTTTCGGCGAAAATACAGTAACACGCAAGCCATAGTTTTCAAATCTGTCTTTAAAATCTATTCCATAAAGTCTGACATGATCTTTTTGTCCAAAATATTTTTCCCGATCCTCCTCTGTCACAATATGTTTATTCTCGTAAGTTTTTGAATTTTGCGATATAGGAAAAGACATGATTATTTTCCCATCACTCTTTAGCACCCTTTTTAACTCAGCAATCGCCTTACCCTCATTTTCTACATGTTCCATAACATGATTAATTATCACAAAATCCGCAAATTCATCTATATATGGAATTTGAGTAACATCGAGCCTATGCACGCCTTTACTTTTACAAATATCGCCTGCATAATAGTCACAATTTTTGCTCTGTTCCAAAACCTCCCTAAGTTGTTTTTCCGGTGCAAAATGAATAACCGTGCAATTTCTTTCAAAAATATCTGTCTGATTTTTTAATAACCAATATACCCACCTTGTTCTATCCAAGCTCCCGCACAACGGGCAAACAGCATTTGCTCTGTATCCTCCACCAATAACTTCCCTCTCTAAAAACAATTTGTTTTTTTCTCCCCATGCACCAAAGTCATGGAAAGAGCCGTTGCACATAATGCATTTGCTTTCTCCTTCAGATGAAATTTTATAATTATCAATAATAAAATTTCTCATATCAAAAACTCTGGATAAGGTATATCCATCATCTTCAAATTTATTCATTATACTATTTACAATATCTTCATTATTTATTGCAATAAAAACTAACCATGGTTCTTTTTCGTTTAACAGTTCATCATAAGAAATAACGGGAATATTTTTTAACTCTATCATATCACTTTTTTCAGACTGCACAAATGCATTAATTTTAAATTCTATTTCTCCAAAAATTTCTAAAAGTCTCTTCCCAAAATCGCCCGCTCCGTAAATTGCACTTTTCATCATGTTGCCCTCACTATATTCCACGCTTTTTTTCCTATTTCCACTTTTCCCGCGGCTCTTATTCCATTATCTTTATCATCTAACTCAATAAAATCAACATATCTCGCCAAATTATCAAGTTTGTTTTCTGCAAAGATATTAGGCTCTAAGTTTTCCGTCTTATTTTCTGTTTCAAACCTAATTATATCTAACTGCAAGACTCCATTTTTTATTTGCATTAATAAATTTTCTTCAGTTGAAAACAAATATTGAGAATTTCCTTTTGTGTCTTCACAAAAGCTCACTCCCTTGCAATTACGTAATGTTTTATCATACTCACATATGTTTTTATTCTTCTTATCAATGTATAAAAACATATTTGCATTACCCGGCAATAAGATAATTTGCCCTCTTGATGTAATAATAATATCATTAAAACTATTTTGATTCATAACTAATCTATCTGGATATTTTCTATAAACTTCAAAATCCTCATTTTCTTCATTCCACTCTACAATTCCACCAGTATTTCTAGGCGAAAGCCAAAAATCCTCTCCGTCATAACATATAGATGAATAATTACACTTTTCATCCCCGACTTGATATATTTGATATTCATATGTATCCATATTAAACTTTAAAACTGCATTACCTTTACATGAAGGTGCATAAATCTGTCCATTTAAAATGGTACATTTTCTAAAAATAGCATTATCTTTTGTTTTGAAATACCGGCTCAAACTTGAAAACCACTCAGAATGATATACTATATCATTTTTTTCGATATCATATTCAGCAATCGCCGGATAACTGGCCCCCACCATAAAAATATGTCCATGATGACAGCCGGCAAACATAAATTTTGCAATATGTGTATAACCATCATACATTCCTTCTAATGGCTTTATAATTTCCTTTCTTCTTACTTCACCCGTATCAGTATTTAAAGCATACACTGCCTCTGCCCCAAAAGGCACACAGCAGATCCAAGGTTCATTGTAAACCAAAGCACCAAACAATCTGCTTTCATTCTCCATCTCGAATCGATAATATTGTGTTATCTTTTGGGTCTTTACATCATAATAATACAGTTCATTATTATCTATTTCAGTAAACCATATTTTATCGTCATTAAATAACATGTTTTCAGTTGTCAGTCCCAAACCAGAAATATGTTTCTTCATTTTATTTTCCCTTTCTAAATACTAGTAAAAAAACGATTATCAACAGATGCTAGTAATGTAAAATCTTTTTCAAATCCCATAAATTTTTTTTCAACATATCCCTTCCCAGTTTTAGTTAGTATTTTTTTAACTTTTTCAATTGTATTACGCTCACCGCTTCTTCCGGTATCATCCATCATTATAATCCATGACTCCTTTAAACATTCCGGCAGCAATTCTAAAATATCTATTCTTGAATATAATGTCATATCTGCACCCAGTGGTGCATCTATCGAAATAACATCAAACTTCTTTCCGAGCAATTTTTCTCTGAAGTCTTTATACCTCCTAACTGATATATCATTTATCTTTTCAATCTCATAATCGCACATAATAATCTGCGATTTTTCTACATCATTAGAAGCAACAAAAAACTCTTTCCATTCCTCATCTGCCTCCACAATAATATGTTCTACATCACTAAATGCACATGCGTATTCTCCAATTAGTTTGGAGGTTTGTCCCATTCCTATATCCAAAATACTTTTAAACTTTCTTGATTCCAATATTTTAAAGAGGATATACAAATATTTACTATTAACTGCCATTCCGCCAGGAACAAAACCACAGTTCTTTACCCACTCGCATTCCCTCAACACAATATCTAAAGTAGTTCGATTTAATATTTCTTCTCCCAAATAAACATTATACTGCTCACTCCTCTCAAGCTTCTTCATATATGAATAATCATCGTCCGATATACTTAAAACATTACCATCATATACATTATTTAAGCTATTAAGTATCTCACTCTGCTTGTCTTCCGAAACTGCAACAATAATTAAATCCACTTTTATTAAATCTATATCCGTCAATTCTACTATAGGCTTTCCTAAAATAGCACTCTTATTTGTTTTAGTTGTTACAACAAATCCCTTCACTCGACCATCTACATTTGTATTATTTAATAAATAATAAGCTAAGGTTTTTGCATATTCTCCAGCCCCGTATATATAAATATTTTTGTACATATATAACTCACATATAAATTCTACTTTATCCATTACTATATCTATTCCTCCATATATATTATTAAAATTACTTATTAAAGCAAAAGAAATGCCCTGTACTCGTTTCCCGGGCATCCTTTTACTTATTACTTACTTGCAAATTTCTTTACCCCTACTATGCGAATTCTATATTTCATCTGACAAATATAACCATTTACTTATTGTTTCGGCTTTTTCTAATAGAATATTAACTGCTGTAAAACAAAATCATCAATATTGATTTGCAAAGCACAAAAACAGTTATAATCCTTTCAGAATTTTACTTTGTACTTTGGTAATCGAAAATATGGTTAAAAGTTTTACAATTACTAGTTTATAAAATGCTTTGTTGCATGCACAATATTATAATCTTCCTGATGATGCAAAAAATATATTGATAATAACCTTTCTGCTAAAAAGCCTATATATCTATTTTGATACTTATCATCCTTTTTTTTACAATGTTCCTCACAATATTCTAAAATGGGAAATAACCAAGTACAATAATCGTCCAATATGTTTTTCCTTGCAATAAGCATATTATATCCATAATAAAATACACCTCTTTGCAATTTATCAGCTGTCTTACTATATTCTGGACATAATGTCCAAATCGCTTTTAACATTATTTCCCAATCCTCTTCAATGTGATCATTCGCATAAGTTGTCCTTACATTAGGGAAATTCAAAATAGGGATTGTTAAAACTACATCAATATTCGATACCGCAAGTTTCTCAATCATTTCTCTACTAAGATTAAAATGTCTCCTATAATGACATAACCCTACATATTGAGACTTATCATTCTTCCATATCCAATATAGTGCAGTTAACTCACAATATTCCTTATTTTTCTTCGAAATATTTTCTCCTTTATCATCACGTACACTAGAAATAACTTGATCCGTTAACGCCGCACCGACTTGTATAGGAATTTCCCATTCATATTCTGAAAAGTCAGTTTCCAATTTTCTATCAGCATGACACTTCGCCATATAAATACTTACATCACAAGTTTTATTTTGAATATTATCATCTATTTTGGCAAGTTCCTCTTCCAAAGTCACATATTTTTTCCCCGATTTCATTACAACCTCTCGATAATAATTTCCCCTCACCTCACTCCACAAGTCACATTCAAAGGTAAGTGGTATAATTTTTTTGAATCCATTTTCATTTAGTGATTTCAAAATTTCATCCAGATATTTTTCCATAACAGCAACCAAAACAACTGCATTTAAATATTTATTTTTTGCTTCTTGAAGTTCAATTACCGGAATCCCTAACATGCTCTTTGGATTCCCTTCTACATTTGTAACGATAAAAGATGATATCTTAAAATTGTATGGTTCTCCCAGCAAACAATTCGCCACTTCCTTAGCCACCGTTCTTGCCCCATATATTACAATCTGATCTGCATCTTCCAATTGTTTTACAATTTCATTAGCATAATACATATAATTTCCTCCATTAACACATCACATATTCATCATTGCTTCCCGATATGTTCCCTTAACTTTTTCAATGTATTGTTCTTGGGAATATTTCACACGTGCATATTTTTGTCCCTGGTCTGCAATCCTTCTTGATATATCCGGGTAATTTATCGCCCTCTTGATTATACCCGCTAATTCTTCGCTATTTCCTTTCTCATATAAGAAGCCCGTTTTCTTATCTTCTATTAGTTCTGGTGTAGCTCCCGATCTTGCCCCTATGACTAGACAACCTGAAAGTTGCGCTTCAACTGTAACTCTTCCAAATGCCTCCGCTTCTCCACACGTAAAAGAAATGTCCGCTTGCTCATATATATCCTGTATCCTATTAGTTACTCCATAAAAATTCACTTCACTTTTTAATCCCTTTTCTTCTATAAGTTGTTTTATCTTTTGAACATAGTCTTCTTTTCCCTTTCCGACAATTTCTAGCCGAAAATTTTTCACATTACTTTCTTTCAATAAGTAACATGCCTCAATTAACTCCTGTATTCCTTTCTGATGCGATATAGCTCCAACAATAATCATACGAATTATATTACTACACATAATTCTTTTATTAGCATTATAAAACTTCTCAACATCAACTGTATCATGAATAATTACATGTTTTTCATCATTTCCATATCCTAATGTTGCTTTAATATATTCTGATACATCAATAATCTTTGCAGATTGATTCATAAGTCTATCTGCCCTTTTTCTCCAAAAAATCCGATACCCTAAAACTCTCATATCCTCCCTAAAATGCCAAACTACCGGCACCCTGCATATTTTTGCAGCGATTGCGCCAACATATGTAAATGTTGTATTACAATGTACTATTGAAATTTGATTTTCTTTTATTACCCTTACAAATTTTTTAATAGCTGCTATGTTTCTCAATGATTGATAATAAAATTTTACTTTCTCAAGAAATTTTTTATTATTTTTAATCTCAAATCCCCAATGTACAGATGCAATATATATATACGGTATATTCTTTTCTACCAGTAGCGACTCTCCTGTGCCGTATTCCGGTAAAACTACCAATACAAAAAAATTATTCTCCATTAACATTTTACTCAATTCAACCATGCATAAAAAGGCACCCGATGTTCTATTATTATCTGATGGTACTAACAAAATTTTATTTTTTTTATCCGTAATCATCATCTCATTTTTCTTATTAGCCTCTGATATATAGTTTTTTTGCATACTCCTATATATATCCAATGTTATTGGCATAACATGAAGGAACCCCCTATGAAGTACGTGTCTATATATTTCTTCGTGCAAATCTGGCATTGTAGCAATAATTACTATTGCATTTGAAGCATACTTTTTTAATTCTGTAATTTCGTATATTTTGATATTACATATTTCAAATTCAAAATCGTTTTTTTTACTTACAGCCACTCCAACAATTCTATTACCATACCCAAGTTTTAGTAATCTTTTTATAACCAATTCACCGACCATCCCAGCTCCATAAATAATTATCTCGTCATATTCTTTTATAACATTCAACATTCTTTTTTCGTTATCCATGTCATTTTCCATCCTTTTTACAGTGACCATATCATTTCATATATAATATATCATCGGTTAAAAAAGTTTTTTTCTTAATTAGATATGTTCTGCCATATAATTAATGTTGAAAATATTTTTAGATTCCTTTCTTCCAACATGTCTCATGGCCTGCATCCACTTCTTCAAATCCAAATTATCCCTGCCATCCACCGCCGTTAATTTGCAAGATTACAGGCAGCCTTCAATCAGTAGTATATATCCAAATAGGGAGTTCGAATTTGAACTCCCTATTTACCAAATTACAATATATCCACATTCTGCACCATCACCGGTATCCCCGCCTTTTTGCAAAGCTGTATCACACTGCTGGGATCTCCGTAGTATGCATCGCTCAGTTTGATTGCCCGGTCGAGGTCCGTTGTGTCATCATAGATACCCCAGCCTTCTTCCCTATAGTCACTTACAATCTTTTCATACCGCTCCCACAGCTCCGGCCGCATGGATTTAATGGTTGCAGGAATAAGCGGATGCGGTCTCCACAAAAGAGCTGTTTCGTCTCGTTTCTCCCGGAACATCTGCAGGACATTTTCTATCTTATCAAGCATCGCTTCTTTATGCTCCAGCATACTCCCCAGACCGGTGTTGTAGAGAATTACCTTCTTTTTGGTTCCGTCTGCTTTACAAAGTATTTTTTTCCACTCCTCCGGCACTTGAATATCTATGGAATCATCCAGCACCCTGTCAAATTTGGGAGAGCCGAGACCCAGTATCTTTTTCTCCCACACGGGTTTTGTTTCTTCTCCGGCAAAATCGGTCAGTGCACGGACATAAGCGCCCTTCATGTCCTCAGACTGCACGATCACCACATCTGCATTGACCACGCCCGGCATCGTACAGAAATGTTTCATGCTATTAACGGCCCGCTCATCGGTAGGTTTGATTTCATCCAACACAAAATAAGGAATATAAACCAGCTTATCCGTAAACTTCTTCAGATTCTTGGAATAGAAAAACGGATGCACGCTTGTGACACGATTATACTCATCATAAGGATTATGGATAAATATCATATCGGGATGATGCATGCCAAAATCAAAGGTCCGGTAATCCACAACCGGTACATAATCAGGATACTCTCCTCCCTCATAATGCATTTCTCCCAGAGTACAATCCGCATTTTTATCATAGTAGGGGATCGGAATCACATATGCATCGCAATCGGGATCTTCGTCGGCTGCCTTCCATACGCTTTCCAGTGAATCCCACATAGAAGCCTTATACGGCAAAAACACCGCTTCTTTCCGCTGTAGAATATCTTTTTTTACACTATGTTCTACGGAAGAGAGACTGTCATTCAACATGGCAACGGCTGTCTCTATATCTATGTCTTCGTGATCCAAAACTGCCTCATGGACTGTATAGAGCACCTCGCAGTATTGCTCCAAAAATCCAACCGTCACAAAGCCTTCCTGCTTTACTTCTTCTATTTTGGTACCGAGGGCAATCGCTCCGTCCTGACAATCTTCCAAAAGTCCTGCCGCCGAATCCATTTCTCCTTTACGAAGCGAATCGGCAATGCTTTTATGCGCCTGCCCCAGCAGATTGATCATATCGGCCGCCATTGATTTTAATGTCATTTGATCCATTTTTTCTTCTCCCCTATCCATATCCGCTTCGGAAAAATGATAGCTCTTATACAGAGGTTTATGCTTTTCCTCATACATGACCTGTTGTCTTTTATAAAAGGGATATTCATGCGCTCCGCCATCCCGTACCGGTTTCATATAATCCCCGTATTTGATCTTCAATATTCCGTCATAACCCACAGGAACCGGGATCTGCGTGGTTTCAAAAGGGACCCAGATTGCATCTTCATAATACTCCTTGGGCACTTTATAATCATTGAGAGTCCTGAGCGCCATGCTTGCAAGATACCGGGATTCTTCCTCTTTGTACATGCCGCATATTTCATCCGCGAGCATATAGAGCTGAATCCTCAGGGATTTGCTACGGTCAATTCTGGTATCAAAGGTTTTCTCAACCTGCCGCAGATATTCTTCCCGCTCCGCCGGTTCAAAAGAATTGATTGTCTGCGCCAGTGTGGAAAGGATTTTTACCTGCTCACATTGCATCTCATCCTCTTCCTCTGTGGGTGCCACATAATCCAACGGGAAAATATCCATGCCCGCCACATACGGGAAACCATGGAATTTATCGAGAAACGGTTTGTCCAGACGAATCCTATTTCCATTGTACAAACGTGTCAGGAAATCATCACACATATAATCTTCTTCATCAGAATGCTCAAAATTAAGTAATGCATACCATTCCGACATTTCCTCCGGAGCAACCTTTTTAAATATCTCATAATCTTTACGTTTCATGCAGATATCCATATCATCATCCCACGGCACAAATCCGCCGTGTCTGATGGCTCCCAGCAGGGTTCCCCATTCCGCGAAATACTGAAGATCGTATTTCCTGCATACCTTATCAATATCTCCCAATATTTCCAATTGTGCCGCCCAGGCACTTTTCATCATGCTTGGGACGTAAAAACCGTCCCTCACCTCATCCTCAAAATAACTTTTTGGAAATTGCATCTCTTTCTCCCCAAATTGTCTCCGTTATTATCCAAAAAGGCACCCACAAACAGGAGTGCCTCTTTTATTTATTATCACTTTTTCTGATCCATAAAAAATGGTTCTACATACTTTAGCTGGCTATTCGCTTTATAATAGTCCATGACCGATTTAGAAGAAGCTCTGCGTTTCTGCAGTTCCTGACGACTGTTCGTCAACGCTGTGCTCATACTGTCTTTGGTTCTGGCCTCCGTTGCATGGATCTGTGCACCCAGATCGATTGTCTCACTGATCAGCTTCTGCAAACGGGCAATCTCGTCTTTATAAGAATCTTTTTTCTCAAGCAGTTCATCCTTAATCCGTTCATAAACCGCATCAAAACCCTGATCAAGTCTTTCCATTTGTTGAAGCAGTTCCGATTTTTCATCAAATAACCGATCAAACTTTTCTACATCAAAGTTTTCGGTGGACGCAATCTCTCCCTGCAATCTGCTCTTATTTAAAATATCGCTTAAAACTGTCTTTTTCTTTTCCAAAGACTCAATCAATAACTGCAGTTCATTCGTCACGTCGTTTTCCCCTTTTCCGCTGCTTTCATAACTTCTTTCCATGTGTCACGGATCATCCTGGAATATTCCAGTGCCCGTTCCAATTCTGCGGTGTCCTTTTTAACATTCCCCTGAAGCAGTGCCTGCATAATGCAACTGTATACATTGCGGAAGTCTTGGGATACCGGATATTTATCATTCAGTGTGGCAGATAAGTGATCAACAATCCTTTCTGCTTTCATAATATTGATATTGGCCTTTTGAATATCTTTTTCTTCAATAGCCGCAATTGCCATATTAATAAATTTTATGATTCCGTCATAAAGCATCAATGTCAGTTCCGCCGGTGAAGCTGTCAGCACTTTGCTGTTCTGATATTGTGCATATGGGTTTCCAACTATCGCCATTTGTTTACTCCTTACAGATATGGCGGAAAGCGGTATTCACTTTCCGCCAATAATTTTATGAAGAGAAAAGTCCGCTGATAGCACTCTGTTTCGATGACAGTTTTGCGAGTGCCGTTTCCATTGCCGAAAACTTATCATACCATTTATCCTCATACGCAGTAAGCGCTTCTTCTGCATCCGATATCTTGGTATCATAATCGCTCAACTCTTTATCCAGCTGTTTATCGTTATAGACCTTATATATACTCTTATAGCCTTCTACTCTTCCCATAGCGGATGTCATAGCCGTATAAAGATTATTTGCAAGACCTTCAAAGAATTTTTTCACAGTATTCGGGTCACTTGCAATCATGGATTTGAGCACATCTGTATTTGCGGACGTGTTTTCGTCATCCGGATCTCCGTCAATATGATATGCATGCTTTTCGTTTTCCTCTGCGGTAAAGTATCCCAGCGTCTTGATACCGAAACTGGACAGATACATTTCCTTTCCGTTGACGGTTACGCTTCCCGACATGGCCGTAGTCATTGCCGTGATTACGGATCCAAGTGAAGAATCTTTACGCAGTATGGAATCCTTAATCTTATTCTCCCAATCCGTAATTTCCGTATCTGTCAATGCGTCCTTTTCTTCGGACAACAAGGGCTCATATCCCGAAGAGGAGCTGGCATTATACAGCTTATCCATTTCATTAATCAGTTCACTGTATTTCTTGATAAAGTTCTTAATCGTATCGTAGATGCCGTCATAGTCATCCATCGTAGTAATACTGGTTTCCTTCAGTTTACCATCCGCGCTTTTCTCGGAAACGCCCTGCAATGTATAGGTTGCTCCATTGATCTGGAATGTATTAGTCGCAGATTCAAACTTGGCGCCGTTTAAGTAAAGTACCGCATTCTCTCCTTTAATTCTGACTGCCCCGTCAGGATTTGCAGAATCTTCCACAAGTCCCAGCATTTTTAACGCATCTTCGTCGCCACCAAAAGAAAAATCACTGTCTGCGCCTGTCTCTTTTGCACTTACGAATAATCTCTGCTGATTCGCATCAAAATTGGCATTGACGCCTGCGGATTTTAACTGGCTGACAAGATTGTTCATGGTTGTATCGCTTCCCACTGTAATCTCAGTCGTTTTTCCGCCGGATGTAATGCTAAAGGACGTTCCTTCGGCAAGGCCAAGTTCTGTCAGCTTCGTACTGCCCGAAACCGTTCCGCCGTCTGCCGTCTTCAGCTTGCCTCCGGTCAGATACCCCGCTTTTGCAAGGCTTTCCACGCTGGCTGTCTGTACCCCGTTTACAGCATTGTCTCCTGCCACTACCGACAGGATCCCGGTATCGGAAACCGTTGATTTTTTCTTGGCATACGCATTATCCCAACGGAGCTTATCAACAGTGCCTGTATACAAACTATAGATTTTACTGTTTAGGCTTTTCCAAGCATCAATTTTCCAACTCAAACTGATTTTTTCTTTTTTCAGACTGTTTACAGATGTCTTTTTCGCACTAACCAGCTCGGAAATGATGCTCTCTGTATCCAGACCGGAGTTTAATCCCGTTATTCTGATTGCCATGGAAACCCCTCCTATCTCTTTTCATCCACCAAAATTCCTGCCATTTCCCAAACTTTGGCGATCATATCCAAAGTTTTTTCCGGGGGCAGTTCTTTGATGACTTTCTTTGATTCTTTATCAATGATCTTAATCGTCACTCTGTTTGTTGCCTCATGAATACCGAATACCGCTTCTGAGTTGTACATACTCTTATTCAGCTTTTCAACTGCCTGCTTAATCTGTTCGTTGCTCGGCTGCTGATTCTGATACTGGTTTTCACTTGATGCACCGTTTTCTTTGCCCTGCGCCTGGTCAACAACTACCGTTGTTGCATCCGGTGCCGACGTTTTTTCTGCCTGCAGATTTGCTTCCGTGCTTCCTGCTGCCGGCTGTACAGGCTCAACCTTTTGTACCGCCTGTGTCTGAACTGTCATAATACTTCCTAATGGTTCAATTGCCATATTTTCCACCTCCGTGTGAATCTATCCAACATACCACGCGCAGATAAGCCTTTACTGCGCTTCTTAGTATTCTTATCGGATAAAAAAAGAAAAATGTTTATAGTTGTTATAAACATTTTTCTCTCAAAATCGATCATCAAACCAAATCCCGCATTAAAACAATCCTTTCAACGCATCCAGCGAAACCGTTGCCGCAGCTTCTTTGGTTGTCTCCTGAATCTGCACATATACTTCTTTACGGTAGACAGGCACTTCTTTCGGTGCGCTGATTCCCAATTTTACCTGTTCGCCTTTGACCTCGAGAACGGTGATTTCGATGTCATTGTTGATCACAAGCGCTTCACCTTTTTTTCTGGATAATGCCAACATCTTACTCACCCTCCTTCTTTGCTTTTAATATGTCATATACCGGGAATTTCACCTGTAATCCGTCATTCTCGGCAATGACCTGACATGCCTTGCAGTTTGCGGCATTGATAACAATGGGTCCTTTTAAGTTTACGCTCATCGCTTTTACATCCTCCGGCACCGTAATGGTTACCAGTACCAACATGTCCTCCGGTTTCAGTTCACCGAGAGGAGCCAGCAGCTCATCTTCTACGACCGGATCATAGCTGTCCAAAATCTGGAGCGGATTCACTACCGGAAGTGCAAAGTTTCCGTCCTGCATGGATTGCAGCCACTGTACACCCTCTCCGCTTCCTCCTTCTCCGTCATGGATCAGCGCAAATTCTTTCAACTGAGGGAATCCCACCAATCCATTTACAAAACGGATGATTTTATTCTCTTCAATTCTGATATCCCCAAATAGTCTTGTACTTACTTCCATTTTCTAACCTCCCTATGTTTTTTATGATAGTTACAGATAATTCAATAATGATGTCTGCGTAATTTTCCCTGTCGCCATCAGTGCAGCCTGATAAGACAATTCCACACTGCTTAACTGCACTGCAACCTCCGTGATATCTGCATCTTCGTTTTCAGATGACAGGGTCTTAAAGCTGGTCTCCTGAGATGACAGACGATTTTCCACCAATTCCAGCCTTGCGGAGCGGTTACCCACTGTAGTCAGCGCCGTATTGGTACGTGCCAGATATTCCTGCGTCCTTGTAATTCCGCCTTCGAAATCTTTCTGCATCTTATCCTGAAGATAAGTCAGGGATTTATTGGCCGCATCCAGTTTTTGCTGCAGTTTTTCTTTTTCAGTTTCGTCTGTTGTATTCTCAATCAGACTTTCCAATCTGGAAACAGTATCTTCCATATCGATGACCGCCTCTACATTGGCAATCATTTCTTCCAGATCACGCCCGATATCATGGGTAAAAACTTCATTCGCAAGTGTATTGACTCTGACTTCCTGCCCGAAGCCCACATCATAGGCAATGATCTGTCTGGTATCGTCATCCTTTTGGGACGTCAGATATTTTTCATTATATACCAGCTTGCCCGCCGTATTGTTGGCAGGTGTTTCACAGTAGAAATAGTGTTCCGGTCGAAGATCGTTTTTACTCCACTCCGTCTTTTCATAGGTAACACGGATCTCAGCCTCGTTGATCTCATTTCCGGCCGCATCCTTTGTCCCTGCCACATCCTTCACATTCTGCAGATCGGAATACAAGCCGTCGCTCAATATCAGTTCTCCCGTTTCCGGAATGAATGTTGCCGCCTTACCCGTATTGCCCTGCATAGACAAATAAGGATCTGTTGTCGCATCATCAGCCGAAATGATATTCGCCGTTACAGTCTGCAAAGTTCCCGTGCTGTCATAGTATTGGATCGTGGGAGCCATGCCGTCCGAGCATTCATTGTATGCAAGGCGGATTCTATGTATGGTATTGGTTGTAATATCCTGCTCTGTGACCGTTCCCGTCAGCGCATTGGATGCCGTCAGCTCCTCCAGTCCCTTAGTATCGATATATGTCGTATCGCCGACGCTGTCCGGTCCGAGCTGCTCGGTAATGGTGTACTTTTTTTCCGTATCCCCATCGAATGTCAGGGAAGTATCCGTTCTATAGCCGGTAAACACATAGCGTCCTGCGCTCTCCGCATTTCCGATGGCATAGATCTCATCCCGAAGTCCCTTCATGTTTTCCAGGATCTTCTGCCGGTCTTCGGCGGTTTTAAAGCCCTCGGAACCGGACGTACAATCGCTGTACATATTGGTAATTACTTCTACCGCCGTATCGATTGCACCTTCCGTGATCGTAAGCCAGCTTGTAGCATCGGGAACATTCTTTTTGTAGTACTGCTGTACCTCGCTCAAATTGGTACGGAGTCTCAATGCTCTGATTGCAACAACCGGATCATCACTGGGTCTGTTTACCTTTTTACCCGTAGCAAGCTGGGTATTCAGATTGTCTTCCAGCACTTTATTGCCATTAATATTGGAAATTGCATTATTCTGAATAATTTTGTTGGTAATTCTCATGTTATCCCTCCGTTTCGGAATCCCTTATGCTGCTATACCCCTGTCTGCAGGATTAGGCGGTCATACACTTCCGTCAGCACGGATATCATCTGGGATGCCAGATTGTATGAATGCTGGAACTGCACCAGGTTCAACGCTTCTTCATCAGAATCCACACCGCTGATGGAAAGTCTCTGATTATCGATACTGCCCGCTATGTTCTCATAGCTTTCCGTCAATATATTTGCGCTCTGTGCATTCAAAGCCACATCTGCCAGCACACATTGCAGAAAATCGCCTGCACTGCAGCCCCTGAAACTCATCATAGAGGTATCCGTTTTTAACCTGATCAGATCATCCACCACATCATATTTGCTTTCCCCGTCCGTTGCGGTTGTACGGGTTGCCAGTTTCTGGGGATCATCCACCATATCGGAATTTACGTTAATGTTTTTTGCCGTCAGATAATAGTAGCTGTCACCTGCGCTGGAAATCACGGTGCCGTCCGTAATATCCACTCTGGAGTCCAAAAACTTGCGCTGTGCATTATCGGTCGCCTCATCCGCTACAAATACTATATCGGCAGGATTCCCGTAACCATCAACACTGTCTTCCTGTGTTATAACATGATTGAAGGCTTCCGCAAATATCCTGCACCATTCATTTAACTGTTCCTGATAGTAAGGAATTCCCTGATAGGCCACCGTATACCCGACGCTGGCTTCTTTTCCCACACGGCCGGAGTCCGGCATCAGCGTATTTTTGGTAGGATCGTCACTGATAATAAAGGTATAGCTTTTGATATTACCGTCACTTCCGTAGGTTACACTGAATTCATCAAAATAATATTCCTGATTGCCCAGTCTGATCACGCCGCCGTCAGGTGGCAGGGTACAGGTAGAAAGGTCTTTCAAATAATCCGCCGTAATATCCACGGTTACTTCCATCTTACCCTCTGTATTTCTGCCGACATCGGCAACGGTTCCCTGAAAATTCTCACCGTTATTTCCGTCTCTGATTTCGATCAGTCCGCGCAGTTCGCCGCCGATCTGATTGCTGTAAACGGAAAATTCTCTTCCGTCCGTCCAGTAAATATTATAAAGTCCGACCGCATCCGACTGATTATTATTGGCATAATTCGGTCTCGCCTTACATTCCAGCTCATTATATCTGCCGCTATCCACCAGTGTCTGTCCGCCGGCAATCTTCACGACATATCTGGTCGCTCCGGTCTCTCTGCCGGGGTTATTGGTATCATAAACCGGCTGTTCCTCCACAGTGGTATCCACAATCTTGGAAAGCTTATCAATGATCAGATCCCTCTGGTCTCGAAGTTCGTTTGCTTTTGCTCCGGTCAGTTCAATAACGTTGATTTGTTTATTTAAAGATGCAATTTCTGTCGCATAGGAATTAATCTGACCGATTTTGTTTTTAATCTCCAGATTGACATCGACCTGCATACGCTCCAGATTGGATGCCATCGTGTTGAAATAGTATGTCAGGTTTCCCGCAAAGCCGATAAACTGTTCTTTGGTAGCAGCATCTCCGGAATTCTTTTTCAATTCCTCAATTGTTGTGTACATTTTCTCAAAGATTGTAGAGAAACCGTCTACCGTGCTGTCATCCTTAAAATAGTCCTCAATCTGCTTCATATAATACTGCAGCTCACTATATTCACCCAGATGTGCATTGTTATTCCAATATTTAAAATCATAAAAGGCATCTCTCTGCCTTTCAATGGCAGTCGTATCCACACCGCTTCCGGCACATCCGTATGTCGTATAGGTTCTGATTGCATTTGATGCCTGCTGTGTGACCGTCTGTCTGGAATATCCTTCTGTATTCACATTGGAAATATTATTGGCGGTCGTATTTAGTCCGGCATTTGCCGCCGTCAATCCCGTATATGCAATATTCAATCCAAAAAATGTAGATGGCATCTGCCCACTTCCCTTCCGTTCCTAAACTCTTTCTTATCAGGTTCCCAAAGTATTGATGATATGCTCCAGCAGTTCGTTGATGACATTGATATACCGGCTGGATGCGTTGTAAGCATTCTGAAACTTAATCATATTGCTCAACTCTTCATCGTCCGATACTCCCACAACCTGCTGTCTTGCGCTTTCGGTACTTTCCACCGTCGTATTCTGGTTATTGTAAACACTTTTAAATACCGAGCCGCTGTATGCGACCTGTGTTACGATATTGGAATAAAAATCGATCAAATTGGTTTTATTGGTTACATTCGGATTTAAGGTATATGCCTCTGTGGTAAACACTTCCTGCAAAAGCTGTGCTGCCTGATAGTCCTCTTTCCCGTCCGGTCTGATAAAACTGAGCATTGCAGCTTCTTTTTTCAATTCCGGATTGATCGTCATATTCATAATCGTATACAGAGTACTTTCTTCTCCCGGTGTCAGATCCTCCCGGATGTAATTTCCGTTCTCATCATATCCGGGTGTTGCAATCTTCTGGAACAGCTGTATCGGATTTCCGTTGCCGTCCACCATATAATTGTTGTCCGCATCGGCTACGGCAGCCAGTGCCGCATTCATCTGTGTCGCAACAGAGTGTACCAGTTTATCAAACTCTGCCTGCACATTCATGACCACCGATTGTGCAATCGTCTCATTGTAAGTCTCGGAATCCAAATCCGTATAATCCGCTCTGTGGTCACCTCTTGCCAGAAGCTGCGCTTTGATCGTTCCGATATCCGTATCCCGGTCCGTCGCGATAGTCTGCGTCATATCAAATACTTTACTGTTCGTAAGATCCGGCACAACGGTTCCGTCAGCCAGCGTAATTGATCTGGCATCCATGACCCAGTACGGGGTATAGAAACCCGTATCCGCATCGGCCGCTGCTCCCATTTCAAAAACGGCGCTTCGCGTGATCATCTGATGTCCTTCCGCCTTGACCATAACGGCACCGTCCACATCTTCACTATATTCTATATGTATCAGGCTTCCCAATTCATCCAGAAGCGCATTTCTTTCATCTCTCAAATCGTTAGCATGCTCAAAGCCGCCAACCTCTATTTTTAAAATACTGTTATTTAAATCGTAAATCCGATGGGCAATCTCGTTTACCCTGTCAACGTTCCCTTTGACCTGTACATTCAAATTGTCCTGATAATCGCTCATATCCGTGTAAACAGCCTGGGCGCGTTCCAGAAATTGGGATGCACGTTGGACTAAAAGCCCCTGCTTAACGGTGCTGGACGGCTCTTTTGCCAGTTCCTGTACCGCCTCCCACAAATTGTTTAAGGATTCGTTAAAAGATTCTCCGTTTAATTCTCCCAGCAGGTCTTCCACTTCATTAAAAGCAGTATAAGAAACCTGATAAAAAGACAGTCGTCCCACTTCCTCCCGGTATGTCTGGTCAAGAAAATAGTCCCGAACCTGCCTGGTCTGAGAATAATATACACCCAGTCCGGTCTGTTTATTGGAAACAGCCTTTGAGTCTACAGATATGGTCATATAGGTTCTGTCCGCCTGAGCAACCTGCTGTCTTGTATAGCCGCCCGTTGCGACGTTAGACAGGTTGTGGGCTACAGTATTAAGAGCGTTCTGACTTGTTTGTAATCCGGATGTACCGATATATAGATTTCCAAATAATGACATATGATATCACCTCTTCACCGGCTACTGCTTTGCATCAAAACCCTTCTGTACACTTCCCATCGTACTTCCTGAATTGTATGCATCCTTCGTATAATTTGCAGTCTCGGGTGCCGCTTTCATACTCTTCAACACATTCAGATTGTACTGAACCATTTCCAAAGAGCTCTGGATCAGTTCCCTGTTCCGGTTATTTACCCGAACCATCTGGTTCATGGTAATCCGCAATTTCGTATGAATCTGCGACAGTCGATTTTGTTGCTCGGGTCTTTCTGCCAAAAGGTTTACCAGTTGGCCCAGTTTCAGTGTCTGAACATCCTTGTTCAATACTGTGGCAATATCTTTCATTACTTTTTCCCGTTCTTTGTCCAAACGGTTTACTCTGCCAACAATAATCTGTTCCTCATCCGTGATTTTTTCCAGTTTTTCCAGATTCCCCTCAATAATCACAGGGGTTTTCTGCATGGATAATTCCAACAGCTTCTCATATTCACCATTTTCCTGTTCCAAAAGGTCCATCAGATTTTCCATTAAACTAGCCATTGGAATTACCTCATTTCCTACAGAGCGAAGCTGCCCTGATTAATCTTCTCTAAAAGCTTATCTGCGAAACTTTCCGCACTTACGTCATAGGTTCCCGCATCCATCTGTGCTTTGATGGAATCAGTAAGCTCCGTTCTGATATCAGGTGCTGCCGCTACCGCAGCTTTTGCAGTCTGAATATCCTTTCCCGTGCTGGAAATAGAGACTGCATCAGAAAATCCTTTTTTCTGTGTCTTAGATGTTTTTGCAGTCTGTGTTGTATTGTACAACTGCTGTATCTGTGTATATGGTCCGATACGCATAAGACTCTCCTCCTTCCATGGATTATGCTGTGTCTTATTATGATTATCGGCAGATTTCACAAAACCTTTAGGTCTGTTTTGTAAATTTCAAATAATTTCAAATTTGTAGTTTAAAAAGTTCTGTCAGCAGGATATCAGCCGCCCCCTCTTTGGACATCATCGGAACATCGATTGTATCTTTTTCGGTAAGCAGGATGAGATGATTGGTATCCGTCCCGAATCCGGCTCCCGCTTCCCGCAGACTGTTTGCCGCTATCATATCCGCATGTTTTTTCAAAAGCTTCTGCCCGGAATTTTCCAGCAACTGTTCCGTTTCCATGGAGAATCCGCAAAGCAGCTGTCCGGCTTTTTTATGTTCTCCCAGATATGCCAGAATATCCTTTGTTCTGGTCAGAGGAAGAAACATACCATCTGATTTTTTCTTGATTTTTTGGTCAGCAGTTTCCGCCGGAGTATAATCTGCCACCGCGGCGGCCATTATGATCGCATCCGCCCAGTCGCTTTCCGCCGTTACCGCCTCAAACATATCCTCTGCGCTTTCCACAGAAACGATCCTGACAAAAGGCGGAGGCGCAATTTCCACAGGTCCGCTGACAAGGATCACTTCCGCTCCCCGCAGCATTGCCTGTCTTGCAACGGCATATCCCATTTTTCCGGTGGAATGGTTGGTAATAAAGCGGACAGGATCTATATTTTCTCTCGTCGGTCCCGCCGTTACCAGTACTTTTTTTCCTGCCAGATCCTTTTCTGCCGCAATTTCACGAAGCACATAATCCACCAGCACATCTTCTCCGGGCATTTTCCCCGCTCCCACATCACGGCAGGCGAGCCGTCCCACTTCCGGCGGAATTACGGTAATTCCGAATTGCTGCAGCCTGGACAGATTATCCTGTACAATCCGGTTCTCAAACATATTGGTATTCATGGCGGGAGATACCAGAATCGGACATTTTGCAGCCAGCAGCATGGTGGAAAGCATATCGTCCGCCAGACCGTTTGCCATCTTACCTATGATATTTGCCGTTGCCGGTGCCACCAGAAACACATCCGCCTGTTTCGCAAGGGATACATGTGCAACATGAAACTGAAAATTTCGGTCAAAGGTGTCCACCAGACATTTATGGTTTGTCAGCGTTTCAAAAGTAATGGGGTTGATAAAATTTGTGGCATTCTCCGTCATGACCACATGGACCTCTGCTCCGAGCTTTCCCAGCATAGACGCAACATTTGCCATTTTATATGCGGCAATGGATCCGGTCACTCCGAGTACTACGGTTTTTCCTTCCAACATTTATTTCAAGTCCTCCAGTCTCCCGTGTTTTTCGTAACGGGTAATCCGCGATACCCTGTTTTGCTCGTCAACAAATACGACCCTGGGTGGATTTTCCGCCAATTCTTCCGGTGTCATGGCGGCATATGCCATGATAATGATTTTGTCCCCGACGGATACCATTCTGGCAGCCGCTCCGTTCAGACAGATCATACCGCTGCCGCGTTCACCGCTGATAGCATAAGTCTCAAAGCGGGAACCGTTGTCGATATCCACAATCTGCACCTTTTCATATTCCATAATTCCCGACTGCTCCAGAAGCTCCTCATCAATGGTAATGCTTCCGATATAATTCAATTCCGCCTGTACGACGGTTGCACGGTGAATTTTGCTTTTCAATGCCTGTATCTGCATAATGTTCTCCTTCCGATCATCTGTGTCAATTCATCATAAAATCCGGCGGGCCGTTAATCAGCCTGTGGTCCTACGATGAAGTTATCGATAAGACGGGTTTTCCCGATATAGACTGCCATAGCCACCAGCACATTTTCCTCAATGGTGTCCACCTTTTCAATATTCTCCATGCTGACTGCATCAACATAATCGATTTTTGCCAAAGGTTCTTTTTCAATATTTTCCTTCATGGCTGCCACCAGTTGTCCGGCATCGGTCATTCCCTCTTTTACCAGTTTCTCTCCCAGACGGATCGTCCGGCTCAGGATCAGAGCCGCCTTCCGCTCTTCTTCATTTAAATAGGTGTTTCTGGAGCTTTTTGCCAGCCCGTCTTCTTCTCTGATGATCGGGCAGCCTACGATTTCCACATCCATATTCAAATCCTTGACCATACGACGGATCACAGCCAGCTGCTGGGCATCTTTCTGTCCGAAAAATGCTTTATCCGGTGCGACGATATTGAACAGTTTGTTGACTACCGTGCAGACGCCTCTGAAATGTATCGGTCTGGATTTTCCGCAAAGCTCCCTGGTCAGCCCGTTCATATCCACAAAGGAGCAGAAGCCGTCCGCGTACATCTCTTCCACTTCCGGATGGAAGATCAAATCCACACCAATCGCCTCGCACAGCTTTGCATCCGCTTCCAGATCCCTCGGATAGCTGTCCAGATCTTCATTGACACCAAATTGCATGGGATTGACAAAAATGCTTGCCACTACTTTATCGCATTCTTCTTTCGCACGTTTCATCAGGCTCGCATGTCCTTCATGAAGATATCCCATAGTAGGCACAAAACCTACGGTCATCCCCTGACGTTTCCATTCCTTTACCTGTGTTCTTACTTCACTGATCTTTCCTGTTATCTGCATTTTTTCTGCTCCTTACGTTTATTTTTCCTGTTATCTAATATAATTTTTCCAACACATCATCCGCTATGGTGTACTCATGCTCTTTTGCCGGAAAACTACCTTCCCGTACTGCCTCGCAATATGCCCTGAATGCTTCCTTCATGACCTCGCCCACATTGGCAAAGCGTTTCACAAACTTAGGGGTAAAGTCGGAAAACATACCCAGCATATCCTGATATACCAGCACCTGTCCGTCACAGACATTTCCCGCACCGATTCCGATCGTAGGAATTTGGATTTCCTTTGTGATCATTTCTGCCAGTTTTGCCGGAACACATTCCAATACTACCGCAAAGGCCCCTGCTTCTTCTATGGCCTTTGCATCCTCCAACAATTTCCTGGCTGCTGCCTCGTTCTTCCCCTGCACCTTGAAACCGCCGAAAGCATTGATGGACTGCGGGGTCAGACCCAGATGCGCCACTACGGGAATGCCTGCCGCCACAATTGCCTTAATCTGCGGACAGACTTCTGCTCCGCCCTCCAGTTTCACGGCACCTGCCCGGCCTTCCTTCATCAAGCGTCCCGCATTTACCACCGCGTCATATACACCGGTCTGATAGGACATGAAAGGCATATCAATGATGACCAGCGCTTCCTTGGCCCCTCTGGCAACCGCAGCTCCGTGATGAATCATATCTTCCATTGTAACGGAAATGGTATCTTCATATCCCAATATGACATTGCCCAGCGAATCCCCCACCAGGATAGAATTCACTCCGGCTTCGTCGATCAGTTTCGCCGTCGAATAATCATAGGCAGTCAGCATTGTCAGCTTCTCGCCTTTTTTCTTTGCTTCTTTAAATGTTAAAACCGTATTTTTCATTTTTCCAATCCCTTTCCGAATGCTTTTTCCCTGCGAATTTTTTATTGTTTCCGCAAAAGTCTTCGCATATTTTCATAATCCCGATCCGGATTTTTCCGTTCCGCTATTTTTACCAACTGTGCAGACACCAATCTGTAGATTTCCCGCTCCTCATCCGTTAGGGCTTTCAAATGTTTTTCCACCGTTTCACGGTCCGCCCGTTCAACAGGTCCCGTCAATGCCCGCGTTGTTCCATGCACTGCGATATTTTCCGCATTTCCCGCAAACAGCGGAATCAATGCCTTTTGGGAAAACTCTTCACTCAGCCCGCAGTCCTGCAACATTTCTGATGCAATATCATAAAGCCCAGCCACCAGATTACTGGCAAAAACCGCCGCCGCATGATATTTCACCTTATGTTCGGGCGAAATGACCTCAATGGGGTTGCCCAGCCCATGAAACAAATCCAAAAAGACCGGCAGATATTTTTCGTCTCCTTCAATTGTAAAATACGCTTTGGATAAATCCTGACTGCCTGTCAGCTTACTGCTGACGGCACATATCGGATGGATCGAGTACCCATAGGCACCCTTTAGACTGATACCGGAAAAAACCATAGAAGATAATGCCCCGCTGCAATGAGCAAGGACCTTACCCTCTATGTCTGATTGTATGATTTCAGAATAAACCTCACGGATACTCCCGTCGGGAACCGTAAGAAACAGAGTATCACTTTCTTTTGTCACATCTTCCAATGATCTGTAATACTTTGTTTTTGTAAATGCTGCCGCTTCTTTTGCAGATTCCGGATTGCGGCTATAGTAGCCGGATACACTGATATCGTGTTCCGTAAAGTATTTTCCCAATGAGAAACCTACTTTACCCGCCCCTATAAATCCTATTCTCATTTGACCACCTGCCTTTACTCTCGTTGTGCTATCACACATACAATGTCCCAGGTGACACTCTCTTTCTTCTGCGAAGGTTACAGTTCTTTCTTGGTACAGTTTCTTTCGAATACCATCCGAAGGGAAGTGTAACATTTCCATGAAAAAATTTCAATCTTTTTATAGGGCTTTTCTATATAAGGAAAGAACATTCTTTTTGGTAGTACTCCTTGGATTGACCGCTATGTTGCCGCTCTTCATCGCATCATCCGCCATGGCATCCAATTTATCTTCGGTCACTCCCACTTCAGCGAGTGATGCCGGGATCCCAAGCTGTTTATTCAGCTCTTCCAACAGATCCACCAACATAAGGGGCTCAAACTCATCTTCATAAGCCGGAATCTTGGAAATATAATTGTATATCTTCAGATATTTCCCATTATCTGCCAGAGCGTTGTATTCCACGATCGTAGGAAGCAAAATTGCATTTGCCACACCATGGGGCACATTAAAGAACGCACTGACCGGATGACTCATGGCATGTACATCGCCAAGTCTTGCCCATGAAAATGCGATTCCCGCAAACAGAGAACCTGTCAGCATGCCTTCCGCCGCCTCCAAATCCGTACGGTCCGCAACATATCTGCGGATATTGGCACCGATCAATTCCAATGCTTTTTCTGCCATGGCATCGGAAAACGGAGAGGCCGCTTTTGAAATATATGCTTCCAAAGCATGGACCATGGCATCGATACCACAGGCCGCCGCTACGGAGACAGGAGCCGTTACGATCAGTTCCGGATCCAAGATTGCATATGCAGGAATCAGTTTATAGCTGAAAACCGTTAGTTTATAGTTTCTGCTATGATCTGTAATGACGGAAAAAGCCGTCACTTCAGAGCCGGTACCTGCCGTTGTGGGAATGGCGATCAAAGGCACGATATCTCCGGGTACTTTGCCACCGCCCTCATATTCCGTAATGCTGCCACCATACTTTGCGACTACACCCACGGCTTTTGCCACATCCATGGGCGATCCGCCACCCAGAGCAATGATAAAGTCCGCTCCGCTTTCTTTGAATGCGGCGGTTGCCTTATCCACCGTTTCTACAGATGGATTTCCTTCCGTCTCTGTAAACGCATCTGTTGGAATTCCCGCGCTTTCCAGCTGTTCCGCACACATTTGTACAATGCCCATTTTATTTAAATGCGGGCCGGAAATAATAAATCCGCGCTTTCCTCCAAGTTTTTCCGCAATCTCGGGAAGTTTTTTCAAGCTTCCTTTTCCTACAATAACATCCTGCGGTACGGAAAATGAAAATTCCTTCATGATTCTTTTCTCCCTTCGTTTATTCGGGTTATGACCCATTCCAATTATGCCGAACGTTTTTGAAGCACTCGTTCAATGGCCTTATCAATTACCGCATCCAGTTCGGCATCATCAGCCTCCGGCATCAGGGTAGCAGCATCCTCATCAGAAATCAATTCTACCAAAGTACCAAAGGATTCTTTATACTTTCTTTTACAAACAACATAAAATACGATACCAAGCAGCGACCATCCGCCTACCATGATCCATTCCTGCCATACCAAACTGCCGCCCGACCCGGGAATGCAATATACAAGCACCATAAAGCCTGACATCAGAACTGCCATAGTCCCCACAAACTTGTATGCCGGGACCCGATATGGTCTCACCATGTTGGGTTCCTTCTTTCTCAGGATCAGGAAAGAAAGCGATACCATGCAATAGGCAAGGCAACATCCGAAATTACCCGCATCACAGATCCAGACCATCATTTTACGGCCTGCAAGAGGAGCAATCATCGTCAATACTCCAATTAAGATCAAAGCATTGATCGGTGTTTTATGCTTCGGATGAAGCTTTGCAAAGCAAGGCGGGATCATATAGGACTCAGCCATGGAATACAGTGCTCTGGAACCACCGATCATAAAAGAGTTCCACGAAGTAATGATACCGCACATACCTCCGACGATAATGACCTTTGCCATAACAGATGTCTTGAACGCTGCCGCCATGGCATCTGCCGTTACAAGACCTGTACCTGCCTCAGATAGGGCAATGGCATCCGCATCCAGAACATAGCCGACGGCGAGAATGACAAATGCATAGAATACAACAGCCAGAACCACGGACAAAATCAGCATTTTACCAATTTTTTTCAGCGGAACGTTGATTTCCTCTGCGGCCTGGGGAATGACATCAAAACCTATGAAATAGAAGGGAGTCACCACTGCTACCGAAAGAATATTCTTAAATACGGATCCACCGGTAGAACCGACAAACATCTGCCCGTTCAAATTATCAACGTTGCCGTTAATAACAGAAGCCACGATCAGCAGGATACCCGCTCCGCCGATGATCACTGTCAGGATTGTCTGGAGAATAGCCGCTGTTTTTGCTCCCATGATATTGATCACCATAATCAGGAATGCAAGAATGATTGCTACCGCAAGCCAGGATGCATATATATCAAATCCTGCCACAGTATATAAATATCCCTTCAAGAAGCCCGGGAAAAGATATGTCAAAATAGTGGGAAATGCACATGCTTCAAAGCAGGCAACACCTACATATCCCAAAATGATGCCCCATGTACAGACAAAAGAGCCCGTTGCTCCCATTGCTTTATAGCTGAATACATGCTCCCCGCCGCACTGAGGCATGGCAGCGGTCAATTCCGCATAAGTAAGACCCACAAAGAAAATCATGATACCGCCAATCACAAACGCGAGTGCCGCACCGACAACACCCCCGGCCTGTATCCATCCTCCGGAGGAAACGACCCAGCCCCATCCGATCATGGCACCGAAGGCGATCACCAAAATATCCCATGCACTAAATACTTTATCAAAATCCGATTTTTTCTGATTCATGCTGTTTCATCTCCTTCCTTATATATCAAAAAGTTTTTTCGCCAGAGTCTCTATATACTCGGCAGTTCCGTCAATGCCCAGCATACTGCTGTCAATTAACATGTTTCTGTTGTGTCTGTCTCCACGATTGCTCCCTGTGAAAGCAAGGTATCTGACGTGATAACGTTTATCTTTTTCTGAGATCAATAACTTCGCATCATTTTCCGAAAGATTGTGGCTTTCCATAACATTCTTAATCCGCACTTCTTCCGGAGAATAAACAAAGATGCATAAAAGATTTTCCTCCCCCTTCAAAATGTAGTCCGCACATCTTCCGATAAATACGCAGGACTCTCTTGCCGCCAGCTTTCTGATAATCTGTTTTTGTACGTGGATTGCACGATCTGTCAGGTCAGACAGTTTTGAAAACGATCCTCTTTCCTGTCCTTCCACTCCTTTCCCTGCAATCGTAACTCCCGCTTCAACCTTATCCATGATATCCTGCGGAATCCCAACTTCACTGATGATGGCATCCACTGTATCGCGGTCATAAACCGGGATACCCAGATCCGCCCCGATTTTTTTCCCGATTGCATTTCCTTTTGCTCCATACTCGCATCCAATGGTTATCACAAAATGCTTCATTACCTTCACTTCCTTTTTTATGAATTATTCTTTTTCTTCGTTTCGTATATATCCAGACAACAATAAAACAAGGGCGCACCAAAAAAATCCGGTGACACCCTTGTCATGAATAGCTGTTTTCGAGTTTTGCGATTTGTTGTTCAGTTCTTATTTTGACAATGCTTTGACTGTCTCATTTAAAATATCAAATGCTTTATCACATTCCTCTTCAGATACGATGAGCGGAGGAACCATACGGATAATATGTGCTCCGATGGCAGTGATCAGCAGCTTGCGGTCCAAAGCACCATGTTTTACATCAACGCCGCTGATGGTATCATCAAACTCAACACCAACCAGCAGCCCCTGGTGTCTTACTTCTTTTACATGAGGCAGTGTCTCCAGTTTTGCCGCAAAATAATCGCCAACTTTTTTGGCATTACCTGCCAGGTCGCGGTCAAGCAACTCTCCGACCTCTGCCAGCGCTGCCGCACAGGAAATCGGATGACCGCCAAAAGTCGTCCCGTGAGAACCGGCTGTAAATGCTTTTGCCACTTCGTTTGTTGCACAGATTGCACCGATCGGCATACCCCCGCCAAGTCCTTTTGCCATGGAAACGATATCGGGTTTAACACCATAATTCATATAGGACATCACAGCACCCGTCCTGCACCATCCGGTCTGTACCTCATCTAATAAGAGCAGCATACCCTTTTCGTCGCAGAACTCACGGAGGCCCTTCATAAACTCCGGTGTGGCAGGATGTACGCCGCCTTCGCCCTGTACAGGCTCGATCATGATTGCAATGGTATTCTCCGTACATGCATTCTTAAATGCTTCCAAATCATTGTAAGGTGCATAGGAGAAGCCATACGTCATGGGGCCAAATCCGACCTGACATCCGTTGCCGGGCTGACCTGTTGCGGACATGGCACCGAAAGTTCTTCCATGGAAGCCCATCTTGGCGGTCACGATATGATATTTGTTGGGACCATATTTTTCGATACCGTATTTACGAGCCATTTTAATCATAGCTTCATTTGCTTCCGTACCGGAATTCTGATAAAAAATCTTATCCATGCCAAGTGTCTCGCAAACCTTTTCGGCTAACAGCGCCTGAGGAATTGTATATGGATAATTGAAAGTATGCATGATGTCATCCACCTGATCTTTAACAGCCGCGACAACCTTCGGATTGCGATTGCCGGCATTGTTTACTGCAATACCTGCATAGAAATCAAGATAAGGAGTTCCTTCCTCATCATATAAGTACATACCTTCTGCCGTCTCAGCCAGGAAATCAAAACGCTCGTAAGTTTCAATCATGTATTTGTTTACCTTGTCCTTGATGTCCTGCTTTGTCAATCCTGTGTCTTTTAATTTCATAATCAATTCCTCCCTTTGATTAAAATAGAAAAGACGCCAATAATCTCTGTCGATTATTGACGTCTTCGTCACTCAGTCTTTATTTTGAACATGTTCAATATATCACACTATTATTCATGTGTCAACTATTGTTTTTCATGTTTTTTGGCTTTTTTTATTTTGTTTTTCCAATATATTGGACATTTCGTCCACTATTCATATGTTATCCGTGCCAAATATCCGTGCCAAACTATTTTTAATAAACTACAAAAAAAGAAATAAAACTGATCTTTTCCGTCCCTGTATTGAAATATACATGAGGCTGATCTGATTCAAAACGAAAAAGCTGCTCCTTCTCGACGACGTGAATCTCATCCTCCAATTTAATAGATAGCGTTCCTTTCAGCATGGTAATATATTCTTTGGTACGCTCTCCGTGGGACCCGCTCTCATATATCCCGCCGGGCTCAATATCGATCCGATAGATTTCCACGGTCCTGTTATCCGCAATAGGGAAACAGGTCCAGACATGATACTGTCCCTTTACATCCTTGGTCGGCTCCAGTTTCTCAATATCTACCAGATAGCAATCATTTTGTGGTGCCTGTGTCAGATCCTGTAGGTCAATACGCAAGCCGCTCATAATCTTGCCCAGTACCCCAATGGAAGGATTCGCATCCCCTTTTTCGATTGTTGCAAGCATGCTTTTGCTGACACCGGTCTGTTCTGCAGCCACATCCAGGCTCATGCCTTTTGCCTTGCGGATTCTTTTTAAATTAATTGCAATGTTGTGTGATAAATAATCCATACCGTTCCCTCTCCATTTTTCAAAAATTCATATACCGATATTTGGGGCTGCTTTTCCTTACGTTACCTTGGTGCATGTACCTCCAACGGAGAATCTTCTCCCGCAGCAAACTGCACAACACTCTTTATGGAAGACTCCACCATATCCGATACGGCCTGATCGGTAAAAAATGCCACATGCGGCGTCACAATGGTATTCCGGAAAGATTTCAGAATAATATAGTCATGATTGAGCACCCGGACTTTTTCCATGTCATCAGCCGTAAGTCCCCATTGTTCAGTATGATTTCTGCATGATATTTTTTGCAAAAGCATCAAAATACTGTTTTTCGTCCTATCTGACACTAAATGCTGCTATTTTCACTGTCTAATTACTCCTTTAAACAACCTGTGTATTATATTGTATTATAATTCCGCATCGAAACAATATCAATTTAGAATCGCGAAAAACATCGAAATACTATTTACTATTTTCCGAAAATGTTTTAGTATTTTAGATAGCGAAAAAAATTATTATTAAAGGAAAAGGAGATATTGAAAATGAATCTTTCACCTCTTCAAAAGGCAAGATACGAGTACACTCCCAAACTTCCGGGAATGCTCAGAAACGGTATCGCAGAAATCTGTGTAAAGGAAGGCGCCGAAACTGCAAGCGTTGCTGATCAGGACAAGATCAAAGCTCTCTTCCCCAACACATACGGCAAAAAAGAAATTACGTTTGAAAAAGGTCAGAACACAGCTCCCGCCAAAAAGCAGGTTGTAGGTGTTATTCTTTCCGGTGGACAGGCTCCCGGCGGACACAATGTTATCACCGGCCTTTACGATGCTTTAAAAGCAACAAACAAAGACAATGAACTTCTCGGTTTCAAGGGCGGTCCCGACGGACTTCTGAAAAATGATTATGTTACATTTGACGATGCGTTTATTGATGCATACAGAAACACAGGCGGTTTTGATATCATCGGTTCCGGCCGTACCAAATTGGAGACCAAAGAGCAGTTTGCAATCGTAGCAGAAAATGCAAAGAAAAACGGTCTTACCGCTATCGTTATCATCGGTGGTGATGACTCCAACACAAATGCAGCGACACTTGCTGAGTACATGGCAGCTAACAATACCGGCATTCAGGTTATCGGTTGCCCTAAGACAATCGACGGTGACTTAAAGAATGAAGATATCGAAGCTTCCTTCGGTTTTGATACCGCTACCAAGACATATTCCGAAGTCATCGGTAACATCGAAAGAGATGCAAACTCCGCTAAGAAATACTGGCACTTTGTAAAAGTTATGGGCCGCAGCGCTTCTCACGTTGCTCTGGAATGTGCACTTGAGACTCAGCCCAACATCTGCCTGATCGGCGAAGAAGTTGCAGCCAAGAAAATGTCTCTTTCCTCTATCGCAGGCTACATTGCAGACTCTGTAGAAAAAAGAGCAGCTAACGGCGACAACTTTGGTGTTGCCATTATCCCTGAAGGTATCGTAGAATTCGTTCCCGAATTCTCCGTACTGATTGCAGAGATCAATGAGCTTCTTGCAGGCAGCAAGACAGATGCATTCAATGCACTTCCTACCTGGAATGACAAATATGAATTTATCAAAAACGGTCTGACCGCAGAATCATTTGCTGTATTCGATATCCTTCCTACAGGTATCCAGCAGCAGCTCTTCTTAGAAAGAGATCCTCATGGTAATGTTCAGGTATCACTGATCGAGTCAGAGAAATTATTCTCCGCACTTGTAAAAGACGAGCTGGATAAGAGAAAAGCAGCCGGCACCTACAAAGGAAAATTCAGCGCACTTCATCACTTCTTCGGTTACGAAGGAAGATGTGCATTCCCTTCCAACTTCGATGCTGACTACTGCTACTCACTTGGTTACAACGCATTCATGCTGATTTCCTATGGCTACACAGGATACCTTTCAAAAGTATCCAACCTTTCCAAACCCGCTGAAGAATGGGTTGCAGGTGGTATGCCTATTACCAAGATGATGAACATGGAAAGAAGAAACGGCGAAGACAAACCTGTTATTCGCAAAGCTCTGGTAGAACTTGACGGAGCACCTTTCAAATACTTCGAAGCACACAGAGATGCATGGGCTGTTGAAACAGCATTCACATATCCCGGTGCCATCCAGTATTACGGACCTTCCGAAGTATGTGACATCACAACAAAAACTCTTGCTTTGGAACAAGGTGAAAACTAGGAACATCGCTTTTGCAATAAAAGCGTCCTGATTTCATGCAAATATAAAACCCCCGGTCACATTGTGATTGGGGGTTTTTATCATACGGCAAAACCTGCATGCGTTTCCGAGACCTTTTTAATATAATTTCTTCTTTCATCATTGTCACTCTGCTTATTGATACTTCAGGCAAAGCATGGTAATATCATCAAACTGCGGAGCATTTTGGGCAAAAATATCAATTTCTTCTTTTACAATATGTAAAAGTTCCGTCGGCGCTGCCCCGGGATTCCTGTTCAGTGCCGCAAGCATCCGGTCATCTCCGAAAAACTCCTGATTCCGATTTGTTGCCTCCGGTACGCCATCCGTATAAATATACAGACTGTCTCCCGGATGCAGTTCAAATGAATATTCTCCAAACTCCGTATCTTCCATGGCTGCTACTGCCGGTGAATGCTCCGTTTTGACGAGCCTATAGTCATGTCCCGCCTCCCGGAGCGCAGGATACTCATGCCCGGCATTTGCAGCTATTCCTTTTCCGGTGGACAGTTCCAATATTCCCAGCCAGACCGTAACAAACATATCCGCTTCATTTCCTTCGCATAACTGTTTATTGACATAACCTAAGATTTCCGCCGGTCTTCCACCCATTTGCGCGCGGTTTTTAATCAATGTTTTTGCAATGACCATGAAAAGTGCCGCAGGAACTCCCTTGCCGGACACATCTGCCATTACCAGCGCCAGGTGATCCTCATCCATAAGGAAAAAGTCGTAAAAATCTCCTCCCACTTCTTTTGCCGGTGTCATGGTTGCATAAATATCAAATTCCTTTCTATCCGGAAACGGCGGAAAGATCTTAGGCAGCATATCTGCCTGTATCTGTGCGGCAAGGGTGAGTTCCGTACCTATTCGTTCCTTTTCCTTTGTCTCGCGAATCAGGTTTTTCATATAGATCTTCAAGTCGGAAGCCATTGTAACGAAAGATTCCGAAAGTGCCTGTATCTCATCTTCCGAGCCGATCTCCGGATCCTCAAATACAATCTTCTCCGGATCCTCCTGCCCATGGCTGCTATGCACAAATTTCTCGGCCGCCTTCTGTATTTTGGATATGGGAATAACGACTCTGTTGCTCAGCCAGCAGTAAAGCCCCGTTAAAAAAACTCCGGTCAGTACAACCATTCCCGTCAGTATGATCACCATATATCTTATCAGCACACTCCAGATTTCGTTTACGGAAATATCAACTGCCAAAACCGCTATGGGATCCCCCTTCGAATTTACCACCGGCATAAGTCCGGTATAATCATGCCCATATTCTGTTTTATTGCTGAAAAATGTTATTTCATTACTATCTCCGCTCATCCTCGCAAGATAATTTGCAGCAACTTCGGAGGAATATGCATCTTTCGTAAGTTCCCCCAGTGTCGGTATCGTATCCTGTTCGTGTTCCCTCTCTTCTTCCGTTGTTCCTGCCATGACATCCATCATATTATTGCCGGCATTTATATTCAGCGGTTTTACAATATAGATAAATTCTATCTCATAACTTTCCTTAATCCGGTTGAGAACCTCCTGCGTTTTTTCATAACTTTCGGATTTTTCCCCCGTTCTGATACATATTTCCAGATCATCTCCGTCAACCTCCGTCATCGTGTACCTCAATATCCCTTCCATGTAGGTTTCATATTTATCGATCATTCCGTAATAATAATTGACAGCGCCCAGCGCACCCATAATGAAGCACAGAAATACACAAAATACTGCACAACCAAAAAGAATTTTTCTGCTGAGCGGACGACTGTATTTTTCTTTATTTTCCATATTTATTCTCCCTTCTTGTCATATAAGAGGATTACCTCCCGTGCCGGTGCCATTCCCCCCTATGGAGAAAAGATATTTTTTCAATTTTTTACCCCACAACATAATGTCCATACTCCTTTCTGTCTCTGGGGGCATCAAATATCGTATGTGTCTGATCCTTTGACAAAAGCTCCGGAAACAGAATACAGGAAAGATTCAGCTTCCCCTTATGTGCCTTACGACATTTTCTGAAGGAGTCTGTTTCATCCATACTGTCCACTTCTATTACGTTTGGGATGCCATACAGATAATACGGCAATGCAGGCATAGTCACGTAATCCTTTATTGATTCCGTTTTTTCCGGTATTCCTGTGAGATTTCTGATGATTTTTTTACGCTCGATATGTGGACTTCTTTCCTCATAGTATTTCCGGCAGATTTCTTTATCTCTGACGTGCACCACATCGCAATGCACATTTTTATGTAATGCTCTCATGCGGTCAATCACATCCAGATAGAGATCGCTGATTTCATAACCGACCATACGAAATTCCTCAAGTGCATCCCTTTTTACCTTTTCATCCACTTTTTCCAACACAGCCTCAAGGTATTTGATATAAGACATATCCGGTATCGGTATCACAAGCGGAGCCGAAAGAGCCTCCGCAATCTCAAAAGGATACTTTATAAATGCCCACTCCTGCGGTGTTAGTGCCGGCTTACTGTTTTTGAAACGGATTGCCTGTATCTCGCCTGCATGTAATGCTACAAATTCTTTAAAATCCTTCTTTTCATTGATTTCTCCGGACTCCACATAAGATTTTCCGGTATTGTAATCAAAATAATCCTTTCTTCCGTTTTTCCCGATAACTTCGATCTTTACTTCATCTGTCCCGAACAGACACGGACCACCCTCAACCGCAACCTTCTCTCCCGCATAAAATTTCCCCGCTGTTTCCGAAAGCCCTGTGGTAAAATACGGCAGTTTATCCCTGAGCGGATAACGAATACCCGCAAGCTGAGGAAACAACTCTGTCAGCATCGGAAAATCCAGTATCTCAACACAATCTTTGTATTGTAATGCATATTTCCCGTTGTCCCTTTTCACTAACTGATAAAAATCTCCAGACACAATTTTAAAATCCAGCATTTCCCGACAACTGTTCTGATATATTGTGTTTTCTGTTTCCACCCCATTCTCCCTGCACAAATTTCTAACGGATGTAATCAATTTCCTTCACCCCTTCCGGATCATCTTCCATATTTCTTTTTTTATTTTCAGGATATTTTGTCCGTTTTTGTAGTCATAACGAATACCGTCCATACATTTTTTCACCATATAAATTCCCAACCCGCCGATCGGACGTTTCTCGACCGATAATGTAACATCCGGATCTTTTCTCGCCAACGGATTGTAGGGTACCCCGCTGTCGGTGAACGTAATGCTAACCGCATGTGGGTTTCTGTGTTCTTCCAACCTGATCGTCACTTTTCCCACCTTGGGATTGTATGCATAGGATGCAATGTTTACAAACAGTTCTTCCACCGCCACATCAATTTGCCTTTGTACCTTTACCGGACAACCCTTTTCTTCCAGATATCCGTCAACAAAGGCCATTACCTTATCCAGATTCTCTGTTTTTGCATCCAGAGCCAGCTCATCCAATATGCTCACCTCCCTGCTCAGCACGCTGTACACCGTCTGATGAAATTGTAGATCGCATAACGAAATGTTCAAAGCAGACTACACCAATGGCATGTATAACGGGACAAACGCATTCTGATATAAACATAAAAAAGCGACAAAGGAATTATTCTATCCTTTGTCGCATTCTTCTTTACATCATTAAAACATGCTCTCTTTATTTATCCAAACTCTTCATCGGCGGAAATATAAGTACATGAAAATATGCCCCCCATAAGTCTTCATAACTCTGCATAACCCTTATTTATTCCGGAATAAATCCGTTATTTGACAAATATTCCACATAACTCTCCGTAAGTCTCTATAACTCCCACACAAATTGGTGTTAAGTTATTGTTAAATTTGGTGTTAACTGCAATTTACAGAGCAACATACTATCCCTTGACTTCATTTATTTTATCTTCTTTACTACTCTGTTGCTGAAGATAAAACATTGCCTTTTGGGTTTCAATTTCTGCTTTCAGTTCTTCCTCTGTCGGCAGGTACAATTTGTATTTCGACGCAAAGAGTTGTTCATTTCCGTGCATAACAGAATAACGGGCAATATCATCATCTGTATCTGAGCATAACACTATACCAATTGTTGGATTATCGCCTTCGCTGCGTTTCAATTCATCATACATTCGGATATACATATCCATCTGCCCCACGTCCTGATGTGTTATCTTTTCTGTTTTAAGGTCGATAAGGACAAAACATTTCAGTATGTAGTTGTAGAATACAAGGTCAATATAATAGTCCTGCTTTTCAGTATGAATATGCTGTTGTCTTGCCACAAAAGCATAGCCCTTTCCAAGCTCCATTAAAAACTTCTGCAAATTTGAAAGAATACTTTTCTCAAGGTCGCTCTCCGTAAAATCCGCATCCTGTGAAAAGCCTAAGAACTCTGCAATTACCGGATTTTTAATAAATTCCAACGTATCGTTCTGATATGCTGCCGTCAGTTCTTTCATTTCACTTTCTACAAGCTCTTTCTTCTGCGTCTTAAGCATACGGTAATAATACTGAGACGAAATGTTTCTCTGCAAAGTACGAACACTCCAAGCCTGTTCTATGGCTTCCTTTGCGTACCAATCACGAGCTTCTTTATCATTTACTTGTAAGAGAATACGGTAATGCGTCCAAGATAACAGTGGCAAAGATTTTGGACTCGCCGAGTCCAAAATCTCAGGAAACTCTTTATAGAAACGAACAAACTTATACAATGAGCTATAGTCAAAACCTTTCCCATAGTTCTTCGTCAATTTCTTTGAAAGATTTTTAATAAGCTCCGACCCATACTCAGCTCTTTCTTCTCCCTGCATTTCTTCACTGGCAATTCGATATCCTAAAAGCCAGTTTCTCTGCACAAGAGCAACATTAACCGCTTTATATGCCGCTTCTCGTGAGGACTCTATAATCCCACACATATCTTTTAACAAATCATCGGTTTTAACAAAATTACCCATAAAATTACTTTGTCCCATTTTTTCTAATTTATTCTCCATAGACATGCTCCTTTTAATTTCATTTTAATTTCTCTTATTCCAAGCATCAATCTATAACTAAATTCTCCATTGATTTTTCACCTGTCACCTGTTCTCCAAGAAAATTTGCCCATTTTTCAGTAAAAAAAGAAAAGTAAGATAATCCTTCATTTTTTCTCTTTCGATTGAAATAAGGTAAAAATCCCCATACGGTCGACGGAATACCCATAACTATCAGGTAAAGGGGACCGAAAATAAGTGACTGTATTGTATGACCATATTCATGTACAAGAAGCCGCCTCGAAAGTTCTTCCATTGTATATTCTTTTTTTAGCTTATCATAAAAATATGGTTCTTTTGTTACAAACACAAACATTCCCAAAGAAACACTTGATTTATCATTCCATTCGGTTATTACTGCACCATGATAAAAATAATGTCTGCTGCGAATATGGAGCATAAAATCAAATAATCCCAATGTAGATTGCAGAATTCCCCAAGTGCATTGCACCAAACAATATAGAATACACTTCATAAATTAACCCTTTCAAATTTTGTATATCAATTATCAAATAATAGTGCACAACGGGCAACTCAAATATAACAAAAGACGGCAGTTTTTACAACCGCCGCCTGTTATTTTTCATTAGACTTATGGAGAGTTATGAAGACTTTGGTGTTAAATTATTGTTAAATTTCTTTACATAAGTCTTCAAAGCCCTTTATTTAAGCCATTTCTTAGTTCAACGTCTTCATCGTCGGGAAGAGCAGTACATCCCTGATCGCCGGTGAGTTGGTCAACAGCATGACCAGTCTGTCAATACCGTAACCGATGCCGCCTGTGGGAGGCATGCCGATTTCCAGAGCGTTTAAGAAATCTTCATCGGTATGTTCTGCTTCGTCGTCACCTGCTGCCAGCGCTGCTTCCTGCGCTTTGAAACGTTCTCTCTGGTCGATGGGATCGTTCAACTCAGAATATGCATTGCACATTTCTCTTGCGGTGATGAACAGCTCGAAACGCTCCACGTAATCCGGCTTGTCCGGTTTTCTCTTGGTCAGTGGGCTGATCTCAACCGGATGATCCATGATAAAGGTCGGCTGAATCAGATTTTCTTCTACAAACTCTTCAAAGAAGAGATTTAAAATATCGCCTTTGGTATGTCTGTCCTCATAATGGATTTCTTTCTCATCGGCCAGCTTTTTCGCCGCTGCCGTATCCGGAACTTCGTCAAAGTCGATGCCGGTATATTTTTTCACCGCTTCGATCATAGTCATTCTCTCAAAAGGCTTGCCCAGATCGATCATATACTCGCCATAGGGAACGGTTGTAGTCCCGCACACCTCCTGTGCCACATGACGGAACATATTCTCTGTCAGATCCATCATGCCGTTGTAATCGGTGTAAGCCTGATACAGCTCCATCAGTGTAAACTCCGGATTATGTCTGGTATCCAGACCTTCGTTACGGAATACACGACCGATCTCATAGACTCTTTCCAATCCGCCGACGATCAGTCTCTTCAAATACAACTCCAGGGAAATACGCAGTTTTACATCTTCATCCAGAGAATTGTAATGGGTTTCAAAAGGTCTCGCAGAAGCACCGCCCGCATTGGCTACCAGCATCGGTGTCTCAACCTCCATAAAGCCCTGATCATCCAGAAATCTTCTGATGGAAGAAATAATCTGGGAACGCTTTACAAAGGTCTCTTTTACTTCTTCATTCATGATCAGGTCGGTATATCTCTGACGATAGCGGATATCCGTATTGGTCAGACCATGGTATTTTTCCGGTAAAATCTGTAAACTCTTGGAAAGCAAAGTCACGCTTGAAGCGTGAATGGAAATCTCTTCAGTCTTGGTCTTGAACACTTCTCCGGTAATTCCTACGATATCTCCCACATCGTATTTTTTGAAATCCGCATAGGATTCCTCTCCGATGCTGTCTCTTGCCACATAGGACTGGATATTGCCCTTTAAGTCCTGTACGTTACAGAAAGAAGCTTTTCCCATGACACGCTTGGACATAATACGTCCCGCAACGGTCACACTCTTTCCTTCCAGTTCCTCAAAGTTATCCTTGATGTCTTTACTGTGATGCGTCACATCAAATTTTGTAATCTGAAACGGATCCTTTCCCGCTTCCTGCAAAGCCGCCAGCTTTTCGCGGCGCACCTTCAGAAGCTGGTTGATATCCTGTTCTTTTGGCTGATGATTTTGATTATTCTGTTCTGCCATTTCTTTTCTCCTGTTACTCTCTGTTTCATCCTGCACAAGATCCGGGCATATAGCACAATCCCCACTCTGCAGTCAGTCTTGTTTTATGCTTCGGATGCTCTCTGAATCTCCAAGACTTTATATTTTAATACGCCTGCCGGTACTTCTACTTTGACGGTATCTCCGACTTTTGCTCCGATCAATGCTCTTCCCACGGGAGATTCATTGGAGATTTTGCCTTTCAGGCTGTTTGCTTCCGTAGAACCGACAATTTTGTATGTCATTTCCTGTTTTAACTCCATATCTTTGATCCTTACGACGCAACCGATATTGATCTTATCCAGATCTACTTCATCTTCTACAACGACCTCCGCATTTTTTAAGATTTTCTCCAGCTCTTCGATACGGGCTTCAATGTCACGCTGCTCGTCTTTGGCTGCATCATATTCTGCATTTTCGGATAAGTCGCCCTGTTCTCTCGCTTCTTTGATCTTCTGGGCAACTTCTTTTCTTTTGACTACTTTCAGATCATGTAACTCATCTTCGTATTTTTTCAGACCTTCGTACGTTAAAATATTTTTCTTTGCTTCCATGAGATATCCTTCTTTCTACAGGTTATGAGCATGTATCAATATGACTATACATTGCCCTAATTAACTATGGTATTATACCTTATTATGAAAAGCTCTGTCAAGATTGGCCGCACAGGAATCAAATCTTATATTTCCTCCCATTTTTCGTACACTCCTGATTTTTTTCTGATCTGCACAGACAGAAAAGAGGCTGCATCCCTTTCGGCATTTCATGCTGCCCTCAAAAGGCAGAACCGTACAATCCAGAATGTAATCACATAATTCCAGCTCTTTCAGGTTTCCCGTTACCGTGACAGCCAGCCCGTACTGCTTCCACGCATCCTCCGTCAGTTCTCCGTACGCAGCAGGTTCTTTTGAAAAAATGGTAAGAAAATTCATCCTGTCATAGTATTGCCGGATCAGAGCAATCAAATCCCGTCTGCTTATGGCATTTCCTTCTATGATGCCGATACGTGTCCGCTTGCCGAAATTCAGATGTTCAAAAAAATCCCATATGAAATAAAGGCGCAGGCTGTAGGGATAATCCTGTTCCGAATCCATTTCATGGATTTTGCAATCAGACGTCATCGCAGATGCATATCTTTTGATCTTCCGGCGGACGCAGTACTGTGCAAGACGGCTTCCTTTGACGGTTTCGGGTATATTTTTCATAAAAAAACAGCTGATATCCCCTATCCGCTTTTCTTTTTCCGTGGTTTGTACCGGCTGATAGGTATACATATTCTCAATTTCCGGCATCCATCCGAGTACATTTTTCATTTGGTTGAAAAAATTTCCCGCCGGCGGCTCTTTCGGCGGGAAACATAAAATAATTTCATTTTCTACAGCTCTTTCAATGCACATCTGCTCTTCGTCGGTATAAGATTGTTTTCGGAAAGTTTTCTTTTTCATACTTCCAATCTATGTTGCATCAAAAGTTTTATGATAGTTATTTTGTTTTTTACCCAAACAATGCATTGACACTGTCCGTCAGCTCATCCATGGTCTCCATGGCATTGATCCTGCCTCTGAAAGCGGCGGAACCGGGCATTCCCGTGGTATACCAGGAAATATGTTTACGCATCTCCCGGATTGCCAGATATTCTCCCTTATATTCCACCATCAGCCTTGCATGTTCCAATATGGTCTGTCGCATTTCTTCCCGGCTGACAGGTTCCGGTACAATGCCGTCTGACAGATAACGGTCTATCTGCCGGAATATCCAGGGATTTCCTCTCGCAGCCCTTCCTATCATGATACCGTCGCAGCCGGTTTCCTCCAACATCTTTTTCGCGCTGTACGGATCCGTCACATCGCCGTTTCCGATGACCGGAACGGAAACCGCCTCTTTTACCCGTCTGATAATATCCCAATCGGCTTTTCCGCTGTAATACTGCTCTCTGGTACGTCCGTGCACGGCAATTGCCGCAACGCCGCTGTCCTCGGCAATTTTAGCCATTTCTACGGCATTGACATGATCATCGTCAAAACCCTTGCGGATTTTTACCGTAACAGGTTTCTCGACGGCTTTTACCACCGCCGACATAATCTCTCCTGCCAGTTTCGGATTTTTCATCAGCGCGGAACCTTCCCCGTTGTTCACTACCTTGGGCACCGGACACCCCATATTGATATCCAGTACGGAAAAAGGTCTGTCTTCTATTCTTTTTGCCATCTCTCCCATCAGCTTCGGTTCGGAACCGAACAGCTGCAGGGATACCGGTCTCTCCTCCGGATGGATTTCCAACAGCGCTTCCGTATTGCGGTTATGATAATAAATTGCCTTGGCGCTGACCATTTCCATACACAGCAGTCCCGCTCCTTTTCGCCTGCAGAGCAAACGAAATGGCAGGTCTGTTACACCTGCCATGGGAGCCAGAATTACCGGACTTTCAATGGCCACATTTCCTATCATCAGGTTATTCATCGATTGCTCCATTCGTTTCTATCTTTTACTTTTTATTTATGATTTCTTTTGTGTTTTCATATTGCGCTCGTAAATCAGGCGAAGGCCTTCCAGCGTCAGGAAGGGATCATAGATCTCAATGGCATCTGTTTCGTCCGCAATAATCCTGCCCAGTCCTCCGGTTGCCACTACCTTTAAATTGTCATATCCCGACTCTTTTCTGACCTGTTCGATAATATATTCCGCCTGTCCGATCTGACCGTAAACAAGACCGGCCTGCATACTGCTGATGGTCTCCCCCGCCAGGATGGATTTAGGCTTTTTGATTTCGATTTCCGGCAGCTTTGCCGTATCTTCCCAAAGGGCCTTGGCTGAAATTCGGATTCCCGGTGCAGTAATGCCCGCCGTAAATCTGCCGTCTTCCGTAATCAGGTCATAGGTGGTGGCAGTACCGAAATCTATGATAAGAGCCGGTCCGCCGTATTTCTCATAACCGGCTACCAGATCCACGATCCTGTCTGCCCCGATCTCTTTGGGATTTTCCGTCGCAATACGGATCCCTGTTTTCGTCCCCGGCCCGATAATCAGCGGCTTGCTCTTGATATAGCGTACCATGGCATTTTCCAGCGCATGCATCACATTGGGCACAACACTTGCAATAATACTGCCTTTAATCGATTCTACATCGATCTGATTGCTGCTGAGCATTTCCCTGATCACAATCCCATACTCATCGGAAGTACGCGGTATTTTGGTCGTCATTCTGAAAGTTGTCAGCAGTTTGTCCTCTTCATAAACCCCGAACGTGATATTTGTATTTCCCACATCAATTACTAAAATCATTCTTCTTCCTCCAATAGTTCTCCCGGATTTTCTTTTAATATAAATACTTTATAATACAGGCTCAAAGATTCAAACATCTCCTGTCTCGTTCTCTTGATCTCTGCCACCATCAGCCCGGCAGAGATATCATCATACAGTACATCATCTTCCGCCGCTTCCGTCTCAATCGTCACATCTCCGTCTTCTTCAAATACGATTTTAAAGATACCGCCGACTTCCTGTGCAAACAAAACGCTGATGATATGCAGTTCATTCTGTATGGATTCGGGAAGGGATTGGAATGTTTTATTAAAGAAATATTTCATTTCATATTTGTTGGCGGCGCACAAAACCATCCGCCCGTCAGCCATTCTGCCTTCATCTCCGACTTTTTCTTTTTTTATTTCTTCTTTTATATTTTCTTCCTGCCTTTGATCGCTCACTTATTCCGCCTCAGCTTTCTGCAAATTTCCCTATACATAACCGTAAACACCCCTGACACTGACTTCTCCGGCATAAACGGTTTCCATACTGCCATCCTTTTTTTCTACCAAAAGCCGTCCTTTTTCATCAATGCCCCTTGCGGTCCCTTCAAACTCGTTCTGCGGATCCAGTACTTTTACCGATGCATCTTTGTTTACAAGCCTTGCATTATACTTTTCCATAAGCAGGGACAGATCCATGGTCTGTGCAAATTTTTCATAGTAATCCTCAAAATGTTCCATGGTTTTTGCTATGATAGGTGCACGGAGCACGGTTTCTCCCTTTTCAATGCAAAGAGAGGTTGCCGTTTCTCTGATATCCTCGGGAAACTCCCTGATATTGACATTAATGCCCGTTCCGATCACCACATAATGGATATAACCGGTTTCGGCACTCATTTCCGTCAGAATCCCGCAAATCTTCTTTCCGCCGATGACTACGTCGTTCGGCCATTTGATCTGCGTCTTCAACCCACAGGTTTCTTCTACCGCTTCCGCCACAGCCATCGCATCCAGCAAGGTAACCATCGGTGCCAGATCCGGCTGAAATTCCGGTCTTAACCCAAGGGTCATATAAATATTGGTCCCCGGAGGAGACTGCCAGCTTCTGCCTCTTCTGCCTCTGCCCTGTTTCTGTTCTCCGCCCACAACCAGGACTCCTTCGGGTGCTCCTTCTTCCAGCAGGCGTTTCGCATCCAGATTGGTGGAACCCGTGGATTCATAATAATAAAGTTCTCGGCCTGCCCATTTGGTATTCATCCGGCTTTCAATTTCATTTTTATTCAAAACATCCTGCTGCCCCACCAGACGATATCCTTTGTTGGGTACAGCTTCTATTTCATATCCGCTTTCTTTCAGCTGGTTGATTGCCTTCCAGACTGCAGTCCTGGAAACCGAAAAACGGTTACACAGTTCCTGTCCCGAAACGTATCCGTCCTTTTCCCTGAGAAGAGCCAATATCTCTGCCTTCATATCCGCATCTCCCGTCTCAATATTTCTTTCATATTCAGCCGCTCTTTTACCTATGCCCCGAGTGTTGCGGCCATAACCGCCTTAATGGTATGCATACGGTTTTCTGCCTCATCAAATACAACCGACTGGGCGGACTCAAACACTTCATCCGTTACTTCCATTTCGGTAATCCCAAATCGCTCGCCCATCTGTGCGCCGATCTTGGTTTTCAAATCGTGGAACGCGGGCAGACAATGCATAAAGATTGCCGTATCCCCGGCATTTTGCATGATTCTGCTGTTTACCTGATACGAAGATAACTCTTTGATTCGTTTCTCCCATACTTCATCAGGCTCTCCCATGGAAACCCAGACATCGGTATAAATAACATCCGCATCTTTGGTTCCTGCCATGGCATCTTCCGTCAACGTAATGGTTGCTCCCGTTTCTTTTGCAATTGCCTCACAGGTTGCCACCAAATCTGCAGACGGGAAATATTCCTTGGGCGCGCACGCAACAAAATGCATTCCCATCTTTGCACAGGTCACCATCCAGGAATTGCCCATGTTATAACGGGCATCCCCCATATAAGCAACGGTCTTTCCCTTTAAGGAGCCCAAATGTTCTCTGATGGTCAAAAGGTCTGCCAGCATCTGTGTCGGATGAAATTCATTGGTCAATCCGTTCCAGACGGGAACACCCGCATATTTTGCCAGCTCCTCCACGATTTCCTGCTCAAATCCGCGATATTCAATACCATCATACATTCTTCCCAGTACTCTTGCCGTATCAGCAATACTTTCTTTTTTACCGATCTGAGAACCCGAAGGATCCAGATAAGTTGTCCCCATTCCCAAATCATGGGCTGCCACCTCAAAGGAGCATCTGGTACGGGTACTGGTCTTTTCAAAGATCAGTGCTACGTTCTTGCCCTTCAGCGTATCCACCGGAATTCCTTTTTTCTTCTTTTCTTTCAATTCCGCCGCCAAATCCAGAAGATAGGTGATCTCTTCCGGTGTATAATCCAATAACTTCAAAAAATGTCGTCCTTTTAAATCTACCATTTTCATGCCTCCGCTCTTTTTCCGCTTTTCTCCTCTATCTTAACTTATCCGAACATTTGTTGCAAGTCTCCAATAAGCATACATCGTAAAAGGCAGCCTCGGAAATAAAAAAATAGGAATATCTCGGAAACACATTTGAAGTTTCCTCTGATATTCCTAATTTTAATTTTTGAGACAGCCCTTTTACGCTATTGGCTTTTATTTATCGGCTGCAATAACTTCTTTGATACTGGTTGCAAGACCTGCAATACCCTGAATATCGGAAGGAATGATAATCTTGGTAGCTTTGCCGTCTGCCGCTTTGCCGAATGCTTCCAGACTCTTCAACTGAAGAACCGCATCATCGGCACCTGCATCCTTCAACATCTTGATACCGTCTGCGGTAGCCTGCTGTACTTTCATAATCGCCTCCGCCTGACCTTCCGCTTCGCGGATCATCTTTTCTTTCTGTGCTTCTGCACGAAGGATGGCTGCTTCTTTCTCAGCCTGTGCTTCCAGAATTGCGGATTCCTTCTTACCTTCCGCAACCAGGACAGTGGACTTCTTCTCACCTTCTGCACGAAGGATTGCTTCACGACGTTCACGTTCTGCCTTCATCTGTTTCTCCATGGCATCCTGAATGCCTGCCGGAGGAATGATGTTCTTTAACTCAACACGGTTAACCTTGATACCCCAAGGGTCAGTTGCCACATCCAGCGTACTGCTCATCTTTGCATTGATGATCTCTCTGGAATTTAAAGTCTGATCCAGTTCCATTTCACCGATGATATTACGGAGTGTTGTTGCGGTCAGGTTTTCTATTGCCATGATCGGATTTTCCACTCCGTATGCGTACAGCTTGGGATCCGTGATCTGGAAAAATACGATGGTATCGATTCGCATCGTAACATTATCCTTTGTGATAACCGGCTGAGGAGCGAAATCGACCACCTGCTCTTTCAATAACACTTTTTTCGCAATTTTATCAATAAAAGGGGTTTTTAAATGAAGTCCTACACCCCATGTTCCCTGGTATGCACCAAGTCTTTCCACTACATATGCATGCGCCTGAGGTACAATTCTGATACAGGACGCCAAAACCCAGATTACAATAATAAGTAAAACGATAAATACTCCAATAATTGCTCCCATTTAGTTTTCCTCTTTTCTTTCTTCTACAATTAATTTCACACCATTTACTTCTTTGACAATGACGACTGCCCCTATCGGCAATATCATGCCGTCTTCTACAGTCCGTGCCGACCATTCCTGGCCGCCCACAGTCACACGGCCGATTCCCTGAAGATTATCCACTTCACTGACCACGATTGCCTGTCTTCCGATCATGCTTTCCACATTCGTCTTAACCCGGTCCTTATTGAAATATTTCACAGCTACAGGTCTTGTAAAAATCAACAGAACCAGTGAAACAATCAGGAAAATAATAACCTGGGCTATAAACGGAGCATGAAACATTGCAAAAATAAATGCAACCAACGCACCACCGGCAAACCATATGGAAGTAAGACCAAGTGAAATAATCTCGATCACCAGCATAATTACCAGCACTGCCAGCCAAAATAATGCAGATGATACACCAAATACCGTTGTCATATTCATTCTCCTTTCTCCCCTTCGTAGTGTCTCCATCATACTATATTTCCATAAAATATTCAATGAATCCGCCAAAAATGCCTTGTAGAAATTTGAGTGCCTAAAAAGGCAACCTGAAGTTGATAAAAGGACTGCCGCGTTTGATCATAATTTGTATCTTTCAAACACGACAGCCCTTATCATTTACTATCTTTTCAAATTTTATTCTGATCTTTATTAATAAAACACGTGATTACCGATCACTACGCCTGCAGCCTTACCCACACGGCCGAAATGCAATGCACCGCCGACTGTAGTCTGACCTGCAACTGCCGCCTCTGCTGCCTGTATGCAGGATGCCGAAGGACCTCTTGATACGATGGCTGCCACGGTTCCGTTTGTCGCCGGCGGGAACTGTCCCGGAGCGGTAATGACACCGATGATGCTATTGGGATAAGCACTGCTTCTGACACGATTCATAACAACCGCACCGACTGCCAGCTTGCCTTCATAAGGCTGATTTCCGGCCTCAGCCTGAATCAGCGCTGCCAATAAAGTTACATCTGAAACACTGGTAGGAACCGCGCCCTGGTTCTGGCTTAATTTCTTTAATTCCTTTGCCCGTTCCTCATCCTCAATCTCTTTGGTTGTCTTACCATGATCTGTTGTAAATTCAACCGATACATAGTCTGCGGATACATAACCGACAGTATCTTCATCTACCTGCACGGATACCCATCCGTCCAGTTCCTCCACAGCATCCAGAACTTCGCCGTTTTTCGCCAGTCTATAGACACCGGCATCTTCGCCTGCCTCTTTTCTGATCCGCAGCGCATCTGTTGTGACAGTTGCCTTTAAGGAACCAACCTCTGCGACCATGGCCTCTGCTTCTTCTCCGAAAATCAGATAGTCATTGCTGACCCATCCGATCAGATTACCGCTTTCGATCTTTGTCCATCCTTCTGTCTGTTCCAAAATAGTCCCGCTGCAATTTTTAAACAGCTTTCCGACCACTGCGGCATCTTCTCCGGCTGCTTCCCTGACGTTAACGCTGTTATCTACATTTGCCATAACAACCTGTACATCCGGTTCTTCGCTTTCCTCGTTCAAAACCGCTGTTGTCTCCTGATCGTCTTCCCAATCATCCTCCTGTGTTTCGAGGGATATTGCCTCGCCTGCAACGGCACCTGCCGTTACCGCCACTTCATTTTTATTTGCTTCATCAGAATTAAGAATTGCGGCCGCACCCACGTTCATACCTGCAGCCTTTGCAACAGCGCCCATCATCATGAATGCCATCAGGAAACTAAAAATCCCGAACAAATGATGAAGAGTCTTTTTGCTTACTCTTTTCATGATAACCTCCAAATTTTTTCGATATTTATTCATTTTTATTTCATTTCTGTTTCAAATATTACAGAAATGTTAAATACCGAAGATGAGGCTATCATATCAAAGATTTTTCTATTTGTCAAATTTAGCCAATTTTATATGCCCTTAGACTTTGCAACACAGGCTTTCTGTGCCTCAATCACTGCGCTTCGGAAGCCTTTTTCCTCCAGGACTCTGACCGCTTCTATCGTTGTCCCGCCCGGTGAGCAGACCATGTCCTTTAACTCCGCCGGATGCCTGCCCGTTTCCAATACCATCTTGGCACTTCCGTATACTGCCTGTGCCGCAAACTCATAGGCCTGCTTTCTCGGCATGCCGTCGGCTACGGCAGCATCCGCCATGGCTTCTATAAACAGAAATACATAAGCTGGTGAGCTTCCGCTAACTCCTACAACAGTATCCATCAGATGTTCGGAAATCTCAAATGCCTTTCCGAAACTGTTCAGAATACGCATAACCTTTTCTTTTTCATCCACGGAAACGCCCTGTCCGAAACATACTCCGGTACAGCCTTCTCCCACCAATGCCGGTGTATTCGGCATACAGCGCACCAGTTTTCCATCCGCTTCGAAGCCGAAAAGTTCCGAAAGCCATGCAATTGTCTTACCGGGTGCAATACTGATGATGATGGTTTCCTTTTTTACGGCATCTTTTATTTCTCCGATTACCTTTTCATACATCTGCGGTTTCACGGATAATATGAGAACATCTGCATTTCCCGCCACTTCCCGGTTGCTTTCCATACCACAGATTCCAAAAGCGTCCACTGCTTTTTTCACGGACTCTTTTGTCCCCGACGAACCGAGGATTTCCCCGGCATTCACAATGCCTTTTTTAATAATGCCGCCAATCATGGCCGTTGCCATATTTCCCAGCCCTATAAATCCGATCTTCATTTCAATTCCTCCTCTGTCTTGCCGCTTCATATATTAATAATGTTGCCGCTATTGCAGCATTCAACGATTCCACTTTGCCAAGCATGGGAATTTTAATATAGGCATCTGCCAGATCTGCAATCTGCCTGCTCAATCCGTTTCCTTCATTCCCGATCAAAAAAGCTGTCGCTTCCCGGTAATCCTCTTTATCATAGGCTTTTTCCCCTTCCAGATGTGCGGCATAGGTCTTGATGCCTAATGCTTTCATAGTCCGAATGGTTTCTGCCAGATGATCCGCATAGACAAAAGGAACCCTGTAAATGCTGCCCATCGTAGCCCGGATTGTCTTGGGGTTAAAAATATCCGCAGTATTCCGGCTCATGATAATCCCTCTGATCCCGGCTCCTTCTCCTGCCCGCAGCATAGTTCCCAGGTTGCCCGGATCCTGTATATCCTCAAGCACCAGATATAATCCGTTCTCCTTCCGGTCAAACAGTTTTGCCGGATCATATTCGGGCATGGCAGTCACACACAGTATTCCCTGCGGTGTTTTGGTATCGCACATTTTACGGAAGACATCCGCCTTTACTGTTTCAACGACAGCATCTGTTTTCTCTCTCAGACGGGACAGTTTATTCGAAACTTCATCTTCCCGGACATCCTCTTTTCGCTCTGCTGTCTCTGTATTTCCGCATCCGCCAATAAATTCTTCCGACAGGTATACCTCTCTGATCCAATCATCCGGTGCTTCCAGAAACATCTTGACACCTTCCGTGACAAACAGCCCCTGCTTTTTCCGTTCTTTGGACTTGGACACCAAAAGCACCACATTTTTAATTCTTTTGTTCGATGCCGATGTGATCATTTTCTATCTCCGTTCCGTTTACGCTTTTCCCGCTTTGTCCAACCTGTTATAAATGCCATAACTGCCGCACCGCTCCTCCTTTAGAGTTACCGCCTGCTGACAGATATGGCATTCGTGATTTCCAATACTTTATAAAACTAACCCTGACACATTATCTGGAAAGTGCTCTGCTGACTTCATACTGATACTCATCTATATCCTTCTGCATAGCCAGTGCTTCATCTATGTCATAATCCACAAAACCGCCGTTTGCATGCGCTACGACTCTGTTGGTTTTGCCCGCACATAGAATATCCGCAGCATATGCACCCATAATGGAAGCATAATAACGGTCTTTACAGGTGGGGCTTCCACCCCTCTGCATGTAACCCAGGATCGTTGCCCTCGTCTCAATACCGGTAGCAGCTTCTATTCTCCTTGCCATAGAGGTAGAATGTCCAATGCCTTCGGCATTAATAATAATATGATGTGTTTTGCCCAATTTTCTGTTTTTAATAATATTATTGATGATTGCCTGTTCGTTGTAATCGTATTTTTCCGGCAGCAGAATATCTTCCGCGCCGTTTGCAACACCGCACCAGAGAGCAATATAGCCTGCATTTCGTCCCATTACCTCGATGATGCTGCAACGTTCATGGGATGAAGAAGTATCTCTTACTTTATCGATGGCATCCATGGCTGTATTGATTGCCGTATCAAAACCGATGGTATAATCGGTACAGGCAATATCCAGATCAATGGTGCCCGGAAGTCCGATGGTATTAATGCCCTGTTTGGAAAGTGCCTGTGCACCTCGGTAGGATCCGTCTCCTCCGATTACTACGATTCCGTCAATCCCATACTTACGGCAGATTTCTGCGCCTTTCTGCTGTCCTTCCAGCGTGCGGAATTCACTGCATCTGGCTGTACCGAGAATGGTCCCGCCCTTTTGAATGGTATCGGAAACATCTCTTCTTTCCATATCTATAATCTCTTCATTTAACAGCCCCTGATAGCCTTTTTTGATACCTTTTACCTTAACACCGTTGCAGATTGCTTTCCGGCAAACCGCGCGAATTGCGGCATTCATGCCCGGAGCATCGCCGCCGCTTGTTAAAATACCGATCGTCTTAATCTCTTTTGCCATAGCTTTTCCTCCGTTTCTGATAAAACGTCTGTTATATTTTAATCCATTTTTTCGGCTATTTCAATTCATTTAGGGTAAAATATGCGTAAATCCCCGCACATTTCCTACACCAGTTTGATATTTTCTTCTCCGAATGCGCTCCTCAGACTTCCCAGCAGCTGGTTGTCTGCTTTCACATTCTGATTTGGAGGCAGTTTCTTCATCTGTTTTTCCGCTTCGCAGAATATCACCACGCTGTCATTGCCTTCAGACATAGCCAGGATCGATGAAAGCACTCTTTCCTTCTGCTCATATTCCTCTATGGTCGGAAATTTGATCCACAGAGTCTTCGGCACTTCATCAAAAGTCATCATGGATTCCAAGATAATTTTTCCGTCTTTATCCTCTTCTATACTGGTCCGCCCTGTAATAAATACTTTTGCCTCTTCCTGCAGTTTAGACGCATATTTTTCATAATCTCTGGGAAATACCACAACCTCCACGCTTCCTGCCAGATCTTCCAGCTGCAAAAAGGCCATCATCTTATCGTTTTTGGTATATTTTATGGTTTTTCCGGCAATGAGACCGCCCACAGTTACTTTTTTTCCATCTTCTATTTTCGCATGCCCCAGTTCCTCGTCCAGTATAAACTCTGCCGTTGTGGCAGAGATTTTCTTTTTCCAGAGGGTTTCGTATTCCTCCAGAGGATGTCCGCTGATATAAAACCCAATGACTTCCTTCTCAAAGCCCAGCAATACTTCCTTCTTATATTCCCCCACATCGGGCATCTTTATATCATAATCCGCTTTTTCTTCTTCCGATGCCAGATCAAACAGAGACATCTGACCTGCCATATTGCTCTTTTTATCTTTGATAATACTGTCCATAACCTGGACATAAATGCTCATCTGCTGTTTTCTGGTTCCGGGAAGACAGTCAAAGGCTCCCGCCTTAATAAAATTCTCCACCACACGCTTATTCAGATCCGCGTCAGCTAGTCTGGTCACAAAGTCTTTCAGGTTTTTATACGGCCCCCGCTGTTCTCTCTCGGTCACAAGCATATCGATGATATTGCGCCCCACGCCTTTGATTGCCGTCAGTGCATAGACGATAGCTCCGTCTTTAACGGAAAAACCGACCAGTCCTTCATTGACATCCGGCGGCAGGATCTGAATCCCCATGGAACGGCATGTCATAATATAGGAAGATACTTTTCCGGCATTATCAATGACCGAGGTCAGCAACGCTGCCATGAATTCTACCGGATGATAATATTTCAGATATGCCGTTTCATATGCGACTACCGCGTAAGCTGCCGCATGGGATTTGTTAAAAGCATACTTGGCAAAATCCATCATATCATTATAAATCTGAGCTGCCACGTCTTCCGGAATGCCCTTAGAGACACAGCCCGGCACATTTTCCTCCGGATTTCCGTATATAAAATTGGCGCGTTCCTTTTCCATGACCGCCTGTTTCTTTTTACTCATGGCACGGCGCACAAGGTCACTTCTGCCCAGAGTATATCCGCCCAGATCCCGCACAATCTGCATAACCTGCTCCTGATATACGATGCAACCGTAAGTTGGCTCCAAAATCGGTTGCAGCTCCGGGCAGGCATAGGTAACGCTGTCACGGTTGTTCTTCCCTTCGATATATTTGGGGATAAAATCCATGGGTCCCGGTCTGTAAAGAGAAATCCCGGCAATGACATCTTCCAGATTTTGCGGTTTCAGCTCCTTCATGAAGCTTTTCATCCCCGCACTTTCCAACTGGAACACACCGTCGGTTTTGCCGGTTCCGATGGAATCAAATACGGCTTTATCATCAAAATCTATATTGTCGATATCTATCTTTTCTCCGGTACTCATTTCCACCAGTTTGCAGGCATTTTGAATGACTGTCAGGGTACGAAGTCCCAGAAAATCCATTTTCAAAAGTCCCAGTTCCTCAATGGTCGTCATGGTAAACTGTGTGGTAATGGAACCGTCGGAGCCTCTGGATAGAGGAACAAACTCATCCGCCGGCCTCTGACAGATCACGACGCCGGCCGCATGCATGGATGTATGTCTGGGCAGTCCCTCCAGACGTTTACACATATCGATCAGTTCCTTAACCTGCTCATCGTTTTCATAGAGGTTTCTCAGCTCGGGATTGATGGCAAGGGCACGATCCAAAGTAATATTTAACTCGTTGGGTATCATCTTAGCCAGTGAGTCCGCAAATGCATAGGGCAGATCCATAACACGTGCCACGTCACGAATGACACCTTTTGCCGCCAGAGTACCGAAAGTAACAATCTGGACAACTTTATCCGCACCGTATTTTCTACCCACATAATCGATGACTTCCTGTCTTCTTTCAAAGCAAAAATCAATATCGATATCAGGCATGGACACACGCTCCGGATTCAGGAAACGCTCAAAAAGCAGATTATATTTAATCGGATCGATATTGGTGATCTTGAGACAGTAGGAAACAATGCTGCCCGCCGCAGAACCACGTCCCGGTCCGACCATAATGTCATTTTGTCTGGCATAATTGATAAAATCCCATACAATCAGGAAGTAATCCACATAGCCCATCTTCTGAATGACGGAAAGCTCATAGTCCAGCCTATTACGCAAAGTCCCGTCATCGTCCGGATAACGCTCTTTCAGGCCGTCCGTACAAAGCTTATTCAGATAGGTCCGGGAATCATAGCCTTCCGGCACTTCAAATTTCGGCAGTTTGGTCACACCAAACTCAATTTCCACATTGCACCGCTCGGCGATTTTGTGGGTATTCTCAACAGCTTCCAATGCATAAGGAAAAAGCTGTCTCATTTCTTCTTCGCTCTTGATATAGTACTGACCGCCTTCATAACGCATGCGGTCTTCGTCTGCCAGCTTTTTGCCGGTCTGGAGACAAAGCAGGATATCATGGGGCTTTTCGTCTTCCGCATAGGTATAGTGCACATCATTGGTAACCACAAGAGGAATATCCAGTTCCCGGCTCATGCCAAGCAGCGCCGTATTGACCATTTTCTGCTCCGGGATACCATGATCCTGCATTTCCAGGAAATAGTTTCCTTTCCCAAAACACGCCTCGTACTTTAAAGCCACCTTTTTGGCTTCTTCCACCAGGCCTTTGGCAATATAACGCTGTACCTCCCCTGCCAGACAGGCGGACAACGCAATAATTCCTTCATGAAACTCCCGCAAAACTTCCATATCCACACGGGGTTTATAATAATACCCTTCCGTAAAACCGCGGCTGACGATTTTCATCAGATTGGAATAGCCCTGGTTGTTCTCTGCTAACAACACAAGATGATAGTAACGGTCTTCTCCGCCCGTTGTTTCCTTATCAAACCGGGAATTGGGCGCAACATAAACCTCACAGCCCAGTATCGGCTTAATCCCGATTTCCCTTGCTGCCCTGTAAAAGTCAATGACACCGTACATGACCCCGTGGTCCGTGATTGCCACGCTGTCCATGCCCAGTTCTTTCACTCTTTTCACACACTCTTTAATTTTATTGGAACCGTCCAGCAGAGAATATTCCGTATGGACATGAAGATGTGTAAATGCCATGGTTCTTTCGCTTCCCTCTTCCTTCGTTTTCTCCATTCTACCAAAAAAGAAGTGTCATTTCCAGTAAAAACGGCACTTCTTTCTCTTTCAGGTATCATAGCAAAGCGAAAGCCGCTTCCTTAAAAAGCGGCCCTCAAAAAATTATAAATATTTCTTCAATACATCTACCTTATCCAGTTTTTCCCAAGGCAGATCCAGATCGTTACGTCCGAAATGTCCGTAAGCCGCAGTCTGTTTGTAGATCGGTCTACGCAGATCCAGCATCTTGATGATGCCGGCCGGACGAAGGTCAAAGTTCTCACGGACGATCTCAACCAGTTTCTCGTCAGAGATCTTACCGGTTCCAAAGGTATCCACCATAACGGAAGTGGGCTGTGCCACACCGATAGCATAGGATAACTGAATTTCACATTTATCCGCAATTCCTGCAGCTACGATGTTTTTAGCCACGTATCTTGCGGCATAAGCTGCGGAACGGTCAACCTTGGTGCAGTCCTTTCCGGAAAATGCTCCGCCGCCGTGGCGCGCATATCCGCCATAGGTATCTACGATAATCTTTCTACCGGTCAGACCGGCATCTCCGTGAGGTCCGCCGATTACAAAACGGCCGGTCGGATTGATAAAATACTTGGTGTTTTCATCCAGCATATCCTTAGGCAAAACGGGATCGAATACATATTTTTTGATATCTTCATGAATCTGTTCCTGTGTCACATCCGGGTCATGCTGCGTAGAAAGAACCACTGCTTCCAGACGGATCGGTTTACCGTTCTCATCATATTCTACGGAAACCTGACTCTTGCCGTCGGGTCTTAAATAGGGAAGGGTTCCGTCCTTACGCACCTTGGTAAGCTGCAATACCAGCTTATGTGCCAGGCTGATGGGATAAGGCATCAGTTCCGGTGTCTCATTGGTTGCATAACCAAACATCATACCCTGATCTCCGGCTCCGATTGCTTCAATTTCTTCATCGGACATTTTGTTTTCTTTTGCTTCCAGCGCTTTATCAACGCCCATGGCAATATCCGCAGACTGCTTGTCCAATGCTACCATAACCGCACAGGTATCCGCATCAAATCCGATCTTACCTCTGTTGTAACCGATCTCATCCACTGTCTTACGCACCAAAGCCGGGATGTCCAACTGCGCCTTGGTCGTCAACTCTCCCGTTACCAAAACAAAGCCTGTACAGCAGCATGTCTCACATGCCACGCGGCTCATAGGGTCCTGTTCCATACATGCATCCAAAATCGCATCGGAAATCGCATCACACACTTTATCGGGATGCCCTTCCGTTACGGATTCGGACGTAAATAAACGTTTGTCCATTTCTTAATCCTCCTTAACTTTTGCATAAAAAAACCGCTTCATTTCATAAGCGGACCGTTCAGACATAAAGATCCTCTTATTGTTCGATTACTCGCTCAGGTTGGCACCTTCCACCGTCACATGGGGTTGCCGTGGCTTCACAGATCCTTTGTACCTCCACCACTCTGAATAAGAGACTTCACAATATTGAATTTTCATATCTAATGACACTATATAATACCGAATGGTTTCCGTCAAGTCCTTCCTCATACTTTATAAATTCTTTATTCATATATTTTTATCGGGCGTACTTTTTTCCTACAGATTGACTTTTTGTGTCTGCAAAAGGTATAATATAAAATATCATGTTAAAAAGGGGGAAGAATCCGTTGAAACGTTTATATACCAGCAATCTTTTACCGGGTATGATCGTCGGTGAAGATGTATTCAGCTTTTCCAATCAACTGATCATCCCCAGAGGGCTTGTTCTCACGGATAAGATGATTACCCGGCTGGAATTCTATTCCATTCCGCATATAAAAATTAAGGATTCGGCAGAAGAGCCGTTCGACGCTCCCATCTCTCATGATGATACTGTGGACGGGATCAGACCCGCCGCCGTTACACCGATGCATGAGCCGGATCGTTCTTACTCCGATCTGATCCAGTCCAGTCCCGAATTCAAAAAGTTCAAACAGGATTTTGACCACACGGTAGATGAATTCAAAAGCAGCGTCAACGACATTGTACAAAAAGGTGCTCCGGTGGATACGACCGCTCTGCTTCATCAGGCAACCGAATTGATGAATGGTGCGTCCAACAATTCCGATTTTTTCCATATGCTTCACAATATGCGCCAGTATGATGATCTGACCTTTGCCCATTGTATGAATGTAGCCCTGATCAGCAACATTCTTGCCGGCTGGCTCAATATGTCCGAAGAAGATATCGAAACAGCCACCCTTTGCGGGCTGCTCCATGATATCGGTAAACTGGCCATTCCGGACCAGATTATAAAGAAACCTTCCAAGCTGACGGATGAAGAATATAAAATTGTAAAAACGCATACCATTGAGGGCTATAACATTTTGAAGGACCAGAATATCAGCGTTCATATAAAAAATGCCGCGCTGATGCACCACGAAAAATGCGACGGCTCCGGTTATCCCTTCGGACTCGCCGGAAACAAGATCGACCCCTTTGCCAAAATCGTAGCCATAGCCGATGTATATGATGCCATGACAGCCGCAAGAGTTTACCGTGGGCCCTTATGTCCCTTTCAGGTGATTGATATTTTTGAGAAAGAAGGTCTTCAAAAATACGAGGCCGCTTACATATTGCCTTTCTTGGAAAATGTGGTAATGACTTATATGAACAACCGGGTGCGCCTTTCCGACGGAACAGAAGGGGATATTGTCTATATCAATCATGCCCATCTCTCCAGACCGATGATCAAATCGGAGGATCGGTTTATTGATCTTTCCATCGCAACCGAGCTTTCCATTGAACAGATTCTTTAAAACGGATCCGTATAAATTTATAACAGAAAAATAAAACTGTATTGATATGAAAAGCCCTATCCTGTCATATCAATACAGTTTTTGTTTCAATATTCTCTTTCTGTCCGGTCAATGCTTGCGCCGTCTAAGATACGCGCATCTTAAATTTACGAATTTCCTTCTCATCACTGACCTTTTCAATCTGTGCTCCGAGACTTCTCAATTTTACATCAAAGTCTTCGTAACCTCTTTCAATGTAAAAAATATCGTCTACAACCGTAAAACCTTCGGCAGCGAGACCTGCTATTACGAGTGCTGCACCTGCACGAAGATCCGGTGCGCTGATATGTGCGCCGGTATATTGGGGAACCCCGGAAATAATTGCTGTGTTACCCTCTACCTTAATGGAAGCACCCATTCTGGTCAACTCGTCCACATACTTAAAACGATTTTCAAAAATACTTTCTGTCACGATACTGCTGCCGGCAGAAAGTGCCAACGTTACCGTAATCTGTGGCTGCATGTCCGTAGGAAAGCCCGGATACGGCAGTGTCTTGACCTGTGTATGGGAAAGCGGTTTGGAAGAAACAACTCTCACCGCATCATCGGATTCTTCAATCTCACAGCCGATTTCCAACAGCTTTGCAGTAATGGATTCCAAATGCTTCGGAATGACATTCTTGACCGTCACATCACCTTTTGTCGCTGCCGCAGCCAGCATAAAAGTACCCGCTTCTATCTGATCCGGAATAACGGAATATTCCGTCTTGTGTAATTTTTCTACACCTTTAATACGGATCACATCCGTACCTGCACCTTTGATATTGGCACCCATACTGTTCAAAAAGTTAGCCACATCTACTACGTGTGGTTCCTTTGCCGCATTTTCAATGATTGTCTGGCCCTCGGCCAATGCGGCTGCCATCATGATATTGATGGTCGCACCGACGGTAACAACGTCCAGATAAATATGGCTTCCCTTCAGATGCTCCGCTTCTGCCACAACCAGCCCGCGAGAGATTTTTACATCTGCTCCGAGCGCTTTAAATCCCTTGATATGCTGGTCAATCGGTCTGCTACCGATATTGCAGCCTCCGGGGAGTGCAACCTCGGCTCTTTTATATTTTCCCAATAAAGCACCCAATAAATAATAGGATGCTCTTATTTTTTTGATATAATCGTCTTCAAAAACAACATCACGTATCGTGGAGCCGTTTATCCTGACACTGTGTCTGTCAATCCTATCCATGGTAACGCCTGCATTTTTCATGGCACGCATCAACACATTCGTATCTCTTACATCGGGTAAGTTCTCTATGGTAACTGTTTCATCTGTCATAATGGAAGCAGCTAAAATTGCAAGCGCTGCATTTTTGGCTCCGCCAATCTCGACTTCACCCACGAGAGGATTGCCTCCCTTAATTGCGTATTGCTCCATAATGCACCTCAAACACAAAATTTTACATCTATAATACTTTATTATATACCACTCATGCCTTCATTGTAAACTTTCAATTTTAAAATCAGTTAATTTGTACATTTTTTTATGATTTTTATCCCTTATTCGAGATATAGTAACGGATTAACCTGACTTCCGTTAATTAAAATTTCAAAATGAAGATGTGGTCCGGTACTTCTTCCGGTATTACCGCTCAGGGCAATCTTCTGCCCCTGGGAAACCGTATCTCCCACTTTAACAAGCACCTTGCTCAGATGACCGTATCTGGTCTGTCTGCCGTCCGGGTGATTGATGTAAACAACATATCCGTAACCGCTTCCCCAGCCGGCCCTGACGACTGTACCTGCACAGGATGCAACAACAGCCGTTCCGACGGGCGTTGCCCAATCCACGCCTTTATGATAAGTAGATGCACCTCTGGTCGGCGCGCTCCTGCGCCCAAAACCGGAAGACAGACGTCCGCCCGATATCGGTTTAATATAAGTAGGCGGGATCCTCGTTCCGACCTCCACAATTTTCGGAATCGGTGCAATGGTTACTTCTTCTTTCAGTATTTCCGTATCTGTTACGGTATTATTCCGATAAGTAACAAGCGCAGCAACATTTCTGTGTCCCGCAGAGGGCTGCTGCCTCACAACGGAATCCGTCGTATACCAGTCATCATTATAGATATATTCCGTCGGAGCATCATAATCCTCCTCATAATAAATCTCTTCCTGTCTTCCCACAGAAAGTTCCGGTTCCGGGATTGTGATGATCAATTCATCCCCTGCACGGATCATGGAATTTTCATTCTCCAAAGTCTCATTCATCTCAATGATCCGGTCAAGGGGAATTTCCGTTTTCAGGGAAATCTCCGAAAGTGTATCTCCCGACTGCACCTCATAGATCGTATTCTTTTCCTGATCTTTTGTTAAAATCTCTTTTGCAGATGCAATCTCCGTCAGTTCCCCGGGTGCCAAATAAGTTTCAATGACTTCAATTTCATCCCCATAGTACAAATCCACCAGTCCGTAATCAAAATCATCAAAGCTCATCTGAAAGCTGGCATCCGATTCCTGTTCTATCTCATAAAAAGTCTTTTCCACACCCGCCATCGGCATTTCCAGTGCTTCTTTTTGCCTGTCATCGGATGTGGTAATCCTTGTCGTCAGCACATTAATCTCCCTGTCGGGGTCCAATACAAGCTCTACCTGAAATTCATTTTCCGGATCATATTTGTTCAGTGCGGCCTGAAGGACTTCTTTTACACCCTCCGCACTCTCGATATTGACGGTAAATTCATTGATCTTAATGGTATATGCAAGGCTTCTGTCTGTAATCTCATCCTCTTTCATTGCACTGCACATATTGTTTACCACATCTTCCCGGCTGTCCACTTTACCAAAAAACAGTTCTCTGCCTTCCGTCTCCATATTTACATCTACAAAAACAAGGCCTCCCGCCTCTTTTGACAACGAGGTGCGGGCCTGCCGCAGATATTCTTCCGCAGTCTGCCTGCTGTCCACCATCCCAACTTCTTTTCCGTTGAGAAAAACAGTATACATATTATCTCCCGTCTTCTCTATTTTATGAAAGGACGGAAACAAAAACAGACATGTCAAGATAATAAAGAATACCGTCTTCAGGTATACAATTTTTATTTCCCGATAGTACTTTGTAACTTTTCTCATAAACCTAATGTTTCTTCCTTCTGACACTGTAACCGAATTTCCCGATCATTTTATCCAGGGTATAATATTCTCCATGGGAATAAACAATCGGATCCGCCTTACTCAGATGAAATGTATTCTTCTCATCCATATAAGCGTCATCTACCGTAACTGCCTCAACCTTTGCCAGAAACATCACATGTGTTCCCAGTTTGATGGATTGTGTGACCCTGCATTCGATATTTACCGGGCTTTCGGCAATCAAAGGTGCCTTTACTTTCTGTGCGGCAAGCTTTGTCAGGTGCATCTCCCGAAACTTGTCCACATCCCTGCCGCTTTTTACACCGCAATAATCCGTTGCATATGCCAGTTCCTTTGTGGTCAGGTTGATAACAAACTCTCCCGTCTCCTCTATCATATGATATGAATATCGCTCCGGTCTTACCGAAATTGAGACCATCGCCGGATCCGAACAGATTGTTCCGGTCCATCCGATGGTCAGCACATTATCATTTCCCTGTTGATCTGTCACCGTTACCAGTACCGCCGGCAAAGGATAAAGCATATTGCCCGGCTTAAAAGACACTTTTCCCATGTCGTACTCCTATAAATCTCTTTTCAATTATAATAACTGCAAAATCTGTGCAACCTGAATGCCCACGGATGCCAAGACCAGTAAAAAGGTAAAGATCAAAAGAGGTTTTAACCCACTGTTCTTTTTCGCACTGTTCTCCAGCTGATCCAGACGGGTCCCCATTTCCCTTGCCTTCTTTGTCGCTTCATCCGTAATGACAGCCTGCACATTACGATAAACTCTTACATTTTCTTTATGGACATGATCTTCCAGACGCTTTTGTCCTTCTTCGACACTCATACGGGTAGCCACCAGTATCTCACGTGTAGAGCGCAGACTTTCCTCCATCTGCCGGACATTTTCATCCATTTGATGTACCAGTTCCGACATTTCCCTTATGCCTGCTTCAGACGCATATCTTCCTGCAGAGATTGCAGTCTCCAGCCTTTCAAAAGATTCTTCCAGCCCATTGCTTGTCCCGATTTTATCCTCCAGGGCTTTCAGCGCATCATAAACAGCCTGCTGGCTTTGTCTGAAATTATCGCTTACGGTACGCTCCATCTCATCCAATCTGCCGCTCACCCGGTAAAATCCGTCATCCGCCTTCACCGATACATCTGAAACAGCCGTCTGAAGCGCCTGAATATTTTCACCGACAGTTTCTGCCGTACTTTTCAGATTGCTGGTTTCTTCCTTTATCAGCTCACCGTTCCGATCGATTTTATCCCCCAGCAGTTCTTCGCCGTTTCCATACCCTTCAAACTGCTCTATTCCGCACTGGATCAACTGCTGCACCTGCTCTGTCACTTCTACATTTTTCAGATTCAGGCGGCGCATTTCCTGCATCATACGTTCATATTCTGCCGTACGCTCCTGCATCCTCTTCATATCTCTTGCTTCTGCCTGTGCATTTGCCTTTATAATCTCACCGGCATTAAATCTTTTTGCCAATTTATCCATAAAATTGTCCACTGAAATACCCTCCGTGTCTTTCAAATACGGTCTGAATGTATCGTTTTTATTTTATCATGTATTATTTTCTTTTACAACCTCCTGCTTTTTGCCATTTTTCTTTCCTTTTTTGTTTAATTTGCATAAATTTTCTCTTCTTTTTTTTATCTCCTTGTGAATATTAACTATTTTTTCATTACTTGTTCATAGTTTATTCATATTTATATTTTAATATAAAATCATCAAATACGAACTACGTAATGTTAATCATTACAGACATAGATAAATTTTTTCATAATAGCCCAGGTGCCGAGAGGTGCCTGGGCACTCCTCATTTCATATTCCTTCATATAATAAAAGACCTACGTTATCGTTACCGTAGGTCTTACTTTTTACAATTTCTTCAGAAATCCATGGTCTTCTCATCAAACCGCCCGACAAACAGCAGGTTATCGGATATGTCATGATACCGCACTTTCACTTTCTTCCGACTGCTGTGCAGATTCATTGGCCAGTTCCTGTACCTGCTCATTCAGTGAAAGCATTCTCGCATCCAGCTCGGAAACCATATTGGCACATTCGATCAGTTCCTGTTTAATATGCTCCGGTGCATTTCCTTCGAACTTATAATGAATTTTATGTTCCAGACTTGCCCAGAAATCCATTGCTACCGTACGGATCTGGATTTCCACTTTTGTATCTACAATACGATCGGATAAGAAAATCGGTACCGTAACGATCAAATGATAGCTCTTATATCCGCTGGGCTTGGGATTCAGAATATAATCCTTTACCGAAATCACCTTAATATCATTCTGATTAATAATCATTTCCGCAATTCTGTAAATATCGGAAGTAAAAGAACAAATAACACGCACGCCGGCAATATCATTTACATACTTGACCATATTGTCAATCGTAGACTCATAGCCATGCTTTTTTAACTTCTTGACAATACTCTGGGGCGTCTTGATACGCGACTTAATATGCTCTATGGGATTGTACTGATGCACATGCTGAAACTCATCATTCAGAATCTCAAGCTTCGTTCCGATTTCCTTTAAAGCAGAATTATATATTAATACGACCTCTTCCCAACTCTCTACGTCGTTGCTGCGCTCTCGTTTCATTTCCACTGCCTATCACCTCGATGGTCATTGTATAGACTTATCTTACCATATTTCTTTTTCATATGTACAAAATAAACTAAAATTTTATTCTTTTTTCATTTTCATACCGCATTTCCGATGAAGTTGCCCGCTCCGAAAACCTCTGTTATAATATCCCTCAGAACATTCGGAATGCCGGCAATATCGGTCGGGAAAGGAGAAACCATGTTTCGTTTATGGGGTAAAATCTGGAAAGACAACCACTTATTAAAGGATACGGTATTCGCCGAAGAAAGCGAAGACACCCGGACGCATAAAATTTTCCGCGGTTTGGAAGAAATTTGCTATGAATTTGATCTGGGCAAGCCCATTTGGCTGGATAAAACCGTGGATGAATTCAAACGCCACGATAAGGCACGCTTTTATCAGGACAACTTTATAGAAGAAATCCCTTTCGACTATTTGGAAATTCAAGTGATTGAAGAAGATTGAATTGTCCTTCGTTTTTTTCTTTTCAAAAAACATGCATAAAACATTTGACACGAGGAATAATATGTTGTAACATCAAGTCATCGAAACGTAGTTTTGAAAACTACTTGTTGTTTTTCAAGGAGGTTGTTTTATGCAGATATCTATCCGTGAACCCGGAAGCGCCATTACCCATTTTGTTGCTATGATACTGGCAATGGGAAGTGCCGTTCCATTATTGATAAAAGCGTCCCGACTGGGTACAATCTATACTTTTGCCATGTTCATTTTCATCAGCAGCATGATCCTGCTTTACGGTGCGAGTACCACATATCATTCTATTAATGTAGCTCCTAATATCATCAGGATTTTCAGAAAAATTGATCACATGATGATTTTTGTTATGATTGCAGGTTCCTACACACCTGTCTGTCTGCTGGTACTGGACCATCACATCGGTTACCGGATGCTGTTAGCCGTATGGGGCATCGCTCTTGGCGGTATTTTAATCAAAGCGCTCTGGATTACCTGCCCCAAATGGTTTTCGTCCCTGCTCTATATCGGAATGGGATGGATCTGTATCAGTGCCATCCGGCCGATCATTCAGACATTATCCACGCCGGCTTTCCTGTGGCTGCTGGCAGGCGGGCTCCTATATACAATAGGAGGCGTGATTTATGCATTAAAATTAAAAGTTTTCAATGCCAAACACGCCTACTTCGGTTCCCATGAAATTTTCCACTTATTTATTATGGCAGGAAGCTTCTGCCACTTCATCTTTATGTATCAATATGTCATTTAAAGTTCGACACCGTTTTTTCGCAACAATTCCCGCGCAGTATCCACACTGTCTGCGCCCGTTGCGTTCTTGATCGGCGCAAATTCTTTTTCTCTTATGACCTCAAAGGGCAGACAGCTCTTTAGGTCATGGATCATATCCAGCACCAGTTGTTCAAATTTGTAACCATTCGGCTGCTCCGGTTTTATCCCGTTGCCGTTTTCATCCAGACATGCAATCTTTTTTTCCACCACATGAAGTGAAAGCTTATGGGACATAATTCTCTCCAGCGCCGATACGGAAAACAGATAGTTGAGGATAACTCCGAAATTATAGGAAAGTTCTCCATTCTCATTGCGCTCATACCGCATCTCTTCCGTCAGCTCATAATATTCCACAATGGAAGGTCTTCCGTCTTCCAGACACATTACCCCAACTTTTTCTTCGGGATTTGCCTTGCGGACTACTTTTGAACCGACTTCCACATGACTGTCAATAACCGCACCCACAAAGACGGGATCCGCCATTTTCTGCAGCACATTATCCACAGAAAAAATATTCAGCCATTCTATTCCCATCTCATGTATCTTATCCAGCAGTCCGTTCCGGTCAAGTGAAACAAACCAGCCGCCGTTTCCGTTGGGAGAGGTTGAAATCTTCCCCTTTTCTTCCAAAAGCACTTTTCCGTCATAGCCTACTGCCGGTGCCATCTCCTGCTTAAAAAACCACACTTCGTCGGCTTTATAGCCAAAGAAATCATGCTCTTGAAAAAAGCCGACTGTCCTTTCATGGTTCTTATCACTGGTCATAACAAACAGAGGAACCCACTCTTCGGCTCTCTTGACAACATCCAGCAGATTATTGATCAGGCATTCAAAAATATACAAATCTTTTGTAATGCCTATGTTATAAACTCCTTTCGGTTCATCTGTACCGAGACGCGTTCCCATGCCGCCTGCCAGCAGAACGGCCCCCACCTTTCGGTTTTGGATTGCCTGCAATCCCAATCTTTCAAATTCTGTTCTTTTTTTATCTATAACATCCGTCTGCATGGAAGTTATGGGGGTAATCTCTCCTTTTTTCGATACATCCGCCCGGCTCTTCAGGCTGTCCACTACCGAAAAATCCGTTTTCATGATCTGTTCCAGCAAAGCTTCCTGTTCCGTCTTTTTCAATTCATCATAATATTTAAGCAGATGAGTTTGCCCATATCGTTCCAGTTTTTCATATGCCTGTTGATAATCCAATCCCTTATTCTCCTTTCCACTTATCCCGCTTTTTCCTCAGTTCCACATTTTCTATATTATACATGATATGACTGCTTTTTCCAACTCATAAGTCCAAAGACAAATGCTCAAAAAAATCATATCCGCCCAACTTTTCCTCTCTGTATCGCATAAAATATGCTTTCATCTGCGGGTGTTCCTCTCCCAGATCCCGCAAAATGCCGTCAAAGTTATCCATGGTCAGACAACCAAGCTCCAAAAACAGCGAAATATACTCTATATCTTCTCCATGCTCTTCCTTCAGAACCTGCCATGTTTCTTCACTTTCGCAACCCTTCGAATGGGAAAGTAAATAGTTTTTCAGTTCCTTTTTATTAGCAGTGGCTAATCCTTTATCGTACAACAAGCGCAGAAAAGCCAATCTCACTTTCCTTTTTCTCTTTTCCGACAAAAAGAATTCCGGATTGTTTTCCCGGCTGCCGTAATCCTCTTCTCCGCACAACAGCAGCCTGGTATATCCTTCCATGTCGTCTTCGTGAAGGATTGTCAGCATTCTTGTATCCCATAACGCAAGCCATTCCTCATTATCCCGCTCCGTTGTCTGAAATAAATATGGTGCATCCAGGACGCCGCATACCGCCGCTAAAAGGGAGCCAAAACCTTTCACCGAGTCCATCTTTGCCGTTTCGCCGTTTTCATCCTTCCCGTGTCCGCTGTCGCCTGTCTCTGTCAGACAAATTCTTTTCAGGCTGTCACATTCCGTAAACAGCGCTCTGCCCAACTCATATTCCTGCCTTGGCAGATAAATTTCCTCCAGATCACGGCAATGAGCAAAAGCCCAATCCCCGATTGTCCGGACAGTCTCCGGGACATGAATCCGAAAAAGCCCGTTCCGATTGAAGAAAGCCTTTTTCCCGATAGCACAGACCGCATTGCCCTCTATTTCGGGAGGAATGCTTACTTCCATCTTGGTCCCTTCATAACCGGTAATAGTGGCTCCGGATTCTGAATTTGTATAAAAGTACACGGCACCTGCCGTTTCATAACGTCGCTCTGTCATGTCATTTCCTTTATCTTATAAATTCAACTCGCGAATTTCCCGAATCAGCTGATCCGACCGTTCGGACAGCAACAGCTGTTCATTGTGCTTCTGATAAGCTTCACAGCCAAAGGTTGCTATAAACGACGCCGAATCATTGTTGACCGTCAATTCGGTCACCAGGATCAGCATTTCGTTTCCTTCTGTAAAAGCTTCGTCCACAAATGCAAATAGCGCAGAGAGTTCGCTCTTGCAAACTTCCGTATCTTTTTTCATGGCAGTCACCTGCATGTCAAATTTTGCTTTTACTGTTGCAAATATCTGTTCCGCTGTAGCAAGACGCTCAGTAACTGCCTCACGCTTTGCTTCTTCCATAAAGCGGATCAATCGTTTATGTTTTTTCTTATCCGCCGGAGACAAAGAGCCGCCCTTTGCCAGATTGGACAGGATTTTTTCTCGGGCCTGTATCTGTTTTTCCAGCATGTCGAGAGCATCATCGGCTGCCTTGACCGCTTTCAACGGATTCATCAGTTCCTGCATGTATGCGGCGGTCTCCATATTTTCTTTGATATGGGCCATCACTTTATCGATCAGCATACCCAGAAGGGACAGACGCTCATCAAAAGGTGCCTCCTGTGCCTTTCTGACAATCTCTTCCGTAACTTCACCGCGCAGGATTTCATCCACATGATAGTCCTTTTTATATTTCTGATACAGATCATAATAGGCACCGAATTCCTTGACGATTTTCTCATTTCGGATATATTGACCGATCAGTGATTCGGTCACCGGAAGCTTCTCTTCCTCATACAGATACAGGATCTGGGATAAATCTTCCCAACCTCTGGCTGTCACATAAAGCCGTCCCTTTACCGTGGTTTCGATATGATAGAAATATTCTTTTTTCAACTCCAGGAAGCTGACAATCGCACCATGGATCCCCATTTCCCTTGCATAAACCTTCCATGCATCATAATCGGCTTCTACCTCCAACACCTTCAGACGGTCCATGGTAACCACATCAAATTCTCTGACCGATTTATTATATTCCGGCGGATTTCCGGCAGTGACAATGATCCAGCCTTCCGGCACCTTATGCCTGCCAAAAGTCTTGTACTGAAGAAATTGCAGCATGGACGGTGACAACGTCTCGGAAACACAGTTAATTTCATCTAAAAACAAAATCCCCTCTTTGATTCCGCTTTGTTCCATAGTCTCATAGACGGATGCAATGATCTCACTCATGGTGTATTCGGAAACCTGAAATTTTTCACCTTCATATTCCTTATCAACAATATACGGAAGCCCCAGTGCCGATTGTCTGGTATGATGCGTCATGGAATAAGATACCAGAGCAATCCCAAGCTCCGATGCCACCTGTTCCATAATGGCGGTTTTACCGATACCCGGCGCACCCAATAGAAAAATAGGCCGCTGTCTTACCACCGGGATCCGATACTCTCCAAACTCATCCTTTTTCAAATATAATCTGACGGAATCCTTAATATAATCCTTCGCCTGTCTGATGTTCATCTTCCTTCTCCTTTTCCTCAAACGTTTCCAACTCCGGTTCGCTTAACACAACTTCTATTGCCCAGACGGGCACCTCCGGTTTTTTATCGTCCTCATTTAAAAATACGAATATTGTATCATATGCGGGCATCGCCGCAGGATAAATCCCATAGCCGTCCGTGAAGTAAATCAACCCTTTCAGGTTCTCGAATTCTCCTTTTGCAATCTGCCCGTCCACATAATCAAATACGGGGCGGAAATCCGTAGAGCCAAATCCCCGCAGTTTGCCCGATGCCAAAAATGTATCAAAATCTTCGTCACAGGTAATCTTGGTATCCACCTGTACCTCCATATCGCATTGGATGATGTGAATATTGACTTTATGAAAAAAGTTCTCACTCTGCTTCAAAATAGAATACGTCTTTTTTAAGAAAGCCTGTACCAGCGGTCCTCTGCAGGAAGCAGAAGTGTCGATAGCAATGACAAACTCCTTAACCTTTTTCACATCTTTATATTCCAGCGGTTCTACCAGCGGCATATTCCCATATTGAGACAATCCATAAGTATAATAGATATAATCAAATTCATCATCATTGACCGTCATGTCCTCGGAAAGACAGGTAAAACGCCTCAAAATATCCCCATAATCATATCGATCCTTTGTGGCCTCTCCCAAATTGGCATCCAGACTCTCCGATTTGGTCTTATCTTTGGAAAAGCTCTTGAGATCCGCTTTTACACGCTCACTGATCCGCTGAAACTGTTCCTGACCTATGGTCATCTCTTCCTTTACATTCCATGTCACATGCTCATCCACATGGCTCAGGGATCTCAGTTCGCCAAGTTCCTCCGGCTGAAAGCTCCGTTTTTGCAGATAACGGTAAATATGCTCCGCCGTAAAAGGCACATTCTTTTGCTTTTTTACGGAACTGCTTCCGGTCTGGTTCCATGAAACCTGTCGTTCGTACTCTTCTTCGCTTCCCTTTCCGTTCATATAGTCTCTCAGATTCCGGATGCTTTCCCGCAGCCTGTCATCTTTTTTCAGAGAAGTCCCGTGAATTCCAAGCTCCAAAATGGTGTTTTCCGTTGCCAGATCCGCCGCCAGATCCCAAAGTTCCCTATCCAGCCTGCCGTATTGATAGCTGTGATAAAAAATACAATGCAACAGAATATGCAGATACATCCGCGCCGCAAAAGCCGGTTCCCTTTCATAATGCTTCAACAACCAGACCGGATCATAATAAAGCCTGCTTCCGTCCGTTGCCGCACCCTGAAGTCCCGGCTTTGCTTCCGGCTTCAGGGCAGATACCGCCACATCCAGAAATCGCATGTTGACCACAATGCTGTCGGAAGCCAGTCTCATAATATGTGCCGCCAGCTCTTTGATCTTATTCAGTTGTTCTTTTTCCTCCGCCGTCAAAGCCAAATGAGGCACCTCCGATTTGTTTTATCCAGACATTACTTTATCATCACATAAAATTTGCAAATATGGAAGCTCCCACCACCGTCAGTATTCCTGCCACCGCAATGGAAAGACTGCTCATAGCCCCTTCCACTTCTCCAAGCTCCATGGCTTTGGCAGTACCCAGTGCATGGGAAGCGGAACCGATACCAATCCCCTTTGCCACGGGATCCGTAATATGAAACAGCCTACAGACAGCCTCCGCAAACACGTTACCGATGATTCCGGTAATCACGATCACTGCTATGGTAATCGTCACGACGCCGCCCAATTCTTCGGAAATCCCCATACCGATGGCAGTGGTAATGGACTTTGGCAGCAGCGTCACATACAGCTCATGACTCATCTCTGCCAGCTTACACATCACGAAAATGCTGCAAAGGGATGTCAGCACTCCCGCAACCAGTCCCGCCACAATTGCCAAAGCATTTTCCTTCAGCTTGGAAAACTGCTCGTATAACGGCACCGCCAATGCAACTGTCGCCGGTGTCAGGAGATAACTGATATATTTTGCTCCCTCATAATATACAGTATAATCGATTTTGAAAGTTAATAAAAATAAAATAACCGCTATGATAGAAATCAGCATGGGATTACAGATTGCCAATTTTGTCTTTTTCCTGATCCATGTCCCCAGTTCATATGTGATGAGGGTAATAAAGACACCGAAAAACACGGACTGTCCGATAAACTCTTTCATTTCTTTTCCCTCCTCATCCGCATCACAATCTGCGTTACCAGCCCGGATACACCCATGACAAGGACCGTAGAGACCACCGTAATGACAAGGATTTTACCGCACACCGGCATCAGCACGTCCCACGTATCCAAAAGACCCACTGCGGCCGGAATAAACATAATCGGCATCGTCTCTATGAGAAAATCTGCCGCTCCTTTTACCTGCGGCAGCTTGATCACTCCCGTCATCAGTGCCAGAAACAACAGCACCAGACCGTAAATCCCCGCCGGGATCGGAAGCGGAATCAGTTCTTTCATAATTTCTCCCATAAATGTAACCGCCAATATCATCAAAAACTGTCTTACATATTTCATCATATATTCCTCATAAATGTTAGTGTCATGCATAGCTGTTCAGATCCCGCCAAATGCGAAATCCCCTTCAAGCAGTTAACAGTATACTATATTTTTCCCAAAACTCCCATATATGCACTGCGGAAAAAACAATCTAAATTGAAAAAAACAGGATATTCTTATATAATGGTGGGAGATATTAAGAATGAATACCATTAAGAAGCAGCAATCAAGGTGAAACTATGTCTGAAACAAAATTTAATGTCAGTGTTGTCATTCCCGTATACAATATGGAAACCTACCTGGACAGATGCGTAAAGAGCGTTCTCGCCCAGACCCTTCCCAATATAGAAATCATTCTGGTAGATGACGGCGGTAGCGACCGTTCCGTCTCCATGTGTGACGATTATGCGGCAGCTTACCCGGACAGGATCCGTGTGATTCACAAGAAAAACGGCGGCCTGACCTCTGCCTGGAAAGCCGGAAGCGAGGCAGCCTCCGGCCGTTATATCGGATATGTGGACAGTGACGATTATATTCTGCCCGATATGTATGAAAAAATGTTTCACCGGATTGAAGAGGAGCAGGCGGATATTGCCTGCTGCGGACTTCATCACATATACGAAGACGGCAATCACGAAGAGTGGGATGACCAGATGGATTTTCCCCGGGATGTATTTGAACCTGCGGCATTGGAACAGGAAATGTTTCCGGTCCTGATCAATGACGGCAGTTTTATGGGACGAAGACTCCATCCCAACCGGGTCACAAAGTTAGTCCGTGCTTCTTTGGTCAAAAAAAATCTTCCTTTGTGTAACGATGCCGTATCCATCGGCGAGGATTTCCAATTCTCCCTCTGCATGTTTTTGGATGCCGGAAAGGTTGTGGTATTGAAAGATTATTTCCCATACTATTACTACATGAACGGCAGTTCCATGACCATGAAATACGATGCCGACTATATGAAAAAAATCAAGATCATGAAGGAAAACCTTCTGCGTATCAGTAACGAAAAAGGCGGTTATGATTTTGAGACACAGATTTGGAATGATTTTCTCTGCCTGACGGTTCTTCATGTCAAAGGCGGCATTTACAAAAAAAAGCAGGCTCCCTACCGGGAACACCGGGCCGATATGAAGGCGGTCTGTGAAGACCCCGAAGTCATACAGGCTTTGCGGCGTTATCATATGCCACGGCTTACCATGGCAGAAAAGCTGTTTATATTTTTTATGAAACACCACATGTATCTACCAATCTTTTTGGCAGTACGCATCTATTTCCGCTGAAAGCGGACATTGCGTTCCGGACCGATACAGGCGGACAGATTACGGAAAACTCATTCAGATACAAAATAATGGCAGGAGGTTATCTGATGCATATTATAAATTCACGAATCAAAGCACTTGCGGAATTGACCGCATATGCCCATTCTCCTTTTCACTGCTGTGCATACTGCATGGACAAACTCAAAGAAAACGGATTTCAGGAGTTGATACTGAAAGAACCTTTTAACTTAAAGGCCGGCGGAAAATATTTTATCAATGTCTACGATTCAACCTGTATTGCTTTCACTTTGGGAGAAAACATCGGCAAAAATAATCTGCCGCCCGATTTTCGCATGATCACGGCCCATACGGACTGGCCCGCCTTCCTCATTAAACCAAATCCGGAAATATGCTCGGATGAATACGGCAGATTAAATGTGGAACCATATGGCGGCGCCGTTTATACAAGTTGGCTGGACAGACCGCTGGGAATCGCAGGAAAAGTTTGTACCAAAGGGGCGGATCCGTTTCACCCTGTCATGCATCTGATCGACTCCGAAGAATCTGTTGTCATCATCCCGGGGCTGGCCATCCATATGAACCATGAAATCAACGATGGGAATAAGCTGAATTCCCAGCTTCATATGTTACCTTTGGCTTCCATAAAAACCCCAAAAGAAGAAAACGATTTCTTTCACGCTTACTTGGGAGATCTGATTGGTGTTCCGAAAGAGGAAATTTTAGATTACGAATTGTTTCTCTATAATGCAGATGAAGGGACTTGTACCGGAATCGGCGGAGAGTTCTTTTCCTCTCCCCGCATCGATAACTGTTCCGGCGTACAGGCCGCTTTGGAAGCTGTTACAACTGCAGATCTGACAGGTAACCGCATTTGTATATCCGCTTTCTACCACAACGAAGAGATTGGCAGCACAACCAAACAGGGAGCAGATTCAGGCCTGACCCTCGGTATCCTGGAACGGATTTTTGAAAGCCTCGGATCGGATCGCAAGCAGCTTCATTGTGCTCTGGCAGGCGGCATCTGCCTTTCTCTGGATGTTGCCCATGCCATGCATCCCAATTATCCGGACAAAAACGATCTGACCAATCATGTCTGTCTGGGAGACGGCATTGCGTTAAAATTATCTTCCAAACAATCCTATGCAACGGATGCCTCGTATGTCAGCATCCTTCAAGCGCTTTGTGAGGAAAACCATATTCCTTATAAAAAATACGTCAACCGTTCGGATATGAGGGGAGGTTCCACCCTTGGGAGCATCACCTCTGCCAAATTAAACATTCCCTGTGTCGATGCAGGTGTTCCGCTGTTATCCATGCATTCTGCAAGGGAGTTGATGGCATGTGAAGACCAGACGGCACTTTGCAAACTTGCCACAGCTCTGTTTCGCTCCTAACGGTTTGAAAACTCTGACATTATGTTACAGTTTTGCCATTTTGCCGCTATTCCAAATATTCTGCCGCCATCAGTGCGGCAACCGCTCCGTCCGCCGCTGCGGTCGTCAGTTGGCGGACAACTTTGGTCCTGCAATCCCCTGCCACAAAAATTCCCTTCGCGGAAGTTTTACAGTTTTCATCTGCCCGGATAAACCCATTTTCATCCGTCGCAACCAAATCTTTCACCAGATCCGTCTCCGGCTCCTGACCAATGGCAACGAAAAGGCCGTCTGCCATCAGTACTTTTTCTGCTCCGTCCGCATTTTTTATCTGAATCCCGGTTAATTTTCCCTCGCCTAATAATCCTGTAATGACACTATTCAGAACAAAAATAACATTCTCCTTCTTTTTCAACATCTCTACCAGTTTCTGTTCCCCGCGAAAGCTATCCCTTCTGTGAATCAGATAAACCTCTTTGCAATAATTGGATAAAAACAGGGCATCTTCCAAGGCCGTGTTTCCGCCGCCGTTGACTGCCACACGTTTATCCCGATAGAACATTCCGTCACAAGTAGCACAGTAGGAAATGCCTGCACCTGTCAGTTCCTGCTCCTTAGGAAGCCCCAATAAACGTTTTTTTACGCCCATTGCCAAAATGACCGTTCGTCCCTCATAAGTTCCTTTGGAAGTCGTTACTGTGATGAGATCATCTGTCTTTTCACGATCGGCATTGATCCCTGCCGCTTCCAGATCATATCCTTTTTCCTTTTTTTCGACAGAAACGACCTTCTCCATTTTAATCTCGGCACCCAATTCTTTTGCCTGCTTATAAAGTCCCGTTGCAAATTCAAAACCGGATACTTTTTGTATCCCCGGGTAATTTTCTACTTCCGGCGTATTGATGATCTGTCCTCCATAGGTCTTTCCTTCCAATACCAGCACGCTTTTCCCTGCCCTGACTCCGTAAATCGCTGCTGAAAGCCCAGCCGGACCCGCACCGATAATCATGATATCGTACATTGTTTCCTCCTTTTACCACATCTTTCCGACATCTTCTTTTTCTATATCATATTCCCTGCAAAACTTGTCAAAATCTGCCTCATTTCTGATCAGCATCACATCCGTAAACTTTCCTGTCGCCCTGTCCTTGAAACCTGCGACCTTTTCTCCCGTACAGATACTGATCCGCATCATGGGAATCTGTGTTTCCTTATTATAACCGCTTTTTTTCTTTTTAAAGCCAAACTTCATTCTTCCAACGATCTCCTGTCAAAAAAAGGAACTGTTCTGCCAATTATGCTTTGTGCATCTTGAAAGATAACAGTTCCTTTTCTATTTCCGTTTCTATTCCTAATGGATATTGTTAAATCAAAGATTCATACAGCCTGGTAATATCTTCCACGCTGGTTTCTTTCGGATTGCCCGGTCTGCATGCATCATCATATGCCGATTGTGCCAGGAAAGGAATATCTTCTTTCTTTACAATTTCCTTTAAATCTGCGGGAATTCCTACATCTATAGAAAGCTGTTTTACCGCATCAATGGCTGCCTTACGGTATTCCTCCTGCGTCATGGAATCGACACCTTCAACACCCATTGCTCTGGCAATTTCACGGTATTTCTCGCCGGTCGCTTCTGCGTTATATTCCATAACCGTCGGAAGAATAATTGCATTTGCCACACCGTGAGGGGTATCGTAAAGAGCTCCCAAAGGATGTGCCATAGAGTGGACAATACCTAATCCCACGTTGGAAAATCCCATGCCGGCAACATACTGTCCCAAAGCCATATCGGCTCTTCCTTCCGGTGTATTTGCTACCGCACCTCTTAAAGAACGGGAAATGATCTCAATTGCTTTTAAATGGAACATATCGGACAATTCCCATGCTCCTGCGGTAATATATCCCTCGATCGCATGTGTCAGGGCATCCATACCGGTTGCGGCAGTCAGGCCTTTGGGCATGGAAGACATCATATCCGGATCCACAAATGCAACCACCGGAATATCTTTCGGGTCTACACATACCATTTTACGGTTTTTCTGCACGTCGGTAATAACATAGTTGATCGTTACTTCTGCTGCGGTTCCTGCTGTAGTGGGTACCGCAAAAATCGGAACGCTTTTATTTTTGGTGGGTGCCACACCCTCCAGACTTACAACATCCGCAAAATCGGGATTGTTGATAATAATGCCGATTGCTTTGGCAGTGTCCATGGAAGATCCGCCACCGATCGCAATGATATAGTCTGCACCGGATTTTTTATAAGCTTCTACACCTGTCTGTACATTCTCAATGGTGGGATTGGGTTTAATATTGGAATATAATTCATATGTAAGTCCCGCGTCGTCCAATACCTTCAATACCTTACCGGTTACCCCAAATTTCACCAGATCAGGATCGGAACATACAAATGCTTTTCCAAAATTTCTCCCTTTTGCCTCGGTCGCAATATCATTGATCGCACCTGCTCCATGATAGGATGTTTCATTCAATACAAATCTGTTTGCCATAACTTTCCTCCTTATTCATTTCATAGCTTTTTACTTGCAGCTGAATGCTCCAGCTATTTTCATTATACCCTGTCCGGAGGAATTTTCCTATCAAAACTTTTCGACTTTTTATAAAAACTGTTTTAGATCACACATAAAATCTTCTTCCGCCTTTACCAGACTTTTTGCAAGCCCCGTACTTTCCGAAGATGCCTGCTTGTATTTATTGATATTTTCGGACATGGACTGGATCCCCATGTTGCATCCGTTCATCATGATTTTTGCCACTTGGTTATTGTCATCTTTCATAAACATTTTGACTTCCGTTGTCATTTTTGCCATAGCGGATGCCATCGCACCGGGATTCTTCTCGGATGCACCGTTTTTACACAACAAATCCGCAGCCTTTTTTTGCATTTCCAGATGCTTATATTTATAGTGTTCAATAACATGGGAAAGCTTCGGATCCATTTTGTAATCGGAAATCCTGTTCATACTGTTGATTGCCATCTTGCATCCGAGATCCACTTCCTCCAAAAGTCTGATTGTATCATTCATTTTGCCGCCCTCTTTTTCTTTTTTTCTTAGTATGAAAAAAAGGGAGCAAAAATATACTCCCTTGCATTTACGCTATTTATTTTCCCACGGCTCCGGTTTCGCGTAATAGTAACCCTGTGAATGTGTAACTCCGATATCCCTGACTGCCTTTTGAATATCTTTATTCTCTACAAATTCCGCCACAATCTCTTTGTTCTTATGATGGCACCAGTCATTGATCATCTCCAAAAATTCACGACATTTTTCATCCGTACAGACGCCTTTGATAATATCACCGTCAATTTTTATAATATCCGCATCGATTCTGATAATATGCATCAGATTGGAGAACCCGCTTCCGAAATCATCAATTGCAATTCTGGCACCATATTCATGAATACTGTCCGCAAACTGCTTAATATAAGAATAATCCTTAACTTCTTCACTCTCTACCAGTTCAAACACGAAATTTTCAGGATGTTTTTCTTCTTTCAGGTATTTGAAGATCATCTTAATCATATCGCGGTCATAAATATCCCGCACATTCAGATTGATTGTCACGGTAACATTTTTATTCAGAAACATCTCCATTACTTTTTTTACCATGACAACCGATAAAGTCTCATACAGATCGGCCTCTTTGGCAATGGATAAAAACTGGTTCGGATAATACATATTTCCCTGATCGTCCAGAATACGAATCAGTGCTTCATACATATTGATGCATCCCTGCCTGTTATCATAAATACCTTGAAAATAAGGAATAATCCTGTCCTGAGCCAATGCATCTTTCAATATCTGCAGCATATGCATCTCGTCTTTGATCCCCAGCACTTTTTCCGGCATTTCTCCGTAGATGACAAAGGGCTGCTTATATTTTATTCCATACTGCAGCATCGCTTCGGCTTTCTGCACAGGTTCTTCTTCATGCAAAACCAATGCACATTCGTAAGACAACACAAATTCGTTGCAGCTGTTCCCATTTAGTTTTTCGAAGACATCTTTCATCATTTTTTTAAATTTTTCGTCTTCCACACTATCCTCAGCTGCAATCAGCAATGAATATTCCCCATAGCTGTACGGATAAAAGCCTTTTCCGGTCATTTTCTCTCCTGCTGCTTTGTAAAGCTTTTTCAGCTTATTCTGTAAAGCGCCCCGTCCCATAAACAGCTTGAGCATTCTTTCATTCTTAAGAGAGAAAACGGCGATTTTATCCAAATTCTTCTTTTCCCTGTCATACAAATACTTGGATTGATTTGCCAGTCCGAATACCTCATGGTAAAACATGGCTTTTTTCATTTTATTCTGCTGTTCATCCAGCTGCTTATTCAGCTGTTTGTTTCCCATGGTCAGCAGATAATTGATCATCTGCACGTTTTCATGCTGTAATGCAGAAACATTATGCAGGGCTTTCCCTTTTAAAAGAATCCTTGCATTCGGGTCTTCCGAAATTCCCGCAACAACAAAGGTAGAATTCGCATATCTGTTCTGCCCATTGATATTGCTGATTTCTCCCCCTAACAATGCCCCGCTTATATTGGTAGTGCGAAACTGTCCGATCTCCCATTCGGCACAATCATGCAGCATCCACATCCGTGCCAGACAGTCATAAGCAAACAGAACCTCTACAGGTGCCTGAGACAGTTCCTGATACACCGTATTCATCTGATCCACGATTTTCTTGGGATCAAAATATCCCAGATAGAACCGCTCACCTTCAGTTATTCCGCTATACAGATTAACCCTGTCCTTCTTTGTGGACTTCCATGGCTCCGGCAGAATATTATAGGGCTCATAAACTACACTGTAGGCAATTCCGGTGTTTTCCTGTACCAAAGGAAAAATACCTGCTAAAGACGGATCCTTGTCCAATTCTTCTTTTCCGAGCATTTCCGCGTACCATTCCGCACCGCTTTTACCCTCTATTTCATCCAGATAATGTTCATGCGCTTTGGTTACCTCATAGCTTCGTCCCAGATTCTCTACACCGCATATGACATTTTCATATATCGACAGTTGTGGAGATACCAGCATGACCGCCGCCATATCGCTGGCAGAAGCTTGTGTATCAGCCAATACATAAGCATAGTTTTCTACCTCAAAATGTGCGGCATCTGCGACATAAGATACCCCGCCGATCATCTTGAGCCCGGGATTTGCCGCATCCATCTCCTCCACAAATCTTGCTGTTTTATAATAGGACAACGGGAAAAAGGCAAGCATCATTCCCCTGTCACCTTTTACCAGTTTCTCCGACACTTCCCTGCTCAGATCTTCTCCGTCCCGCCCTTCACCGTCACCCATTACACACGTAAACATTCCGAGACGCATTTCACAATCGCAAAATTCCGTAATGGAAATCAAACAGGCGCTTGAAACCAGTTTCCCCTCAAATATAACTTTAGAAGTACTACATCCGATCATAACGGCTTGCGGCAGAATTTCCTTCAGTTCCGTCGCAAGGTCATTCATCATTTCCATGGTATGTATACTGCTGTGAATCCGAAGCAAAACCCTTTTATTTCTGTCTAACTCAATCCCGTCCAAAAAGTCCTCAAAAAGATCCAGTGATTCAAATAAATGATTATATGCTTTCATCCCCAACACCCCTTACTACAAAAACATTCGAAATACCCATATAAATCGCTGTCCCCTATGGTACTATTTTACCAGTTTGTTTTAAAAAATACAATGCTTCTAACATACAGTTCTTATCAGGAAACTGCTTACCTCTGTAAAACAAACAAAAAATAATTCAGTCCATAGTCCCCATAGGTACCGATCTGTCCGTTTTTTATATCTGCCAGAACAATGTCCTTATATTTCATCATCAGTTTAAAATTTTGTCATTTGAAAAAGGCTTGACCATGCCAAATTTATGATGTACCATTATTTTGGTTTTTTATAATGTACAACAAGCTTATAATGATAAAGGTACACATGCGAAAGGGCAACTCATGATATGCTTAAATTTGAAAAAGTTAAATAAAAAGAGTAAATATTTTTTTATTTTAACATTTTTATATTTTTTAAGATTGTTATTCTTAGAATCCGATCCAAAATTTGCATGGCTTTCACAACAATGGGTAGTGGATGAAATTGCATATCATGAAACTGCAATAAAAACAGTAAATGAAGGTATATCTGCATTATTGAGCGGCAATCTTGTGACAACGTCACTGGCTAATACCAAGACTTTTCTATTACCCAACTTGTTAGCGGCTGCCTCAATGTCGGTTTTTGGTAATAATTTCTGGGGATTGCGCTTTACCTATGTCATGTTAGGATACGTGATTGGCATTTTACTCTGGAAATGCCTTGTTATTGTTATTCCAAATCACGAAAAAATACAATTGTTAACTCTCCTCGCCTACATATTGGATTTTCATTTCTTTTTACAAACACGAAGTGCAATGACAATTGTTCCTTGCACATTTGTGGCAATACTTTTATTATTTTTCTTGTTAAATTATACGGGCAAAACCAGATGGTTTTTGACCGGATGCTTATCTGTTATTTCGTTTTGTATCATATATATGGGAGTCCCCTTTTTAGTATTGTGGGCTGGATTTATATGGCTGACGGAAATGATTTTCGACAAAGAGGATCGCAAGGGTGGCAGCTTTTATTTACTCGGTATTTTGGCGGGAGCCGCTATTAGCGAATTTATGAATTTACTGATTTATCGCCAACATATCTGGGATACGATAATAGACACCTTATCCGCACATGGCGGTAAAATACAGACATCAGAGTTCTCATTGAAACTTTTTCTAAATCATTTTAAAAGCTTTTTGTGTTCCTATCAATTTATCTATAATTATCTCTTACTGGTTATGAGTATTATTGCCATTGGGCTCTTAATCTATGGCATTTTTGCCCAAAAAGACAAAACAGCATTTCTAATTTGTTCTTTGATCTGTGTACATTGGTTACAAACGATTTTTCTGGATCAACTCACGGAAAGCAAAGCATCTATTACTTTTGCAGTATTACTTGTTGGGATTGCATACGCTTTTACAAAATATTATGAAACATTTATGCAAGAAGGCTGGCTTCATAACATTTTCCTGATTGGATCCACCATTGTGATAATCGGGAGCATGGTTCTTATATACTGCAACTATCGGGAAGGGAGAGCGTTGTCATCCGATTTAAGACATTTGTTGTACATATGTTCAATCTTCACAGCATTTTGTTTGTTTTTGATTTTAATAACAAATCGGAAAAAAATTTTTTATCTGGCCTTTTCAATTTCCATGATTTTTTGTGTTACGGCATCAAGCTATTACACCTTATTTCACCGCTCTTATGCAGAAAGCGAGATGATGAAAGATATCGGGGAACGTACTCAGGATGGAATTGTAATAAACGGGCTGTGTTTTTCTCTATATAATAAATGTCAATATCCTGTTAATATCTATGATCATTACAGAGGCAGAGGATACGATTTCGACTATGTCAGAGAAACAATACAACAGAGTGTATACGAATATGATGAACTATACTGTGTTTTTTCATTAACAATCGGTGATGAATGGAATGTTCCCACCATCAATGACACTCTGCTTGCCGATACTCCGTATCAATTTGAATTGGTAAAAGAGTATCAAATCGATTATACCGAATATCCCGATGAGGAATCTGTCGGCTTATATAATATAGGGCTATATAAAAAGGCTGAAAGGACGGATTAACCATGAAAAAGTTGAAAGAAATTATGCTGTGGGGCTTCAAACAAATGATTATTATACTTGCAGCCAGCATTGTATATATGCTTACATTTCATTTATCGATTTTAAACATAACGGGGATATATTTTTACGATGGAATTCTGCGTTTGTTGCTTGTACTTATTTTGATGATAGTCGCCTTTATCCTTTTACGCAAACATATTTTTCACGATTATAAAGATATCTGTTTCTCCATAGTCAGCTTCGCACTGGTAAATATGCTTTGGTTTTCTTTATGCGTCGTCAGTATGGACCGCTCTCTTTCTGTCTATATTCTATGTTGTTTGGAGCAAACAGAAGCCAGTGTAGATGAAGATGAATTTAAAGTATATTGCAAGGATGTTTTTACAGAGCAATACGGCATGATTGAACGCCGCTACAATGAGCAGATTGCATCCCACAACATTGTCATAGATAAAAACGGAGAAATACTTATTACCGATAGCGGAAAACTGATGGTACACATTTTTAAATTCATCAGTTTCCTATATCAAACAGACGATCGTTTTACATATCCGGAACCCTATCACGCAATAGAGTAAAATATTGAGAACTCTTACCTAAATTTATATAGAGAGAAGATTATTTCAAAACTTCTCCCCACTCTTTTTCTTTGAATCCGATCAGTACAAAATCATCTCCGATTACCAGCGGTCTTTTTACCAGCATTCCGTCGCCGGCAAGCAGGTGGTACTGCTCTTCTTCGCTCATTTCCGGCAGTTTATCCTTTAACTGCATTTCCTTATAGAGCAGCCCGCTTGTATTAAAGAACCTTTTCAGGGGCTGTCCACTGATCTGATGCCATTTCTTTAACTCATCGTAAGAAGGATTTTCCTCTTTGATATGGCGGTCTTCGTATTGGATTTTGTTATCATCCAGCCATTTCTTTGCTTTTTGGCAGGTTGTACATTTGGGATATTGTAAAAATAACATATAAATTCCTCCGTAAGTTATTATTGTTTATAGTGTCCATTCCTTTTTCCTTCGATTAAAAATAACCCATATTTTATCCTTTTTTATACGTCTGAATTCTTCATCAATTTCTCAATCAGCTTTCTTAAGGCGTATTCATACTGCAAAACATCTTTATTAATCTTCGGCAATCAGAATCATATAATCCTGCACTTCAAATACCACTTTATCCGATTTTAACGGATTGGTAACGATTTCCGACCTTCCGTTTCTGATCAATTTGTATCCGACAGCAATATGCCCTTTTCTGGAAGCACTTTCCGTCACGGTATAAAAATCAACCGGGGCACCGATCCTGACATAATCGGAAGCAGGTTTCATATAGATTTCCGATCCTTCTTCATCCAGAATATCTTCAAACAATGCCGTCAGTTCTCTGTTTTCGGCAATCTGCGTCATTAAAAGATTGACAATATTGGAACCGATTACAAAATCCTCCACTCTTGCCTGAGATGCCAGACGCTGGTTATTGCTCTTCCTCATCTCACTTGTAATGGTAAAAGCTTTTCCTGTCTTCTGTGCAATATCCCGTAGGAAAATCAACTGCAGCAATGTCTGGGAATCGGATGCTTCGGGATCCAGTTTGTCATCACTTAAGATCAGAATATCATCCACATCCGCCGACAGCATTTCTTCCAAAAGCCGGCGGTTTGTCCCCGAACCGATCACCTGATCTATCACAATATTGCGGTAACAGGTCTTATCCAGTTTCAACTCTTCCGGATATACGATCGTAACCTGCGAATCCTGCTCTACATAGCAGTCATATTCTCTCAGGATACGTTCAATCATACTGTTGCAACCCAGGATAAGCAGATTTTCTTTATATGCTGTTTTTTTCGCCTCAGAATCCACAATCAGTTCTTCCTGTACTGCGGCAGCATTGGAAGACAGTTCATAAGAGCCGTCATCGTCTTCCAATAGGATAATCTGATCCCCTTCCTCCAACACCGTGTCCATGGGCGGATTCAGATGCGGGCCATCTTCCTTGCGGATGCCGAAGACAACAGCTTTCGGAAACAAGTTCAGCGTTTCGTATAAGGTCTTGCCGTACAATTCGGGAATTGTTTCAAAATACAATTCGTCTCCGTCATAGTCAAACAGTTCCACCAATACATTGGACAAGCCCGGCTGACGGCAGGTATGGGCGATGATACGGGAAATGGCATCGTTGGCATAGATAATCTCTGCCCTGCCTTCTCCGGCAATTCTTGCCGCTTCCACGTTCTGTTCTTCCTGGATCGCTGCAGTCACAAATAAATCTTTTACAAGCAATTCCCTATCCTTCAAATAAGTTGCAATGGATAAAATAATCTTGATTGTTTCCGCATCATCATAGACGTTGATGATGACCGAACGGCTTCTTTCCACCGAACAGCGTTCCAAAATATGCGCTTCCGACAGGGAACCGCTCCGGCAGATCACATGCGTCGTTTTGAAATCAGTAATACGGGAAGCAATTGCCTCCTCCATCTCCTCTTTTTCCTGAGTACCGACTACGACAACACACTGGTTTTTGTGATTGGAGTTAGCTTCGATTAACTCATTTAACAAGGTATATATATTATCGTTGAACCCCAGAATGACCGTATGGCGTTCCTCTAATACCGTTGACTTTCCTTTGCGGAGTTCCTTCAGCTTTCCTTCAAAACCGGTGGTAATGATACCGATCAGGATACTGGTTACGAACAGGCCGCACAGGGTAACAAGAGACATAATAACCACATAAGGTATATTATCCAAAGCATCCGCAGTCAATGTTCCCGTATCCAGCACATGCATCGTACTGATCCATATCTGACTGCCCACGCCTCCATCCGCTCCGAAGATCACTGCCGCAATCCCCGCAATACCGATGACGATCAACGTAATGCCAAAGAGTAAACCGATCAGGGCAATCGTTCCTTTTGACATAATATTATCAATCCGGTATCGTACTTTTTCCTTCCAGGATCTTTTCTTCATGGTAGTTCCCCTCCAAATCATAACTATATCTATTATAATATATTCTTAAGGGAATGGATAGACGATTTTCTGTTGATTTTAAACATACTCTCTGTTATTCTAAAAATACAAAAGAATTCTTATGAAATGATTATGCAACGGAATTTTGTTCATATATATGGGGGTGGAGATTTATTATGAAAAAAGAAAATAACCGGGGATTTTCTCTTGTGGAATTGATTATTGTCATTGCCATTATGGGCATCCTGATCGGCGTTCTGACTCCGGTCATGATCAAATATGTTGAAAAAGCTAACATCACATCCGATCAGCAGTTGTTGGATTCCGTTTATCAGGCAGTGGTTTATGCTTCCGCCGACCCGAACATTTCCGATGACCCCGCCTCAAAAGCATTGATTGATAATATGGCCGTATCTCCCTGCACCCTGGAGAGTCTGATGTCCCCTTCCGGCAATCTGCTGGCAGAGGAGGTTATGGATACACTGGGCTGGTCCGATTTAAATCAAAGCACCTATGAAAATTTACTCCGTTCCGCCCATGCCGCCAACTGCGAGATCTATATGTACTATCAGGGTGGAATCAAAAATCCACTGGTAATGTGGATTACAACGACCGACAATACAGGGAAAAAGGATACGACCAATACATCCAATACTGCAAGCGGAATTGGCAATTGTATCTGTATTCAATAAGGATCTTTGACTACCCCTGCAAGCACTCTCCTATTAAACAACCCACTAATCTGCATTTTCACCTCTCCTATTCACCATCTTATTTTAGAATAGTTTCAACCCTTTAATATGACAATAGCATGTCATATTATATGCTGTATTTTTAATTGGAAATTTATTCTTTTTCTTTACGAACATATGTTCTTATGTTATAATTTTCACTACCAAAGAGCATGTTATAGAATGACAACAAGCAGACAGAAACGATGGTGGGCAGACAGATGAAACAGCGAACCTATTTATGTATTGATTTAAAATCCTTTTATGCATCCGTGGAATGTGTCGAGCGGGATCTGGATCCCATGACAACCAATCTGGTAGTTGCCGATTTGGAACGAAGCGAAAAGACCATCTGCCTGGCCATTACGCCCGCCATGAAAGCCTTAGGCATCCCTAACCGGTGTCGCGTTTTTGAAATTCCAAAGAATGTGAAATATATCGCCGCTGTGCCCCGGATGCAGCTTTATATCGACTACGCGGCGGAGATTTACAGCATTTATCTCAAATATATTTCCAAAGATGATATCCATGTTTATTCCATCGATGAAGCCTTTATGGATGTAACGGACTATCTGATGCTTTATGACATGTCCGCCAGAGAGCTGGGCAGAACCATTTTGAATGAGATTTATGATACGCTTGGAATCCGCGCTACCTGCGGTATCGGGACGAATCTGTATCTGACCAAAATTGCCCTTGACATTACCGCCAAGCATGCATCGGATTTTATCGGCGAGCTGGATGAAAAAAGTTATCGGGAAACCCTGTGGAACCACAGACCTCTGACGGACTTCTGGCGGGTCGGAAAAGGGACTGCCAAACGGCTGGAGAGTGTAGGAATCTATACGATGTATGACATTGCCCATGCAGACGAAGACTTCCTGTACCGTCTGTTCGGCATTGATGCGGAACTGCTCATCGATCACGCCTGGGGACGGGAGCCGGTCACCATTGCCGATATCAAATCCTATCATTCCCGTACCAACTGCCTCTCAAGCGGTCAGGTACTGGCATATTCTTATGGATTCGAGGACGGCAGACTGATCGTCAAAGAAATGGCGGATCTGCTCTGTCTGGAACTGGTAGAAAAGGGTCTGGTGACGAAATCCATTACCCTGCACATCGGATATGATAACCGATTAAATGCTCCACCGGCTCACGGTACTACGATGCTGCCGGATGAAACCAGTGCGGATATCCTTATTATCCCGGCCGTGGAGGCTCTCTATGAGCGGATCATAAATCCAAAACTTTCCATCAAACGGGTCAGCATGACTTTCAACAACGTCGTACCGGAGGAATACCATCAGTACAACTTTTTTGCCGATGCGGCAAGTCTGGAAAAGAACCGTCGGATACAGGAAGCAGTCCTCAGCATCAAAAATAAATATGGGAAAAATGCCATTCTGAAAGGCATGAATCTGGAGGAGCACGCTACTACCAAAGAGCGAAATACACAGATAGGGGGTCATCGAAGTGGCATCCAGACCGAATAATAAAATGTCCATTCAGGACAGAGCCAAGCAGTTTATGCCCTTTGCAGCTTTGAAAGGTCTGCCGGAGGCCCTGGCCGCAAAAGAAAAAATCGTAGTTTCCAAAATCGAAATGTCTCCGGAAATGGCGGAAGAACTGGACCGCAAAATGCACCTGCTAAAGCGGGGCAGAATCGCCACCGTCATTTACTTTCATCAAGGAGAATACCTTAAGCTAACCGGCATGGTTGCCCGCATAGATCCGACCTGCCGCCTGCTGCAGATTGTAAATACAAAGATTTCATTTGAAGATATCCTGGATATCACTTTCCCACCCGATTGATTTCAATCTCCCTTAAATGCATGGATTGATATTTTTTCGGTGTTACCCCGACCAGCTTATGAAATACTTCCGTAAAATAACTTTGGTCGGGAAATGCCAGAATAGAAGCAATCTGAGACGGAGAAAAATCGGAATATACAAGCATGTTTTTGGCAGCATCAATCTTTAATTGCCGGATATAGTCACTGACGGAAACCCCCGTTTCTTTTTTGAACAATCTGGACAGATAAGATTGATTCAAGTCCACATGCTCCGCCAATTCTTTCACGGTAATGCGCGTATGCAGATGGTCATGCATATATTCAATGCATTTCACCACATGGATGGAACATATCTTATTCTTCCTGAGGTTTCGCATGCGTGTGGCGTAGTCAACAGCTGCCTTACGGTGTAGCTCGTCCAATTCATCCGAACTGCCACAGGTATCCGCTTTCTGAATATAAAAATCACTCAACGCATAAGAAGTAGAAACATCCATTCCGCCTTCAATACAATACCGGGCAATCATTGCAACGGTAATTGCAAAATGATAACGGATATTTTGAATCGGATTTTGTGACAGAACGCCCAGACCCTGTTTGCAACTTAACGGCTCCCGGCACAAATCGGTTGTCTTCTTCACATCTCCGGCCTTAATGACCGAATAGAATTCCAGCTCCGGATTATAGGGCGCTCTTAAAATATTTTCTTCTTTTCTGAGAAATTCCTTATAGACAAATTCCTTTTTTAACACTTTGTTTTCCCACTTTCTCAAGTTCTCTGCGGACAATATCCCTGCTATTCCCTTCGCAATACGCATTATATCATAATTACCATAAAAAAGTAATTATTCTTATATATTCAACACTATAAAATTGTTATAAAAAGAATAGAAACTAAAACAGCAAAACAAATAAAAAAGGAGAAACCGTCATGAGAAAATTTGAAGGATTTACAAAAGGCATTAATTTAGGCGGATGGCTCTCCCAGAGCCCCCTTACCAAAGAACACCTCGACACATTTATTACCCGGGAAGATATTAAGCACATCGCCTCCATGGGCGTTGACCATGTACGTCTCCCTATCGACTTTGAACTGGTGGAAGATACGGAAGGCAATATCCGTGAGAACGGATACACTTACATTCAAAATGCCATCAGCTGGTGTCTGGATGCAGGACTAAACGTTGTATTGGACTTGCACAAAACCGCCGGATATGTATTTGATGACAGTGCCTACTCATCCGATTTCTTTAGCAGCCAAGAATTGCAGAACCGTTTTGTCAATCTGTGGTCCGTACTGGCAACCCGCTTTGGCAAATATCATGATCATGTTGCCTTTGAACTGTTAAATGAAATCGTAGATGCCAAATGCGCCGACAAATGGAACGAAATTGCCGAAAGAGCCATCAAAACCATTCGCACCATTGCTCCGGAAGTCTGGATCATCATCGGCGGAACCCGTAGCAACAGTGTCGTGACAGTCAAAGACCTGGGTGCTCCTTATGACAATAAAATCGTATACAACTTCCACTGCTATGAGCCTTTGATCTTTACCCATCAGGCTGCAGGCTGGGTGGAAAATATGCCTGCAGATTACCACTTAAATTATCCCGAAACAGTAAAATTTTATCTGGATGAAACTTATCGCCTGATTGATTCTGCTTTTGCATACCCGATTGAACATCTGGCCGACAGGAACTGCGGAAAAGAATTCTTCCAAAGCTTTTTTGCGGAAGCACTGGAAGCAGCCAAAATGTATGATGTACCTCTTTACTGTGGAGAATATGGCGTCATCGATCGGGCCTCTCCCGAGACAACCCTCAGATGGTTTGAAGACATCCACACCGTATTTGAAGAATATGGTATTTCCCGAGCGGTTTGGAGTTATAAAGAAATGAACTTTGGAATTATCGGGGAACATTATAAACCGATCTACGACAGACTACTGGAATGCTTATAAAATATGACCAAGATTCCCCAGCTTCTGCTTCTTATCCGGAAGCTGGGGAATCTCCGGTACGCACATCCACCATCATATAATCCTCTTCACTTTTCATAAGCTCTTTTGCATCATCCATGGAAATGGATTCATAAGTATTTTTCATTTCAAAAGCCCCATATCCAAAACCTGATATTTTATCCAATCATACTATTTAATGTCATCCCTGCAACAATAATGAATATTCCTGCAAAACCAATCGCGGACGGCATGGCATCACCGAGAAACAAAATTCCTCCGATTAAAGTAAACAGTACTTCTCCCGATTGTGTCGCTTCCACAACCGCCAATTGCTTCGGATTATTCTTTACCAGATTGGTCGCTTCAAAAAACAAAAGTGTGGCGATCACACCGGAAAAAACCGCTACAACCACTGACTGGAATACCTGCCCTCCGCTTGGCAGACCATGTGTGGCCAGTGCATACCCGCTGCATACAAACCAAAACGGCATACTGCAAAGTGTCATTCCAAAAACACGCTGTAAAGTCGTAAGTCCCGCCGGCGAATGCTGAAGCATCTTGCGATTGCCCAAAGGATATGAAAAACCCGCAATGATAATCAATACAAGTGCAATAAGCATACCATCCTTTTTCATATCCTTCACATGTGATAACTGCAGGAGAAAAATGCCGCTGAGAATAACGATAGCGCACAGTAGATTTCTAATGGGGATTTTCTTTCCAAACAGCGGAGTCAAAAGCACACCTACCACAATCGTAATCTGCCAGGTGGCTGCCACAAACCATGATTCTCCGTATATGGATGCCATTGATAAAGGCATATAAAAAAGTCCGAATCCCACCGTACTCCACAAAATCCAGACAATTGGCTTTTCTTTGATTGCCAGAATAACCGCTCTTGTTTCTTTTTTCTTTTGCACAATACACCATAAAATAGGCAGCATAAATAAATATCTCAAGGCAGCGCTCCAAAGCCAATAGCCTCCGCCCAGATTCATGCTTCTGTTAAATATAAATGTAAAAGCAAAAAACAAAGAAGCCAGCAATCCGTAACATAACGCTTTTTTCATTTATAACCGCCTCCCTCTGTATTTCACAACCATCTTTTCCGCAGAGCAAATAATATTCCTGTGAATATGTTCAACTTTCAAGTTTCCGGCGATATTCTTTCACAATATTATCTATATTTTGTGTTTCCGCCATAACCTGATCCATCAAATGATTTTTCATAGACTCAGCAATCGTTTTTTCAAAATTGGGAAAAGTGATTCCAACGATCAACCCAGCTGTTATTAAAAAAGAGCAAAGACGCTATGACGCATCTTTGCTCTTTTTATGCAAATGATATCAATTTCACTTTTATTTGTCAATCATAAATACTATTACGCTTCCATTGCGGGCGAAACCATCTCAATCTCACGGCACATCTCATGCCACTCTTCTCCGCCCCACGAAGAATCGGCAATCCCGCAGTCTGTGAAACCCATCTTTTGATACATCTCGACCTTTGCTTTTAAACAGGTAAGAATCAACTTTCTCCTGCCATTCTTTCGTTCCCGATTCAAATACTGAGATACCAGTTCTCCGGCAAGCCCCTGCATGCGATGCTCCGGCAATACATCAAGCCCCAGCAGCATCACATTTTTTCCGTTCGGGTCATACAAATCCGCATCCGTGAAAAATTCGTCCCGAAAGGATTTTTCATCGGTGGACAGCCCATTGAGGAAGCCCGCAAGTCTGTCGCTATCTTTGTCCACAGCCACCAGAAATAACTCCGGTGCCTTGGCAATCCGCTCTTTCATATGCTGCTCTGTGCATGCCTCATTGGGCGGAAAACAGATCTGTTCAATCATTGCGGCCTGCTCTGCCTCCTCCGGTCTGATACTGCGAAATTCATACTTTTCAAAGATATCTTTCTTCATTTTTGCTACCACTCTTTTTTTCACAGGCAAACCAAAACCATGATCCGCTCTCCCGCGGGCTTTTGGCTGCTATTGGTCTGTTCCGTCTCCCAGAATCTCTTTCATCCTGTCCGTCAGACTTATGTATTCTTCCAACACATCTTTATGATGTGACCGGATATAATCCAAATTTCCTTCTTTTGCCGCCGTTTCCAGTGCCTTTGCCTCTTCTGACAAGTGAACCACACCCACCGTCAGGGAAGTACTCTTTAATGCATGGACAATGGTTCTGTAATTGTCCCAATCCTCCGCGGCAAAAAACTGTTCCATCTTTGACACTTTATCCGCTTTCAGATATTCCGTCAACATTTCTATATAAAAGTCTTCCTCTTTCATACAGTAGGAAAGTCCGGTCTGCACATCCAGTCCATCCAGTTTTTCAAGCTGCTGCATTTTCCCGGCTTCCGGTTCATCTGTTTGTTCTTCCGGTTTATCTATTTCCTGCTTTTTAAAAACAAGATCTCCCGGCAGATATTTTAAGAGCATCTCCAGCAATTCCGTTTCCCGGATGGGCTTTGTCAGATAGTCGGTGAAGCCCGCCTCCATGTATTCTTCTTTTGCTCCTACAATGGCATTTGCCGTCAGCATGATAACCGGTATTCCCCTGTTAGGGTTGTCCACAAGCTCCTTCATATTCTGCAGCGTTTCAATACCATCCATTTCCGGCATCATATGATCCAGAAAAATCATATCATACCGCTTCGTTTGTATCCGTTCCAGACATTCCCTGCCGCTGACTGCCGTATCAATCTGTATTTCGGTTCCTTTCAGAAGCCCCTCCACCACTTTCAAATTCATTTTCACATCATCCACAACCAGGATCTTTGCTTCCGGTGCCTGAAAGGCCAGTTCATTGTCATCCGATGTGTTCAGGTATTGCTGATAACGTTTACTAAAATCACCCATAGGCTTGGGATCCACTATTTTCTGCGGTATCTTGGCCGTAAAACGGGAGCCCTGTCCGTAGGTACTCTCCACCAAAACCTCACCATCCATCAGATCGATCAGTTTTTTCGTCAGGTTCAGTCCCAGACCCGTTCCTTCAATATTACGATTGCGTTTTTCTTCCAGCCGGGTAAAGGATTCAAACAGCTTGCCGATATCTTCCTCCTTGATTCCAATTCCGGTATCGGCAACGGATATAATAAGCTGTATCTGTTCATCCGATTTTACTTCATAATCCAAACTGAACGTAATCTTTCCCTGTTTCGTATATTTCACGGCATTAGACAGGAAATTGTTGATGATCTGTCTGATCCGGACTTCATCCCCATATAACCAGGATGGCAGATTTTCATTGATCTGTATGACAAATTCAACCGGCTTATTTTCCAGTTTTACTTTTGTCAGATTATAACAGTCGTTTAATATGGAAAACAGCTGATATTTTATGGGAAGAATCTCCAGTTTGCCGGACTCGATCTTGGATATATCCAGAATATCATTGATAATGGAAAGCAGCGACTGCCCGGCGCTCTGAATATTTTTAGCATATTCTTTTAAGTTTTCATCCTTACACTCTTTTAAAAGAATGCTGTCCATCCCCAGAATCCCGTTGATCGGAGTGCGGATCTCATGAGACATATTGGCAAGGAACTGGCTCTTTGCCTCGTTTGCCCGGACAAGTTCCTGCAATATATTTTTTTCCTTTGTCAGATCATACACAAAACAAACAATACAATACGGATCTTCATGAAAATCTTTTGCCACGGAAAAATTCAAAGAACAGCTGATTTCTCCCCGGGTGGATACCAGCTCCGCCACTCCTTTGTCTTCCCGCAAAATACTATCCAACAGTTCTTCTGTTTCCTCTTCCGTACTCCGGAACAATTCCGAAAGCTTCTGATTCTGAACCTTTTCAATCCCCAAAAGCCCCTGTCCGTAATGATTGACCAATACCAGCCTGAAATATTCATCAAAAATCAGGATAGCGGTATTTGCCGACTCGTAAATATATTGACTGAGATTTCCGACCGTGATGCTGAACGCATTAAATTTAGTTGCCCAAAACCACGTAATCATATAGGTCAGAAACATCCCATACGCTGAACTTGGGAAAGAAGGCTTCCCTAACAACGGTAGAATCGTATCCGGAATAATGGAAAGCAAGATGGCCAGATTAGAGAGAATAACGGCCCTTGTGTAATAAACCTCACGTGTCAATTTCCCCTTACGTACCCAAAGAATTGCAATGCCAACCATCGTCACCGCCACAAAGGCCAAAAATAAATTATGTACCATCCTTCCAACGCTGTTGGTGGAATAATAGCACATCCTTCCGTCTATCCGCACAAAAGTATGTGGATCCGGTATGAAAAAGAATAAGTCCACGGCGACAAAGATTCCAAATACTGTCGCATATATACGATACAGCCACTTAGGAAGCCGAACCATATAAGCGATCATCAGCGCTTCTGACATCATAAAACCTGCAACGCCTATCACCCCGACCGCCCGAAATACGGCTGCCTTTTCCGCAGTTTCCATAAATCCCATGATGCCATAACCGCCACTCCATAAAGTGCCAAAAAAACTCATTGCCAGCATGTAATACCGCAAACTTCCGGCATTCTTTTCCCGTACAAAATAACTAATGCCACACATTGCAATGATTGTACTAAATATTATGGCAAGACAATTCACAAATATACCCATTGCGCTTCCTCCACGGACTTTGGACCTTTTTCTGTATCATTATCATTTTACTATAAAACAATTTATTTTTCATCCTTTTATATAAAAAACAAAAACTATTGACTCTAACGTAACGTGATACGATATTCTATTCTCATGGAAGCAGAATAGATTCCGGCCGGCATTTTCTGCCTTGCTTCTCTATTTTCGAAAGGAGCTGATAAAATGAGAACCATACGCCAAATTGCAGAATTAACAGGGATCAGCATACGCACGCTGCAATACTATGATGAAATCGGACTGTTAAAGCCAAGTGAATTGACGCAGTCCGGCTATCGTTTATACAATGAGGAAGCATTGCAAAAGCTTCAGCAAATTCTGTTTTTTAAAGAGTTGGATTTCAAACTGAAGGATATTAAAGAAATTCTGGAAAATCCCGATTTTGACAGGATAGCCGCTTTTAAGAAACAAAAAGAACTGCTTCTGTTAAAGCGTGAGCGTACGGACCGACTCATACAGCTTCTTAGCCGCTTAGAGAAAGGAGAACAGTGTATGAGTTTTAAAGAATTTGATTTATCTGATTACATTAATGCATTAGAAGATTTTAAATCCTCGCAGACAGAAGCCGTTATCAAGCACTGGGGAAGCATTGAGAATTTTGATCTGTTCATTCAAAAAATCAAAGACGATGAAGACCATGTAGCCAAACTTGCCATTCAACAATTCGGCAGTATCGAAAACTACACCGAAGCCATGAAGCATAATTTGGAACATTTCCCGGAAATCATGGACAACTGGTATTCACAACTTCCGGATGAGATGATAACCGAAGATAAATTTCTGAAATTAGCTTCTCATAAGGAGGAAGATGTCACTTCGGACAGCATCCAAAATCTGGTCAAAGAAATTATCGCCTATGCTCACGGAAACGCTTCCTCTGATTTGGTGGGCGACGATCGTAATTATTGCCGGATGATGATAGACCTCTACTCCAATGATTACCTGAAAAAAGTATTTGACACGAAATACGGTGCCGGTTGCTGCGATTATATTGTAGAAGCATTTCGCTGCTACTTAAACTCCGGCATACGATAATTTCACACCTTTGGGAAATTGCGGGGTTTTCTATGGAAAGAATTTATCAATCAATTGATTTTCCCCGCATTTTTCTCTTCCAGCGCTTTGATTGCATGATATGCGAACTCATTAAACGGAGTATCTATGCCCAATTCCTTTCCCATCCGCACGATTGTTCCGGAAAACATTTCTATCTCCGTTGTTCTTTTCGCATCCAAATCCTGCAAGGTAGAAAATCTTGCATCGGGCGATATCTTGGAATTTGCACCTGCCGGATTGTTTTCATCACTTATATCAATTCCTTTTGCCGCCGCAATTTTTACAACTTCCTGTCTCATTCTCCTGCTGATATAAGCAACGTGTTCACTTGTCTCATACGCGCCAAACCCGCAATTAATAATAGCCTGTGGCAGATTTTTGGAAATATTTAAAGCGTATTTGTACCAGATATCCTGCTCAATATGATCGCAAATATGATAATTTACATCCGTGCCTTCCAGCAAATCCTGTATGGCAAGAATCCTCTCACTTTTGCTGCCATCCTTTTCCCCGAAAAATAACCCCTGGGTCACATCCGGGTTATATGTAATCTCATTCCCAATCCTTTGCGCCGCAATCTTCATCAGAGAAAAAACCATATGCTCCATACCGATTCTTTCACCGATTATTTCTTCGCTGTCCACTCCATTCAGAGGACTCATGACAATCGTATGGTCATCTACGATTTTTTCAATCATCGCGATGCTTTCCCGCAATGCGCCGTACTTAACTGCATCAATCAGCAAGTCAGCTCCGAATGCTTCCTCCGGTGTCTTAACATTTAAAGAAATCCTTTTGCCGTTTACTACAATTCCGTTTTGAGAAAGTCTATGCTTCCGTTCACCCTCTGCAATTACCCACAGGTTTTCTCCTAATTTGGGTGATAAGCCTGCTATAAAATAACTTCCTATTGCCCCTGCACCAATCAGCGCAACCTTTTCAATTTTCATGATTTACTCTTCTCCCTTCTGTACATCACCGGTATTTTCCGGATAAAAACACATACCATGTATTTTTTCATCAGCGGTCTTAATCATATATCCATTTAATAAAGTCACGCTTGAAATATAAAAATCATTTTGTCCCAGTGCATTACCAATAAACTTTTCTCCGTCATACTTCAAATGATACATATGCACTAATATTGGCATAAGGTATTTTTCTCCTTTATAATAACGCTGAATCAAATGATTCATTCGAATGTAATGTATTTTTAACGTTATTTGATCCCTTTCCATGTAATGTTGATCTTGTGCCTTCATAAAACTATATTTATCATCAACATACATGGGGAGGAGATCAAATTCACTAAATAGTTGCAATTTCTGATAATCTTCTTGCTTCGGAGCATTATCCAAATCAGCCATATATGGAATTCCCAAATCCGGATCTTCCTTAAACTCTTCTCCCAGTTCATTTGCATACACATCATATTTTTCTCTTAAATCGTCCCATTCAGGCACAAGTTTTTCAAAGCGATGTACAAAAGATAGAAATAAGAGAATCCCAAATGGTATAATAAATATAAGAGGTTTAAACATCGTTAAAAAACCAAATATTGCTATCACTGAATACCATACAATATGCCGAAGCGGATATTCGCTAAAAGGGTGATTTCCTAAATCAAAAGGATTCTCCTTTACTTCTTTTTCAGCATCTAATATATCTTGAGGTACATCAATTTCTACGTTATGTTTTCTAAACAGACGCAAATAAGCAGCTACATAATTCTCGTCATCCGGCGTCTTAGTTATTTCCATTAGTTTCTCTATGGCTTTCTCATTATTTCCTACTTTTTCTAAAAACAGAGCATATTTATATAAGGCACCTTTTTCCTTTTGACTTTCTGCCTTTTGAAGGAAATATTCGGCATCTTCCATATTATTTTGTTTGACACACATATCTACAATTGGAAGATACTTTAATTTCAACCCCCAACTATCTAATTCTTTTAAGCACGGAATCATTTCACGCTTATAATTAAATCTTAGCAGTGCTGAAATATCCCCTCTTTCTGCTGCTACCTCATCTTTTTCTTTTTTTACTTCGCCTCCGACATCCATAGCCTTCTCCTTTGTAAATATTTTTTAAATTAACTTTTTCTTCCGATATTGTACTACAATTTACCTATTACATCAATTTTATAAGCACCTTTTGGCAGAATCACTTCTCATTTTATATTCAGGAATCTGTAGCCGAAAGATACGCTTTTACCTCGTCAAACACCTGCCGTAACACCGCGATAAACTCTGCATGATGCTCCTGCACATAGGCAACATTATTATCTGTCTTTATTGCAAGTTCCAACTGTTTTGCCATATCCGATGCGCCCACGGCACCGATATTGGCCAGATTTGTCTTGACCGCATGAACCTTAATGCGATAATTATTAAAATCAGATTCCTTGAAATACCGATCCAATTCCAGATCGGATTCCGATTCGATCATCGTGCCAAGAATTTCCCTGTAAAACCCTTCATCATTCATACAACGATTTCTACCCTTCTCCCAATCCACGTGATGAGATTCGATTTTTTCACTCTCGACCGGTTCTAAGATATTTACAGGATGTTCCTTAATAGAAGCTCCCTTGTCAACCAACTCCCGCGGGAGATATTTGAGAATCGCCGCTTCCAACTTTGATACGTCAATAGGCTTGGAAAGATAATCCCGAAAGCCTTCTTGCAAGAACATTTCCCTTGCACCTGAAACCGCATTCGCAGTCAGGATAATCATGACTGCATCCTTACTGAGATTATTCTGCAGCAAGGCAGATTGCTTTAAGGTTTCCACACCATCCATCTCAGGCATCTGATGATCCATAAAAATGATATGATATGCCTTTTTCTGCATCAGGGCCAGGCATTCTCTTCCGCTCTTTGCGGTGTCAATCTGCATACCGTGATTTTTCAGAAGCCCCAGAAAGACTTTCAGATTCACCTCATTATCATCTACAACAAGGATTTTGGCATTCGGAGCACGGAACATCTCACCGGTGGAATCTGATATTCTCTTTTCATTTTGATAGTAGCTTTGGAGATTCTCCCCAATAACCCGATCGTCTGTCCGCTTCTGCTCCAGATAGAAATAAAATTCTGAGCCCTTTCCATAGGTGCTTTTCACTTCCAGTCCGCTACCCATGAGATTCAAAAGGCGCATGGTGATTGAAAGCCCCAGACCCGTTCCCTCAATATTCCGGTTTCTACTTTCCTCCACACGCTCGAAAGAATCAAAGAGACGCCCGATATCCTCCTCCTTGATACCAATACCCGTATCCTTAACGGAGACATAAAGCTGTACCGTCTCCGGAGACAGCTCCTTTCCCGAAACTGTCAAGGTCACACTGCCCTGCTTTGTATATTTTACGGCATTCGTCAGAATATTGATGATAATCTGCCGAATTCTCACCTCATCCCCATAGAGATGCGCAGGGGTATCCGGGTGAATATCCAGATGAAGCTCAAGATTTTTTTCCTGCGCCTTGGAACGTATCATATCGACGACCTCGCCAAGCACAATTCCCAAATCATAGTTTACGGGAAGGATATCCATTTTACCGCTTTCAATCTTGGAAAAATCCAAAATATCGTTGATCAGGGAAAGCAACATTGATCCTGCCCGCTTGATGTCAACAGCATACTCCACAATTTTCGGATCATCACATTCCCTTATTATCATCTCATCCATGCCCAACACGGAATTAATCGGGGTTCGGATTTCGTGACTCATATTGGCAAGGAAGTCCGACTTTGCACGGTTCGCCTGTTGTGCAATTTCTCTGGCTTTTTCTGCCTCCTCCTTAGCCTCCTCTGCCACTTTTTTCGTCCTGCTAAGCTCCTCAATCGTAATAGTAAGCTTCTGATAATCCGGTGTCTCCATGGTAAAGAGCATCATCATAAGTCCCAGCGCACTCATAAACAGTGCCAGCAAGGTGTCCGGAAAGAAAAACATCTGAAGCACCATGCCACTACTCTGGAAAAACGCAAAGAGAAAGATGGATACTCTCTGCCATGCGCGAAATTGCCGAAAATGAGAGACCAGAATGCAGACAGAACAGAGGACAAAATAGGCGGGCGCAAGATAAAGTGTAAGATAAATCGGTCCCTTCACATACTCCCCCTCCCGGTTGAACGAAAAGCAATACCCTTTCAATATATTAAAGAGCAATAAAGAAAAGTAAATCACAACCAGGCACTGGTTGAACCGAATAAACAGACTCTTCTTTTCATTCCGGTAGATGAAAAGAAGATCGTAATACATCAACTGATAACCCAAGATAGCAACGGATGCAAAATACAGTGTATTCAGCACAGTGTTAAGCTGCACCGGCACCAGATATCCATAGCTGATCGTAATTGCAGTTGTCACATCCATAATGGTTGCGATGAGTCCCATCCATGTAAGCTTTCGAAATTCTTTATTTAAAATAGAATTGGTATTATACTGCATCTTGATGAAAAAAAGCAGTATAACCAAAAAGATCGTAGAAGCGACCTCATAAGAAATATTATATTTCAGTACCATAAACATTCCCTCTCTTTTTCTGCTTCCAATATAACAGTCAACTTGTCGTCTTTATCTCTTAAAAAGCTGTTCCATCAGTTTGTCGTATTCTTGCACGACCTCTTCATGATGCTCTGAATTACACTCCATTTCTCTTTTCTGCATATATCATATGCCCCTTCCCTTTAAACATATTATATATTATACATCTAACATTTTCTCTTTCAAAATCATTAATCCTTTTATTAATTCCGGCTAATGCCTGACCGAAAAATAATTAAATAAGATCTGTTTAATGTGATTATATCTTCTGGCATAGGAATTTTCCACACGAATAATCTGCATATTGTGCGCCTTACAGATTGCATTCTTTTTTCGGTCACGTTCTTTTACAATCTCATCTTCAAAATGCTCTTTTCCATCCAGTTCAATGGCCAACACAGGAATTTCCATTTTAGATTCAACCTCATAAACAACAAAATCAAATCTGCCCGAATAGAAAAGATCATCATGACTGATGTTATCCGTAAAAACCTGTGAAATTGCGACCTCTTTGTGGATCGTATATTTTTTAGGTGCCAGCCATATATTTCCCAGTGCATGTGTCAAATTTTCCAAAAAAGCCTCCTCTGTGGCTGTACTAAAGGGTTTTACTCCCAAGGCTCTTGAATTTGCTCTTTTCTGCGTTACCTGCGATCTTCCGTTTTCCTTTACATATTGCACCAACTCAAACAAGTCATCATCATCGTCCTGATGCAATCTAAGTAGATTTTTATAATCGGATAATACAATCAATTTATCCTTTGCTCTGGATGTGGCAACATTGATCAGTTCTCTATTATTTTTCAGCCATTCATAAGTCCCCGGTTTTGTCTGACCGGTAATGGCCGTAGAAAATAATACCACATCCTTCTCATCACCCTGAAATGCATGTACTGTGCCACAGGCTACATTTTTCAGTTTTTCCTGTTCCAATGCATCCTCTATCATTTTTCTCTGATTCACAAAAGGCGTAATAACACCAATCATTTTATCCTTATTGGCATTGGCATAGCTTACAATCTCTGCTACCTCTCCCGGAGAAGTATTTTTGATATCACTCATACTGTCAGATACATTGATATATACCAACGGCTCCGTTTCCTGACTGTTCGTTTCAATGGAAAGCTTGGAGTTATAATATTTACGATTATTAAATTCAATAATTTTCTTATGACAACGGTAATGATTATGTAGAAGCACCTCATCGCTGACCGAATCGCATGCCAAAAAAGTTTTGTACACGGAATTTTTTCGATAATCATATTCTTCAGAAATATTATACTTTCGTTTCAGCTGCTGATTTTCCAGTTCGCCCAACAAAATAACCGGATTTAACTGCTGTGGATCTCCTACCAGCATCAGGCTCTCTCCTCGCACAATAGGCACAAGAGAAACCGCCGTATTACACTGACTGGCTTCATCCATAATCACCATATCAAACATGGGTTTGGGATCACCCAGTTTGTGTGCAGAAATACATGTTGTTATCATAATCGGAAATATCCTTTGTAACTTTTTGATATTTCCCTCTTCGCCTAAATATCGGTTAAAACTTTCCAATTGTTCCGTTTCACTTTGCTCAAATATAATTTCCCTAAAATCACTATATCTGGGTTCATCTAAACGCTTAATATATTTGGCGGATGTATAATACAAATACTGATACAATTCAGCTTCATCACTATCCACCAGCGCGATTGCTTCTTTATCCGTTATTTCCCCGCGCTCTTTGATCTGTTCCTGAACGGCAACAAGCTGCCTTCCCTGCAAATCCATACTAAAAGAAAATAATCCCGGAACTCCCTGTACCTTCTCCTGATATTCCATCATACGATTGAGTGTTTCTCTCCGCTCTTTTAAATCCAATATTTCCTCATATCGTCTTAAAAGATCCGACAACCTTTTGGCCCGCTCAATTCTGTCATCTTTCCGTTTATCAAGAGTTGACTCATATATCGTAATATCCTTTGTCTGCATGTAAACTTCCTTGATATGTTCAATGGCCTCTTTGACTTTATCAATATTTCCAAGGCGAAGTACCGGGAAAGGAATCTTTTTTCCCTTATATTCCAAACTTGTCAACTTCTCAAACACACCGCTGATCGGGTGATTATTATAGGACGAAAAAAGTACCGTTTTCTCATTAAAATATGCGGTAATAATTGTGTTAATAATGGTATTTGTCTTTCCCGTTCCGGGAGGTCCCTGAATATAAGCAATCGGATACTTCATAGCATTGTTAATGGCAAGCAGCTGATCCAGGTTAATCTTTTTATTGAGCAACGTAATCGGATACGATTTTCTGCGGGCGGGACGATTCAACAGATCTCCAAAAAATGCCTTAATAGGCACGGTTGCCTTTCCATTCTGATACATATCGATAATCGCCTGATATTCACTATGCAAATCTAGGACGATATCCATTCCCAAGCCAATGATATAAGGCATATCATCAACACCCATCACCTGATTATTGTATTTGGTAATGCAATCCTTGATCTTCTCTTGATTTTTTTCAAACTCTCCCAACAATTCATAGTCATCCGCATCCAGATATCTACGTATATTTTCTTTTGTCCCTTCATATGTAAATTCCGTACATATTGTAATATCCTCAGCTGGATGCAACACCTTTCTTTTAACATCCAGATTCAATCTGCGGTATGCCAAAACATACAATCCCCGCTGTGTATGAATGCTCAAAACATTCATTGCCAGTTGTTGGATTGCAAGCTTTCCTTCCTTCTTCTCCTTATCCATCTTATATTGGAAATTATTCACTATGTATCTGAACTGCTCCTCACTTAATTGAAAACTCTCTCCGGTAAAGCTGTCTCTGTCCAGATGTTTTACTAATTTAAAATCCGAATAATAGGGAGTTGTATCCATGCGATTGCACATTTCAAGATAATTTAAGATTTTCAGATTTGCCACATTTTCGAATATATTTTTGTATCTATGAGGGTTAAGATAAATATCCTGTACTAATTTTTTATTTACAGGGCAATAAGACCCTTCTACTACTTCAGAGGATATAATAGAGTCAATATAAATATAATCAAATGCTTCTATCGTATACTTTCCTAAATGCAGACCATCTACAGCCAAAGTTCTTTTGACAACATTCAGGTTTCGGATGCCGATCCAGTATTTGGTAAGCTGCTCTTCTTTATTGCGATATTCAATTTTCAGCCATTTGCCTTCGTGAATGGCTCTGAAAATATCTCTGCAGATTTTGTTCATAGGATCTTTCATCTTTCTGTGATTCTAATTTCACATTCATCATAAATTAAGATAGAATATTCTTTCCGGTCGAAAATATATGGAATATTCATTGCTACACTTTCTTTGTTGACTTAATCCACCAGTCAACAAGTATTTGTTTTATCATATCAAAAATCCCACAAGTTCACAATAAACTTGTGGGATTAAATCATATTGTTTAATAAGGTGGGGATTACTCAAACTCGGCAAGTTGTTATCTCTTAAACTATTTTGTTTAATTCTCATTTGAAATCTGCCGACATTTTACTTCATTACATATTTTACTTGGGCTTACTGATTTTCTGTTGCCAAAATGTTGCCATATCTCATGCAAAATGCTCTATGAGCATGGATGTCGTTCCTGTAACCTGACATGCACATTTGATGCTCCAAACAATATGTCCGTCACCGTCACTTTTCCCGGATCAACCATATAACAAACAAGGTAGTTGTCAACTGCCATTCTACGCATCTCCCATGAATGTTCCGGTTCTACATCAAATATCGGATATCGTTCCGGAAAACTTTCTAATGTGAGGATTGCTTCTGCAATTCGATTATACTGTCCCATAGCATTTTCCGGAGCCAATAGTGTATTTGCAATATAAATATATATTCCATCCATATCAGCAAGAGCTTCATCAGTAATCTCAACTACATATTTATCCATCAAGAATGAATCTCCCTAAATTTTGCAAATGCTTCCGCAGCATTCTGTGTTCTACCTGCTTTGTAATCGTCATACCCTCGCTGAAGCTTTGCATGTAACTGCGCTTCTGTCATCTGTGCTGCATCAATATCAGCAAGAGGCTTAGGTACCGTAACCGAAAAAGGAATTCCACCAACCAATACAATCTGATTCAAAAACATATCAACAGCAGTAGACATAGGAATACCAAGCCTCGAAAGAATTGTTTCTGCATCTGATTTTAATGTTGGATTCACACGCAAATTCAATGTTGCTGATTTTTCCATAAATATCATCCTCCAATCAATACTATTGTAACGACATTGTTGTTACTTGTCAATCATTACTTCTTAACAATGTGCGTAATGTGCATATAACTCGCGCCATTGGTGCAAGATTTGTATTGGCAACATTTTTTGTATATTATTATGCCAATTCCCAAGAAAATAAATACAGCAGGCAATCCTATAGACTACCTGCCATATAAAATAATCAATATCAAATTGAAATTATTCAAACTCGATTTTGGTAACTATATATTGTTTCTAATCATGTTTTACATTGCTATATTTTGTATTATTATTCTTGATATTCTATGCATTCTTTATCGTTTCGGGACTTTTTGCAAGCATTTTTCAATCACGAAATATCTATAACTTAACTCTATCTTTTAATACACTATCATGCACTTTCAAATTAGGATTATATTTTTCTATCAAGGCTTCAAGTAAAATCCTATTTCCCATTGTAAATTGTGGTGACAACGTTATTTCCATTGAAACAAATGCATCATCTCTTATCTCCAAATCATAATAATCTATAAATGATTTTTTATTCATAAATGCATTATACACCATCTGTGCAGCATTACTTTCTGAAGTGATTTTTTTCACATCTAAAGGTAAAAATCGCAATACATATCGCTCCTCATTTTGAAACTCCCAATATGTATTTTTATATTTGCCCAATTGAGCAGATTTCATTTCAATTCCTTGTTGACTTATATTAAAAATTTGAGGTGATAATAACTCAACATTATCAGTATATTCAACTTTTTCTAAACACATATCATACAAAAAATTCATTACAAAATAGTTTCCGTTGAAACACTCTTCAATTGGAACAATCAAATCCATGCTATCGCCTTTCAAGCTAGCAGAAGGATATACTCTTTCAACATCTTGTTTATTAACTGTGTATTTTACAAAAGGGGTCTCCTTTAATCCTATTCTTACCCCACTATACATATTAGAGTACAATTTCCACATTGCAATACTTTCTAATGGTTGATCCATCCAAGATGAAATAAACACGTATTTGCCATATTCTATTTCATCAGATGATTGTGCCTCTTGAAGATCATCCATCACCGTTAAGGGATTAAGCCTTATCTTTTTACTCCTTAATATCAACGCAAGAGATTCCAGAGTAGTATACTTATACAAAATCTTATCCATCTTTTAATCTCTCCTCTGTAATTAAATTCATACTATTGGAGTTACATTACTTTCAACAATTGAACCAATTTATGAATCTCATCATTATCACTACACTTTGTTTCACGAACATCGAACTGCTTAAATCCGTTTTCATCTTCATAAAAATGCATTAGTTTTTCTTTGTCTTCTGCCTCAAGAAAAATTACCATTCCACCTGCCATATATTGCAGTTCTTTTATGGTATCTATAGCAGCCTGTAGCAACTGCTCCCCAGTAATTTTCTCATTAGCTCCATCCTTAAAGTTCTTTCCCAATTGTGCAATAAGGTATGCCGAAAGAGTATATGTACCATTTTCTTCATCCAATTCACTTACCCTGGCTATTTTACGCTTCATAGTATTACTGAAATTTTCTGCATTTACAGTAATTGGTTTGATTGTGATTGTAAAATATCCAACTAATGAAGCATCTTCATTAGAAAATACCAAGTATGTAACGGACTGATTTTTCTTTGTAAATTCTATTGATTGTTCTTTCAAAAATCTCTCTACATCCGGATTCTTATCACAAAAAAACTCGGAAAGGAGTTGTCGTAACTCATCCTCTCCGAGATCTTTATCGCCTTTGGCAGACAAGTATTCACGAATGTTAAAGACTGTTACGTCATTAAGCATTTGTTTTCTTCCTTTTTGCCATAAATTTTTTAATTTCTTCTGAACCGTGTAAATGTGTAATCCTTAAGTCAGGTGTTGGTGCTCTATGAAGAGACTCCTGATAGGATTCCTCGATAGCATTAGCAAACTTTTCTACTTGCCTTTGACCGGAAACGACAAAGTTTTTAGTAATACTTGAAGTTGCCATATCTAACACCTCCTTCTATAGTATGGCTTATACCTAATTGCAGTATTCCTCATTTATATTATATGGTCAACAAAAAACTTTTTCAACTATTATTTCTCAATTCAGCCTATCAAATTAGTCAATCTATTGATTTCTGGAAATTTTCCTTCTTCAATGTTTCTTGAAGCTTGAATTCTCCCTTTCAAACTGTTCAACTTCTTGATTTCAACATCTGACAAGTCTTTTCCACCAAGATATTTCAGTTCTTGAAAGTCATCATACACTCTCTTTTGCAATCTATTTGGAACTTTCAATTCATGCTGTCCCGTAACAATCGTACCAGTTATCGGAACACTCTTGCCTTTTGAATAATACTTTACTTTCTTATATTTAGGTTTATGTCCATATTTTCTCAAAATACAATCCACTTCATTTTTCATTCGATTTAAATCAAATGGCTCTTTTGATGAAAAAGTCATATCATCAACATATACCGTATATTTGCATCCATACTTACATGCTACTCTATATATCTCATTAAACATACTTTCATATGCATAATATGCAATAATCTGACTGGTCGGACATCCCGTCGGAATTCCTCCATCATAAGTAACTATATCAGTACATAATCCTGCCAAATCACCTGCCATCATCAATCGGTTCTTAAAGAAAAGAAAAACATACTCTCTAGAACAATTATCATAAAACTTCTTGATGTCCATCGTCAAAAAAAAATTTGAATTTAAATGGCTTTTTCCATTATCTATATAACATTTCCCTTTTTCTCCGGAAATTAGCCATGTAGGTCTCTCCACATTCTGTAATAGCTTTAATATTCTGGTTTGTATTTCCTTAATTCTTTTATCCGGAGCCGTAATATTTCTCTTCTCTGTACTATCCTTTTTGTCAATTTGAAAACTATGATAATGTACAATAGATAATATGTCTTTATATTCTTCTTCAGTTATACAAAGAACTTTTTTCAATTGTTTGGAACTTTTTTTCTTATACAATGCACACTGTGTAATATCATACTTATGGCTTTCTTTCCGCATTACTCCTCCATATCAGGTGTCATTTTTTCAATAAGCTTAATCATCATGTTTCTAATAAATTTATCACCTTTATTGTTTTTACTTGCTTCTTCATAATTTTCCGACAACAATATTAAAGATGATAATTTCATATCATATATCTTCGAATACTTCTCAAGCAATTCCAAAGAAGGTTGTTTCTTATTGTTTTCTATTTCAGAAAGGTAGCTTTTTGAAATACCAAGCAATTCACTTAATTCAGAAGCTTTATAACCATATATTGTTCTTGTACGCTTTAAAATATCTCCTATCAAGCCAGTACCTCCTTCCGAAAACAATTTATATATTATAAAGTCTTACGACAAATAATCAAAATTAGATAGGTTTTCCATAGCCACCTCTTTACTTAAAAATCTGAATAACATACTGTATTATCTGTACCAGCATCCATAATGCTTCGATTCCTTGAAACAAAAATTTAAAGATTTTGCTTCTTAGTTTCTTACGCCTTTTCTCAGATTTTTTGTTAGGTTTCTGAGGTGTCATTCGGACATTCTGCACGAACAGCATTTTTTTCATATAATTCACTCCTTTAGAAGTTGGTAATATAGTGTACAACTTCCACCCCGAAAGAAGTGTGGTGCATACAGAACAACCTATCTAACCCTTTGAGCTCTGCCGAGCTCCCCGAGCGAGGCAGAGCGTGCGGTGCTTGCAGCGTGCTACGGGTCTTTGCGTAACATGCCGGCCCCTAACAGTAGAACATCCACATTTAAGAATGTTCCTCAAGCGCTATGCGCTCCAATTTATGGGATTTGACCACGATACAAACAGTATCGTTATGCTGTACTTATATAATAACGAACAAAAATTCACTTGTCAATACCTTTTTTCGTTAATAGCGAATTTATTTTTCAATCACACATACACCACCTCCCTCACCACAATCTCCTCCGCGCAAGCAATAATATTATTCATCTTCCCCACCCAAAGCATCTGATTCTCCGCTTTCAATTGCTCCGTCACACCTTGTTTCTCCTTCATCTGCTCTACAAGCTGATCTAACATCTCATAGCATTCCTCATCAACCTCATGCAGATATTCATTCAGCCTTCCGTCGAACAACAGCTCCATATAATACCCATGTTTGAATTCTTTCAGATACTCACATCTCATATGTCCAAACTTTCCAATATTATAGTTTGTTCCTTCCGGCAATTGTAAATCCGGATAATAAATATCATCCTCGCCTAGCACATAAGTAATTCCATTCTCTACAATGATTTTTTCCATAACATTCATCCACCTTTCTTCGGGATTTCCCGCACCTCAACATCAATAACAACCCCTGGCTCTTTTACAGCCTTTCACATACGCTCTGATTCCGACATGTATTTAAAGAAATAAAATTATCAGATTATATTGTCGATTCTCCAAGAGAGAAAAAATACGATAAAAATGAAATTGAGCAAAAAGAAGGAGAAGGAATTTCTCAAAATGCACCTAATATTAACCCAGCTTACAGATATGACTTATCAGATAAATCCTGGTTCGTATACGATGATAATTATGGAACAACCGAAGAAAAAAGATTTGTAAGATATTTTGCAACACAAGTAGAAGAATTAAAGAAAGCATATGAGACTGTTTACTTGATAAGAAACGAAAGAAAATATCATTTATATTCTTTTGACGATGGCAAAAGATTTGAACCTGATTACATTTTAATACTCGGTAACAAATCAACAGTGGTTGAACAACAGCAGATTTTTATCGAACCCAAAGGTCAGCACTTAATAGACAACGATATCTGGAAAGAACATTTCCTTTTACAATTAGAAAATGACTCAAAATGTATAGCTTATCCAGATTATGACAATTATTCCGTCAAAGGATTACCATTCTACACTCACAATGTAAAAGAACAACGATTCAAAGAATATTTTGAAAAGCTTTATAAACACAACTAATTTCAAAAAACTGCAAGCATTTTGCAAGCACAGAAAACGGGAAACCTTGAATTATAAGGCTTCCCGCTATTTTCACATCACTCAAACTCTTCCCGAGTTTTTTATCGGCAACTCATAAATGCTGATATTTCCTGCATTTCTGGCACTTCTATTTCACAAAATATTACTCTTTTCGCATCGTTTTCAAAGTTTTTAGTAGCAAATTAGTTGCAGTATCTGCACCGGTAAGTTTTCCATCGGCTTGATATAATCTACTTTTTTATTACTCACAATGAATAAATTCCTGTGGCTGTCAGGTTATCTATTACGCCTGCTGCCACAGCCAAACGAAAGGAGCATTACCATGAGCAATCAACATAAAAATCCAACCATCAGCTTCAGAATTACTGACGCTGAACGAAAACAAATCGAAGCCCGGATTCTTGCCAGTGGAATGATGAAGAAAGATTACTTTGTTCGTTCCTGCATCTACAATCGTATCTGCGTTGTTGGCAAGAAAGAAACCATCTATCCTTTGGTACAAACTGTAAATGCATTGTATCTGCAATTACTTGAGATGCAAAAAGTATTTACCGCACCAGACTGCACTCCCGATACTCTTCCTTCTTCGGAAGTCATTAAGGAATTACAGACCGAATACACCAATATGCTTACGGCTATTATTGACCTGTTGGATGGTGCGAAATATCTTTGGGAAGGAGACCGCCATGAACAACAATCTTAATTTCCAGTTCGGTATGTATGAACCTGCTACGGACTCCATTATCGTCAATACCGGAGAGAACTCCATTCTTGTTATCTGTTGCAGGGAATGTAATTCCTCTGTCACCTTTGATGATCCGAATGATATTGTATATCTGTACCGGCTGGCAGAGGAAATGCCCCTGCTATATGCTAAACTGGCAATGAAAGAAAACGGATTACAGGATTATGTGGATGCGATGAATGAATTAAATTAAGTCAGTCTCAATCAATCTCATTTAGTCTCACCAGTCTCAAATAATTTTGAGACTGGTGAGACTATGCTAACATTTTATAATTGCTAGGCTTCATTAATACTTCTCATTTTAATATATGATTTAAAAAAGGGATCAGAAAAGCTTATTCTTCCTGAATTAATTCTTAATACCTCTTCTTTTTCAGGTGTTGTTAATCGTTTTAAATATGTACTTAAATTTCCAGGTGGGTATGTTGGATACATTTTTTGAATTTCAACTAGTAAGTCATGCTGTGTTACATCTTTATCAAATTTGCTTAAAGCATCCAATATAATTTCCACATTTTTATATGTCCTCTCACGTTGCTGTGTAATTTTTAAATACAGCGCTTTATATGTGTCCTGTTTTTCACTAGTAAAATCTTTTATTGCCTGTTCTAAACTATCATCTTTAATGACTAAATATCTTTTCTGCGTCTTAGAAATGCCATTATTAAAACATAAATTATATGCTAATTGATGCGCTATTGTCGCTAAGCAATTAGCGTAATTGGCTATTTGATCCGAAACTGCATTAGAAACCCCTATATTCAATGCTTTTGCACCCTTTTGAATAATTTTTGTTATTTCGGGTGTTGTAAGAAGTGGCACCTCCACTTCTGATACTCTATTATTCAACTCTGTATCATGTTGTACAACCTCATACCCGTAGTCCGCAGCCCCCAAAACTACAATTTTTGACTTCTCATAATCTTTTGCCTTATCCATAAACAATTTCATCATTTGAGATATTTTGCTTTTTTCGTCATCACATACCTTGTGAAAGTCCTCAATAATCCAAACTGCACCTGCCATTCCAATAAAATCACACAGTCTTTGTATTGTTAGTTGAGGTGGCAAAATTCTTTTTTTCACCTCCCCAATTGAATTTTCAATACTTCCTGATATAGAACTTTTAATTCCCAAATATTCTGTTGAAATAGAACTGGTTATACTTTCTTTCCTCACCCTATTAGTACTCTCTAAATAATATGGATTAAGCTCATCAAATGCGTCTAATATAATTGACTCTATGGTAGAATTTTTAGTACATCTTGAAGTTATTGTTATCAATTCTTTTTCTTTAATTATATGATTTAGAACCGTTGTCTTACCACTTCCAGAATGTCCATAAATCACTACCTGTTTTCCAGGTATATCCAACGCTTTTCTTAACCTGTTTTCAACATTCTCTCTTGTAATATACGAGATATTTGCAGATGTTGTTGGAGTGAATACATTTTTCAACTCATACACCTGTTTTCGTTTAAATAGTAAATTAATAATATTCTTATGCATCTGCTACTCCTCTTAATTATCACTCTGACTATTCCAGCAATCATCGCCACACGGATAATATGTATTGATATTATTAGTTTTAATCTCAGATTCTCTTTCACAAGGGATGTCACTTCCTTGTCACCTCGTTACTCTTCCGAAGATTCTTAACTATCAGCATTCCCATTTTTCGCAGGAAGTGACACTTCCAATGTCACTTCCTTGTCACCTCAACGTCACTTCCTATTTCAACTTCCATAGTCCTTCTTTTTTATCATACACTAAAAAGACTTTTTTCTTTATCTCCTGTACATCACGCAATATGGTTCTTCTGGTAACATCCAATTTTGCGGCGATGTCATCCACACTTATTTTCTGATTTTCAAAAATCATATCATAGACAAGCTGTTCTCTTTCTGTTAGTTCAGTTTCCATTTCAACTTGTTTAACTGCTTCTTTTGTTAATGGAATTGCTATTCTAAAAACATCTGCTTCATATAATTCCGGATTACCACCTCCGGAATATATAGGTGTATATTTATACAAATTTTTCACACCGGAACCAATCGTATCTGACCTTCCCATTGCAGTAAAGAAATTAGCAATTAGAGGGTTCTTGGGATACGGTGTAAATTCATCACTTAGTATATTTCCCTGTCTTCTTGGTCTGCACCAATTTTCTGTTCTTAACCAGTCCTTTTCAATAATGAGTTTAGCAGGATAAGCACTGGAAAAATCTCTGTGGACCAAAATATTCGAAACAACTTCTCTTGCAATAACATCTCTAATACTTGTACTCACATTATCTATAAGGCAAAATTTATCTGAAGTATGTTTTGCAACAAATTCCATTAATCTGTCATAGCTTTCGATGAGATTTGTATTAACCTGCAACCTGTCATCATATCTATCCACATTTTCAACCCGGTAAATTGCATCTGTCACATAACCCGATACACAGGAACGGATAACCTCATCCTTTCCAAACAACATAATTGCTGCTAAATTGTAACCTTTTTCACCTGTTACAAGATTTTTCTCATACAGACCTGCACTTATCATAATTTCATGATCCGTCATTTTCAGCCACTCATGCTGAGCATTCTTGTTTTCTATCAATCTTCTGACTCTCGGCATAAGATCCATTCGCAGATCATCTTCAGTAGCATATGGAAACAATTTATTTTCCGAAAAAGCACCCGTCTTTCGTGCATACATATTTTCCATCTGAATTGGTGAATCTGTAATATCAAAATCACCCTCATCATTCCTATCGTATACTCGCCCTGAACATCTAATAACAGTTGATGCCGGCGGAACATATGTCCAAAGCAATAATTTATCTTGATATTCAAATTCTTCTATCTCAATATAAAGTGTAGGTGACATCTTATTTGTATTATTGAGCTGCGATACAAAATTTCTCCTCATATCCTTTGCAGCGTTACGATTTACTCCAATAGGAGTGCCACCATCTTGCACTCCCATAATAATCCATCCACCATAACGATTTGAAAAAGATGATACTGTTTCGTACACAGATTCACTAATTTCATTGGTGCACGATTTGTATTCTATGGTTATTTTTTCATCTTTAGCAGACAAAAGTTCTTTCATTTTTTCTGTGGTCATTATATCGCCTCCATCTTATTAATCTTAAATAGGGATTAAATAACAAATGTCTTGCTCTACATAATTTTCAATATACCCATTCTAATATTATCAGCAATTCTGCATCATTATACCCATGCACTATATCAATCTCTCTTTATTACATATCTCTGTATCCTTCCGTAGAGAAGAATAAGTCAGTTTATCACCAATACTATGTACTAGAAGAATTGCTCTTGGAACAAATCATCTTCATCTATCTCCGACTCAGTACCAATTACAAGATTATCAATAAATTCGTCAAATGAATCTGTAACAAAGGCTTCCCATAATCCGTATGCTTTCATTTTTTCTGCAATCTTGGTTACTGGTACTCTAGTTGAAAAAGTATCATTAAACAACAATGTCAAATTTTGTATTGTCATTTTTCCATGTTTCTCAACTAACCATTTACATATTAATCCAAAGTTAAGCTCACTGTATTCTCTACACAAAATAATTCCACCTGCCACTTGCAAAGAAGCAATTGCATCCTGCTGTCTAAATATGCAAGTACACATCCATTCATTATTTTGTAGCTTCTCTGCACAATCTAATTTAGATATTTCATTCCATAAACTATGTGCGTTATAATATTTATCTTCACAAGTCATCACCCACTCTTGAAGTTTTTTCACATCACCTAAAGTAATTCCATAAGCATGTTCTACTTGTGAAATTGACATCAGAATCTTGGGTGCCACTTCTATATATTTCAAATCCATTTTCTTTTTATATAATGCTGAATTAAAAACAGATAAATTCACGAGTCGCCTATCCAACTCATTCAAATCTAAAATATCTGCTGTAAATACCTCTTCATCAAAATAACTAATTACAGAACTGTACATATCATTGTATGCATACCCCATATTCAGAGAATAACCAATTCTTTTAAAAGCAGCACTGTTAAATGCATCTGTAGAGGAATTAACACATACTCGTTTAAACTCTCTTTCAAGCTCATCCGTAAACCAAAAATTTTTAATTGCTAATACTTCTTTAAACGCATCAACATCCTTTTCATCAATTGCTGGTACGTCAATAGCATACAAACCTTCTGTATAAAAATTAGCCAGTGCTCCTGAAATTGTGGGATTTCCTTGCGCACTTTCTTTTCTAACACCAAATCTCTCCTCATATGCTTCATAATAATCTTGAAAATCAACTGGTGAAATCTCTTTCAACAATTGAATAGCCTGACGTTCTTCACTTCCTTCTCCCATTACCATAACTGGAACTCTTCGGCAATTCATCTTAAATAAGGAATTATCCCAATTTTCCATTGAAGATTTGATTACATAAAAAAGTTCATAGCCATCCCTAATATCAAGTTCGTCCATCAATTCAGCATAATCCTTATAAATCAATTCTGTAGAAATAACAAGATCTTTATACTGTGTGAAATCAATCCTTTCCCATATTACTTTTGGATCTGCTTCACAATATCTAACATAATTATTTTTATCAAACACTACATGCTTTGCGTTTCTCAAATGATTTGTTACTGTTCGTTGATTAATAGTAAGCCTTTCTAATGGATAGTTTCTTCTCTCAATATATGCATAGTATTCTTTCTCAAAATCTTCCATAGACATTGATTTATCACTATTACTCAAAAGAACTCTATATACCATTTCTGTTTTTGAAACTGTTTGCTTATCTTTACGAATTGACTCTTCACCGCAAAATGAATTCATTCGTTCCGAAAAATGTCCTGTATAATCTTTTAAATTATCAGAATTTATCTCCATATCTCCCTTTTTGTATTTGATAAACAAATACTCATATCCTGTTTCTCCACAAGATGGAAATGCATTACAAAATTCTTCTTTGGTAAACTTAAAATACTCATATGGTTCACTAAAAAAATCTTCATACATTAATGGCATTTTATTAGCCGTTTTAACAAGTATTTGGCGTACCCGTTCCCTTGTTAATCCATACATATCTCCAATCATTTGTAAGTTAACACCTAAAAGTCTTTTGAGAATTATTTCTCCATTTCGTTCGTTGCTTGCCGCATATTTTTCTTGAAGATACTGCATTGCATGAGGTCTGTTCAAAAGATAATATCCATCCTTCATAATACCAATCGTACCATCCGAAATTCTATCTATAAGAATAGAATAATCAAACTCTAAATCTAGTAAAGAAAATTGCCCTTCTAATTCAGCCGTACTAATAATTCCATCTGGAGCATATTTCATAAACAAGTTCTTAATATGTCCCCCCAACTCTTCAAAAGCCAATACCCGTCTAATACTTTCATCATCTACAAATTCAAAATCCAAATCTGTTAGCCTTTCATTTTTCAATGCGATACTTCTTAATTTTTTCCAGAAAATAGAAGCTATTGGCTTTATTTTTCTTGCAAGTTCTCGATAAAAGTTTTGTTCTTCTTCAGATATTTTTTCATTTTGTATGTTCTCTCCAGGAAAAAATTCATTTGCTTCAAGCCATCGATCTCGTTCGTGTACTATTTCATCACAAGTTTTTACTCCCAGCCCCTTTAAATCCCTAATATCTGTCTCAGACATTTTAGCCAATATGTCCATAGTCTTGCAATCGATTTTCATCAAGGCATTCATTGCCCGATTTGAAAGTTTTAATTCCGTTGTAAAATGATATGACAATTCTTCCAACTGTTCTTCCGAAAAAACTGTTTTGGGGAGGTTATCACATATAAAAACAGGCATGAATGTCCCTAATTCATCAATATTCACATTATTTTCCACAATTTTCTTTACAACTGTTTCTATTTCTGTGATAGTTTTAGCTCCTATATTCCTCTGTTCTGCTATATGTTCCATCGGTGTATTTAGCAACTGCTCTACTTCGTAAATGTTCATACGATGTAACACATTAGTTGCTCTTGCCGATAAATTTAAACTTTCAATAGGTATCCCTGCCATTTTCACTCACCAATTTCTTTCTAGTATTCCGGACGAAATAATTGATCTACATCAACCCCAGATTGTCTGCTTTCTATCAATATATGTTGATCAAACATTGCCTTGTATGCATAATCTACAGCATCATCAACACTTACAGTTGAACTACTTGTAAAATTTTCATACAGCAACTCTATTCCGCCCATAGCATATTCATTAAACAAATCAAGTGCCTCTTTCATAATTTCAACTTCATACTCTGCAATAGGAGGCATGGCTTTATCATCCATTTTATCTCGATATCTAAAACAAATATTTATCCGTTCCTCGTCCGACCATAGCTTTGATGTATCATTAAGAATGACTAATTTGAATATCTCATTGCATTTTACATGCTCCGTGTTAAATGCATCAGCATATATTCTCGCCCTATCTGTTGAGCCGCCTTGCTTCGCTCGTCTATTATGGAGTACACCCATTGTTGCCCCTGCCATGTACACATCTATATATCTTTCAAAAGCTTTTACTTCATCCTTCAGATATTTAATATATGTAGCGTGTACACCGTTGATTGTATAATCACCTTCGAACATAACATCCACCTCAACTTTCTATCTCTGTATGAGATTCTGAATACTTTTTCAAAGTACAATATTTTCCTACACGCACATCCATAACAGACTGTGCGTACTGCCAATCTTTCTCCATCACAAACATAATCACCTGGTTTGCAACTTCCGGAAGTACGCTTGAAATATTCTTAATGTGAGTTTCATCAGCATTAGAAAAAGGGGCATCCATTACAAGCGGGTATGCTTCATTATCCCATGTTATTGCTTCACTGTTCTTTCCTAAAGAAGCTTTTTCTTTTGCTAAATCTACTAATCCAGCTATAAATGCAAAATTCTTAACTCTCTTAAGCCCCTCTGATTCGCCAGTAATTACTTCTTTACCATTCATTTGTGCAAAAAGAGTTACATGGTACTGATTATCAATTTGTACTCTACGCTCTCCATGATACATTCTTGCAAAAATATTGTTAACCTTCTCCTGTAAACGAGAACGCATTTCTAATTCTTTTTCTGCATAGGTATCATCAATCCATTTACAAATTCTTTCTGCATAAGCAAGATAGATAATAAGCCTTTTGTTTCTATCTGAAGCAGACACCAATCCATCATATACCTTCTGTGCAGAGTCAATCGCACTCTCACATGCCCCAATATCTCTATTACAACGTTCTTTTTTATCATGCATTCTCTTTATATCAGCTTTGATACGATTCATATCCGCCTCATAGCTACTCATATTCTCTTTACCAAAAATACTTTCTTCTATCCTTGCTATATTATCCTCTATTTTTGCAATTGTATCCCTATGCTTTTGGATGTTTTTATACATTTGCTCAATTGTTTCATAAAATTGTGCCATATTGCGATGTTCTGTAGCCATCAGCTCCTTAAAACTCATTATTGCAGTTCCCAAATGTGCTGGTAGAACATAATTTAATTCATCAATTATATGTTGGTAAGCATCATTTCCGAGGTCTCCACTTTCTGGTTCCACAATTTGAGCTCCACAAATACATCTGCCACGCTTAATAATATCCCGGATAGACGCCTCCGTCATATCTCGAATTCCTCTATCATCAACATGTGCATTTACCAAAACTTCTTGAGCCTTGTCAACTAATGGTAATGCCAAATACGATACAGCATTAGAACTGAAGAATCTCAAAAAATTCTTATTGGAATCTTCTAATTCCTTTTTCTCTTTTTCAAGTGTTCCCTCTAATGTCTGTTTTTGTCTCTGCAATTCAGCTGTGCTTTGATTATCTCTTAATATCTCCGCTATCTTTTCCTTTTGATTATTGAGATTTTCTAATTCTCTTTCTGCATTTTCTATTTCACTTTTTAACGATTCAATTTTATCTGTCTCTCTAGAAATTGTTTCTTGTGCTTCTTTCGCTCTTTCATCGCCTGACGAGTCAAGTGAACCATTCCACTGTCCTATTGCAGTTGCTTTTTGTGTTCTAGTTCCCAAATGTTTTCTTGCATTGCCAACTGCTGCTAGTCCCAATAATCCACGTACGGCTTCTGATAAATCTTTCCTTGTACTAATATCTGAAACACGCTCTGTATCAAAAAAGAAATAGCCCGAAAGTGACTGAGGCAAAATTGCATTTATAATATTTTTCTCTTCACCTTCTCTTACTTGCTTTGTAATTCCATTTTCTTTATATGACACCAAAAGTTGGCTGTTAAGTGCATTCCAACTTCCATACGCCCTATCTATGTAAGCTTGTTTTCTAAGTACAATATATTCTGTGTCCTTATGTTCCAAAATCAATTCTACAGAAACTTCACACTTCTGCTGAATACCTGCCTGCTCATTTGCGACCTCTAAATTTAAAAGGAAATCCGGATTACTATCTTTAGGAAAATCTGCAACGCCATATAAGCACCAGTTAAAAGCTTGCAGTATGGTAGTTTTTCCAAATGTATTATCTCCAAGCAAAACCGTCACATTTTTATCTGAATCCGTAGAAAATTCTAATTTTTGCTTTCCTTTAAATTGTCTAAAGTTATTCATCATAATACTCTTTATCAGCATCTCATCCGCCTCCTTTACTCAGCGATTTTCTCTATGATTTTCCTAATAGCTTTGACCATATCTGGAGTGGTAAATTCTCCTGTTTTAATATTTTTCCTTTCCAAAGAAATAATTGAATTTTTCATTTGATTTAACTTCTGTTCATCAATTTCCACCTTTTGAATTTCATCAGACAACATTACCATTTACCTCCTCTTCTTTTAATTCTTCTTCCGTAATACCAAACCCATGCTTTAAATCATATATCAAATCATATGTTTCCGATGGATTTTCTGCTATTTCCGCAAAATCTAGCATTCTTATTATTTCTCTCTTTATCAGCCCTTTTGTGGAATTAATAACTTCATCTCTTTGAAAGCTTAATGTGTCCACTGGAAATGGTAAAGTGATAAAATCAAATATTACTGCATAGTCCTTACCCGGAAATTTTCTAAGCACTCTGCCTCGCCTCTGTATATACTCTTTTGGATTTGTACTACTAGCTAAAATAAACGCTGTTTTGATACTCGGTATATTTACACCTTCATCCAAACACTTTATAGCTACAAGTGCCTGCAACATTTCTCCGTCTGCAAATGCAGTACGTATCTGTACCCTTTCTTGAGCCGATTCTTGAGATGTAAATCTTCCCACTCGCATTCCCATCTCATTTCCAAGTAAATTGGTTACCAGATCAATTTGTTTCGTACCAAAAGCCATATCTTCTGATTCAACATCTTTTATTGTCGTTGCTCCACAATATACCAGAATGTGTTTATCATCTTTGTACGCTTCCATCTGTTTCTTAAGTTCTGGCAATTTACTTCTTGCTCCTGCAATTACTCTTGATCTTTTTATCAGTAATTGTTTTGCATATTCAGACAAAACTAATCTACCACCTTTTTTCGATATAGTTGTTGCCAATTGATGGGTCAAATTTAAGTATTCTTCAAGTTCATCCTCATCCAAATATGTCAATACAGGGTAATAAAAATATCTAGTAAGCATTTGATTCTCTATTGCATCTTTTAAAGAATACTCTATACATTTATCTCCAAAATATGATGTTAATGCCTCTGTTCCACTATCATCATTATGTCTATCTATTGTTGCTGACAAAGCAAGTCTAAATTCAATATTTTCAGGCAAACATCTCCTATAGTTCGCAGCCCCCATATTATGTGCTTCATCAACAATAAACAGTGCATCTTTATTTAATTGTGATATCTGCTCTTGCACTTTTTTTGTGACAAAAGACGCATTTGTTGTCACAAAACAAAATGTATCTGATACTCTAAGATTAAACGAACGCACAGCCTGTTCTAAATTCTTTTTCCAATTCTTTTGGGAAGATGCTGAATATCCAATAATAGGATGTATCCCAAATCGCACAATATCTTCAACCCATTGTTCTACTAAATGTTGATATGGACACACAATTACTATAGCAAGCCTATTATTCTTTCTAAAGAGGTATTCAACACTCGCTAATGCTGTTAAGGTCTTGCCCGTTCCTGTTGCCATATCATATATTCCACAAAATCCCTTGCTTTCCCAAGTTTGTATCGCATCATATTGATATTCACGAATTTTAAAATCATCCGGCAAATAAATTTTTCCTTTTTCTCTTGTTTCCGATTGCACCTCTGTTATTTTGCCATTAGCTTTAGTATTACAACTTCCCTTTAAATCGGCATTATATTCGTATAGTCTTTGCTTTACAGCTACCGGAAAATCTAAGGTTTCTACTCCTGGTTCGTAATCTTCCCATATTGCTTTAAAAGCCATCTGTTTCTTAAAAACTCTCTCACAATCATTTGTCCATGAACAAAATGTATCAAATGACTCGTAATTTCCCTTAAATGCATTTTCACTTTCGTTCATTGAACCTGAAAATGCTACTGTATTTCCTTCATTATCTGTAAGCAATCCCATTTTTTCATGATACATAGCAATTTCATTCTTCGAAGTCAAGAATGCTATTTTAATATCCAACACTCCGTCTGCTACTAGCCTTGCTATATATGACAGTTTTTCTAACTCTATTGGATTATTAATTTCCTCAAGTTCTCTAATCAAAGATTTTTCTATTACCTGCCTTACCTCATACCCTTTTCTAATCTCTTCAATATCGGATATTGACAATTTAGGAGATGCAATTATCTGAATCTTACCACCATTCTGTACTAGCCCTTCAATTCCTTTAGAAATCATTACTAATGCTGATGATGAAAAGAAACCAACTGCCCTTTGATACAGAACTGCTTTTCCTAACAATGGGACATAAAAATCTTTAATGACATCATCAATAAGCGATCTATATTCATTTTTTATTGTAATATCCTTGAATCCCATTATCTTCTCCTTCATATGTTCTCTTCTATATAGTCCAACACATATTTTAATTCTTCAAAATCTTTTTCTGATGTAAAGAAATTTACGCTAAATCTTATTGTGCCAACTGGGTATGTTCCTAAAAATTTATGAGCTAATGGTGCACACTGCAATCCTGTTCTTACAGCAATACCATGTTCACTAAATATAATGCCAGCACTATCACTGCTAATTCCCTCCATTATGCAGGAAACTATACCAACATATTTACCATTCTTTTCATTTCCTACGAGCTTAATAAAATCATATGAATTAAGTAAATTTACTAATTGCTTTCTTTTTTCGCATTCTACAATATACATTTTCTCCATTGTATGTTGCGAAATCCATTCTATAGCTGCATTTAATCCTGCCACTCCAGCAATATTCAGAGTACCTACCTCAAATTTTTCTGGCAAACTCTTCGGCATATCTTGATTTGCAGATTCGTAACCTGTTCCACCAAAAATAGTTGCAGGCAAATCAATATCCTGCTTCATCACAAAACCTGACATGCCTGTTGGACCATACATAGTTTTATGTCCTGCAAACACCGCAAAATCAAATGTATCTAATCCTATATTACAATCTACAAGTCCCGCTGTCTGCGCCATATCCACTAAGGTAAATGCACCATATTTCTTCGCCGCAGAAAAGATTTCTTCTACAGGTGCTATTAAACCAATCACATTGCTAGCATGACTAACAACTACTAGGTCCGGCTTTCTTTCATCAAATTGGTAACGAATTTTCTCTAAATCATACTCCAAATTCTTCCTTACCTCTAGTTCAGTAACAGTCACAAGCTTTTCCTCAACAAAATGGTGTAATGTACGTGTAACTGCATTGTGCTCAAAAGGACTGATATATATATTTCTTATTCCTTTCTTAATCAATCCCTGTAGAATGATGTTAAGTGCTACTGTTGCTGTAGGCTCAAAGATAACCTGTTTTGTGGGGCAATGCAGCATTTCCTGTATTTTATTTCTAGTGTCAGCCACCAAACTTCCCGCTGTTTGAGCCAAACCATAATTACCTCTACCAGCATTTCCACCACTATTTCGGTAAAAACTATCCATATATGAGTATACACATTCTGGTTTAGGATATGTTGTTGCTGCATTATCAAAATAAGCCATTTACATTCTCCTTTATCAACACAATTTCTTAAGAATTTCCATCAAAATTTGCCTTTTTTCTTGATTAGAAATAGAGCGCCCCATAGAGTCGAGTGCTGCTGTAACTTGATTGTAAAGCAATTTGCCCTTACCTGTATTTTCAACACGTTCAAAACGCTTTGTTACTATTTCTCCACTATCATCTTTAAATGATATTTGATAACTACTTGTATCATTTTCTGCAACTGCACTCTCTTTTACAGTATGATGATTTTCTGCAGTATCTTTGTACTGCTTCATATTCGAGATAAACAACTCACGGATTTTATCATCCCAGTCTTCAAGTCGTAAGTCTGTAGCTAACTTAGCCAGTCTTGAGATAGTTAAGTCATCATCGTTTGTAATGCTTTTAAAGAGCCCTAGACACCTTTCTGTCCCATCTGCAAATAATTGTTCAAACGCAGACTGGTCAATTGTTTCGCACCAGTCTTTAATAACCGAAGCTAAAGACATCTTGTTTATCTTTATAGTATCTTTTTCAGAAACAAAAATTTTCTTTACCTCATTACGCAAGGATTTTTTTACATTAGTCAAATAGTTATCATAAAATTCCTTGAATGTTTTTATATTATCTACCAATGATTCTTGGAATTCTACTAATCCAAACACCTTTGGAAGTTTCTCAAATAGCAACTCATTACCACTACTATTTTGCTTGAGCAGCTTAAGCATTTCCTGATAATCTTTGCGGATTCTTCCCCTATCAGGGGCATATTTACTTTCCTTTGCATACTTGGGCAAAGACATATACCATCTTCGCATTGCTGATACTACATAATCATATGAATTAGAACCTCTCTCTGCTTCGACAACAAACTCCGCAAAATATTCCGCTAAAGTTCGTACAAATGCCTCTTTTTCCGGATTCCAATCAATATATGATAAGTAAAACTGTTCTGGTTTAGCATTTAACTGGAGCATTGTGTCAGTTGATAAGGATACCTGTCCTAATTGATCCGAAATAACAACTTCTTTTTTATATTCGTGCAAAACAACAGTTATGTAGATTGGAATTAAACCTTTTCTCAATCCAATATGGTACTCTGGAGATAATAATCTCCTATAAAGTTCCGAAAAAGACATTTTTCCATTTTGTCTTGTTTCTACTATAAAATTTTCAATAGTAGACAGTAATACATCCATATTTTCCACAGATGTCGGATGAAGATTTATTCTTGGTACTCCATTATTCTCTTCCCAAACCCCAGTTCTAATAAGAGTACTTCTCATAACTGACACTTCTTGTCCAGTTCCCGTAAATCCTAAGTTTGATTCTAGCTCGTTTCTTAACAATGCGGCTATAATTTTACTTCTACTGTTATTTGCAATAGAAGTAATCTCATTTTTATTCATTGCCTCATTATTAATAATTGGTGTTAACGCAAAAACTTCATCGCAAATACCCGACATCAATTCCGTCAATGCTGCTTTTCTTCGAATTGGTACTTCTTGTCCTTCAAATATATAGTCCGCTCTATATTCCTCCGGTCTCGTATATGCTCTCATATATAAATTGATTACTTCCCGAAGATCCTCATATATCACCTCATACTCATCAAACAGTATCTTATCATCATTCGCTTCATCTCGAAGAAAGGATACGGCATTAAACTCTCTAATAATATTTTCAATCTCAGAATAATGTTTTGGAACAATAAAAATGTGTCGGTTACAATTAATGCTAGTTTTTAAAATAATATCTTTAATATCTCTAATCGACGCCTCACTATGCGGAATAATTCCATATATTACTCCGTCCGCTTCAATATCTTCACTTTTTATTTCCCAATCAATACTCTCCGTTACTTCTTCCTCATCAATAAACTCAAATGCAAAAAAACGTGTCATATCACGTTCGTTATTATATCTTGATGGATACATATAATTATCAAAATTAGAATTATTGAGTGTTTCCTTAATAGTAATTCTATTCTTTTGAGACTCGATTAAATCACTTATTTTCTTGCGAATATCCACACCGGATGTTTGCTTTAACCTTAAAAAATTATTACTTCTTTTTAAATAAATGACATATTCCTTCTGTATAAGATTGTCTATTGCACCATTAATCTCATCCACTGAATATTGTGTCGAATATATGCTCACTAGTTCATCCTTTGAAGGCTGCAATTTTTCAAACTGTTCCAATATATATATAAGGGAAAGTGTTTTTACAACTTTGCTTTCTAAAGATTCCGGCACTAACTTCTCCAGAATCACTTCCGTTAATCGATATATTTCATGGATATTTCCACTATATATTTCTTTTTTTAACAATGGTTCAAAATAATCATATATGCAATCCGGCGTAATAAGTGCAAAACTATCGTCATTATATGTTTCCAAAAAAGAGGGAAGTGTCGATATACCAGGTGCAGAAATAAATGTAAATAATGTTCTCTCATTCTGTGCCACTCTCTCCGATAATCTAGGCAAAATAAATGTGGAAACTGGATGAAGCGGATAGCATCCATATATGGTTCTTTCAATTGATTCATCTTGTAAATCATTAAATATTTTGTGTTTTTGGTATAACTGAAAAATTCCCACAAAACCATTTTTAAATTCTTTACAAAACGAATTCCAAAGAGATTTCTTCTTTTGTATTGCAGACTCCACAATTTCATATGTCTGGGTAAAATTGTTGTTTAGATGTATATGTTTAAATCTCTCTGATACACCTCTCCACCCATCAATTTTCTGCTTTGGCAGCTTATCAATGTAATTTGCTATCTCTTTATGTGAAATAAGCATTAAGTGCATTTGAAGTTCTCCACTCCTGTTACACTTTTCTGCAAAATCCTGCAGCATTTTTGTATCACTTACTGATGCTTCAGTAATATTTGTTTCCAAAAATTTACTAAATTCATCATAGATTACATATATTCCCGTATACCCCTTAGTTTTTAAACCTTTTATAGCCTCTTCATACAAATCAACTACATCAAATCCTATAAATGGATTGAATAGACTACCAGCGGTAAGGGTTGGATATATTTTTTCAAATTTCTCATACGCCCCAATGCTGTAATTTTGCAACTCTTCTACAAATTTATCAACAGGAATGTCTAATACACTTTTTAATTTATGATAGGTATCAGGAAATTCTTTTTTCCATCTTTCTATAACATTAACTGCTGCTTTATAATTTGTCTCTGGCATAATATTTAATAAACCATTCATTGATAAAGTTCTATGCAATGCTAGCAGAAATGCCTGAGACAAACTCGTGTTACTACCTGTAATTATTACTGGCAGTATTTTATTATCTGATTCATAATAATTTTGTATACACTGAAATAACCTTGGGTTTTCCTTGATCCTCGGCATTGCTTTTTTGAATAATTCTAAGTCTCTCTTCATCAACATTGCTAAAATCGTTAATACTATATGAGACTTTCCTTTTCCATACGCACCTACTAATACCCTTGCACGCTCATTAGACGTAGGATTTGTGCTTAGCAAAACATCTTCCATGAGTTCTAATGCAGATTTAGTCGGTATAAAATTCTTCAATTTATCATCATTATTCAGGTCATATCCTATATTTACAGAATACTGAAATCCCGAAGCAACTGTTATCATTTTACTCATGGTTATGTTACTCTCCTTCAGATATTGATTCGTAATAATAATCAACACACTCAATGAATGTCATTCGCTTGCTCAAATGTATAACATCAAGTCCTGCCGTTCTGATAATTTTAAGCATCCCTATATTCTCTATATCATGTAAAATATCCAACATAGTAATAGCATCAAGATTAAATACTTTTCCAATATTACAAGGGCTAGTTAATAATTCATTCAGTCCAATTTCTTCTCTTCCATCTGCTTGATCCGCTATTACAGAAAGAACCATCCATGGATTAAATGTCTTGGCGGCTGGTATAGATTTTTTAAATGTCTTTCTCTTCTTATTTGCTATATCAACAAGTCCAAGCTCTCCAAACGGACAATCTATATTATTTTCAGGTGATACTTTATCTGGACTTGTCTTATATCTAGGTAAATAAGTATTTATAATGCAGGCAAAATCATCATTCAATGACCTAAGCGCAACTGAAACATCTTCATCTGACATTAAAATATAGTTCTGCATTTCTTGTACAAACTCTTCCTTTGTAAATTCTGACATATTAAAAACATTAAAAAAGAAATACCATGCAGTAGCCTCTTCCTTCTGTTTTGCAAGCTGATATTGTAATAAATATAATGTTCCTAATTCCTCAATGTATCTATCATGTGCATACACACGTTGTCCAAAATCTGTTAATGATTGTATTCTTCGGCCATTTACAGGTTCGCTTGTTAATCCTACAGCCTGTAACCAATACCTTAGTGCTTTTACCATATTTGCACCTATGCCTAGTATATCCATAGGATTTTCCTCTTTATCTACAAATAAATCAGGCTTACCAACAACTCGTTCCATGCCTTTGCTAAGCCAGCCTTTCCTTATGAAAAATGTATCATGAGCACGAAACTTCATTGCCATGCTTTTACCTCCTTGTTGTTACTTTGTTCTCAAATACTTATCCATCATGCATCCACCATCCAAATATTTTGCAGTCACACACATCTTACAATGAACACATTTATCTGCATCTATATAATATCCGTCTTCTGAAATAGAAATTGCTCCAGACCTGCATATTGACTCACATTTCAGACACTTTCGGCATGCATTAAATTTTCTTATCTGATATCCTACCATACGTTGCAATTCGTCATGTTCCTTCACATTCATCGTTCGTACCTTGACTGCATATTCATAATCATCTTGATTAAATGGCTGAATAGATAAAATAGGCACATTCATTCTTGAATCCAACACAATTACTTCATGCAGTATTTTTTTTCCTAATTCAGGCGCCACTCGTCCAAATGGAACAAACATACCTATCAATTCTTCATCAAATGGTCTCACAAGCCTATATATCTTTGCATGCTCTTCTGTAGTGCAGTTTGTAAATTTAATTTTCACATCTCCTGCTGCACGAAGTCCGTTTCCTCCTTGTCTTGCTTTCCATTTCCCTGTATCTACATATACCTCAGCATCTTCCTTACCAATTTTCTTTGCAAAATCTATAAGAAAAGTACGCCACTTTCTTGATTCCTCAGGCATATAAATTCGAGATAGGAACTGAGCTCTCTGATTATTGTTAGGACAACACCAACAACCTACTCTGTCATAACCTAATCTATATGCATCATTAAAATCCACATTTTCCGAAAGCATGTACAGCCAAATATCTACATCTTTCCAAAAGAAAATTGGTGATGCTACTGTTTGCTGCTGTATTTTTACCGACTCAGCATCGTCTTCTACTCTGTTATACTTACTCCGACTAACCGATTCTGACTTTCTTATTCCATAAAAAGTTAAAATCTGTTGATTTCTATATAAACTATTTATCACCCTTGTAATCGGTCCTGTTTTGAACATTGAACAACACCATCTCATCATTCGAGCAGGAGGTCCTATATCTTCGCAAACATCGTAAAAGACTTGTTCATCATTCTTTGCAGTCAAAAAAATTGCTTGAGGGTGATTATTTCTATATCTCTCTGCATATTCAACAGTACTAGGAAATTCCAAAGTTGTATTTCCAAATATGTGTACCAGACTCGGATTACTCATAGCTTTAATCACTATATCCGCTGTCACTGTAGAATCTTTACCGCCAGAAAATGATATCACTATTTTTTCTTCATCAAATTTAGATGCCGTCTTACGGACAAATTCAAAGGCTTCAGCCTTCAAGGAATTCAGCCGTCCTTTATTTGCTTTAACAAAATTTGATATATACATTTCAAAATATTTATAGTTATTATCATTCTTGTACTGACTAAGTCTATAAATCAGATTATCTGTATCAGCAAGCTGAAATGTTTTGCTCGATATAGGAATACTCTTTCCATCTACATAATATCTACTATTTGCAGCCCAAACCGATTTTGTAATAAATTCGTTTGGTTCCTTATCCAATAAAAGTTCTAGTAACAATCTCTCTTCCGGAAATACCGGTCTTAAATCTGCTGATAAATATTTTATTTTTTCTCCACATAATGGACATATACCTTTATCTGCTTGATTGACATTCTGAATTATTGGTGTTTTACAGTGTGAACACCAATAAATTTCTACTGGAATATCTTCCACAGTAGCTTCATTACAAACAGGGCATATATTATCATTGGTTTCAATGTTGCAATTTTTGCACCACATAATACACCATCCTCAACTTTCTTCTATGTTCCTATTCGTAACTTATAATATCATTCACACTGCATTCGAGATATGTACACACCTTCTCTAAGACTTTATTAGATACCGGCTCTCCCTTTCCCATTTTAGCTACTGTTGCAGAACTCAATCCTGCGTGTTCAACCAAATCCTGCTTTTGTAGCCCCTTTTCCAACAATATTTTCCATAATCCTATATATGATACAACCATTTATACATACCTCACTTTAGTTTGTGAAACATTATAAAATTCCACTTTCAATTATAGCACTTAAAGAACAAATAATCTATAAAATCTTCATTTTTTTAAAGATTTCTTTCATACATATAAAGGTCTACTATTAAAAGTTTCGTAATGTGAAATTTTACCGAAATTTTAGCTACCGAAATTTTAAACCTTTTAAATCTATTCCACAGAACAATTCAGGTGCTACAGCCTACGCCATAGCACCCAAATCCTTAACCTTATCGACTATTCCTATTTCGCTCGACTCTCTTCTCTCGCATCCCTTCCTCATAAATCCGGTCATACACTTCATACCGCTTCTGCTGAGCCATATCAACTCTCAGTCTGTCAATTACTCTGTTAAACAGCTTCATTCCAGAAAAATACTCCATATCTCCGAACCCGAACACTTCAGATAATACATCTGCCGAATACCCTGCAAGATTGCCCGCATCCAGCCCCAGAAGTTTCATTACTCCTATTATCTGCTCTGTTTTCTCTTGGATAAATTCTTCTGCCTTCTGTTTCTCATAATAATCTGTCAAAAGCTTAGTCTCCTCATAAACAGAATCAAAACTTGTGTCCATACCAATCTTTTCAAAATAAGTCCTAACCATATCAAATGCTCCATCTGTTCCCTTGTCATCAAACGGATAACAACGAACTTTTTCAGCTACGCTCATTCTCATATAATCATCCTTATCAGATGGTAATCTCACCGTTTCACCATACTCCCGAATATCATCATTCTGCAAGCCAGGTTCAACATTCACAACCATCACATCAATATCTGTTTCTACAACACTTTCAGCATTTGCAACAGCAGTCTCTGCAAATGGTTCTACCTCTGTTTCAAGCTCATCATCTACAAACGCTTCAAGCTCATCATCTACAAACGCTTCAAGCTCTGGTTCCGTAATTACATCAGCTTCCACAACATCATCCAAAGCAGTATTCTCTGCTTCCACAACCTCAGGCACCCGATAAGGCTTCCCCGGCACTTCATCTTTCTCAACCTCTGCCATATCCTCCATATCTCCAACAGGTATCCACATTTCCAATTCAGCCTCCAGCAGACTTCCATCCCTCTCAAGACACCGCTCCACCGCTTTCAGCTTCTTTCGATTATCCTTCTTTTGAAGCTTAATCTGTTCCAAACGTTCCCGATAATCATCCTCGGACGCTTCAAAGAATTCCAAATCTTCCGCAGTCTTGCATGACCTTTTCTGTAAAGCTCTGCCCCGGTACATTTCCTTCTGTACTTTGCACAGTTCCTCATCCACCTGTTGTAATCGCAGCTTCAAGCGGAACAAATCTCCATATGACTTCACATCATACTTGACCACCACCAGATACTCTTCCTGAAGCTCATGCATTTTCCGTATCTGCTCATACAGATAAGCAGATTTATAAGTAAACCGCTTTTTCTCAGCCAGCCGCAAACGATACATCCTTGCATAGCACTTTCTCTGGTATGGTGTAAGAACAGCTTTTCTTACCGGCAGCAATGAAACAGTTCGATTTACAGGAGATGCAAGACTTGCGTCCCCATATCGAAACATAGCTTCCAGACTCTCCCTGCTCAAATCCTCCGAAATGGTATCCAGTCTTTTAAACCGCTTCATCCCCGGAACCTTCACAGCGATATGCTTGCCCTGTTTTACTTCAAATCCCAGTTTCTCCAGAAGGAAAACAAAATGCTCCATATTTTCTGCACTGATGGCACAAAACAAGGCATCCTGCTTGATCCATTTGGAAAATGCCTGCTCACGCTCCCACTGTGGTCTTGCCATATTCTTCGGTTCCTTGCTGTATTCAGCCGGAGTGATATGCAGTCCGTATTCTTCACAGAGTTTATTGGTAATGGGCTGGAATTTATATTTCCAGTCACCATCCCGGCACTGAAACTTGTATCCGGTTACCATATTTACACTGTTTATTATGATGTGGGCATGAAGATGTTCCCTGTCTGTATGGACAGCTACCACTGCCTCATATTCACCTGCAAATGCCTCCTCGGCAAACCGCATTGCAATATCATACATAATCTCCGGTGTACCCTCTCCGGGTTTTAATGATATGACAAAATGATATCCCTGCCTTCCGCCAGTTTTGCCAAACATCTGCTTTGTCGCCTTCATCTGTCGGTAAGCCATCTCCGGCAGGCAGTTGATACCGCCTGCCAGATTTGCCTCCCCAAGCTTTTTCGGTTGTAAAATATAGTTGATGGAATGCTCCAGATGAATGTCTATTCGAGCCTTGCCGCTTGCCTTCATATGCATCATCTTGGTTATTGCCACCTGTTCACCACCTCCTGTAATAAGTCCTTTATCTGTTCAAGCAGATGATTTCCCGTCCGCATGGTGCTGTCAAAGACATAGCCACACCCGTTAGCAGTTCTTGTCATCTGGTTGTAATTGTTGCAAAGACCGGAAATCTGACTGATTAGATTCCGTCTGTCATAAGCAAGCGTTGTATCTACTCTTCCACCATGAGTAATCAGATACCTTACATAATCCGATAATTTCATGTTGTTGGCTTTGGCATCATACTCTGCCTGCTCCCGTTCCTCATCCGACAAGCGGATGGTAAAATTCTTCCTTGGTTCTATCAATTGTCTTCTTCGTCCTATAAGCAATCCCTTCTTTCGTTTCTTTTTTCTTTATCCGTCATTGGAAGTTCTCTTTAGGCTGCCCTGTTTCCAAAACTTGTGTAGAGAGAATTTGCCAGATACGTAAAACGCAGTGCGTTTTACAAAATCTGGTTAGGGGGAGCAAAATCCCCCTAAGACCCTCTACATATATGCCCCATTCGGGGCAATTATTTGTACTATCAGCTGTACTACCAGCTCCCATCTGTATTACTGTCGGTATTACCATAAAATAACCTGTATCACACCCGGTATTACTTTTTATAACCTTTGTAATACCAGGTGTATTAACTTCTTATGACCTACTTGCTACAGTTACGTCAAAAACGACATCGCATAATCCGCAATATCATCATCCAATATCTCCAAAGACTCTTCAGAAACTTTGAAATTATCTTCACTTTCTCCCAGTGTTGTCTGCGATATCTCATGTGATATCAGATTATCAGTCTGCATTACAGCCAGACCTTTCACTTGCTCCTCGACAATCAGCTTCACTGCATTAATAATCCGGTCTGCTTCTCCAGACATTGCATTCTGCATTGCTTCTCTCTGGGCATTCAACTCACAAACAAGACGCTTCTCACTCTCATCCTGCTTTATGCCCTGAACCACTCTTATCAACGCACTTTTTATAAACTTGCTCTTATCTCCAAAACAGGGTTCTATGGCATCTCCGGTCAAAAAACTCCAGATTTCCATATCTTCTTCCCTGTTAAGATTCAGACGGAAGCTGACTGTCACACTGTCACCACGTGCCATACTGCCTCCTTTCCGGTTTCCACAGTTCATACGCTTCAGATATCTTTTGATTGCAGCAGCCAAATGCTTTTGCTATAATGTATTTGCGAGATACATAGCGAAGCTTTGGCTTTGCAACCAAGTCCTTTCCTAATCGGATGGGACTTTTTCTTTTGTCTGATAGTTGGTTTCCTCAGCCACCATGACGGCTTTCTGTGTCAGGTCATTACCCGGATTGTAGTAATCTGCATATCCGTAAATCTTCTGTTCAAAGTATTTACGGGGGCATTTCCCACGCATGGTGTAGAACCCCTTAGCATCCAGTTCGGCATTGTACGCCTTAATAACTGCGTATGCCTTTGTCATACCAACTCCCAGAATCTGACTGACTTCCTTTGCATCAATAAATGCTTCCTTTGTAGTTATCATACGCCTCCTCCTTTCTATCAAATTTGTATTACCGATACGGATTTAAAACCTTCTGTTAAATCATCCAAGATTTAATCCGTACTTTCAGTTCGTATTTAATCATAATACATCTTTCAAAACATGTCAATTGATTTTTATAAAAATACGTACTTGCAATTCGTATTAGTTCATGGTATAGTATTTACAGCGTTACAAATCAGTTACTTTTTGATACGGATTTCTTGATTTTACGCAAAATACGAATCAAAGCAACTGAACAGTAACAGTAATAAAAGGAAGGTGATGATATGGCTTTATCAGATGACCAGCGTTTTGCCATGTATACCGCAGAGGAAATCGGTAATGCAATTAAGAAACGCCGCAGACAGTTAAAGATAACGCAGAAAGAATTTGCCCAAAGACTTGATAAGTCGGAGCGTACCATTCAAAAATACGAATCCGGCGAAATCACCATGAAGATTGATTTAATCAAACAGGTGGCTGATGAACTGGATATTCCGTGGCAGGAGCTTCTGGAAGCAAAGTCTGATAAGATTGGTATCGTATCCGCAGAAGAGGATTTTCCATCTTATCGCTTCCATAACCTGTCAGACGTTATCAATGCTTTATTTGCCATAACGGAGATTAAAGATATTGCATTCCAGCTCTCCTGCACCAAACCACCTGAAAATCCCGAGTGGACGTCAGCCCTCATGGTTGATGGCAAAGGAAGCGGAACCTATAATGCAGACTTCTGTCTCTTTATGGAAAACTGGATGAATAAGCTTGCTGCTTTACAAAGCGGCTCCATAAGTCAGGAACAGTTTGAAACCTGGAAAAGAGAAACTTTAGAATATTACTCTGACAGCTTCTTCTCCGATTTCAACTCACAGAGAGAAAAAGCAAAAAAGAGCAAGGGAATAAAAAAGAAACCCGATTATTCAACCATACAGATTGTTTCTACCAAAGAAGAGGATAACTAAAACCTCATTTAATTTTGTAAAAATGTAGATTATATCATAGCCTTTGGAAAAATGCACCAATCGCTTAAATTTTCAAGCTGGTGCGATACATACCGCATTATGCGGTTCTGCTTTAGAACAATATCCGATGCAAGATTTTCGGACAATTCTAAAGATACTTACGATTCACAAAGGAGATGATGTTTATGCCAGCTTACAAAGATAACAAGACTGGTAAATGGTTCTGCAAGTTCTACTATACGGACTGGCAGGGCAACAACAGACAAAAGTGGAAACGAGGCTTCGCCACCAAAAAGGAAGCTCTGGCTTATGAAAGGGATTTTCTCGAGAAGCAGTCTGCCAACCCGGATATGACTTTCCAGAATCTCTACGAACTTTATATGGAGGATATGACCGCCCGCCTGAAGCAGTCAACCATCCTGACCAAGAAGCATATTTGTGAAACTCACATCCTACCTTTCTTTGGCAAGAAGCCAATCAATGAAATCAAGGCTTCTGATGTGAGAAGATGGCAGAATCAGTTGATGAATTCCCCAAAAGGATATTCAAAAACGTATCTGAAAACCATCAATAATCAGCTTACCTGCATGATTAACTACGCAAAACGCTTCTACGATTTAAACACGAATCCCTGTGGTCAGGCAGGAAGCATCGGACAGGCAAAGGCAGAAGAAATGGATTATTGGACTTATGATGAGTATATTGCTTTTCGTGAGGGCATTAAGGACAAACCTCTATCCTATATCTGCTTTCAGGTACTGTACTGGACCGGGATGCGTGAAGGGGAGCTTCTGGCTCTTACTGCTGCTGATATCGACCTTGTTGCAAAACAGATTGATATCACCAAAACCTATCAGCGTCTTCACGAAGAAGATATCATTACCACTCCAAAGACAAGGAAAAGTAAGAGAAAAGTTCCCATTCCGGATTTTCTGTGTCAGGAACTGCAGGAGTATATTGATTCCCGCTATATGCTTGCTCCGAACGAGAGGCTCTTTCCCATTACAAAATCTTTTCTCTCTCATGAGATGGAAAGAGGCTGTAAGAAAACCGGTGTAAAGCGGATACGTATCCATGATATCCGCCACAGTCATGCCAGTTTACTTATCAATCAGGGGTGTGACGCACTTATCCTCGCTGACAGACTTGGACATGAAAAAGTATCCACAACACTGAATACTTACTCTCATCTGTTTCCACACAAACAGCAGGAGCTTGTCAGCAATCTGGAACAGCTTGCAGCTACAGTTGGTGTCACGCCAACACCAGAGCCTCCAATGGGAAATCCTCTGCTTGAAACCATGGGAATTTCCTATGATGGTAACATGGCAAGTGATTCAGTTACTCCGGATACAGCATATGCCAATGCAGGACTTCCATATGGTCCTATGCCTAAAGAAACAGCATCAGGAAAAGTAATCCCGATGCCTCAAAGAAAAGCTATCTAAAAACAAAACGATGTGAAATAGAGTAGTTGCGGTTAGTAGCAAAATAGTAGCAGAGCAAAAGAAAAAGTCCGGGAATGCCCTGTTTATAAGGCTTCCCAGACTTGTGGCTACTATTCAAACTCAATCGTTGCCGGCGGCTTGCTGGTGCAGTCATACAGCACCCGATTAACCCCTTTCACCTCGTTAACAATCCTATTCGCCACCTTACTCAGCACTTCCCAAGGAATCTGAGCACAATCCGCCGTCATAAAATCACTGGTACAAACAGCCCTGAGCGCAATAGCATAATCATAAGTTCTCTCATCACCCATGACACCGACGCTTCTCATGTTGGTCAGTGCTGCGAAGTACTGACCCAGTCCTGTGTCCACACCGGCGTTGGCAATCTCCTCACGGTAGATGTAATCTGCTTCCTGTACGATGCGTACCTTTTCGGCGGTTACTTCACCGATGATGCGGATACCCAGGCCGGGGCCGGGGAACGGCTGGCGGTTTACCAGATATTCGGGGATACCCAGTTCTCTTCCGGCTTTTCTGACTTCGTCCTTAAATAAGAGTCTCAAGGGCTCAACAATTTCTTTAAAATCAACGCAATCCGGCAGGCCGCCCACGTTGTGGTGGGATTTGATGGTTGCGCTCTTGCCGAGACCGCTTTCGATGACATCGGGGTAAATGGTTCCCTGTACCAAAAAGTCCACGGCACCGATTTTCTTTGCTTCATCTTCAAATACACGGATAAATTCTTCGCCGATGATCTTTCTCTTGGCTTCCGGTTCGGTAACGCCCGCTAACTTACTATAGAAACGCTCCTGTGCGTTGACACGGATGAAGTTCAGGTTGTAAGGGCCTTCGGGACCAAATACGGCTTCTACTTCATCTCCTTCGTTTTTGCGGAGCAGACCGTGGTCTACGAATACGCAGGTAAGCTGTTTGCCTACTGCTTTGGCAAGCAGGACTGCTGCCACTGAGGAATCCACGCCGCCGGAGAGTGCACAGAGCACCTTGCCGTTTCCGACTTTTTCACGGATCTCTTTGATGGTTTTTTCTACAAAGGAGTCCATTTTCCAATCACCGGAGCAGCCGCAGATATCGATGACAAAGTTATGCAGCATTTTCATGCCTTCCACCGTATGCATGACCTCGGGATGGAACTGAACCGCATAGAGTTTTCTTTCTTTATTTTCCATGGCAGCCACCGGGCAGACCGGTGTGTTTGCCGTAACGGTAAAGTCTGCAGGAGCCTCTGCGATATAATCCGTATGGCTCATCCAGCAGATTGTCTTCTGATTAACGTTTTGAAACAGTTCTTTGGAAGTATCAACGGTTACCTCTGTCTTACCGTATTCGCTGACGGGAGCCGTCGCCACTTTACCGCCTAACAGATGTGCCATCAGCTGGGAACCGTAGCAGATCCCCAGGATCGGGATACCCAGTTCAAAGATTTTCGTAGAACAAATCGGAGATTCCGGCGCATAAACGCTGTTGGGACCGCCGGTAAAGATGATACCTTTGGGATTCATTTCTTTGATTTTATCTAAACTCAGATTGTAAGGATGTACCTCACAGTAAACATTGCATTCTCTGACGCGTCTGGCAATTAACTGATTATACTGACCGCCGAAGTCCAGCACGATGACCATTTCCTGACTCATGTCTTATTCCTCCAAGTGATTTACATTATTAAAAATATTATAAAGACTGACTATGTGCTTGTCAAAATAAATTTCTGCCATTTTCCTCTTTTATATCTCACAATATAAAATACAGCTCTCAGTGCCCAGTCCAGGGTCATTGCCACCCAGACTCCCATGACACCCATGCCCAGATAAGTAAACAGGTAAGCAAAACCGATCCGACAGACCCACATGGTGATCATGGAGGTAACCATGGGATAGACCACATCTCCTGCCGCCCGCAGCGTATTGGGCAGGGAGAAGGATGGTGTCCAGATCAGCGTCGCCATGATGGCGTGGTAACAGATGATTTCCTTTGCCAGTCCGTATGTCTCCGGTGTCAGATGGTAAACCAGCAGGATATAGGGCACTCCCACAAAGATTACAAGGGAAACAATACCCATGGAAATATAGGTCAGTATTTCCATTTTCTTCGTATAATATTTTACCTGCTTTAAATCTCCCGCTCCCACACAGTAGGAAGCCACGGATAACAATGCCATGTTGATTGCCATGCCCGGAATGATATTCAGGTTGGTAATGGAAGCGGAGACCGCATTGGCGGTAATCGCCGATGTCCCCAGCGTAGAAATCAGGCTCATAAGCACGATCTTGCCAAGCTGGAACATGCTGCTCTCCAGGCTGTTCGGCAGACCGATATAGAGGATTTTTTTGACATATTCTTTGTTGAGCCGCCATGTGATTTTTCCTTTTATGGAAATATCTTTTTTATTCCGATAGATCAGCACAAATCCCACGATTCCGGCTACAAAACGGCTGAAAGTCGTAGATATGGCTGCTCCCGCTGTGCCCATGTGAACAATATAGATCAGGATATAATTTCCGATGATATTCAATCCGTTCATCAGCAGGGAGATCATCATGGTAATCCGGGAGTTTCCCTCTGCGCGAAACAGCGCCGCCGCTCCGTTATAAACCGCTAACAGCGGAATGGAGATTGCCGTGATCAGCAGATAACTTTTGGCACTGGCATAAACCTCCGGCTCAATGCTGCCAAAAACGGTGCCCAGAATCCAGTTATGGATCAGAAGGTAGACAATCATAACTGCCACGGATGACAAAAAAGCAAACAGCATCAGCTGCCAGGCGGCTTTGCCGGCATCTTCTTTCTTTTTCTGTCCCAGGAAATGTCCTGCTACAACTGCTCCGCCGTTTGCCAATGCAGCAAAGACATTGATCATCAGGATATTGACGGTATCCACCAGCGATACGCCGGACACTGCCGCTTCCCCGCAGACAGAGATCATGACCGTATCCACCATGCCCACCAGCATGACCAGGAGCTGCTCCACCAACAGAGGCCATATTAATTTTCGCAAATCTTTATTACTGTAGTACATTTATCCGAATACTCCTTGAAAAGCCCGGAAGGTCTTTCCCATTCCTTCTGCAAAGGATGTATAGGAAATTCCCAGCTCCCGCTTGCTTTTTTCATTATCGTATAATTCCGTTTCTTCCTCATATACCGGAAAGGGAAGGGGAATCCCCTGTTCTTCCGCCTGCTTTGCCGTACATGGATAACGCTGCAGAAAGCTCTGTTCCCCGTCAGCCTGCAATTTGCTATCCAAAGCAGCCTGTGCTAACCCATCTGTAAACATCCGATAATCCAGGATCTCTTCCCCGCACAAATTGTATGCCTGCCCATATGTTTTTTCATTGGAAAGGCATCTGCATATGGCTTCTGCCGCATCTTTCACATAAGTAAACTGAAACTTACCCGTAGAATCCGTAATCTCCGGCAACAGATGGTTTTGTACCGCCAGTTGAATATACGCAGCCTCTCTGGGTGCATAATTATAGGGTCCGTACAAAATCGCCGGGCGCAGAATGGTATAGGCAATGCCTTTCTGATTACAGACTTCCTTTAATTCCTGTTCCAGACTGACCTTACCTGAGATATAGTTTCCCGCCTCTCCCGGCAGAAGCCGGGTTTCATAAGGAGTCTCTTCATCTTTGAGCCCCTCGATTCCCCGTTTATATACATCCACAGTACTGATGAATACATACTGTCTGATCTTCCCGGGCAGATGTTCCATGATCAGCCGGATATCTCCCGGCACATAGCCGCAAAAATCCACCACCGCATCGAATCCGGTGCCGCATTCCCTTAACCTTGCAAGGCTTTCCTCATCGTGCCTGTCGCCGGTCATCTGTGATACACCATATTCTGCCATGGAATAAGTTCCTCTGTTAAATAAAGTAAGTTCGTGCTCTTTTGATGCCAGCATGGTGAAAACCCTGCCGTAAAAATAGCTTCCGCCCAGCACCAGTATTTTCAAAAAGACCACCTCATATCAACATATCTTTGAAAGTAAAATTACTCAACGACTTCATTCTATGCCTTTCATTTTATAAAAACAAGTATCGGCACGAAATTTGTATTTTTTATCAAATTCCAAATATTTGATGCTTTTTTAACAGCAAAATGGTATATTATAGTGGTAAATGGAGGTACTTAGAATGTTTAAGTCCAAGGGTCCTGTCAAACAGGGATTAAATATTATTATCGTCGGCTGTGGTAAAGTCGGTGCGACTTTGATTGAACAGCTCAGCAAAGAAGGGCACGATATTACCATCATTGATAAAAATGCAGAAAAGATCCAGTCCATGACTAATTTATTTGATGTCATGGGCATTGTGGGAAACGGTGCCAGCTACAGCGTACAGATGGAAGCCGGGATTGAAAATACGGATCTGATCATTGCCGTAACCGATTCCGATGAGTTAAACCTTTTGTGCTGTACGGTTGCAAAGCGTGTGGGTGACTGCGCCGCCATCGCCAGAGTCCGCACGCCCGATTACAGCAAGGAGGTAAGCTATCTGCGAGAGAAGCTGGGGCTTGCCATGATCATCAATCCGGAGCTGGAGGCTGCCAAGGAAGCGGCCCGCATCCTGTATCTGCCCACCGCTTTGGAAGTCAATTCCTTTGCCCATGGTCAGGCGGAAATGATTAAATTTAAAGTGCCGGAGGGAAATATTCTGGACGGAATGGAAATTTCCTATCTGGGCCGCAATATCGCGCCCAACATTCTGATCTGTGCCATTGAGCGCGACGGAGAGGTTCACATCCCATCCGGTGATTTCCGAATGGCAAAAGGGGATATCATTTCTTTTGCCGCCTCCCGTAAAGTTGCAAAATCCTTTTTGGAGGATATCGGTTTCAAAACCAATCAGGTGAAAAACACCATGATCATCGGCGGCGGCAAGGCAGCCTACTATCTTGCACACCAGCTATTGAATATGGGGATTTCTGTTAAGATCATCGAAAGCGACAAAGCCCGCTGTGAAGAATTGAGTGTTCTTCTTCCGAAAGCAATCATTATCAACGGTGATGGTACCGACGAAGAGTTATTAAAAGAAGAGGGCATTGAATATATGGAATCTTTCGTGCCTCTGACGGGTATTGATGAGGAAAATATCATGCTGACCCTTCACGCGAGACAGGTTTCCAATGCCAAAGTCATTACCAAGATCAACCGCATTACCTTTAAAAATGTTATCAGCCAGTTAGATCTGGGCAGTCTGATTTATCCGCGCTATATTACTTCCGAAGCCATTATTGCTTATGTCCGTGCAAAAAAGGATTCCATGAACAGCAATATCGAAACACTCTACCATATGTTTGATTACCGGGCAGAGGCCATCGAATTTCGCGTGGATGAGGAGTCGGAAGTAACCAATATCTCTCTTGCAGAGCTTTCTTTGAAGAAAAACCTTCTGATTGCCTTTATCAACCGGAACGGCTCCATCATCATCCCCAGTGGCCAGGATTGCATCAAAGTAGGCGATACGGTTATGATCGTAACGACCCATACGGGCTTTAACGATATTCAGGATATTTTACGCTGATAAGGAGATCCGACATGAACAGTTCGATCATTCGTTATATTTTAGGATATGTTTTAAAGATTGAAAGTCTTTTGATGCTGCTGCCCTGTATTATTGCGGTCATCTACCGTGAGCAGTTCGGGCTGTATTATCTGGCAGTAGCTTTTATTTGTATGCTGTTGGGACTGTTAATGACCTATCGTAAACCGAAAAGCTATATTTTCTATTTAAAAGAAGGCTGCGTCATTACGGCATTGAGTTGGATTTTTTTAAGTTTCTTCGGCTGTCTTCCTTTCTTTTTCAGCGGAGAGATTCCTTCTTTTACCGATGCATTATTTGAAACCGTTTCCGGTTTTACCACCACCGGTGCCAGCATTTTATCCGACGTGGAGAGCTTAACCCATTGCTCTCTGTTCTGGAGAAGCTTTACCCACTGGATCGGCGGCATGGGCGTATTGGTCTTCCTTCTGGCCATTGTTCCCATGAGCGGCGGCTCCCATATCAATCTGATGCGTGCGGAAAGTCCGGGACCTTCCGTTGGCAAACTGGTTCCTAAAGTCAAACATACTGCCCGCATTTTATACGGGATTTATCTTGGACTGACCGTTCTGGAAATTATTCTGTTGCTGGCAGGCGGCATGCCTGTATTTGATGCGCTTACCACCAGCTTCGGCACTGCCGGTACCGGCGGATTTGGCATCAAAAACGACAGCATGATGAGCTACTCTTCCTACTTGCAATGGGTTGTGACTATTTTTATGCTCCTGTTCGGTGTCAACTTTAATGCGTATTATTTCTTATTGTTCCGCAATTTTAAAAAGGCATTTACCATGGAAGAGGTACGCTATTATTTCCTGATTATTGTCGCAGCAACGGGCATTATCTTTATAGAGATTTTAGACCGTTGCAGCAGTGCTTTTGATGCGCTGACCCAGGCTGCTTTTCAGGTGGGTTCCATCATTACGACTACCGGTTTCTCCACCACGGACTTCAACCTGTGGCCCCAGACTTCCAAGACCATTCTGGTGCTGCTGATGTTCATCGGTGCCTGTGCCGGAAGTACCGGCGGCGGCATCAAGGTTTCCCGTTTTGTGGTATTGTTCAAGACAATTATCAAGGAATTGAATTCTTATATTCATCCGAAGAGCATTAAGAAAATAAAGATTGACGGCAAGCCCGTAGAGCATGAGGTTGTCCGTTCCATAAACGTGTATTTCATTACTTTTATGATTATTTTCTCGGTATCGGTTCTGGCAATTTCCTTTGAGGGAAAGGATCTGATCACGAATTTTACGGCGGTTGCCGCTACGATCAACAATATCGGTCCCGGTCTGGAAATGGTCGGTCCTACCCAGAATTTCGGCATGTTCTCAGGCTTTTCAAAATATGTATTGATGTTTGATATGCTGGCCGGCAGGCTGGAACTGTTTCCTCTGTTGATCTTGTTCCATCCCGCGATCTGGAAGGACTTATTTACCAGTAAAATAAACGCAAAAAAATCAGCAGATAACTGCTGATAACTGTTTAAAAACGTCGGCACGTAATCCGCTCACCCTGCGGATTTATGTGCCGCTACGTTTTTACCAGCCTTCACCTTCTCCTCAGTTTCTCATTTGATGGAGATATTTTTCTTTTGTTGCCATGCCTCCGCGGATATGCCGTTCGGACTTATTGACATCAAGGACTTTTCTTGCACTCTTTGCCAGTGCCGGATTGATCAGTACCAGACGCTCTGTTACATCCTTATGTACGGTACTTTTGCTAATGCCAAACTGCTTGGCTGTCTGGCGGACGGTGGCATTGTGTTCAATAATGTAGTTGGCAACCCCGATCGCCCTTTCCTCAATATATTCTTTCACATGAATTCCCCTCAGAAAGCTTTTTTACATTCTATGCAGCTTTTTCCTCGGATAGTCCATGAAACAAATCTTATTTCTTTACTTAAAATACCAACTGCTTGATTTTCTTTTTTCGCCGGGCTTGGTGATTTCATAACTCTCTGTAATGATCTCTTTTAATACCTCTTCCGGCAGCGGATTGTCTTCATCCAAGAGAAGGCTCAGCCACTTTGCCCTTTCATCCCAATGATCTTTTTCTATACTCTTATAGCACCGGATCCATTGTTCCCCTTTCTCCTCATGGCAACGAAACCTGACACGCCGCTGTCCGTCCGTTTCATAAAACCATGCAAAAACCTTCCTGTTACCGCGATGACAGATTACCATCTGCTTTTCATCACGGAAAGGAAGGTCCTGATATACATTTTTGAACATCATACAGTAAGATATTACTTCCGTATCATTCATTTTTTCTTTCCTAATCAACAATCCGTCTGACTGCCAGAATCGTCCGGTAGGTGGCATTGCTGATCTTAATACCGGTTTTCTCGGTACTTGCATGCACAATCTGCCCATTTCCGATATATAAACCGACATGTCCGGCATAACAGATGATGTCTCCCGGTCTTGCCTCTTCATAGGAAACACCTCTTCCGGCAAATCTCTGGCTGGTAGAGTCTCTTGGAATCGAAATTCCAAAGTGAGCGTATACTGCCTGCGTAAATCCCGAGCAATCCGTCCCGTTTGTCAGGCTGGTACCGCCATATACATAAGGATTCCCGATAAACTGGCATGCGTAGCTGGCGATCTGGCTTCCCAGTCCCGAGCCGCTTTCTACTGCAGGCGTTGTCGTCTCTTCTGTTTTGTCTGTTTTATCTGTTATTTCATTTGTCGTTTCTTCCGGCTTAGTTTCCGTACTTTCGCCTGTCGTGGACTTTTCATCTACCGGTTCAGTCTCTTTAGAAGCACTGGCAAGTTCAATTTCTCTCTGCCTCTGACGCTCTTCCTCTTCCAATTCTTTGATTTTGGCATTTTGTTCTTTCAACTGCTGCTTATAAGCCGCAGCCTCCTGTTGCGCCATTGCCAGCTGTTCATCAAAGTTTGCAACTGTTGCCCGTTTTTCGGCAATCACATTCTCCAGATACTGCTGTTGCTCTTTCAACTCTTTCTGAGAAATAAGCAGATCTGCTTCCTCCATTTCCAGTTCTTCCTTTATGGAAGCCACTTCCATTTTGGTCTCTTCATATTCCTGCAGAAGCTCTCTGTCGTATTCGTAAAGCCGTTCCACATACGATGCCTTATTCAGCATTTCGGGAATACTGCCCGCTTCCAAAAAGATTTCCAGATATGCCTGATCGCCTTTTTCATACATAAAGCGGATACGGGTTTTCATATCTTCATATTGCGCCTGTTCCCGTTCCTCGGCCGCCTGCAGTTCTTCCCTTACCGCATCGATTTCATCTTCTTTTGCAGCAATCTCATCCTCACAAATACTGATACTGGTAAGAATATCCACCAATTGCGTATCCAACACAGTAATCTCTCCTGCAATGGCATCCTTTTGTTCTTCGATACCATCCATACGCTCATTGACTTCATCCAGCTGTTCCTGTGTTTCTTCCTGCTCTTCTTTTACCTCATCAACAGTGGTCGCACTGACCGGAATGCTGCACTCGAGAAACATGATTAAAATTAACAGTACACTAAGAATCCTTTTTTTCATTCCGTCATCCTTTGTGGTTTCATTGATTATTCCGCAGTAGTTGTATCATCAAAGAAATTAACCGGTTCATTCTCTGTTACATGGATGATTTCTTCCAGTTTTTCCATGACTTTCTTTCTCATAACATAGGATTTAAAATCCTCTTCTCCCATGGTTTCAATCATCTGATCCGCACTTTCATAGCCATAATAAGCATATTCGCTTTCCGCAATTTCTTTCATCATCTGCTCGTCTACTTCAATACCTTCTGCCTTCGCAACTGCCATATACACCAGCTCTATCTTTGCCTGTTCTTTCGCAGATTCCATATTCTGTTCTTCAAAGGCAGCCATATCCATACCCATCTGTGTTGTTACGAAGGTTTCCATTTCCATATTGGCATATTCGGCATATGCTTCAAAATATTCCGTCAACTCCGCATACATCTTATCTACCATTTCCTGTGGCGGTTCATTTACCTGACTGGAATTGTATACAACATCCCAAAGAGCGTTCTGAAGCGTTGTCTCATTCTGATCATCGCAACTGTCTTTTATATAATCCCTGATATACTGTTCGTAATCTGCATAGGTGGTAATACCCGCCCCTCCGTAAATGGAGGCGATCAATTCATCCGTATATGCAGGCATTTTTCTTTCTTCAATGGAATTAATGGATACGGAGAAAACTGCTGCTTTTCCCGCATAATCCGTATTATCGTAATCCTCCGGGAATGTCAGATCCAAATCAACACTCTCTCCGACATTTTTCCCGATCAGCCCATCTTCAAATCCGTCAATAAAACGACCGGATCCGATTTCCAGATGTGCACCCTGATCCGTTCCGCCGTCAAATGCAACTCCGTCAATTTTTCCCACATAGTCAATATTGACAATAGAGCCTTCTTCAACCGTATTTGCACTTACAATCGGCTGATAATCATATAAATCATACATTTGAATATATGCAGACAACTCCTGATCGATACAATTTTGTAAATCTTCCTCTGTATATGTCACATAGGTTACATCTGTGGTCATATCCCGGTAATTGCCCAGCGTAACATATTCATCCGGATCTATTTCTTTTTGTTTCTTTTCTCCACACGCACAAAGTACTGTCATCATTACTGCAAGTACTGCCGTCAGATATAATTTTTTCTTCATTTCTTATCTCCTCAATCTATATTTAAGATAGCTTTAGTGTAGCACATCAGCCAACTTATGTAAATCCCTATACCTCTGACATTTTTTTCAATTTATGGAGAACAAAGACACAATACACGGGATTTTCTTGCACTTTGCAGGAAAGAATGTTACAATACTTACTGCGCTTATGAGTTTATAAATTAGGAGGTTATCCCATGAGTACAGGATCGATCATAGCAATTGTTGTTACCATTGTTATCATTGCGGCAATTATCGCAGCGCTCTATTTCATTGGTAAGAAAGCAAAAAAGAAACAGGAAGAACAGCAGATACAGATTGACGCAAACAAGCAGACCATGTCAATGCTGATTATTGATAAGAAGCGGTTGAAAATAAAAGATTCGGGACTTCCCCAGGCGGTTATTTCACAGACTCCCAAGCTGATGCGCGGTTCCAAGCTTCCCATCGTGAAAGTAAAAGTCGGACCCCAGGTTATGAATCTGGTATGTGATGAAAAGATTTTTGATTCTATTCCGGTGAAAAAAGAGGTAAAGGCAGTTGTCAGCGGTATCTATATTACGGAAGTCAGAGGTTACCGCACTTCCAAAGACAAAGCGCCCGAAAAGAAAAAGGGCTTTTGGGCAACTACCTGGGCAAAAGCAAAGGAAAAAGCCGGTGTCAGCCAGGTTAAATAATACAATAAAAGCATCTTATTCCTTACAGTTTTTGTTTGGATAAGATGCTTTCTTTTATTCCGTTTCTTCAATATGGATACTAAGCTGCCCCGGAGCCGGCGGCATGGAATTTAATCCGATCCTGTAATCCGCTTCCAGACGCATTCCCTTTTCATGGCAGTCTATGTACAGTCGTTCCGTGATCAGCTCCACTTCAAAGTTTCCGAGCTGTGTCATATAAATGCTGTTATGCCTGCCGCCTTCGGAAAATTCCAGAACACTTTCCACTTCACCTTTGCGGGTGACCCGCAATTCCTCCGGCGAAAAGCGCAGTACGGTCTTACTGCCCTGTTCGGATTCCCGATCTATTTTCTCTTCATAGGATACATAATAGTAGGGCTCTTTATAGAGCATGGTTCCAAAGGTCTCGGTTATGATTTCCTCACCCGTTGTTCCGCTCTGAAAGCCCCTGACCCTTATTTTTACCTGTTTACCCAATTAAAACCATTCCTTTATCCGTTCCAGAATCAGACTCTTATAAACAATTTCTTCTGTACTATCCCGATCAAATTCCTCAGGAGTCTCATGATTTCCGCTTTCTTCCTGCCCTTCATACATTATACTCTGTGACGGGAGTCCGTATTTCGGATACAAGGCTCCAAAAAAGAATAATGATGTATATATTGCAGCCAGAAAGCCATAGACAATTGTTTCTCCCACAAGTTTTCCTTTATAGGATCCAATCGCTTTTTTGATCTCCGAAACGGCGTTTTTTATTTTCATCATATAAGTTCCTTCCTTCTGATATTTGTTAGAAGTCTGGACAAATCAACTGCCGTTTATACATTTTTCGGAAAATTTTTATCTCCTATCCGTTTCGGCCTTTTCGTTGTCATTTATGCATTTAAATGCAAATGCTCGATAATGGTTTTCTCCTGATTATCAATATGAAGCACCACCGCCTGTGCAGCTTTTTCTTCTTCCTGATTGATGATGGCATTATAAATCGCCTCATGTTCCTGTACCAGACGGCTATGGTAAGCCGAATCTTTGATATATTCCAATCTGTAGCGGTACATCTGCTCCGCCAGATTGTTTACCAGCTGGATCAGTCTGTCATTTCCCGTGGATTTTAAAATAATATCGTGAAAACGGACATCCGCCTCGGTAATATCCTTTGTATTGTTGTTTTTGATAACTGTGGCAAACTCGTCACAAGCTTTTCTCAGATCCTTTTTATCTTCCTCGGTCATACGCCGGCATGCCAGTCTTACTGCCAGCATATCCAGTGCCCTTCTGACTTCCAGTACATCCTTCAGGTTCTTTTCCGTGATCTTTGCTACCTGCGCGCCCTTTCTCGGAATCATGACCACAAGTCCTTCCAGTTCCAGTTTGCGGATTGCCTCTCTGATCGGCGTACGGCTGACCCCGAGCCTGTCCGCCAGATGGATCTCCATCAGTCTTTCCCCGGGTTTCAGTTCCCCTGTCAAAATCGCCTGTCTTAAGGTGTTGAATACCACATCCCGCAGTGGCAGATACTCGTCCATATTTTGTTGCAGCATATCAAGCATCATCATAATCCCTCCCTTTTTTGAAACCCTGTTACAAATACCTCTCGTGATAAATTTTCCTTTCGGATTCTTTCGGCCGCCTTCCCGGCCTTCTGTTCATCCTCATATATGGCAAATACCGTAGGGCCGCTGCCGCTCATCAGTGCATTCATCGCACCCTCCTGCATACATATTTCTTTGATCGTCCCGATAACGGGATATGCGGGAACCGTAACCGTCTCCAGCACATTTTCCATCCGGGCTGTAATTCCTTTCAAATCTCCTGCCTGTAAAGCACTGACCATGCCGTCGATATCCAGATGTTTTTCCAGCCTCTCCAAATGCAGATTCCGGTAGACAAATGCCGTGGACACGTCGATATCCGGTTTTGCAATCAGCAGATGGGCTTTGGGCGGTGGGGGCAGTTCGGTAAGAATTTCACCGATCCCTTCCGATAAAGCGGTGCCGCCCATGACACAATAGGGTACATCGGCACCGATCTTAACCGCGATCTCCTGCAGTCTTTCCTTAGATAAAGGTTGTCCCATCATCTCGTTCAATGCAAGCAATGCGGCGGCAGCATCCGTACTTCCGCCTGCCATTCCCGCCGCAATGGGTATCCTTTTCTCCAGCGTTATATCCGCACCGATCCTGTTCCCGGTCTCGGCAAAGAGTACCATTGCCGCTTTATAGATCAGATTGTGTTCATCACAGGGAAGCTTTCCGTTATCCGTATAAATATGGATTTCTTCGTCCTCTCTGTTTTCAAAGGTCAGGGTGTCATACAGATCTACCATCTGCATAATCATTTTTACCTCGTGGTAACCGTCTTCCCTTTTGCGAAGCACATCGAGCCCCAGATTAATTTTGGCATTGGCGTTTTTGACCAGCTTCATCTTTTTCTCCATTTTGTATTTTTCGTGTATTTTGTATTAAAAGCGTACTTTGTATACACAATTATATAAAAATCAAAGCATATTTGCAAGCGGAAAGCGGATGCCACGCCATTTCATGGTGCAGTACCCGCCTGTTTGCTTACAAACTCACTGCTTTTACATCTCTCCTGCTGCATTTTTCATCAGCAGCAGTTTATCTCCGGGCTGGATTTCATCCTTGGTCAGACCGTTCATGGCTTTGATCGCTTCCACCGGAATATAGTACTCCTTCCCGATCTGCCAGAGACTGTCTCCTTCTTTGACCACATAGATGACCATGCCCGGCAGGTTTTTCATTTTCTCGCCGTCCAGTTCGGAAACGACAGCTCCTGTGATAATGGGCTCTTTTTTCTCTTCAAAAACCACAGCCGTTACACTGATAATCCCGTTACATTCCATCTGGCTGCTGTCCAACACAGTCACATCCATCTGTTCAATGGCAAGCTGGATATCCTGAGAAATATTTTTCCCGACGGTATCTCCGATCTCCAATGTATAGATAAAAGGAATATCCTGTTCCATATAACCGTATCCCGCCATATCCTCGTTTGTCGTATAGAGGCAACGCAGATGAACATTCCCCATAACCGTCATTTCACTGCCTTCTATTTCCACGTCTTCCAGCATTGCCGTCTCTTCATGATGTATCAATGCCATAAGATTAGCATTGTCTAACTGCATTCTCTCCTTTATTCTTGCTTTTCCGCTGTTTTTCTGCAGCAGGTTCATAAAACTGCCTTCCTTACACTGCGTCTCAATTTCTTTGGTGATACCATACATATCTGCCAGAATCTCATAGACCTTTTCTTCATATGCTTTGATATCCAGATCAAATACCGCTTCGATTGCAAAGACTCTGTCTTCTCCGTCAAAATCCGGCTTTACTTCATATTCCACACTTCCCAGCGAAACCCCTACGCAGGGAATCATCATATCGTGCATACCGCTACATGGCACTTCGCCCTGTATGGGTACCACTGTTTCAAAAAATCTGGCGGCTCCCTCTTCTCCGTCCGGGGAATAAAGGAAAAACAGTTTCACATTACCCCTGACTAACAGTTTATCCTCTCCGGCTATGCACTCCAAAGCCCCCGGCATCACGGAGCCGTAAAGGACTTCAAATACATTGGGCAGATGGGTCGGAAGCGTTTCTTCATGCCGAAATCGGAATATATCTTTTTTACATACTGCCGTTTCCATAATCTGCAGGGGTTTCCTGCGATATTCCGCCTTCAATCCGGTTTCCAGATCCACCGCCGCCGGTTCATCGAAAATCTCCCTGACACAAAGTTCCAGCGTCATCAATGCCCGGATACTGATTTTACGGGAATTGATAATACCGATGGACAGATCCTCCAGCATATGGCGCACATAAACAGCATCTCCTGTCTCCACTCCATCCATATGAAACTGTTCTTCAAACGGAAGGCTGGTCTCCACTTTACCCAGAGGTTCCTCCTCTTCATCGCTGGTATAAAGGATATTGACGGCAAGTGAACCCCTTACCGTGACCTGGCCGTTTCCGGCTTTTGCTTCCTCGATTTTAATGACCCCTGAATGAAATATGACTTTATCTATATCAGGTCTTAAATCCGGAATATTCACATCATCTTCTACCGTAATCTGATTTCCCGCTTTTGCTTTGATACAATCCATATGTATATTTTTCTTCACAAGCTCCAACATGAAAAAATAACCTCCTTCGCTGCTTAGTGTATTCTATGAAACAGCAAAGAAGGTTATTCCTTAAATTATTACATATCGCAAATATTCGGCTGATACCACTTTATTTTACCGCACCGATCAGGGTATTGATATCCTTTACTCCGTATCTGATCATGTATTCTTCAATCCCTTTTACGGTTTCTTCCGTTGCATAAGGATTGACAAAATTCATGGCACCAACGCTGACTGCGGTAGCTCCGGCTAACATAAATTCAATGGCATCTTCGCCGTCAGCAATGCCTCCCATACCGATAATCGGAATTTTTACGGCATTTGCAGCCTGATAAACCATCCGTACCGCAACGGGCTTGATGGCAGGACCCGACATTCCGCCGGTTTTGTTGGCCAACGCAAATGTTCTTCTGTGAATGTCAATCTTCATGCCGGTAATGGTATTGATCATGGAAAGCGCATCCGCACCTGCTGCCTCCGCAGCCTTTGCCATTTCGGCAATATCCGTCACATTGGGACTTAATTTCATGATCACGGGCTGTTTTGCCTTCTTTTTGATTTCCTCCGTAATATGATACAGGGCATCCGTTTTCTGGCCGAAGGCAATAGCTCCTTCCTTCACATTGGGGCAGGAAACATTGATCTCCAGCATGTCCACCGCTTCGTCGGAAAGGCGCTCTACCACTTCCAGATAATCTTCCACACTCTTGCCGCATACATTGACAATGACTCTGGTATCAAATTGTTTTAAAAATTCCAAATCTCTCTTTATAAATACATCAATCCCCGGATTCTGCAACCCGATGGCATTGAGCATTCCTCCGTATACCTCTGCCACACGAGGTGTGGGGTTTCCTTCCCACGGAATATTGGCCACCCCCTTGGTCACAACAGCTCCCAGTTTATTCAGGTCTACAAATTCACCGTATTCCATACCGGAGCCGAAGGTCCCCGATGCAGTCATAACCGGATTTTTGAAGGTTACTCCTGCAATGGTAACCGCCGTATTCAATTCCTGTCCGGCATCTGTCTTTGCCGGGTTATTGTTTTTCCTTAAGTCTGCCATCAGATTTCCACCTCTTTCGCATCAAAAACCGGACCGTCCGTACATATTCTTGCATTGTTTACATGGGAATGGTGATCCTTATGTGTTGTTTTGCATACACAGCCCAGGCAGGCACCGACACCACACGCCATCCGTTCTTCCAATGAAATATAGGCTTCCATTCGGTTAGCCTCCGCATACTGCTTGATTGCCCGCAGCATAGGCATGGGGCCGCAGGCAAAAATGACATCTGCCTTTAATCCGTTTTCTTCAATGGCATTCATGACATTTCCTCTGCTTCCCACACTGCCGTCCTCGGTGGCAATGTAGAGATTGCCGTATTTCTTCAAATCCTCATCCAGAAACAGATTTGCATCCCGATAACCCACAATGATATTGACTTCGCAATTTCCCATAGCATGCAGTTTCTTTGCCAGCTGCAGCATAGGTGGGATACCGATACCGCCTCCCATCAGAAAACATTTTTTACCTTCCGCTTTCTCTACGGGGAAGCCGTTGCCCAAATTCCCCAAAATCTCTATTTTTTTGCCGCTGTGATAGCTTGAAAACTCCGTGGTCCCCTTTCCCGCAGTCCGGTATACGATCCGCAGTCTGCCCTTTTCCTCATCCGCCTCGCAAATGCTGATAGGCCTCGGCAATAAAGTGGACTTGTCCTCCGGATATATGCTGATAAATTGCCCCGGCTTTGCTTCCCTTGCCAATCCGGTTTCTATCCACATATCATAGATTCCCGGTGCAATACAGGTCTGCTGCACAACGACAGCTGTTTCTTTTCTTTTTCCCATGGTGTTACCTCTCTCATATTTTTATCTGCACTGTTACAGACATTGATATACAATCCGGCCGTCCGTAACGGTCGCGTGGATTTTCCCGTACAGGGTTTGTCCCAGAAACGGGGAGTTCTGTGACTTGGACAGTGACTTTTCATAAAGAAACGTTTCCTCGGGATCAAATACGATCACATCCGCTTTGTTTCCTTCCCGGATGCTGTCGGCTTCAAAGCCGTATAGCGCCGCCGGTCCCACGGTCATTCTCTCAAGAACCTGCATCAACGTCATATGTCCCGGGCGGACCAGATTGGTAATTGCCAACGGCAATGCCGTTTCCAACCCAAGGATGCCGCTGGGTGCTTCGGTAATGGGTCTGTCCTTTTCTTCCGCGGCGTGGGGTGCGTGATCCGTAGCAATGATTTCGATGGTCCCGTCCGCCAGCCCCGCAATGATTGCTTTTCTGTCCTCCTCTGTCCGAAGGGGCGGATTCATTTTTGCCAGTGTACCGTTTGCAATTGCAGCATCTTCCGTCAACGAAAAATGATGGGGCGTTGCTTCCGCATGGATATTGAGATAACTCTTTCTTGCTCCCCGCACCAGTTCTACGCCCTCTTTGGTGCTGATATGCTGAATATCGATTACCGCTCCCGTTTCCTCTGCCAGCCTGATATCCCGCTCGATCATGGAAATCTCCGCCATACGGTCCGAACCGCCGATCCCAAAATGTCTGCTGGCTTCTCCTTTATTAATCCCGTTGTTGGTAATGTAAGCAGGATTTTCTTCATGAAAACTCAAAGGCATCTGCAGTCTGACCGCTTCCTCCATTGCCTTTTTTACAAAAGCTTCATCCAGCAACGGAATGCCGTCATCCGTAAAACCGGCTGCACCTTTCTCTTTTAAAAGCGCCATATCCGTCAATTCTTTCCCCTGTAAGCCTTTGCTGATTGCCGCACAGGTCTTTACATGAAGTCCGGTCTCTTTACCCTTTTCCAATACATAGGTCAAAGTCTCTTCATTATCTACAACCGGCTTTGTATTTGCCATCAGTACAACCGTCGTAATACCGCCTGCCAACGCAGCCTTTGCGCCCGAAAAAATATCTTCTTTGTAGGTAAATCCCGGATCCCGGAAATGCACATGCACATCCGTAAGTCCCGGTGCCACCACACAACCTGCGGCATCGATGACCTCCATACTGTCTTCACTGCCGTAACATCCCGTTTCATCCAGGTATTTCTGCATTTCTTTCTGTGATGCCACCTTCAAAATTTCCCCGTCATCTATGAGTACATCCAATCTTTCATCCGTCTTTGTCACAGGATCGACGACCCTGCCGTTTTTGATATACAACATACGCTTACTCCTTTTTGTTTTCCAAAAAGAGTATAGCATTTCCCCTAATCAAAGACAACCGAATAATCCAGATACTCGGTTTTTATGACAATATACGGATAGGATTTTACCCCGTCATTGGGCACATCGGCTCCGGGTCCCATCAGACAGGTTTTTACATATACCGCATTCTTGGTCAGATAAAGATCTTCTACCGTGATACTGTAACCGCCGCTTTCCTGCTCGCCGTAGCCGATACAGATATAGAGATAATCTCCGTCCTGAAAAGTAAATTTAAAAGGAGTCTCTTTTTTTTCGGTAATCGTTGCCAACAATTCCTCCGGCAGCTTATCCTCGGAGACCACAGTCAGCTCCAGATCCCTGATCTTCTCCGGTGCCTGTGCCGTATTCTTTCCGCATCCGCCCAGCAATAACATAACCGCCAGCAAACCATATAACAAAATCCGTTTCATTTTTTTCATAGTATATCTTTCTGATGTCTTTCTATAAAAATATGATAATTCCGGTTTTCCTATGCCATTTATTTTGAATCATACAAGACCTCTCCGGGTTGACCACAACAGCCTTATACGATTCAAAATAATGGACACTTTTCCATTAAGCGTCTATTATCCGGTCTTTTCTTGTTTTAACTTTGGAATTTTACTATAATATGCCTAGACAAAAGGATTAGAAAGGTTCTGGTTTTAGAAATGATTCGTTTTATTATTAACTTTGTATTTCTTGTTGTTTTCTTAGCTCTTACTTATCCCATTCAGCTTGTAGAATGGATCATCGGCAAATTCAATCCCGATCTGAAGGGAAGAAGTTCTTTAGCCATTGTCGGCTGGGGTTTCAAAGTCGTGGCTCTGATTGCGGGAGCAAAAATAACCGTGATCGGAGAAGAAAACGTTCCCAAAGACAGACCGGTTCTCTATATCAGCAATCACCGCAGCTATTATGATGTCATTCTGACTTATTACAGGGTTCCCCGCCAGACGGGTTATATCGCAAAGGATGCCATGGCACATATTCCCGTATTTTCCAGATGGATGCGGTATCTGCACTGCATGTTTTTGGATCGCAAGGATATCAAAAAGGGGATGCAGGTCATCAAAGATGCCATCAACCTGATCAATAGCGGCATATCCGTCCACGTCTGCCCGGAAGGCACGCGCAACAAAACGGATGAACCGTTGCTTCCTTTCCACGACGGAACCTTTAAAATTGCAGAACGCACCGGCTGTACCATTATTCCCATAACGGTAAACAACACCGATGCGTTGTATGAAAAAAATAATCATCGTATCAAGTCCGCTCATGTCATCATCGAATACGGTAAGCCCATTGAAACTGCCGGTCTTTCCAGAGATGAGAAAAAGCATTTGAGCGAGCGGACACGAGAAGTTATCATGGAAACTTATCTGAAAAATCAGGCACTGGTTTAACTGTCATCTAAGCTTTTGCAGCGCTTCTAACAAATTTTCAAAATGCATTCCGTGGGATGCCTTTAAGAGTATGGCATCGCCCGGATGCAGGATTTTCTCCGCATGAGACAGGAAAGCTGCCTGATCTGCGAAGTGATAAACCTCCCCGGCTCCCGCCTCCTTTGCACCTTCCGCCATATATCCCGCAAGTTCTCCGATGCAGATGATCACATCAATCCCTGCTCCTGCAGCATATGCTCCCACTTCTTTGTGAAATGATTTCTCATTGTTACCAAGCTCAAACATATCTCCCATAATCGCCGCTTTTCTGGTATTAGCTGTTGCTAACAGATCGATTGCTGCTTTCATGGATACCGGATTGGCATTATAACAGTCATCAATCAGCGTATACAGTTTTGTATCCACAATATGACCTCTTCCGCCCACGGCTTCCACTCCGGAAATTCCCTTTGCAATCTCTTCGGATGTCAATCCCAGCAAATGCCCGACTGTGGCAGCTGCAAGGGCATTTAAAACCATATGCTCTCCGGGAATGGGAATATGGACTTTGACACTCTCTTTTCCGATATGGAGCACGAAGCTGCTGCCGTGCAGACCCAGGTTCTCCACATCCGTCCCATAAACCTCGGGGACCATTCCGCCTGCCTTCCCATCTGTTGTTACTGCACGGGAAAAGAAATGCGGCGCTTTTCCGTGAACGGCATTTATCGTTGCCAGTTTATCATCATCGCCGTTTAAGACCACTTCCGACGAAGCATCCATCTCATCAAAAACCTCTGTCTTTGCCTGCAGGATGCCGTCCCTGGTCTTGAGGTTTTCCAAATGACACTGCCCGATATTGGTAATCACCATGATATCCGGCTTTGCAATTTTGCCCAATCTGTGCATCTCTCCGAAATCACTGATTCCCATTTCCAGCACCGCAATGTCGTGTTCCTCTCCTACAGAAAAAACAGTCAACGGAAGTCCTACTTCATTATTAAAATTTCCCGCCGTCTTCTGAACCCTGTATCCGGTCTCCAGCACGGCGGCTATCATTTCCTTGGTACTGGTCTTACCCACGCTGCCGGTGATGCCCACCACCTTAACATCCAAAATACTTCTGTAATATGCAGCAATGTCTTTTAATGCCTGAAAGGTACTCTCTACAAAAATAAAAGGTCCCGTCGGCTGCTCAGGCATTTTTTCACAAACCACACAGGCCGCCTGTTTTTCAAATACCTGCGGAATGAAAGAATGCCCATCCACCTTTTCTCCGACAGTCGCAACAAACACCCAGTCTTTTTCTATTTTGCGGGAATCCAGTGCAATTCCGGCTATGACGCGTTCTTTTTCCCGCTCCGTTCCGTAAAATGTCCCGTTACAGGCTTTTGCAATTTCGCCACAGGTCATTTTTTTCATCATAACTTATCCTGCTCCTCATACTTTTTCAACGACAACTCTACCAGCCACTGACAGAGATCTTCATAGTTAATGCCCACAGCCGCTGCCTCCTGGGGAATCAGCGAAGTAGGTGTCATGCCCGGTAATGTATTTGCCTCCAGACAATATACATGATTTTGATCATCTACGATAAAATCCATCCTTGCATAAACTTTTAATCGCAATGCATGATATGCATCCACTGCACATTTCTGAATTGCCGCCGTCAGCTCTTCGTCAATGGGCGCCGGACAGATTTCATCCGTACTGCCTGCCTGGTACTTGTTCTTATAATCATAAAATCCCTGCTTCGGCACAATCTCCACAATGGGAAATGCTTTCCCGTCAATGACCACATCCGTAAATTCCCTGCCCTTGATAAACTGCTCGATCACAATCTCATCCTCATAGGTATAAGCCTCTGCAACCGCCTTTTGCAGCTCCTCTTTATTTTGTACCAGATAAACACCGACACTGGATCCGCCATGGCTTGTTTTGACCACACAGGGAAAAGGAACATCGGGTATTTCCTCGCCTTTTTTGACACCAAATCCCACCGGTGTCGCCACCCGGTTGCAGAGAAACAGATCCTTGGTAATTGCTTTATCCATGGCAAGGGTGCTGCTTACATAATCCGTACCGGTATATTTGATATTCAATAAGTCAAATGCAGCCTGTATTCTTCCGTCCTCGCCGTTCATGCCGTGGAGCGCCAAAAATACAATGTCAGCCATCCTGCAGATATCAATGACATTGGGTCCGAAAAAGCCCTGTTCCGGTTCTTTCCGCATGGCATATATTTCTTTCAGGTCGGGACTGACTTCACTGACCGGTCTGATTCCTTCGCTCCAGTCCCTCTCCAGAGAAAATACCGCTGCCTTTTCCTCTAAAGTAAGCTCTGCTCCCAGAAATACATCCAAAAGCACCACCTCGTGCCCTTTTTTCTTCAATGCCTTGTAAACGCCGGTTCCCGATACCAGAGATACATCTCTTTCCGTACTGGTTCCGCCTGCCAACACTACAATTTTCATTCCGCTGCCTCACTTTCCATGATTTCTCCTAAAATAAACAGGTATGCACCGCCTAAAGCCGCATCGCTGTATTTTTCATCTCTTGCCGAATCACAGACTCCGCGCTCTGTCACGAAGCTTCTTCCGGTTTCATTACAGCCGTTGATATAATGGATTCCGCTTTGCAATATCTCCACATACTCTTTACTGACCACAACGTGCTCAATGATGGCAACCACATAAAGCCGGTCTGAAAGTATCCTGTTTCGCCTGTCATTACTCACACATAAATAAGGATTCCCTTCACAATCCGCCACAATATTCTCCGCTTCGCCCATCAATTCTTCCATCAGTCCGCTGCATAAACCGGTATCCACGCTGTAAAGCGTGCTCATATACGCAACTGCTCCGTACACATATGCTTCATCCGCCAGAAGTTCTTCTTCCGATGCATTTTCTGCAAAAATATCTCTTTGCAGATTATTCTTTAAATACGTCTTTATCACAGTATGATATCTGGTCTGTCCGGTTACCTTATAAAGTACCGCCGCATCGTAAAACAGCCATGTTTCATCCAAATCATCTCCCCTGCTTTTATACAGGAGTTCATATGCACCGGTCGCCTCTTTTAAAAAGATATTTGCTTCTCTCGCATCATATGCCTTCACTGTTTCATATAGCTGTCCCATGGCTGCACAATAAGAGGCAATCTCCCCATTTGTCAGATTCGGCTCTGCTTCTGACCTCTTCTCTTTCCATTCTTCAGCCAGTTGTTCACCCAGGTTCCGTGCCATGCTCACAAGCTCCGGCATCTCCGCGGAAGCAGAATTCTCTGCCGTTTCTCCATAATATTCCTGATAACGGAGCATCCATGACAACATTTGTGTCCGATACAAAAATACGCCCGCTGTTTTTTCTGACTCTTTTTCCATGACCGCTATCAGGCGGTTGCAAAGAACATCAAAGTTATCTGCGCCGATCCGAAAGGTATAAGATCTTCCGATATGGGAAGCTTCTATGTAATAATTCCCCTGCACTCCCAGAGAAGAAAAGTCGCCCTTTTGCAGATACAATCCCGCCTCGTTTTCCAATGCGGTTGCCCGCATTGTCCCGGTATAAACCGTTTCCCGGGTATCGGCATTTACCACTTGAAAGGTTCCGCTTTTCTCATCTCCCAAAAAGTAAACCGTCTTTTTTTCATCTATTCCATATCCGTCGGTATCTACAAACACCCGCGGTTCTTTTCCCGTTTCCGCAGAATCATTCTGTTGTGCGGAAAAATTATCCTCTGACACATCCCCCTCGGTTTCTGTTTCGTCTATTCCGCTCTGAATCGAAACCGCAGTTTCCTGTCCCTCCGAAACCGCACAGCCGCAAAAACCTCCAAAAAGGCACAATGCCATCAGACATGCCGTCACTCTTCTTTTCAAAACATTTCCACCCTGATTTTGTCACATTATGTAACTATTCAGTCCCTCGTAAGCATCATGCCTTTTCCGGACTTTGAATAGTTGTCACATTATTTTGATTATACCCCATGGAGAAATGTTGGTAAAGTCACAACCGGTGCTTTTTCTTCACTCACACAAAAAATTCCGGCGTACGGTATACCATTTTCCCCCTGATCAGCACACACATGGTTTTTGCAAAAATGTCGAAAGGATGCCTGTCGAAAATAACAATATCCGCCTGCTTCCCCGCCTCCAGACTGCCAATCCTGTCATCTACCCTGCATATTTTTGCCGCATTGATCGTAATGGCCTTTAACGCATCTTCCATTCTCATCCCTTCTTTAACCGCCAAAGCCGCACATAATGGTAGAGTTTGAATAATTGAAACCGGATGATCGGTTGTAATCGCAGTCAAAACTCCGGCTTTGGATAAAATGCCTGCTGTCTTGAATGCCATATTCTGCACTTCAATCTTGTTCCTGCTGGCAAGATCCGGTCCCACGATTGCCGGAAAGCCCGATGCTTTGATCTCATCCACGATCAGATGTCCTTCCGAACAATGATCCAGTGTCATATCCAGATCAAATTCCTTCGCAATCCTGATAGCCGTTAAAATATCATCCGCCCGGTGTGCATGTGCTTTCAACGGTATTTTCTTCTCAAACACCGCCCTGTATGCTTCATAATGCAGATCCGTTTCCTTATTTTTTTTAGAATTGTCCAGATATTGCTTTGCATCAAGAAGTTCCTTTCGCAGCATGGATGCAATCGCCATTCTGGTAGAGGGAGATTTGCCCATGCCGCTGTAATTGACCTTGGGGTTCTCTCCGAATGCCACCTTCAGCGCTGCCGGAAACCGCAATACCATATCATCGATACATCTGCCGTGATTATTAAGTACGACAAATTGTCCTCCTACCACATTGGAGCTTCCCGGACCGATCATCGCTGTGGTAATGCCGGCACGCACGGCATTGTGAAACGCATCATCCATAGGATTGATTGCATCGATTGCACGCAAAGAAGGGGTGATCGGATTTACGGTTTCGTTACAATCATCCCCTTCCGTTCCTTTTTTCTCCTCGGTAATTCCCATATGGCAATGGGATTCCACAAAACCGGGCAGCACAAAACATCCTTTTGCATCGATCAGACGATATTCTGCCGGAATTTCCGCTTTCTTTTCCGACACCTTCTCTATAAGACTGCCATTTACCAAAATTGTACCCTGTTCTATGACCTGTTTTCCTTTATCCGCCATAGTCAGTACTCTTCCGTTTATAATTGCAAGCTTCATGTTCTCATCCCGCTCTATTTGAAATAAGTGATCGGATTAACAGATTCTCCGTCTTTTTCCAGCTTGAAATAAATATTGGTTCCCTCCAGGCTATAATATTTCGTGGGGGCTGCCACATAACCGATGATCTGTCCTTTGCTTACCTTATCTCCCTGCTCTATGGTCAGATCCTTCAACTGACCGTATGTTGCCTGATACCCGTCGCCCAGATCCATCACAACATACTGCCCGATTTCTTCATTTACTCCGATCTTCGTGACCGTTCCCAACGCAGCCGCATTTACCGGCCCGCCTTCTTCGGCACTGATCGCTACGGCAGGATAATAACAATATTGGTTTAAAGTCGCAAAATAGATTCTTTCATCCATACTGTAGTTCATAATAACATTTCCGATCACAGGCCAGGATAACCCCTCTTCGGCGTTAAAGTGAAGTACCGCTTCCTGACTGCTGTTGCTGTCCGCCATTGTCGGAACGCTGAACTCCTCTTCGCTGATTTCCACGACTTCCGTTTCAGCCATCTCTGCATCACCTGTCAGATCTGCTGCGAGAGAATTTCCGATATCCGTCATACCCTCTGCCTGTTCCATTCCCTGCAGCGCATCGGAAGGAAGTGTACTCTGTCCGTTATTGGTTGTTACGGTCACAGTTTCCTCCTGTTGTACGAATGCCTCTGCATTCTCAGCGCCCGTTGCCCGGTTCTCTCCCACAGATGCATAATCGTTTTCCTCCTCTACAGACTCAATATCTATAATCTGCTTTTTGGAAGGAGATTGACTTGCCGCATATATACCGGATACAACACACACGCATACCACAAGGGCTGCCGATGCATAAATTGATACTTTTTCTTTATTCCATTTTGTAAAGTTGTGTCTTTTCATATTTTTTCACCTCAGCAATAGTTTTGCCCCGTGAAAAAAACTTTATACGATAATTTTCTTTAAAATAAAATCTTTAAAAAAGTAATCCAATATCTGATTATAACTCCATCCCTGCTTTGCCAGCTCATTGGCATAATATAAATCCATTCCCAATCCATGCCCTTTTCCTCTCACCGTAATCAGATATTTTCCTTCTTTTTCTTCTATGTCAAAGTTTGCCGAAGGTAACTGAAACCATTCCCTGAAATACTCCCCGCTCAGGAGCTTTCCATCCAGCACAACACTTTCTGCATAACCAGCGGAATCTCTTTTGATTTCTCCTATATTTCCCATTTTTTCCACTGCATACTCTTTCTGATAAAAAAAGTCTTCCGCTTCCATAGAACGGTCACAGACCGCGCTGCCGCTGTCATCTGCCGCTCTGGTGACGCCTGCACTGAGCGCATGAAAATTCCCTTCCAATATCTGATTTCCGGATACTGCGATGAGTCCGGCCGTAGCCGCCACTGCTTCCTCCAGCCGTTCCTCATATTCCTGCTGATGTTCTCCGTATAATTGCCTGCGCGTACTAAAATCATAATACGGCTCATCCGTTCTGATCTCCATTTCCTCTCCCTCTCTGTTTCTCATCAGATTCCCCCTGATCAAAACCGCCAATGCCTTTTGACACTCCTCCTCATATTCCGGTTCCGTGACCGCTGCCATTGCGCCTACCAGATATTCTTCCACCGAAAGTTCCATAACAGCTTTGTCCGTTTCCGCAATAACTACAATATGCTCCTCTCCCGGTTCCCGGGAAAGGAGCATAGCTGCAATACTGATCAATATCATAAATAAAAAAAATAGTTTCCGGCTTTTCAATCCGCTGTCCCCGACCATTCCACTTGTCAGTATCTTATGCCGCAAACAGGTTGACCTATGTATCAGATGGCCAAATCCAACTGTTGCATGGTGCCGGCATTTCCATTCTCATACAGGAACACTCCGGTTGAACGCAGCTGACCGTTACTCTGATTGGTCTTTAAGGAATTGAGGGAGAAGTCCGTCGCAACCTTCTGTAAGCAGATTGCTCCCACACCTTTCTCCTGTAGGTGATAAAGTTCATCATTTCCGTTCTCATCCTTTGACCAGATCAGCAATTTGGAAAAGATCTCATCATTCTCATCAATCCATCCGTTTCCATCCTCATCATACATAGATAAGTCATAGAAACCGTCTCCCGTTTTAGTCCCGAACAGCTCGGATCCGTCATTGATGATGCCGTCTCCGTTTTTATCCAATGCCAGATATCCGCTACCGCCCTGCAGCATGGAAATACTGTCCAGAATACCATCGCTGTCAATATCAAACTCAAACTTCTGATCCGATAAAGATGCGACATCCGCATCCAGATTGATGACCAAAGGATCCATCATCTGTACAATCTGTGTGGTCCGGGAAGTTTGATAATACTCCTCAAAGCTTCTGCTCATGGACACATCCAGATTGAAGGATATCTCTCTTCCGTCAGCGGTAATGACTGTTCCCGTTGTGGAAAAAGAGGTCTGCTCCGTCTCCGCATGGTACCGGGACATGGTGGCCTGCATGGTCATAAACTGAGCCTGACCCGTAGAGGTTCCCTGTAATGGCTGAATCTGGGATAACCGATCTTTCAGACTGTCCCTCATACTGCCGCCGAAAAGCCAGTAGATCAGATACTGCATACACTGCATCTTGATACTTTCAATGGCCCTTTTCTCGTCCACATTGGAAATGCTCCTGTTAACTGATATTGCATTGGAACGCTCCTTCAGGGACAGGTTTGCCTCTCCCAATCCTTCCTCTCCGTTTTCAGATTGCAATAAATCCGAAAAATTTTTTTCTGTTCCTTCCTTGGTTACTCCCAATGTCGCTGCCTGCATCTGATAGCTGAGCGATCTGGAAGTGATAGAAGCATAGCTTCTGGCGGATTCCATTCCTATGGTACTGGAATCGATTTTCAATTCATACCCCTCTCTGTCTTTTGACAAATACTAGACTGTTGTATTTTTCAGCCTGCAATACTATTATCGGACAGTTTGAGGGTTTTCCTTACTTTTTCCTATCCCACGTAAGCGATTCTGATAATGTCATCAATTTTTGCCTCCTCTATGGAAACATCCTTGATCTGTGCCTTGGCGCTCAACTCCTCAATTAATTTTGCAGCCGTAATATCCTGTTTCATAAAGCGGTATTTTGCCACGTTTCCCACAGTTTCTGCCAGTTCACATCTGTCGTGGGTGGGAATCTTTTCATCATAATATTCCACTACCAATGTCTTATAGGGTGCAATACGCTCCACGATCGTTTCCAGATTGCCGTCTTCCACCAATTTCCCATGATTAATAATAATCAGCCGGCTGCAAAGCTGCTCGATGTCTCCCAGATCGTGGGTGGTCAGAATAATCGTCGTCCCTCTTTTTTGATTGATCTCCTTTACAAATTTCCGAAGGGCGTACTTGGATTCCACATCCAGACCGATGGTTGGTTCATCTAAAAACAGCACTTTCGGGGAATGCAGCATTGCGGCCACCAGATCTCCCTTTACCCGCTGCCCCAGCGACATCTGTCTTACCGGCTTGGAAAGCAGGTCCCTGATACCGAGGATTTTATCCATCACGTCCAGTGTCTCTTCATACGCCTCCTTTTCAATCCGGTAAATATGGCGCAGCAGTTCAAAACTTTCTCCCAGACGAAGATCCCAGTTCAGCTGTGAACGTTGTCCAAAGACAACCCCGATATGCTGAACCACTTCTTTCCGATATTTGGTAATATCTTTTCCGTCAATCAGAATTTCCCCGCCGGTCGGTGTCAGGATACCGGACATCATTTTAATCGTAGTACTTTTTCCCGCTCCGTTGGGTCCGATGAATCCCACAATTTCTCCGGGCTGTATCGTAAAAGTGAGATCACAAACTGCGGGTACAATCTGACTTTCTTTTGTGACCAAAGCCTTCAATGCGCCCGACATTCCCTTCTCTTTTTTGACAACATGATATTCTTTATATACATGATTCACTTCAATCATATTCATTATTTTTCCCTCACTATGATTTTTCTGTTTCGCAGCAGCTATGCCCTAATTGCCTGCGCTTTCATACTTTCTTAAGCCGTAACGGAAAAATGCGCCTGCCACCGCCATCACAATAACGCCGATCAGTAATGTCCATACGACCGCTCCGGGAAATGCAACATGGGAACCGGAAATCCCCAGCAGATCGGAAACCGGATAAAAGGCCACCCAGCCGATGGGAATCAGGTAAGTCAATACAAACTGGAGTCCTTCCGGATACATGGAAAGCGGATACATGGTGGTTTTGTCAAAAATCTCCTGGGTGTACTGCCCAAAATCGTTGGCACTTCTCGTAAAAAAGGATGTTGTCCCCAATATGATGTAAATTCCGCCCCGAATAAGAGTCGCTCCGATTAGCATCATCAAGATCATCACGATATTTTTCAGGCTCCAGACAAAAGAAACCTGATGACATCCGTAAGCAAACACCAGAATCCCCGGTATCAGATCCGTAATCCCGAACACGTTGATCTGGGTAAAAAAGAACTGATAGAGCACGCTTAAGGGTCTTGTGAGATAGCGGTCAAATTCACCCTCCAGCACATAATAGCCCATAAACCAGCCCTGCACAAAAAAGATCATGGATAACGCATGGGAGATTACCGCAAGACCATACAAAAATGCCAGCTGTCCATAATTCCATCCATTGATTTCCCCAAACTGTTCTACGACGAACCGGATTGTGGCAAATCCCACAATAAATTGGATCGGATTGGACAAAAGCCAGCCTGCTATACCGGAAGGATATTCCACGATCGTCAGGAACGCCATTCGGATACAGGCTGCCGTTACGTCAAGATAATGGAGAAGAGAATTTAATTTCTGTTTCATATTATCAGCCTCCCTGTATCATAATCTTTCCCGTGACCCGTTTTTGCAGATAGCGATACAGCAAAAACAATCCGACGGTCCAGAAAATCTGTATTGTAAAATCGTGGATCAGCGAACTTTTCGTATATTTCCCGATATAGATATCCAAAGGCATCTGATATAGATAAACAAACGGAAGCGCTTCCAATACCGCCCGGAACCAATCCGGGAAAAACCATATGGGAATCATGCTGCCGGACAACAGACGGATCAGATGCTTTTTTACTTGTATCAAAGCATCCATTTCAATGGCTGTAAATGCCCACATGCCGAAAATTGCCGCAAGAAACCAATTGATCAGAAATGCCAATGTCAGGCTGCACAAGAACAACAAGGCTCCCGCCGCAGAAGCAGGAACCGGAAGCTTGATCAAGATACTGCCGATGATAAAAACAGGAAGCAGATTTTGAAAAAACAAGGCGGTCACACTTCCCAGATTTTCTGCAAAAAATACGCTGAAAATATTGACCGGCCGCATCATGTCGATGGCAATGGTTCCCTTTTGGACACTGTTTGTGATACGTCGTTCCACATTGGTGGTAAGGACAATGGAAATCATAGAGGACACAACCGTATATGTAAGCATGGTATCCACGGTTATCCCCTGTATATTTTCGGTATTTCGGAATAAAGCGCGCCAAAAAAAAGCATTCGCAATCATAATAATGGTCTGCATCAAAATATTGCCGTATACGTCAAACTTGTATGCGAGACTCTTTAAAATCTGTGTTTTGTACACGTAAAAATAAGCCGTTATGTTTTTCCGTTTCATAAATATTTCTCCGTATCGAATTCTCTATTCGGTTCTCTCTTTATGCATGCGCCGATACTGTGCGGGGCTGATACCCATCCGTTTCCGAAACATCTTACTGTAATAGCTGCCCTCCGAAAAACCGGTCTCATAGGCAATCTCCGTAACGGTATGGTCACTTTCTTCCAACAAACCAATACTTTTTTCAATACGGTAATTGCACACATATTCCATAGGAGTCAGATTCAGATACTTTGCAAACAGCGCCGTTCCTTTGGTCTTTCCTACCTTTCCCGCACTACAGATATCCTGTAAGGTCAATTTTTGCTGATAATGCTCCTGTATATATGTGATCATCATTTTAACAAGAGAAAGATTATGATCCCGCACCTGTTCATTACGGGCAGGCATTTCGATATGAAGATATAACTGCCGCCAAATATCAAACAGCCGTTTCATAACCAGCAGTTCCCCTGCCGATGCAAAAAGATCCGTTTCAACAGCTGCAATATTTTCCAAAATCTGACGTTGCCATGGTTCCTCTTCCCTCAGTAACAGATAAGGCACATGATCGTTTTCAATGATTGGCGACACAAATTCATTTGCAATGTGATGTGATGCACATAAAATCATAGGATGAAAAATCAGACAGTACAGCTCGCAATCCGCATGATCATTTACAATCAAATGCAGTTGTCTGGAATTTACAAAGATTCCCGCACCCGCCTTCATCCGTACCATCTCACCGTTTAACTGATAACGTATACTGCCGGAACGAATATAGATAAATTCCACTTCGTCATGCCAATGAATGGATATATCGTAAAATACTTCATCGGCCAATATATGGTTATTTCTGAAATAGACCGGATAATTGGGATTGTCATAGTGCAGCAATTCCGAACGATCCGAACGAATATCAGCCATTTTGTTTTTTCCCCCCCGCTTATCTGCATTCATCAATCGTTTCTATCATAATATTTCACAAATATTCAACAAACTATGATTATATTTTGCAATTCTTGTATTATTTTCCGTCTTTCCTATTTTACAATTTGATATCCGATATAAAAAAACACTTCCCGCGCTAAAAAGAGAATTTTATTTTTGATACTTCTATACATGGTTGTGGGTGTCGGCGAACTGTATGCTTCTATTCCGTAATCTGCAGCCATCTGCATCGCCCGCTTCATATGCAGTGGGTCACTGACCAGAACAGCCGTATCATAAGACCGGTCATCCATGATTGTCTTTGCATTCTTTATATTTTCCTGCGTGATTGTAGATTCCTCTTCCAGCAGAATATCCGATTCCGGTATGCCGTTTGCAACCACATACATCCGGGCTACATACGCATCCGAATGTACATTACCCTTGCCATAGCCGCCGGTTAATATAATTTTATCTACATATCCGTTTTCATAAAGCCAGATCCCGTGATTTAAACGTTCCCGGAACACCGGAGTCACCTCATCATTGCCGGTCCCCGCGCCCAAAACAATCGCCACATCAGCCGTTCGTTTTTCATCGACTTTTCCATATTTCCAAATACTCACGGCAGTTCCGAACACAAAAGCAATGACAACTATGCAGATCCCCCATAGGATGCATTTTAAAATAATTTTTTTCTTTGATTGTTGATACACTCTTTTTCTCCATTATACAAACAGAAAATGTTCCCTTGGCTGTCGCTTGACCTATTTTAACAATATCTCTAATGTCATTCCCAGTCCATCCGCAAGTCTTTGTAAAGTAGATAGAGACGGATTTCCGATACCTCTTTCTATCTTACTGATATCCGCTTGGTATATTCCCGTTTTCTCCGCCAATTGTTTCTGGGTCATATGAGTCCGCTGTCTTGCAATCAGAAATTGATATGCCAGCAGTCGATTAATACTTGTCTCGTGCTCTACTTCTATTAATATCCCATTGTCCCATATGACATCTGCATCCAAATCCAATTGATCACTCCATGAAATTCCATATCCACCGACATCAACCTGCACACATTCAAACAGTGCTTTATCGGATTCAAAAACGCGGAACTGAGGAAATTCGCAGAACAACTTTGTTACATCATATTGCTTAATTTCCCCTCCTACAAATTTTGCTTCGATTATAAGATCGGATAGCACTTTTACTGTATCAATTCGATGAATCATATTTACCTCTTTTCTCAACCCTTTCACCAAATGGTAGCGTTTCAAACTGCTGGCTTTTCCACATTTCTATCAGTTCTTTCCTATAGCAGTCGATAAATTTTTTTACCCACTGCTGTTCCTTTTTCGGAATATCCCCTTCAAATATTTCTCCATTTTCGATTGAGAATATTCCAACACAATCTCCATAAATTGCATGAACATGTGGCGGATTATGCCCCCTTCTTATTCAAAGTTTATAGGATATATCCTATATTGTCAAGGGAAGGTTGTCTCTTATGTTCATGCTCCAAAAGCCATTTCTTTTTCTCTATGCCGCCGGCATAGCCGGTCAGGCTTCGATCGCTCCCAATCACTCTGTGGCACGGAATAATGACAGATATGGGGTTGTGAGCAACCGCTCCTCCCACCGCCTGTGCAGACATGGCTTTCTTTCCGTTTTGCTCTGCTATGATCTTGGCAATCTCACCATACGTCATGATCTCTCCGTATGGAATTTCACACAGTATTTTCCATACTGTTAATCGAAATTTGCTTCCCCGGGGCATGAGAGGTATTTGATCCGCTCCGGGTTTCTGTCCCTTAAAATAAGCATCAAGCCACAGTTTTGTATCCGCTAAGATCTCATTTCCGCTATCCGGTCTCATATCCTCCCGTATCGGGCAACCATATTTCTGCCCCTCAAACCATAATCCCACAAGTCCGCGGGCATCGGCAGCAAGCAGACAATCTCCGATAGGAGAACGATACTTCGTTGTTTCAATCATATCTTTTATCCCTGCTTTCGCTTTTCAAAATGATATAGGCAGGAAAGCCGCTATCACTGCATATACGATGGACGGCAGCCAGTTCGCCACACGTACCTTTTTACCCCAGACCAGATTCAGACCTACACAGAAGATCAAGATAGAACCAATTAGCGATAGATAACTCAGTGCCAGATCCGTCATCAGCGGCTTTATCAGAGCAGCCAACAATGTGATGGTTCCCTGAAACACAAATACGGGTATGGCAGAAAACGCACACCCTTTCCCAAGCGAGCATGTCATAACCATTATGATGATCAAATCCAGGACTGCTTTGATTGCCAGTATTGTCCAGTCCCCTTCAATACCATCCTGAATGGCTCCGACGATTGCCATTGCCCCGATACACACGGTCAATGATGCCGTCACGAAAGCATCGACAAAATTCTTGTCTTTTGCATTTCCGGTCTTTACCTTCAGCCATTCTCCAAACCGTTCAAACCAATTTTCTATATTCAATATCTCTCCGGTCAGAGCACCAAGCACAAGGCATACAACAACCAGCATGGACCTTCCGCTGCCTATGGCTCCGGCTTCAATTTTCAGCATTCCTTCCATAGCTCCGGCAATGCCTATAAACAGTACACTGATCCCGCATGCCATAGATAGTGAATCCTGATGTCGCTCCTTTAAAAACTGTCCGAAAAAATGCCCGGCTATGCCGCCGAGTACGATTGCGGCCGTATTGATCATCGTCCCTAAACCAATCATTTATCTCTACTCCTGTTGTTTCATTTGTCACTTATGCTTTCAGAGCATCCCTTGTCATCATTACCGTGCTGACTGCTACAATATTAAATCACTCCGATGATTTATCTTAGCATTCTGATAATATCCGTGTCAATTTTCTCTCTTTTTAAATAACCGGACAAATCATCAGATCAAGTATCATTGCTCATATACATACGCAAAAACATGGTATAAATTTATCAAAATCATTCCATACTCTCTATTAGAAACAAATTTATAAACGAGACAGGCACAGACAGGAGCGAACCTTCCCATGACCTCATATAAAACAATTTTATCCGCTTTGTTGACAGCACCAATCATATGTGGAATCGGTATCAAAATGTTGCATGGATATCAAAGTGCTGCAAATGCGGCAGAGCAATATATGAATGAATATGAAACACAAATGGAGCAGACTACAGCGCTTATGGAGCAGGTAATCGGTTCTGATACGGATACGGATATGGACATGGACATTTTATCAGAAGACTTTGTTGATGATTATGATATTGAAACAGACGATATAGAAGATGACCCCTGTCACCTTCCTGATACTCCGCCCGAAATGTTTTTTGAAATCCGGCATTGAATAATTTCATATATGCATCTATACTGAAAAAAAGACATTGGGGGAGGATACTTATGAACACCAGAAAAAAAGCATCATTTATGCGTAATGCTGCAACTGCCGTTGCACTTGCCGGCGGAGGAATCTTACTATCCATGCTGGGTATATTATTTAGCTCTGACAGCAATGGAAGCATCGGCGCATTCATCATTCTATTGCCGGTTCCCCTGGCATTATTATTGATCTCCTATCTGTTATTTCGAAAGGCAAAAAAAATCGAAAAAAACAGTACAGAGGAAATGCCCTCTACATATCAGACTATCGGCATGGAAATGGATGACGAAGCGGAAAATAATAGGATTGATTGGAATGACGACAGTGGAGAAATCCATACCGTAATCCATCAGTATAACCAGACCACAGAAGACGGCTGGCAGAACAACCGGGCCGTTTACGGTTCCAATTATACCACTACCGACAATCAACAGATCAAAGGAATCCAAACAGGTTTTGTATATCAGACAGATGATTATCGCAAAGTACTTCCGGCATATATTATCGGAACAATCGTCTTGATTGCAGTCAGTATCATTACACTGATTCTGATACCCATAATCGGAATCTTTATCTCCATCTTCAGTATTGTGTGGATCATTGGTCTTTGGGCTAAAGCGCCCTTCAAAAAATGGAGAAATCAGGAAAAGAAATTAAAAGAGGACGGGGAAATCAGCAATCGCTGATTCCCCTTTTTATTTTTATATACCATTTTTATTCCAGTATTTCTTGCAGTCTGTTCACCAGACTCTTATATTCATCCATAACTGCTTCGTGGTGAGATACGATATAGTTCTCATCTAAATTCTTTGCCGCCATTTCCAATGCTTTTGCATCCTCCGAAAGAGAAACGGCACCAATTGTCAATGAGGTACTTTTTAATGCATGTATGATCGTCCTGTAATTATCCCAGTCCCTCGCATCAAAAAACTGTTCAAGACGAACTTCCTTATCTGTCTGTATGTATTCTCTCAAGACTTCTTCATAAAAGTTCTTATCCATACAGTATCGAATTCCTGTCCGGATATCCAATTCCGGTATTTCTGCCAGACGCTGCATGACATCTTTTTCTTCACCAATTTGGACGTCAGCCTTGTGCTCATCACATTGGACAAGCTCTTCCTCTTCGTTTCCCTGCGAATCAACGGAACGAATCAGTTTTTCATCCAGATACTTTAAGAGCATTGCCTGTAAATCCACTTCTTTAAAAGGCTTTGTAAGGTAATCTGTAAAGCCCGCCTGCATATATTCCTCCCTGGCGCCTCTGGTAGCGTTGGCAGTCAGCATAATGACCGATGTATCTTTGTTTTCATAATCTGCAAGCAGTTTCATTTGCTGCAATGTTTCTATCCCATCCATTTCCGGCATCATATGATCCAGAAAGATCAGATCATACCGTTTGCTTTTCACATATTCCAGACACGCCATACCACTATCTGCGGTATCGACCTGTATATGTGTTTTTTTCAACAATCCTTTGATTACTTTTAGATTGATTTCCACATCATCAACCACCAGAATATGTGCATCGGGTGCGGTAAAAGATAACCTTTGAGGTCCCGATGTGCTAAGGGACTGTTGATACCGCTTTTCAATATCTCCCATTGGTTCCGGATTGACCACCGTTTGCGGTATTTTAGCCCTAAAGCAGGATCCTTCTCCATATACACTTTCCGCACCAATCTCTCCTCCCATCATCTCTACCAGATGCTTTGTGAGATTCAGTCCCAAACCCGTTCCTTCTATATTGCGATTCCGTTTCTCCTCCAGCCTTGTAAATGATTGAAACAGCTTTTTCAAATCTTCCTTACGGATACCGATTCCGGTATCCTTTACCTCAATCACCATCATAATCTGGTCCTTAGACAGTTTTTCATAATTTATGGAAAGTGTAACTGTTCCTTCTTTTGTATATTTTACTGCATTGGAAAGAAAATTGTTGATAACCTGCCTGATCCGCACCTCATCGCCGCATAAACGGGAAGGCAGCTTGGGATCAATCATCATTTGAAAAGAAAGCTCTTTGCTTTCAGCTCTAACCTTCGCAATATTGCAACAATCGTTGATAACAGAAGACAACTCATATTCCACCGACACAATCTCCAGTTTCCCGGCCTCAATCTTGGATATATCCAGAATATCATTAATAATCGACAACAGGGATTGTCCGGCACTTTGTATATTTTGAGCATATTCCTTCAGGGTGTCATCCTCGCATTCTTCCAAAATCATGGCGTCCATACCCAGAATACCGTTTAACGGTGTACGGATCTCATGTGACATATTTGCAAGGAATTGGCTCTTTGCCACATTTGCCGCAATAGCATCATTTTTAGCCTGCTCAACGAATTTCACCTGTTCGTGCATCATTTGGATCATGTAAATAATCAGTGTACAGATTGCAAAAATAAACACTCCGTATCTGCTGGCCTTTCCCAAATCCCCGATCTTTATGGTATAAGTTCTTATAAGATCAATAAACACACTGATCATCATACAGGTAATCCCGATAAATTGTATTGCTGTCCCAAGGCTTTTTTCTTTTTTTGCAGTTTTTCCCAATACCACCATGTTTATGAAAATGAGAAATGCAATAATTCCGTGAGAAACAAAAGACATATCCATGAAATCCACAAATCCGCCAATTTGAAGGGTCAACTGAAGCACTATGTTAATTACAGAAACCAACATCGCTACTAATATAGTTTTTGAGATTTCGGGCATTGACTCATAACAATATGCCTCCAGAAAAAGAGGCGCTGTCATCAAAATGATAAAAATCAAATTAGAATATAATGTCTGATTTCCGTAAAATACTTCGGGCACTTTGGTCTCTATCAAATAATACACACTCATAAGCAAAAGATATATCCCAAGGTATTCTACCCCTCCTACCCTTTTGAGGGACATCTTCTGCACAATCGCCAGGATCAGAAAAACCACGGCGACAATCATGATCATCATAGTCAAAATAATATCAATTGCTTTTTGCCTGATAAAATGAAGAATTGCCACATCTCTTTCGGCAACAGATATTTCAGTAATATATGTACCATAGTTCGCATAAGGAGATCTCATCTCAATCTGTATCTCACCCTTTGCACACTCCTGTGGTATATCTGCAAATACAATCACGCTTCCGGGCGTATGACCAAACAGTCTCTTATCATTCAGGCCGAAAGTATATACTTCCTCTCCGTCAACTGTGATCTTCAAAGTCTTGTCCGCAGACAGGAAAGTCAAAGTTTCTCCCCAATATTCCTTTGGAAGAATATTTTTGATTATAATTTTTTCATTAGGACGGCTGGTGGTATTATACGGTAATTCCTGCAACTCCGTCTCTGTGCCATCCTCTCTCACAAGCACCCAGCCGGTGTTAAAAGACTGCACCTTCCCTTTTGCCAGCGTCACATCGTCCACTTTGGCTGTTTTAAGTACAACTCCTATCACGATTATCTGTATAAAAAAAATGATCCATATGTACTTATTATATTTCTTCATAACATACCCGCCCTTTACCTTCAAATTCTATTGACAACACTCGGTTCTATTCATATCTGCCGCTCTCTGCAAATATTGTAACACAATCATTCCCCTCTTTAAAACTGTAACTTTCCAACCGACGGAGGCCAACGCATCCACGCCAAGAAATCTGCCGACTATAAATGTGTCTGCCAGATTATATACATGCTGTAATAAATTCACTCCCATCTGTTCTATCCCTCCCGAAAATATAGAGTCCGCAGTCCATACGGTTGAACGAGCAATTCCTGCAAGTATTTTCATATGAGGGTTTGATGCTTAATAAATAGGATTAAAACTATTCGTTGGATGATTCATTGATAAACTGTTCTATTTCTGATCGGCTTTCAAGAAACGCATTTGCAACATCAGTGTCAAAATGCGAGCCGCTCTCCTCCGCAATAATTGCGAACGCCTTGTCAAGAGGCATCGGCTCCTTGTAGCAGCGTTTTGATATAAGCGCGTCAAATACGTCCGCTACCGCAAGAATCTTTGCGCACAATGGAATCTCCTCGCCCGTTATGCCGTGGGGATAGCCTTTTCCGTCCATTCGCTCATGATGGTATTCAGCCATCTCCTTTGCAATTCGCAGATAGTTGATGTCACCTACGCTCTCTTCAACTCGGTCGATAATCTTTCCGCCCGCAGCGGCATGGGACTTCATCAGAGCGAACTCGCTGTCGTCCAGCTTTCCGGGCTTGTTAAGTACTGCGTCGGGAATATGTATCTTTCCAACATCGTGAAGCGGTGCAGCTATTACCATGTCCTCGATATATTTGTCGGTAAGAATATGGGTGTATTTATTTTCGCTTTTTAGCTTTCGTGCGATTATTTCTACATATTTTGCGGTACGCTGGATATGTCCGCCGGTATTCTCGTCGCGGTTTTCAACAAGGTCAGCCATTGTCGTGATAAGCGACTTTTGCAACGTAGTGTTCTGCTTGTAGTAAAAGTTGCGATAGTTGGAATCGACAATCAACAAGACGATGACCGCAACTTCAATGAAGTTTGATATGTCAAGATATGCATTGAGCGAAGACGAAATATCCGGAAATAAATTCGGAATATATGCATCAAATAAAATCAGCCATATTCCCACAGCCCACAGCCCGATTTCTTCGAAAACATTCAGAGTTCGTTTTTCGATATCACGTTCCAAATGGCGAAGAAACGAGGGCTTCTTGTACGTCAACAGTGCCAAAGCGGCTAATATTACTGCATACACAATTATTTCGTAAACCGCCCTATTTTCTTTCGGAACAAACCCAACTGTAACCGGTAATTTTACGAGCGCAAATATTGAATCAAAATATCCTGTCATCGGAACAAAAATGAACAGACCCAGCCACTTGGCCTTTTTTCGCCCTGTGATCGAGCTGTATAAAGATGGAATATATATCATTAAAGTCCACAAGGTTCTAATAATATTCAAAATCAGACTTGAAATGTTAAAACCCTTCAGAAAAGAAAGCACAATACAAACTGCAAAGTATACAAAAATAATGATTCTCGTGATCTTTTTTTGTTTTTCAGTATTGTATTCCAGAAAAATTAAATGCTGCATACTAAGCATTACTATTATCATAAGTAAACCCTGAATATAAATCAGCATTTCATTAACGAATATATCTAACATAAATGTTTTTGGCATAATATACTCCTTTTATTTGTTTTTAATATTTACATACAAAAAATCCAGAGGATAGTTGATCCTTGAAAAGCAATTTGGTTTTATAAAATTCAACAAATTCCGATTGTGCAAACACTTAATTTAAAGGTTTCATTATCCATTATAATTTATTATTAAATTCTTGACAAACAATGCTTTTTATAATTACAGGAAAGGACAGATAAAAATGAGAGTGATACTTTAGAGATATGGTAATAAATATCATGAATACGGAGCAAAAAAATTACAAAATAGTGTTCTTTGCTTCTTATTCTTTAACTCTAACTTTTCCGAACCATGCCCTAAAATATGTTTATACACATCCTTCTTTGTTGTTTCAGAAATATCAGATCCCTTTATCTCCTTCTTCGAAAGAATCATATCTTTATACTTATCGTTCTTCTTCATCATCTGAGAGATTTTCTTTTTAAACAATCTTCGAATAGGTATCGGATCATTCGTATTCATGCAACACATATTCCGTATCCTCATCAATTAATGAAATCATGTGTTGTGCCACCTCCGGATCAAACTGTGTCCCCATATTCTTTTCTAATTCCTCCCGAACAACCTCTTGAGGCAGATATTTACGATAGCTTCTGTTGGAAGTCATAGCATCATAGCTGTCGGCAACAGCAATAATTCTGTCAAACAAAGGTATTTCTTCTCCGGATTTTTCATCCGGATATCCCTTACCGTCATATCTCTCATGATGCCACCTTGCACCTATGGCCAAATCCGGACGGCTTTTGATTTCCAACAGAATATCATAACCTATCACCGGATGTAATTTAATGATATTGTATTCCTCATCACTCAGTTTTGCAGGCTTATTTATGATTTCATTTGGCACACCGATTTTTCCAATATCGTGCAATAGCCCCATATAATAGATTTTCTCACAATTCTCCTCAGAAAGACCCATTTTTTCTGCAATCATTCTTGAATACTTTGCCACACGGATAGAATGACCTTTTGTATATTCATCCTTCGCATCAATCGTACGAGCAAGTGCTTCCATGACCTCAACAGACAATGTCTTAACATCCTCTTTGGCTTTTTCCAGTTCACTAATCACCATCGTATTCCGTATAATATAATGAAATCCTATACATACAACTAATATAACAAAAACTGATGAGATTCCTGTGACTACCATAAAAATATCATTATCTGCATACAAAAAATTTATTATTGCTATAATATCAGTATAAACTAATGAAAAAGCCGGTAAAATAATAAATGCTCCTCTTCCAATTTTATTATCGACATGTGTAATCTTAGAAACCGGAATAATCAAAAAATGATAGAACATATATCCCAAAGCCAGAATTAATATACTTTCTCCCAGAATCTGAACAGTATCCCCGATTGTTGTATTTTTTGCATTCATCGCTGGTAATGATGAAGGAATGTATGTAATTATAGTAACCATAAGATACACAAATATAGCAATCGCTTTATTGACAGGTTTAAAATACAAAACATACAGATATGTTGCTAATAGAATGAATACAATCTCGCAAACTGCTGATAAAATTATTCCCTCAACAGAAAATTCACTAATATGGAAACTATCCACCAAAAACATAAAAAGAACAGCAGAATATTCATACACTAACATGGGCATCAATAATACACATACTACTACATTACAAATATTTTTCTTAAGGCTTGTTTTTTCCCAAAAACATTTTTTCGTTACAATCGGAAATAATGCACAGTAAAATATAATTCCTGAAATCCAAAGCAACATTGCAAATCCAAAAAGTAAATTACCCATAATATCACCTACCGTATCTTATACCTATTTCATAAAATATAACGCATCAAATATTCTCTATCATCATAATATACATCCGAAATATTTTCAATTTAAAAAATAAACGGCTCGTATTTTTAAGTGAACGGGGTAATTATTGTCATTTTTTAAGATATGATTCTTGCCATCTTTTCTGGGTGTCAGTATAATGGTGAGAAAGAGAAGATAATAACGAGGTGAACGCTATGGCAAAACCATTTATCAAAGAAGCAGATCTGATTCGTATGACTATGGAGAATGTCCGTAGCTTTTATAACCGAGACAAAAGATACACCACCGCACCCATGACGGACAACTTCATGTGGATTGGATCCAACGATTTTCAGTGGTGCGAGGGACTGGATGAGTTTTTGCAGGTAACAAAAAATGAATATGAGGAACCTCCCGTCCTCCTATCGGACGAGGAATATCACCTGCTGTTTCACGACCACAATACCTGGGTGGTCTATGGCAGGTACAAGGCTAAGGTGGCACTTGAGGACGGCACGGTGCTCCATGCCCATGTGCGTGGTACCTATGTCTGGCGGCGGATTGATGGTAAACTGCGGCTGGCTCATGTCCACGGCTCCCACGCCCAGGATATTCCGCTGACACAGTCACATTTGCAGCAACAGCACATAACAGAGAATTCCGACTATTTTGAATTTATGAAGCGCATATACACCACAAGCGCAGACAAAGAAACACTGTCCTTTCGCGGACGGGATGGTATGTACCATTATCTCAGCACAGCAGAGATATGTTATCTGAAAGCCAAGAACCAAGGCTGTATCGTCTATACGGAAAATGGAGAACTTGAAGTGACCGGTCTGATGGCGGTGCATATGGAAAACCTGCCGCCGCAGTTTTTTCGCATCCACAAAAGCTATGCGGTGAATCTTAGCCATATCGCCTCTGTAAGGCGCTTTAAAGCCACACTTCAGGACGATACAGAGCTGCCTATCAGTAAAGAAAAGTATATGCAACTTAAGAAGGCGCTGGCAAAATAATCGAGGATCAGGCAAAAGAAGGTTATTTTTATGCCGGATATTTTTCGGTCAAGATGGGACCTAGCGGAAAAATGCTCGTTGCGGACCTTATTTTTCAAAAATAAAGTATAAATAAATCCCAATTGTGCAAGCACATAATTTAAGGATTGCATTACCTGTTATAATTTATTATTAAATTCTCGGCAACCCCTTATAAATACTAACTTTTCTGTAGGTGAGCTTTCCCTTAGGTATTCCCTTGTGTTATATCGTTTCACAAGGTTTTACGAACCCTCGTAAGGGAAAAAATAAGGGAAGCAAAATCACATAACACATTATAACACAATATGAATGGACTATGTGAACTGATTGAAATGCTTTTTAGATTTTACAGAAAAGAGGATTGGTTGAATGAACATAATTTATGCAGATTACAACATTTACCACAATAGTATTGATATATGCACTTATGCAGGATATATTCTGCGGATTGACTGTGCAAAGGCAGAGGAAGGACTAAAGACCACACCTAATTCAGAGTGTGCGTTAAATGCCCTTGCAATAGACAACCCTGTGGAGTATGCTCGCCTTTATCTTGACGGGACTATGCAGATGTGGATAGATGCGGAGGATTCGTTGGAACTATGGTAAATAATTCTTAAGTCAAAACAAGCACCAAATGATTTATAGTGTCATTTGGTGCTTGTTTTATAGATTTCGTCCTTGATACTGTATTGTTACTACATAAACTATTTTGCATGGTTCATCAATGCGGAAAATGGCGATATAATTATCAATCAGTAACTGACGGTAGCCTTTTCCGGCATATCTGCCCTCGTTACGCTCTTGATGGGACTGTGGAAATGTGTCTAGGCTTAAAATAGACTTCTTAATTCTGTCTACCTGTCCTTTGGCATTTTCAGGAGCCAATTTCTCATTTGCAATATATTCGTAAATCTGGTCTAATTCACGGATTGCTCTGGGGTTGACTTTTACCTTGTATTTATCCAAAATGTTTTTTCTCCAATTCTGCAAAAACTATTTCTGCGTCAATTGCTTCTGCGCCGTTAGCAATTTCTTTCTCAGATTCGAAGATTGCTTGGTCGATGCGATTCATTCTTGCAAATTTATCGTATAATTCACTACTCATCACAACCAAATCGCTATATCCGTTTTTGGTAATAAAAATAGGCTCCTGTTCCTTGTGTGCGATATTAGAAATCTCGGTTGTATTGCGTAAATCCTTAATAGGCATAATAAGTGGCATAATGTTTCGCTCCTTTCTTTTTTCACAATTATAGCATAATTATGTTCATAAAGCAATATATAAGCCAAAGACATATTTACGTATTTCATATCTATGGCGTATTTATAGTCAAAATCAAAAATGGAATTGATATATACAGTATTGACATAATTACATTTGAAAATTACATACTGAGAATTAATTGTAACAAAACCGAGGATGTTTTGAATGTATGGTAATTTCTATAGAAAGATTTTTCTTAATATCCATCTATATTATTTCATTCAAAGTTCAAGTAGATTATCTAGTTCATATTTGCTACAATAAGCAATAGATTAAATTATTATTTTATGAATTTTACTAATTTCAATTCTGAATAAATGCAATCAACGATGCGTTGATTGAAATAGAAGATAAACATTGTTTATTATTAAGACATAATAAGCAAGGAGGATTCTTTATATGGATAATGTAAAAACAGGATTGCTGATTGCACAGATAAGAAAAGAAAAAGGATACACCCAAAAGGACTTAGCAGAAAAAATTGGTGTGTCAAATGCTACTGTATCCAAGTGGGAGACAGGAAAAGGTTTTCCTGATATATCACTTCTAGAACCATTGGCAACATCTCTTAATATATCAATCTCCGAAATTCTTGCTGGAGAAATAATACAGACTACAGATTTTTCAGAACACATTATTAGTGATTTGGTTGATGTTACCATAAAAGAGCAGGAGAAGAAAGTTAAACTATTTAATTGGATTGTTGCAATTTCAGTAGCTCTTATGTATATCATTGTTAGTTTGATTACTATGAAATGGGAAATAACGTGGATAATATGGGTTGTATATTGTGTATATAGAATTGCTACGGAATTTGTATTTAAGAAGAGATAAATTTTTTCTTTGTAGCTATTTGTAACGATGATGAGGGGCGACTTATCTCGCCCCTTTATCTCTATTATGATAAGTCCTTTGTGTATGTTGCTTGTCAGCTTCTCTTTGATATATCCGCAGTCTTTCTTCTAAGGTTTCTTTTGGTGGTGTTTTCTCCCCATAGGTTTCTTCCCATCTGGCAACATCCAGCTGATACTTATACATGGCATCCTGAGCGATTTTAATTGCTTTGTAGAATTGCTGTACAGTATCGAATCCATATCTTTTTACAATACCGGATAATCCCGATTTGAGAATACTTATTTCCTCATTCTTTCGCTCAATCTTACTGTCAATCTCCCTCTTCTTTGTTAGTCTTGAAATTCCACGCAAATCGTCTCGGTCTATCTCCAGCAAATTCCTCTCATGCTCTGCTTTGAAGATTATTTCGTTCTGCTTATCCAGTTCATTCTTAATTCGCTGTAACTTTGAATAAATGGCTGCATCCGGTAGCATGGCAGGTTTAGGTGGTATCTGCGGTTTGTGCGGTTCTGTAACTTCTGTTTTTTCAACAGTTGGAACAATCGCAATGCCTGGCGTCAATAATACTTCCTCAGCATATACATCAGTTGCTGGGGTTTCTGCCACTTTTCTTTTCGGTGCTTCTATAGGGGATTCTGAAATCAATCTTTCTTTCAACTTACTTGCTGCTTCTAAAACATTTGAAATCAGAAGTGCCAGTTTCATAATAGCAGTTGTAATTATTCCAGCAAGTCTGTCCGGTCGCCTGCCAAATATCTCGATAGATTCCCTGACACGATCCGTAATCCATTCCTGCTTTATCTGTCGTATCTTCTCTTCAGGAACTTCACTGACAATCGCCCGGTCCACCTCATAATTCCATCGCATACGCACCTCATTGTCTTCCCTTATCTGCTCTGCTTTGGGATTATTCTTGCCGATTTTCTTAGTGGCAAGGTACAATCCGTTTTTATCGAACACATGGAGCTTATCTTTATCGTCCTCTATGAGAAGATTGATAAGAACGGTATAGAAGCGTTTTGCCTCATCCAGAAAATTCTCCTGCTTAAACAACTTGTTCTTGGCAGAAAATAAGGTACGCTCATAGGCTTCTCCTTTTTTAACTATCTTACAACCTTTGCGGATATTCCCACTATCATCCATTATCTCCTTCTTGGTTCGTACATGCTTTTTCTGTTCGTTGTAGAACATATTGCGTGTTGCAATCTTTTCTATGGGTTCCGGTAACAGCTCCCTTTCAGAAAAGATGAGATGGATATGATAGTTGGTTTTGCGTTTGTTGTGGTGCAGGGCTGATACACACTCCACACCATATTTTTCCTTAAAGCGGTTGGTAAACATCTGTAACAGCTTGTTAGGTTCATAGAGGTCGGGAAAGGATTCTGGCAGGGCGATAATCAGTTCCCTTGCCTCGATACATTTCCCTTCCGTACCTCTTTTTAGAAATTCCTGTTGGTTAAATCGTGCAAGCTCCGTCCAGTAGAGACGGTCTGTGGTTTCATAAACCGCATACAGATTTTCTTGCTTGGCGTGACTGGATATATAAGTAATCCTGCCACGGACATTGTGGAGCTTGCTCATCTGAATAAATGAATTTCTTTCGATAGTGCTTCCTCCTCTCGTAAATGTTACTTAGGGAAAGAGGTGGAAGGATTATATAAGTGAGTGGATAGCTTAGGCTATCCGGTTACGAACACTATGCCGTATCCGGCATTACCTCAAATGCGGTAGCATTTGTATAAGTCACGCAGGCGTGACTTTGCTCCCTGCAAGGGCGAAATACCCAGAGTACAAATCGAAGATTTGTGCGAAGGGTGTATTTCGCTCTCAAACGCCGAGGGCTTGTTAAAAACTTAGTACACGAAAATATACATTGTTTTTTACATAACTTTTTGGCTATCACACGTAAATAATGGCTATGATTTTTTACTACCATAAAGTTACCACTTTCATATATATAGCTATAACCTTTGGCTATCACATAGATATCATCTTCCTATACTCATTCCCTGAAAATTTCGGTTGATACCAGAGGAAGCACATGATATAATCTATTTGCGTGTAGGTATATCATGGCTTCGGTCTGATAAATACCATTGGGGCGGTTTCATAGGAAGCCGCCCTTTTAAGTTGTCACTTTTCGTGTGACAGCTTTGACAGTGTTCTTATCTCTCAAGTCCCTGCCTTCATTGGCTTCCATAAACATTTCCAGTATATCGGTTTTGATAAGAACCTTTCTTCCCACCCGGAGTACCGGAAGTTTCTTCCATTCCACCAGATTCCGGAGCGTGTTTCTTCCGATACCTGTGTAGTCAGCAGCTTCCTCTATGGATAAGGCAATCTTCGTTTCTGTCATTGAATCACCTCCTTGCAAATTGCATTACGCAATTTTCGTAGTAGTGATACTATAACGCTTTTATATCTTCCTGTCAAGCGTTACGTAATTTCAAAAATATTTATCAACTTGCATATTGCAATTATAAAAGGTATGTGATATAGTAGTACCATACCGAAAAAGGAGGCGTACCAATATGAAGGATAAAGAGTTACGCAAGCTAATCGGTAGCAGGGCAAAACAGCGAAGATTGGAGCTTGATTTGAAACAGCCTTATATTGCAGAGAAGATGGGAGTAACTCCCTCTACTATCCAAAGATATGAGGCAGGTACAATCGACAATACCAAGAAGCTGGTGCTGGATGGTCTTTCAGAGGCACTTCATGTATCTGTGGAATGGCTCAAAGGAGAAACCGATGAATACGAAACAGACATTACGGATAAGAAAGAATTACAGATTCGTGATGCAATGAGCAGTATTCTAAACCGACTTCCCTTTGACCTAAGTAGTGAGGAAGATGATTTCTCGAAAGACTTATTGCTACTGATATTACAGGAATATGAGTTGTTTATGGATTCATTCCAGTATGCCTGTAAGAATTTCAAAGGCAATACGGAAAATGCGGACATAGCAGCCACAATGGGGTTTGAATCAAACCAAGAGTACAATGAGATAATGTTTCTTCGGGAGATTACCCATTCTGTCAATGCCTTTAATGACATGGCAGATGTGATAAGACTCTATTCCAAAAAACCGGAGACGGCTACACAAAGGCTTGCAAATCTTTTAGCGGATGATTCCGAATCGGTATAGTTAGACAACCGGAGTTATGATATACTTACACGCAAGAAAGCATTTCATCAGTTCCGATTGTCCAATATCGAAAGGAGACAAACGATTATGGCAAAAGGATCTGTAAGAAAAAAAGGAAAGAAATGGTACTACCGCTTCTATGTGGAGGATGCAAGTGGCAATCTGGTACAGAAGGAATTTGCGGGAACAGAAAGCAAAAGTGAAACAGAAAAGCTGTTAAGACAGGCAATGGAAGATTACGAAAGCAAGAAGTTCATTGCAAAGGCTGACAACATTACCCTCGGAGAACTGCTCGCCATTTGGGCAGAGGAAGAACTGAAGGTCGGCACATTAAGCAATGGAACTGTTGGTAATTATCTTCAGGCGGTCAATCGGATTAAGCAACACCCTATCAGTGACCGAAAGCTGAAAACAGTCACTTCGGAGCATTTACAGCAGTTTATGGATTTGCTTACCTTTGGTGGGACAGCCGGTAACTTCATTTCCAAAGGCTACACAAAGGATTATGTGCATTCCTACTCTGCTGTGTTACAGCAGGCATTTCGCTTTGCAGTATTTCCAAAACAGTTAATTACCTTTAATCCCATGCAGTATGTGGTGTTAAAGCGAAAGACGGATAATGTGGATTTATTTGCAGAGGACGATGCCGAAGATGTGAATGCTAAACCACTTACCCACGAAACGTATCAGAAGCTGTTGGAACAGCTTGGCAAAAGAAGTAAGGATGCAATCCTTCCGGTGCAGATAGCTTATTATACGGGGCTACGACTCGGAGAAGTTGCAGGACTGACTTGGCAGGATATTAACCTTGAGGAACAGTATCTTACGGTAAGGCGAAGTGTCCGCTACAACGGAGCAAGACATAAAACAGAGATTGGTCCTACAAAACGGAAAAAGGTGCGTGTGGTGGATTTTGGCGATACCCTTGCAGAAATCCTAAAGACTGCAAAAAAGAAACAGCACAAACAACGATTTCAGTACGGACAACTGTACCACAAAAACTACTACAAAGAAGTTCGTGAAAAGAATCGAGTGCACTATGAATATTATAATCTTGATGGCACTCAGGAAGTACCGATGGATTATACGGAAATCTTCTTTGTATGTTTAAGGTCAGATGGGTGTCTGGAGCTTCCAAGCACAGTAGAAACAGCCTGCAGGAGTGCCAGCAGGAAAGTACCTGAGTTGGAAGGCTTTCACTTCCACACATTAAGGCATACCTACACCACCAATCTTCTGTCAAACGGAGCACAGCCAAAGGATGTTCAGGAGTTATTAGGACATTCCGATGTTAGTACCACAATGAATGTTTACGCTCACGCAACGAGGGAAGCCAAACGAAATTCCGCAAGACTTCTGGATAAGGTTGCAGGGCAATAAACAAAGATTTCCCTTGTAAGTTACCCATAAGGGCAAAAACAAGGGAAAATACATACAAGTTCACGAAATAAGGCTCTGAAAGCCTTGAAAAATAAGGAAAGTTAGTTGAAATAATAAACAAACCCCAATTTAATTCTATCATCTTTCAATGAGATATGACAAACGCAGTACAGCAGGTTACGACCGTATGCATGGGCTCATAATCTGCTGCACTGCGTCATCTATTGAAGATATCCTTTGAATACGCTCATTGTCAACAAGCCGTTTCTTAAGACACTCTGTTATAATTGATGAGACATCCTTTCAGGATAATCTCTCTTTCTTCGTCGGTCAATTCACCCAGCTTCAGGGTAAACTCTTTGAGTCCGTCTTCTTTTACCACATAAGCGGTAATCTCCGTCTTCTTGTCGATTACTGCCTGTCTGATCTCCGGTACAAAAATGTAATCCAGATTCTTAAAAGGCAGTTCTCCTTCATCGATAATGAATGGAAGCATACCCCAGTTGATCAGGTTGGAACGATATCTCTTGGTAGCATACTCATTGGCAATGTTAGCCCAGCCACCCAATACTTTCTGACAGCTTGCTGCCTGTTCTCTGGCAGAACCGTCACCGGGTTTTACCGCAAAGATTGTGGAACCGATACCAAATGATTCGTGAGTCAGGTTCGGGAATTTCTCTTTGATCTGATCCATCACCGGTTTGATCTCCGGCAGTACCTGACAAGGATGTTCCACGGAAGTACCCGCTACCAGTGCTTCTCTTGCTTTCTCCGCTTTCTGAACCTCTTTTGCACGTCCTACATAAGCAGGATCTTTTCTGGATAAAGCAAACTCTGCCAGTCCCAAAGGATTGGAACGGTAAGAGCTGGTCTCTCCGGAAGGAATCAGTTCATCCGTGGTTGTAACCGGATCGTGAATTTCGGAAACAACTTTCAATACCAGATTGTCGGTCAACGCAACCATAGCGGGCCAATCCTTAATATTGGGACCAAACTGGATCTCCACGGAAGGATCCGCCACTCCCTTTGAATCGAATACGCGGTTTTTGTAAATATTCGCATCAAAATGGTATTTATATTTGCCAATCTCACCGTCAAAATCGGTTGCCGCAGTCAGCACGCCCTGATTAGCCGCTGTCGCCGCAATGGAACGGGCATCCATCAACGCAACGGAAGCAATCTGACCGTTCTGCAGTTTAGAACCTTCACGGTTGGGGAAGTTTCTGGTAGAATGGCGGATACTGAAGGCATTATTAGCCGGTGTATCGCCTGCACCGAAGCAGGGTCCGCAGAAGGCTGTCTTCATAACCGCACCGGTCTCAAGTATTGCAGCCGCGCAGCCGTTTTTAATCAGTTCCATATAAATCGGCATGGATGCGGGATAAACACTCAATGTAAATCCATCGGAGCCGATATAGCTTCCTTTCAGGATATCCGCTGCAGCACAGATATTTTCAAATCCGCCGCCGGCACAGCCTGCGATAATTCCCTGATCTACCATGAATTTGCCGTTAACAACTTTATCCTTTAATGTATAATCAACAGCTCCGTCCAGCGATACTGCGGCACGTTTTTCCACATCATCCAGAATATCCATTAAGTTGGCATTGACTTCCTCAATGGTATAAGTATTGCTGGGATGAAACGGCATTGCGATCATTGGTTTAATGGTAGAAAGGTCTATTTCGATCAATCCGTCATAATAAGCCACATCCGCAGGGTTCAGTTCTTGATACTCTTCAACTCTGCCGTGGATATCATAGAATTCTTTTACCTGGTCGTCGGTTCTCCAGATAGAGGATAAGCAGGTCGTCTCCGTGGTCATAACGTCGATACCGATACGGAAATCGGGAGACATGCTTGCCACACCGGGACCTACAAATTCCATGACTTTGTTCTTCACATATCCATTGCCGAAAACCTCGCCGATAATAGCCAGTGCAACGTCCTGAGGCCCTACCCCTTTCTGCGGTTCACCGGTAAAATACACGGCAACCACGCCGGGCATGTTGATATCATAAGTCTGGTTTAACAGCTGTTTTACAAGCTCCGGTCCGCCTTCACCCATTGCCATGGTACCCAGCGCACCGTAACGGGTATGGGAATCGGACCCCAAAATCATTTTTCCGCCGCCTGCAAGCATTTCCCTTGCAAACTGATGGATGACTGCCTGATGAGGAGGCACATAGATACCGCCGTATTTCTTTGCACAGGTCAGACCAAACATGTGGTCATCCTCATTAATGGTACCGCCTACCGCACAAAGGGAATTATGGCAGTTGGTCAGGACATAAGGAATCGGAAATTTTTCCAATCCCGAAGCTCTGGCGGTCTGAATAATACCGACAAACGTAATATCATGGGACGTCAGCTTATCAAATTTAATTTTCAGCTTATCCATGTTGCCGGAAGTGTTGTGGCTTTCCAGGATACCATATGCGATCGTTCCCTTTGCAGCCTCTTCCTTTGTTGTATTTTTTCCTGTTTTGGCAGCCACAGCCTGCAATGCATCGGCTCCGTCAGGAATAAGTTCGGTGCCGTTTACTAAATAGGCTCCGCCATTTGATAATTTTACCATGATTGTCCTCCTTTATCATAAACACGTCTTCAAAGATTTCTCCTTATTACAGAGATACCCGCCAACTTATCCATCAGCGGGTATTTCCATAATGTTATTTCCTTTTCAATCGGAATATTCCAAATGTTTATTTGGATTCCACTTTTTTCTTGGGAAGAACCACTTTATCCAGATGCCAGATTTCATCAACATATTCCTGGATGGTTCTGTCGGATGTAAACTTGCCGCAGCATGCTACGTTTAAAATAGCACTCTTCGCCCAGCCTTTTTCATCCCTGTAAGCTGCTTCCACACGTTTCTGTGCTTCCGCATAGGATTTGAAATCTTTCAAGATAAAATAAGTATCTGCCTTTGCAGTACACTGTGTATTCAACAATGAATTGTAAAGATCGCGGAACAGCTCCGTATCCTGGTTGTAGGTACCGTTAATGAGCTGCATCAATACCTTTCTGATATCCGCATCGCTGTTGAAAATATCCATCGGATTGTATCCGCCGTAATTCTCATATCTGATAACTTCGTCAGAAGAAAGACCGAAGATAAACGCATTCTCTTCTCCAACCTCTTCTACGATTTCCACGTTGGCACCGTCCATGGTTCCCAGTGTCAAAGCACCGTTTAACATGAACTTCATGTTACCTGTACCGGATGCTTCTTTGGATGCTGTGGAAATCTGTTCGGAAACATCTGCTGCCGCAAAGATCCATTCTGCATTGGACACACGATAGTTTTCGATGAAGACAACCTTGATCTTGCCGTTAATGGAAGCATCGTTGTTGATCACATCCGCAACGGAATTGATCAGTTTGATTGTCAGCTTTGCATTTTTATAACCTGCTGCCGCCTTTGCTCCGAAAATGAACGTTCTGGGATAGAATTCCATTTCGGGATGCTCCTTGATCTCATTATACAGATACATAACATGAAGGATATTTAATAACTGACGTTTGTATTCATGCAATCTCTTAACCTGTACGTCAAAGATGGAGCGGGGATCAACCTCCACACCGTTATGCTCTAAAATATAATTTGCAAGACGAACCTTGTTCTGATATTTGATGTTCATAAACTCCTGCTGAGCTTTTTCATCATCTGCAAATACTTTTAACTTCTTAATCTTAGGCAGATCCGTGATCCAGTCTGCACCTACATGAGCGGTTACCCATTCTGCCAACAGCGGATTGCCGTGTAACAGGAAACGTCTCTGTGTGATACCGTTTGTCTTATTGTTGAATTTCTCGGGCATCAATTCATAGAAATCTTTTAATTCCTGATTTTTCAGGATCTCGGTATGTAATCTTGCAACGCCGTTTACGGAATAGCCTGCTGCGATTGCAAGATGCGCCATCTTAACCTGTCCGTCATAAATGATTGCCATTTTGCGAATTTTTTCCTGATTGCCCGGATAAGCATTTTCAATCTTCTGGATAAACCGGCGATTGATCTCTTCTACGATCTGATAGATACGGGGAAGAAGACGGCTGAATAATTCAATCGGCCATTTCTCAAGCGCCTCTGCCATGATTGTATGGTTGGTATAAGCACAGGTCTTGGTGGTTACTTCCCATGCCTCTTCCCATGTCAGATAATATTCATCCAATAAAATTCTCATCAGCTCCGCTACCGCAACGGTCGGATGGGTATCATTCAACTGGAAGGTAACTTTCTCATAGAATTTATGAATATCATCATGATTTCTCATATATTTTGCAACTGCTTCCTGAACGGATGCGGATACAAAGAAATACTGCTGTTTCAGACGCAGTTCCTTACCGGAGTAATGGTTATCGTTAGGATAAAGAACCTCAACAATGTTTCTGGCAAGGTTTTCCTGTTCAACCGCTTTCTGATAATCCCCTTTATCAAAGGAGTCTAACTTGAAGCACTCTACCGGCTGTGCATCCCAGATACGAAGTGTATTGACAATGCCGTTGCCATAACCAACGATAGGCATGTCATAGGGGATTGCCGTTACTGACTGATAACCTTCCTGTGTAAATACGTTTCTGCCGTTTTCATCCTGATGAACGGAAACATATCCGCCGAATTTTACTTCCTTTGCATACTCGGGGCGACGCAATTCAAAGGGATTTCCCTCTGCCAGCCAGTTATCCGGTACTTCAACCTGATAACCGTCGCGGATTTCCTGCTTGAACATACCGTATCTGTAGCGGATACCGCAGCCATATGCGGAATATCCCAAAGTTGCAAGTGAATCCAGGAAACATGCCGCAAGTCTTCCCAGACCGCCGTTACCCAGCGCCGCATCCGGTTCCTGATCTTCCACAACGTTGATATCTACTCCCAGTTCATCCAAAGCCTCTTTTACGGCATCATATGCCTGCAGATTGATCATGTTGTTCCCAAGGGCACGACCCATCAAAAATTCCATGGACATATAATAAACGGTTTTCGGATCTTTTTTCTCATATTCTTTTTGTGTTTCTAACCAATGATCCACGATTGCATCCTTAATTGCATAGGAAACAGCTTGGAAGATCTGTTGATCTGTTGCCTCGTCAAGAGTTTTGCGGTAAAGAGTCTTTACGTTGTAGAGAACGCTTCTTTTGAATAACTCTTTATCAAACGTTGATAATGCAGTTGTTTCTTTCTTTGCCATAATTTTCCTCCTCAGGTTTTCTATTCCAGGTGATTCAAACCTCATGTGCAGCTTTTATCGCTTTGCAACTTTACTACACCAAAATCCATTATACAATACTTTTCTGTAAATAAAAAGAAAAATATCTATTTTGCATCCCGTCTCTTAATGATCTGTTTTACCACATCCGTTGTAAAGCAGACATTTCCGCCTGCCGGATTCAGTACAAACCCCTTGCATGTTGCATCGGGCTTTAACAGCATGACCGCAAAATCATTAAAATCACCCAGAAACGCATCAATATGCTTATTTCCTGCCCATGCCTTAAATTCCTCCGTGTCCGTAAAACCGATAAAATAGTTCCAGTCCGGATTTTTCATATCCTGATAATTCTTTACCGTAGCAAAGGTGATTCTATGCTTGGGCGATAAAATATACGTCCCATGGTCATCCCTCTTTGCCGCCGGAGAAATCTTTACCGGGATCAACAGTTTGGATTTCATCAAAATGTCGATCATGTCATTCTGGCTTTTACTGTTATTGTCCTCTGCCATCATTTTGATGGCAGATTTTAATTCTTCATTGATAATAATCTCTTTTCTTGGTTCCATAAGGGCACTCCTTTACGCTTTCTCTAATGAAATAGTAACCTTTTCTCCGTTTACTGTCCACTCTTTGCCGATTGCAAAGCTTCCTTCGGTAGTCATTTCATCTGCCAGAACCTTAGAAGCGATGGAATCCTTATTTGCCATAACAATCTTGCCCAGCTTCTCATTTCCGGTTACAGCCACTTTGATATGGTCGGTCACTTCAAACTTGCTGTCTTTACGCATGGTCTGAATTTTGCTGATCACTTCAAATACAAATCCTTCCTCAATCAATTCCTCGGTCAGATTCGTATCCAGAACAACGGTTACCGTATTATCTGCTTCGGTTACAAATCCATCCTTCTTTTCATTGGAAATCAGCAGATCTTCTTTAAACAATGTGACTTCTACACCGTCTATGTCAAATTTCAACATACCCTTTTCATTCAATTCATCCATTGCCTTGTTTCCGTCCAGGGATGCCAGTGTCTTCTGGATGCCGCCCAGCTGTTTGCCGTATTTCGGACCCACGGTACGAAGCTGCGGCTTAAAGCTGTAAGTCGTAAATGCGCTGACATCTTCCGTAAATGTCACCTTCTTGACATTCAGCTCATCCTCAATGATATCGATATAAAACTGTGACAATGCAACCGGTGCTTTTACATACATATCGCCGATCGGCTGACGGTTTTTGATGTTTGCCGCATTTCTCGCCGCACGTCCCATGACAACAATCTTCAATACCTCGTCCATATCCTGCTCCAGCTCGGCATCGATCATGGATTCATCCACTTTCGGGAAGTCACAAAGATGAATGCTTTCCGGTGCGTCTTTGTCGATGCTGCAGACCAGATTGCGGTAAATATCTTCTGTCATAAAAGGAACCATAGGAGCCGCTGCCTTTGCAATGGTAACAAGCGCGGTGTACAGTGTCATATAAGCATTGATCTTATCCTGCTCCATGCCTTTTGCCCAAAAACGCTCACGGCTTCTTCTGACATACCAGTTGCTCATGTCGTCCACAAATCCGGTCAGCGCTCTTGCGGCTTCCGGAATCCGGTAGTTATCCAGATTTTCATCCACTGCTTTTACCGCAGAATTCAGCTTGGATAACAGCCATTTGTCCATGACAGACAACTTATCATATTCCAAAGTATATTTTGTCGCATCAAAATCATCGATATTGGCATACAGTACAAAGAATGCGTAGGTATTCCACAAAGTGCCCATAAATTTGCTGCGCCCTTCTTTTACTGCATCGCCGTGGAAACGGTTGGGCAGCCATGGTGCGGAGTTGATATAGAAATACCAGCGGATTGCATCTGCACCGTATTCCTCCAAAGCTTCAAACGGATCAACCGCATTCCCCTTGGATTTGCTCATCTTCTGTCCGTTTTCATCCTGTACATGACCTAATACGATGACATTTTCGTAAGGTGCCTTGTTAAATAACAGGGTAGACTCTGCCAGCAGAGAATAGAACCAGCCTCTTGTCTGATCCACGGCCTCGGATATGAACTGTGCCGGGAACTGACTTTCAAATACTTCTTTATTCTCAAAAGGATAATGATGCTGTGCGAAAGGCATTGCCCCGGAATCAAACCAGCAGTCGATAACTTCGGGAACACGCTTCATGGTGCCGCCGCATTTCGGGCATTTGATGGTGATTTCGTCAATATAAGGTCTGTGAAGCTCCACTGTCTTTGCCGCTTCATTTCCGCTCTTTTCAAACAGTTCCTGACGGCTTCCGATGGATTCCATATGACCGCAGTCGCATGCCCATACATTTAAAGGAGTACCCCAGTAACGGTTACGGGAAACACCCCAATCCTGAATGTTTTCCAGCCAGTCGCCGAAACGTCCTTTCCCGATGGATTCCGGAATCCAGTTTACGGTATTGTTATTGCGGATCAGATCATCTTTGACAGCCGTCATCTTGATGAACCAGGATTCGCGTGCATAATAAATAAGCGGTGTATCGCATCTCCAGCAGAACGGATAATCATGCTCGAATTTGGGCGCAGAAAATAATTTTCCTTCTTTATCCAGATCAACCAATACATCGGGATCTGCATCTTTGACAAATTTACCGGCATAAGGTGTCTCTTCCGTCATTTCTCCCTTGCCGTTTACAAACTGTACAAACGGCAGATCGTATTTACGTCCCACCTGGGCATCGTCTTCACCGAATGCCGGTGCGATATGGACAATACCGGTACCGTCTGTCATGGTTACATAGTTATCACAGGTTACGAAATGACCCTTTTTATGCTGTTTTGCTGCAGCCTCACCGGCACATGCATAAAGCGGTTCATATTCCTTATATTCCAAATCCTTACCGATATAGGTCTCCAATACCTCATAAGCCGGCTTTCCGTCCTCTGCAAGAGAACCCAGTACGCTGTCAGCCAGAGCCTGTGCCAGATAATAAGTATAACCGTCTGCAGCCTTTACTTTAATATAGGTTTCTCCGGGGTTCACACAAAGCGCCACGTTGGAAGGCAGCGTCCATGGTGTGGTCGTCCATGCCAGAAAATGGGCATCTTCTCCGACAACCTTAAAACGGACAACTGCAGACCGCTCTTTTACGGATTTATAGCCCTGTGCAACTTCGTGGGAAGAAAGAGGCGTACCGCAACGCGGGCAATAAGGAACGATCTTAAAACCTTTGTATAATAAGCCCTTATTCCAGATTTCTTTTAATGCCCACCATTCGGACTCGATAAAGTCATCATGATAGGTGACATACGGATCATCCATATCTGCCCAGAAACCGACGGTATTGGAGAAATCCTCCCACATTCCTTTATATTTCCAGACACTTTCTTTACATTTCTTGATAAACGGATCCAGACCGTATTCCTCAATCTGCTCTTTTCCGTCCAGACCCAATAATTTTTCCACTTCCAGCTCAACCGGTAAGCCATGGGTATCCCAGCCGGCCTTTCTCGGAACCATATAACCCTTCATAGTGCGGTATCTGGGAATCATATCCTTGATGACACGGGTCAGTACATGACCGATATGGGGTTTGCCGTTGGCTGTGGGCGGTCCGTCATAAAAGGTATAAGTAGGTCCTTCCTTACGGCTGTCCATGCTTTTCTGAAAAATGTTGTTTTCACGCCAGAATTTCTCTGTTGCTTTCTCATGCTCTACAAAATTGACATTGGTTTCAACTTTTTGGTACATGATTTACTCCTTTCTTTTTGTATGCGTACATGAAAATACCTTCGCCCGTAAAAGGACGAAGGTCAAAATTCGTTACCACCTGTTACAGCATACTCTCTTTCATAGATTCATATGATTTCCCATAACGGGGGATTACCGTCTCAAACTACTCAACACCGCTGCTTTCCGTATTGCAACCGGGTCTTTGGTTTTCGCAACTCAGAAGTGATTTTCCCAAATTTCTTACTCATACCGGACTCCCACCGCCACCGGCTCGCTGAAACTTTCCAAAATAAGGTACTCTCTTCGTCAACGTTTTTCTTATTTTTCGCTGTTTGTATTATAATTCTCCCAAAAGTCCATTGTCAATACCGCAACGGCTTTCTTTTTACAAATATTTTATGACTCAAAGCAATAATTTTACCTGCATGGCTAATATTCGTTATGGTCGAATCCGCAATCCGATGCTATACTTAATACAAAGTGATTCTTTGAAACACCGACCTGTTTCATACGAGATTTTCGCTGTCTTGTCAGCTGTATTGACACCTTAGGTCAAAAAGCATAAAATAAGGGAAGCTTTACGTTTCCCGGAAAGAGGATATATGGGAAAAACCAAATTAACCAAACAGGAAATCAGTTGGATTTTATATGATGTTGCAAATTCTGCTTTCACGATGATTATAACGGCAACCATTCCGATTTATTTCCGCTCTCTTGCAAGTGCGGCAAATGTTTCTCCGGAACACGCTACCTCGATTTGGGGGACAGCCACTTCCGCTGCGCTTTTGTTTCTGGCATGCCTTTCTCCCGTTCTGGGTGCATTGGCAGATTATCAGAATATGAAGAAACGGATCTTCGGCTGGTTTCTGACATTAGGCATTCTGGGCGGTATGGGAATGCTCTTTGCTCCCGGCTGGATATCTTTTCTCGCCTGCATCGTCATCGCACGTATCGGTTATGCAGCATGCAATATTTTTTATGATGCCATGCTCATAGATGTCACGGAAAATGATCGAATGGATTATATCTCATCCATGGGTTATGCCTGCGGCTACATCGGAAGCTGTATTCCCTTTGTCATCGGAATTCTTCTGATCTTCACAACACCCTTTGGGATGGATACGGTGTCTGCCACCAAGCTTTCCTTTTTCATCACAATGATATGGTGGCTGGTTTTATCTTTTCCTCTGCTGAAAAACGTAAAACAGACCCATTATTTGAAACCGAAAAAGAATGTAATCTCACATTCCTTCAGACGATTGGGTGTGACATTCCTCAAATTGCGTCGTGACAAGAAACTGTTGTTTTATATTTTAGGATACTTTTTCTACATCGACGGGGTCTATACCATTATTTCCATGGCAACTACCTATGGCGGAGAAGTGGGTATCGATTCTACCCAGATGGTCCTTGCTCTCCTTCTGACTCAGATTGTAGCCTTTCCTTTCAGTATATTAAGTGCCTCCTTTGCAAAAAAATTCGGCGCTATTCCTGTCCTGAAAGTCTACATCGTATTATACATAGGTATCTGTACTTTCGGATATGGTCTGGATACGGCTTTGGAATTTTGGATTTTGGCACTATGTGTAGGCATCTGTCAGGGTGGTATACAGGCCTTATCCCGTTCCCAGTTCGGCAGGATGATCCCCAAAAAAGAATCCAGCGAATATTTTGGTTTCTTTGACATTTTCGGCAAATTTGCAGACTTTTTTGGTCCTTTGATCATTTCAGCCTGTGCTTTCTTTTTACATAGTTCCAAATATGGTATATTATCATTAATATTATTATTTGCAATAGGCTTCTGCTTCCTTTGCAAATCCGAAAAACTTATGAAAGCAGAGAATTTGGAGGAAAAATAAATGGACAGACAGAACCTGACTCTGTTGACAGATCTCTATGAATTGACTATGATGCAGGGGTATTTCCGTAACAAGGATCAGAACGAAACCGTTATTTTCGATGCGTTTTTCCGCAACAATCCCATGGATGGCGGTTATTCCATCTGTGCAGGATTGGCACAGGTTATCGACCTGATCAAAAACCTTCACTTTTCCAAACAGGATATTGACTATCTTGCAAGCCTGAATCTGTTTGATGATGACTTTTTGGATTACCTGAAAGATTTCAAATTCACCGGCGATATCTATGCGATTCCCGAAGGCAGCATCATGTTTCCCAGAGAGCCGATGATCAAAGTCATTGCACCGATCATGCAGGCTCAGCTGGTGGAAACCGCAATTTTAAATATTATCAATCACCAAAGCCTGATCGCTACCAAGGCTTCCCGTGTCTGCTTTGCGGCAAGGGGTGACGGCATCATGGAATTCGGTCTGCGCCGTGCCCAAGGCCCCGATGCAGGTATCTACGGTGCCCGCGCTGCAGTCATCGGCGGCTGTATCGGTACGTCCAACGTATTAGCCGGTCAACTGTTTGATATTCCCGTAAAAGGGACTCATGCCCATAGCTGGATCATGAGCTTTCCCGATGAATATACCGCATTTAAGGCATATTCCGAGATTTATCCCAATGCGTGTCTCCTGTTGGTAGACACCTATGATACTTTAAAATCCGGTATTCCCAATGCCATCCGCGTTTTTCAGGAAATGCGGGATTCCGGCATAGAATTAAAAAATTACGGTATCCGGTTAGACAGCGGCGACCTGGCATATCTTTCCAAAAAAGCCCGTAAGATGCTGGATGCGGCAGGTTTTCCCGATGCCATTATTTCCGCTTCCAACGATTTGGATGAATACCTGATCGATTCTCTGAAGGTACAGGGAGCAGCCATTACTTCCTGGGGTGTGGGAACGCATCTGATCACGGCAAAGGATTGTCCTTCTTTCGGCGGCGTATACAAATTAGCTGCTGTCAAAGGCAAGGACGGTGAATTCATTCCGAAGATCAAGCTTTCCGAAAACACGGAAAAGGTTACCAATCCGGGCAATAAAACCATCTATCGTATTTACGAAAAGGATTCCGGCAAGATCAAAGCCGATCTGATCTGTCTGGTAGATGAGAAATTTGACGAAAATGCAGATCTGATGCTTTTCGATCCTTTGGAACCATGGAAAAAGACAAAATTAAAAGGCGGCACTTATACCATGAAGGAAATTCTGGTTCCCGTTTTCTTAAACGGTGAATGCGTCTACGAATCTCCCAAGGTTATGGACATTCGCGAATACTGCAGGCAGGAACTGGAAACCCTGTGGCCCGAGACAAGACGACTTGTAAATCCGCATAAGGTTTATGTGGATTTGTCCAAAAAATTATATGATATCAAGATTGATTTACTTGACCGCATGAGTGCGGAATAACTGTCAACAAGGTAAAAAACAGGACTGTCAATAACAATAGCGACAGTCCTGTTTTTCTGCTACTCTATCGATTTCAGGGATTCTACCATATTAATCTTATCCAGTTTAAAATACATGACAATATCCACGATCGCAGTAAACAGGAAAGTAATCAAAAAGCTTAAAACAAAGCTTACGGTTCTGATACGCACATCAAATGCAATGGCATCCAGATCCACATTAGCCATGACAAACCGATGCAGATAAACACCCAGAACCAGACCCACTGCCGCTCCCAGCGCCGTCAGGACAAAATTCTCCTTAAACACATAGGATGCCGTCTCCTTCGGATAAAAGCCAAGGACTTTAATCGTGGCAATTTCCCGGATACGCTCTGTAATATTGATATTTGTCAGGTTATATAAAACGATAAATGCCAGTGCCCCGGCGCAAAGAATAATAACCAGAACAATATAATCCATGCTGACGATCATATTATCAAACCGCTCCCTAAAATCCTGATTAACCGATGCACCGCTGACATGATCCGCGTCACTGATCACCGCTGCCGCTTCATGAATATCTTCATCCTGCAGAATATTAAACAATGCATGCCCGTATTCCGGTTCACTCCCCACCGCTTCCCGGTAGGTTTCCTCGTTGATATAAATATAATTGTAAACGAAATTCTCGCATATATTGCTGATGGTGCACTCAAATGTATTTCCGTCTTCATCTCGGAACCTGACAGTATCTCCTTCTTTCAGTCCCGATTTATCCGCAATTTTATCGCTCAATACGGCTTCTCCCGCCCCGGGATAAGCAATCGGCTCTCCCTTCAATGTATGAAGATCAATGTATTCACCGAAAGAATCTGTCTCCTGCGGAATAACCATGGTACATTCCCGGTCGCCGTTACCTGTTTCAATATTGACCGTTTCTTCTCTTACACAGATGAAATCCTCTGTTACATCTTTTGTTTCTTCTTTCAGTTCCGCCACCTGTTCATCGCTCAAAGCTTCCTCAAAGGACACCAATGCATCATAGAGCTGTATTTCATCATATTGCTGTCCTACCGTTCCGGCAATGGAATCTTTTACGCCGTATCCGGTTACCAGAAGCGCTGTACAACCACCGATCCCTACAATCATCATAAAGAAGCGTTTCTTATAACGAAACAGATTCCGGACGGAGACCTTTTGTAAAAACTTCAGTCTGTTCCAGATAAACGGAATGTATTCCATAAACACACGGTTGCCTCCCTTAGGTGCCTTGGGTCTGATCAACGCTGCCGGTGTAGAAGACAATTCTGCCCTGCATGTAAAATATGTGGCACCTACGGAACACAGCAGTGCAGCTGCCATGGAAACGACAAACAGCGGAATATCAAATATATACTCTATCTCCGCAAAGCCGTACATAATATCATAGGCAGACCAGATTACCTTCGGAAAAATATAACTGCAGGCGGCAAACCCCAGCGCTCCTCCCGCAAAAGCGGCACTTCCCGCATAAAATACATATTTTCCCATAATCTTGCGGTTGCTGTAACCCAAAGCTTTTAAAACTCCGATCTGCGTCCTCTGCTCCTCAACCATGCGGTTCATCGTCGTCATACATACAAGCGCCGCTACCAGAAAGAAAAACAACGGAAATACCGATGAAATGGATTCTACAATATCCGAATCATTTTCAAAGCAGACATAGCCTACGTTGCTGTCTCTGGTAAGTACATAGCAGTCCGGCTCCTCAATATCATCTATTTCCTGCTGGGCATCTGCAAGCTTTTCCTCCGCATCCGCAATCTCTTCTTCAAAATCTGTCTTTCCTTCCTCATACTCTTCCCAGCCGTTATCAATCTCTTCCTGCGCTTCCGCAATTTCCGCCCAGCCACTTTTGATCTGTGCCTTACCGCTTTCAATGGCAGCCACCGCTTCTGCCGGCCGCATCATTTCGGGAACGGCAAGCAGACTGTTTTCCTGCGCCTTCAGAGCTTCTTCCTGTCGATCCAGCTTTGCGGATGCATCGTCCAGCTCTTCCTGTGCATCCGTCAGTTCTTTGTAGGCATCCGCAAGTTCTTCTTCTGCCTCTGCCTTTTTGTCCTCCAGTTCCTGTCTGGCATCATCCACTTCCGTCTGGGCATCTCCCACAATTTCATTATAACGGCGCATGGCCTGACTCTCGCAGATTTCCGTCATGGAATCCTCCGTTTCGTCAATCAGGTCGTCATAATCCTCCGTAAAAATTTCCCGGTTCTCTTTTAATTTGACAAATATTTCCGAATAATACTCCGTATCAAACCCTTCCATAGGCATATAGACAAAAGCACTTACTTTTCCACTGCCCAATTTGGAAGTTCCTCTTTCATAGTTCAGATAATAAGGTGAATTGACAAATCCCACCACCTTATATTCTTTATGGGTAAATGAATCAAAAGTATCTTCACTGTTGCTTTCATCCAGCGAAATCATATCCCCCAGTTCCAACCCCGTAAATCCGGATAAACTCCTTGCCCTTTCATCCAGTACACACTCATCCGAAGCCTCCGGCAGCCGTCCCTCCAGCACATCCGGCTTATTGATATCCTCCGTCAGTGCATGCGCCTTTATGACATACACCTCACCGGTATCCGTTCCGCAAAGAAAATCCGCGTAAAAACTGCCCTCTGCAGCCAGCACATCCGTATTCTGCAAAACTGCCTCTACATCTTCCTGTTCAAATCCCAACGTATTCATCAGACGGAAATCATAAAGTGCCTGTTCCTGTATGTAATGATTTCCTGCCTTTATCATATCCGGCTTTGTTACCTTCAGCCCTGCAAAGAAACCCACTCCCAAAGCTACGATCGCCATAATCGCCATATATCGTCCGAAACTGCTTTTGATTTCTCTTAAAGTTGTTTTATGCATACAATTTTTCATAATAACCACCATTTCGTGATATCGTGTTTTTCGGATAGAGCATACTATATCACTATTTATTTCGTTCACTTTTTTAATGTTAGCACAAAAAAGAAAAAAATGGAGCGTTCTACTCCATTTTTCACGCTTTTTTCACTTTTCTGTATCAGGTCCGTTACTGTTCCATCTGTCTTCCCAAAAAAGCAGCCGCAGATTGTGCCAGTTTCTTTTCCACTTCCCCCATTTTCCCTTTATCATCCGTTCCCAGCAAAATAACAGCTCCGATAACATCGCCTTCACATATGATGGGGGCAATCATTTCCTGCTCATAAGCATCCTGAATATCCGATGCGATTTCCAAAAACTGTTTTTCTCCTTTTTCCGCCAAAATAGTTTCCCTACGCTCCAACGCATCCTCCAGATGCCGGCTCAGTCCCTTCCCGTTAAATGCTTTTCCGCCTCCGGCCGTGGCAATAAACTGATCCCTGTCCGCAATCAATGCAATCTTGCCGGAAACCTGTGCAAGACTTTCTGCATATTGCTTTGCAAAAGAGCTCATTTCTCCGATCGGCGAATATTTCTTTAACACGATTTCTCCCTCTCTGCCCGTAAATATTTCCAAAGGATCGCTTTCCCTGATACGCAGCGTCCTCCTGATCTCCTTTGGAATCACGATTCTCCCCAGATCATCAATTCTTCGAACAATTCCTGCTAATGTCAAGCACTTTTTGCAAAAAATTATGAACTTTTTTTGCAATCGTTTCAGCATCAAATACTGTATATCATTTACTGCTCATGTCACTGTGATGTCATATTTGATTTTATTGTTCAAGT
>JBJEJA010000033.1:4037-8582 GCA_051877575.1 Lachnospiraceae bacterium | reverse complement strand
TAGTGAGAAACGAACAGAAAATCTATTGAAATAGGAATTGCCTGGAGAGCCAATGATGAATAGCAAGACGGTAACAGCTAAAATAGAAAATCTGTCAGAAGTAATGGATTTTATTGATGGTTTTCTTTTTGATTCTGTCTGTTCAGAAAAGATAAAGAATCAGATACGTATCTCTGTGGAGGAATTGTTCACGAATATTGTTTCATACGCATATCCAAACGAATCGAATGGGAAAGTTGTGATTTCCTGCGGGATTCTTGTCGAATCCGGTACAAGAATGCTGCAGATTTCCTTAAAAGACTGGGGGATTCCCTATAATCCGCTTAAACAGCCGGAGCCGAATTTCGATATACCGTTGGAAGAGCGAGGCATTGGCGGGCTCGGCATCTATATGGTGCGGAAGCTGATGGACGGAATGGAGTATTGTTTTTCTGATGGCTGCAATCAAATACTGATCAAAAAAACGCTTTAAGGAGGACATATGGGACGGCTTTATGATATCGCGGAGCTGGAAGCCAATCTTTTTCCGGAGAAAGATTTTGAAGAAATCGAAACAGACTATGCGCAGATAAATCAGGAAGAAAGCGGATTTCCGGAAGAGGAACTGCAGCTGGAACTGGAGAATGGCGACAGGTTAACGTGTGAAGTGGTTGATGTCATTCTGAACGAAGGGCATGAGTATATGATGCTTCATCCGACGGATGATACCGAAGGGAGGGTACATCTGATGAGAATGGAGGCGGGGGAAGCGGACACACTGAAGCTTTCTCCAATCAAAGAGGGATCCGAACTGCAGTCTGTAATAGAGGCATTTCAGAAACTATATGAAAATGAAATAGAGTAAAGGAAATTTGAAATATGACAGAGATTAGAACTTTAAAGCGAATCGACGCAGTAAGTGCACCGAAACTGGATGCACAGTTAAAGGAGCTTCAGGCATCCGGAGAGGACGAAATTATCGTGGATATGGAAGAAACCACCTATATATCTTCCGTTGGACTTCGGGCATTTGCTTCTGCTCAAAAGAAGATGAACAAGAGCGGAGGCTCTATGATTTTAAGAAATGTACAGCCGTGTATCAAAGAAATTTTTGAGGTTACAGGTTTTGGAGGAGTGCTGACTATTGAATAGTAGAGAAAGAGACTCTGCGGAGGGATTGTCTAACCAGCAGAAGATATGGAAAAGCACCGGCGTTCTGCTGTATTCGCTCCGCCCTCTGCTCTTATATATTATCGTACCGGCACTGGTGACGATGCTCGGTAATATTTTGATTGGTGGACGGGACACAAGGGAAATCATTAAGGAAAGCGGCAATTTCTATTATACCCTGGGAATCATTTTAACGTTTTTTATTCTGCATCGGCAGAGTAAAAGGCGGGGCAGCTCCCTGCAGGAGGATGTCACTTTGGAATACAGGGGATTGGAACGGAGAAAGCTGCTTTATCTGATCGGAATCGGATTTGGGTTTGGCTTTTTCTTTTCCGCAGTCATCACGGTGGTACCGTTTCCGGAGGTTCTCATGCAAAGCTACATCAGCTCTTCGGAGGCAGTGAAGGACGGAACGGATCCGATTCTGGCATTATTATCCACGATTCTTCTGGCTCCGGTGGTGGAAGAGATTATTTTTCGGGGATATATGTTAAACCGCCTTCTTGGCTGGTTTGATGAGAAAAATAGTATTTTGATTGTATCGGTTGTATTTGCATTATGTCATGTATCGCTCATCTGGATGGTTTACGCGTTTTTCATGGGAATCATGCTGGCGAAGGTCTCAGTTGAGGAAGACAATATTGCTTATTCCATCGCACTGCATATGGGGTTTAATCTCAATGTACTGCCGATCTGGGTGATTAATCATATACCGGCATGGAAACAGCTGTTTTTTTCCAGCCATGGTATGATCGCACTTTATGGAGGCGGAGCCTGTTTATTGGCAGTATGGCTCCTCAAGTCATACAGAAAGGAGACAACATTATGGTAAAGAAGATTCTGCTGGGAATTGCCGCCTTTGTTTTGTTCACAATCTTACTGGGGTTTGGTCTTAATACGCTGTTTTTGATTCTGGTGCCTTCCCTGTTAGGTACATATGATGGAAGCTTGATTGACTATTCCCTTTTGTTTCGTTTGGATACCTATCTTTATGGTGCGGTGGCTGTAGTTCTGCTGGTGCTGCTGGTACTGCTTTTTAAACGTCCTTCTGCGAAAAAAGCAAAAAAGCTGATGAAGTCCAAGGCGAAGGGATTTGAAAGTAATCTGGAAAATTCCCGCTTTATGACTGACAAAGAAAGGGATGACAACTTTAGTCCGTATAAATTTACAAAACTGAATGAATCGAAAAAGGACGGTATTCCGGTTTACGCGCAATATAATAAGAAAAGAAAGGAACTGGATATCAATCTGGCATCACCGATGCATGGACTCATTATCGGTGCTACCGGCAGTGGTAAGACGACCACCTTTATCAATCCAATGATTCAGATCCTTGGTAATTCTGCCGCCGGTTCTTCCATGATCTGCACAGACCCGAAGGGAGAACTGTTTCAGCTTCACAGTGGAATGCTGCAGGAACGTGGATACAAGGTGATGGTTTTGGATCTGAGAGATCCGTACAGTTCTTTCCGTTGGAATCCGCTGGGGGATATCTATGACCGTTATCAGGAGTACCTCCATACGGGAGATGAGATTTATAAGCATTTCGATCCTGTGACAGAAAACGAACTTGAACTGGTGAATCCGGTAGAGAGTTATGGTGAAGAGTGGTATGAATACGAGGGCAAAGCGTATGCCGTGCGCAGGGAGCTCCTGACTTACCTGAAAATAACCAGACAGAAGATCTTCGATGAACTCTATGAGGACCTAAACGACCTGATCAGTGTCATCTGCCCGATTGAATCGAAGGATGACCCGGTTTGGGAGAAGGGTGCCCGTTCTCTGATTATGGCGGTTTGTCTGGCCATGCTGGAAGACAGTGAATATCCGGAGCTGGAGATGACCAGAGAGAAATTCTGTTTCTACAATATTAACAAAGCCATAGGCAATTCCGATAACGATTATGAGGCGCTGCGAAACTTCTTCAAAGGCCGTTCTCCATTATCCAAAGCGGTTGGATTATCAAAACAGGTTCTTTCGGCGGCTGAGAGTACCTTGGCAAGCTATATGTCGATTGCCTTTGATAAGCTGTCTATGTTCAACGATGAAGGTCTTTGTTCTCTTACATCCGCTACGGATATTGACCCGCTTCAGTTTGCGATGGAACCGACGGCACTGTTTTTGAAGATACCGGATGAGAAAGATACCAGACATGCGCTGGCAGCTGTATTTATTCTTTGTATCTATAAAGCGCTGATCAAAGTAGCTTCTTCCCGTGAAGATTTGAGTCTTCCGCGAAATGTATACTTCATTCTGGATGAATTTGGAAACATGCCGAAGATCGATAAGTTTGACAAGATGATCACCGTAGGTCGAAGCAGAAAAATCTGGTTCAACATGGTTGTCCAGTCTTACGCACAGTTAAACAACGTATACGGGGATACGGTAGCCAATATTATTAAGAGCAACTGCGGTATGAAGATGTTCATTGGTTCCAATGATATTGAAACCTGTGAGGAATTTTCCAAGCTGTGCGGAAATATGACGGTTTCCACCTCCAGTATTTCCACGGCCATGGGAGATAAGGCCGGTAATATCAATGTGTCCAGCCAGCTGCAGACCAGACCGTTGATTTATCCGTCTGAGCTGCAGAAGCTGAATAATAAGACTGACACCGGCAATGCAATCATTGTTACCTTCGGCAATTATCCGCTGAAAACAAAATTCACACCGAGTTATAAATGTCCACTGTATCAGATGAAGATGATGGATCAATCGGATATCCGTATGAATGCATTTTTTGGTGACGACGTTTACTATGATCTGGAAGAACGGAATTACATTGCAGAATCAATGAGAAATCAGGAAGTACAGGAAACACAGGAGGGATAAGCAATATGAGAACAGGCAGGAAATGGGCGATTGCTCTGGCTACGGCATTGATGGTCAGTACGGTTTCTGTGAGTTCCTATGGCGCAGTCATTACATACAATTCAAAATATTCTGACAGCACATCTTCCGACCAGGAGAAGGAAGAAAAAGCCGGACCCGGATTTCAGTATCTGGATGAAGATCCGGAAGTGATGGAGGAGACAACGGAGTTTGCAGGACCGGGTGTGAAAAAAGTAAATTTAACAGAACACTATCACGAAGATTACAAAATCTATGAAGAGTCCATCGATAATTTGTTTTTTATCTATACCAACGTGGCCAACGGCGGAATAACCAATGAAGCAGTCGTTCTTGATATTCCGTCAAACATACTTTATACCATGGAAAAAGACGGAACAGCGATGGAATACACTTCCGGCCAGAACGTATGGGAAAGAGGTACTTATGTGCTGCGGCTGACGGCGGTGGAAAATCCGGAGCTGCCGCTTTCGGAGCAGAGGGAATATCAGACCGTGTTCCGGTTCCGTATCCAGGATAAGCCCCCGGAAGCAGAAACCGCAGAGA
>JBJEJA010000033.1:0-3937 GCA_051877575.1 Lachnospiraceae bacterium | reverse complement strand
CTTTCCGGTGTCAGACGTATGACCCGATGATCGGGAAATATCGGGTAACACTGGAAAACGGAGTTGAGCTGATATCTACCGTTCCGGAAGGTTACATTGGTCCGGACTCTGTGGAGATTACCGTCCAGGGTGATGCGCCATCGGAAATTGAGTTATATCGAAATGATGAATTACAGGAATTTGTGAATGGCAACAGCCTGATGGAAGCGGGTGTGTATCGCCTGGAGGCAGACGGAAAAATATACTCTTTCCGGATCGTATCGCAGGCCTCTGATCTGGAATATTACCCGGCGCCGGTTGGAATGCGCTTTACAAGACTGTTTCTGGAGGACGAACCGCAAAGCCTGCAGTCGGATCAGCTTCTGGTTATGGAATCGGATGGAACCTACACAATTTTTATGGAAGGAGATGCGGGAGATGAGCTGGAGGTTGTGCTGAGGAAAGACACAGCAGCACCGGAGGTTCAGGTGACCGTAGATGGCGGAAATGCCAGTATCCAGTATCTGTCGGATGACATAACTGACATTGCCCTTGTAAAAGATGGGACAAATGTTGACGGATTCCACGGCACGATGATTTCTTCCCCGGGCAAGTACCGATTGACGGTATCAGATGCGGCCGGCAATGAGACGGTCAGAGAATTTGTGCTGAAATATCAGATCAATCTGTATGGGATTGCAGCTGTATTTATGTGTATCCTGGTGATAGCCGGTGGTGGAGTATTTGTCTTCCATACGAAGAGAAACATGAAGATCCGTTAAATGTGGGGTGAGTGATCTTATGCAATATGCCTATCTTGGTTTTGTAGAATCACTGCAGTCAATATTTCGAAAAATCTTCGAAAATGTATTGTCGCCGGTTCTAACCGATATTCTGACAATATTCGTAAATTTTGTTACGAATGTTGTCTGGAATCTTTTTGCAGAACTGTTGATTAATCTCTTCACGGCTCTTTGTTCCGTCATTGATTTTATTGAAAGTATATTTAACGTATTCTCCGGAGTTACGCCGGTAAGTGTTTCGAAGGAAGAAATGACTCTGCTGCAGGCCATGTTTGAGATGAAGGGAATATCAACGGCCTTTCTGTATATTACCGTGATGGCTGTGGCGATCTGTATCATTTTTACGATTTATAAGACCGTGAAATCCATCTCTGACATGGCACTGGATGATAGGAATCCTATCAGCAAGGTAATGACAGACGCGATGAAGGCGGTTGTAACCTTTATGATGATTCCGTTTCTGTGTGTATTTCTGCTTCAGATGTCATCCGCGATCACAACACAGGTGGATGTTGCATTTTCAGCCGCTCAGGGCACCAACGGAAGCATCGGCTCCATCGTATTTCTGGCAGCCGGAATGGATGCAGACAAGAATACAACAGAGGCCAAGGACATGCTTACCGGTCAGATTGAAAAGGATCCCGGTCGGGCCCCTACTTTTTCTGACAGTATCCGGGGACCGTATATGGATGGCACAAAAGACTACCGGGATTTGAAACAGGTAAGGAAGGATTTTCATTTATCAAATTTTGATTATATTATCGGATTTGTCACAGCGATTCTTCTGATTCTGATACTGGCAGCGGTGGTATTAAAGTTTATCCGGCGAATATTTGAATTGCTCTTGCTGTATCTGGTGTCTCCGTTGTATGTATCGACGATTCCGCTGGATGACGGAGCAATCTTTGCCAGATGGAGAGAGCTTTTTGTCGCGAAATTCTTTTCGGGCTTTGGCTCGATTTTTGCGATGAAGTATTATCTGATGGTGGTTCCGTATTTTACCAGCTCCAATCTGATTCTGTATGATTCAAAACTGCCCAACGGCACGATGATCGATAACGTGCTTCGGGTCTTCCTGATTGTGGGAGGCGCCTGGGCGGTGTATCACGGCCAGACCCTGATTATGGATATTCTGGCGCCGCAGATTTCATTCGAAGAAAAGCAGATGGGATTAATGGCAACCGGACTCCTGACCAGAGGAACCACCATGGCCTTGTCGGCTGCCCAGATGGGAGCAGCAAGCGCTGCCGACCACATGAAAGGTGCCGCCGGGAAGATGGGACAAAAGGCTGCGTCGGGGAAATCCGGGGAAAAAGAAGGCGGAGACAGCGGAGACAGCGGACAGAAATTTACGGGATCCTGAGACAAATAGACGAAACATGGAAAGCATGAGGATCATGAAGGAAAGAGAGGTGGAGACTGAATGGAAATGGCGTATCTGGGGTTGTTCAAGAAAATATTTAACTGGGTACTGGGTCATATTTTTGATCCGGTATTTAAATGGCTGTCCACACTGTTGTCAACCGTTCTTTCCTGGGTGTTCAATGAGGTCCTGGCCGATATCCTGTTTCCTGTTCTGAAAGATACGGTTAACTATTTTATAGATCTATTTATGGATATCTTCTGTGGAGTGATCTACGGGTTGTTTTCAGGAATATTAAAACTGATTGATTATATGGAGATCGCCTTTGACGTATTTATCGGTGTCCGCAACGTATCCTTCGGAAGCAAAGGTAATGAAATCACCGGAAGCCTTCTGGAGGTACTGTTCCAACAGGAAACGATCAATAAGACGTTCTGGATTTTAACATCGGCCGGTCTGGCAATTGCTTTGCTTCTGACGATTTACATGACTGCCAAATCGGCATTTGATCTGGATTTTGATAATCGAAAACCGGTGTCAAAAGTGCTGGCTTCCATGATGAAAACATTTGTACAGTTTTTTACCGTGCCATTTTTTGTATTGTTTGTAATCGAGCTTGCTTCGATTATTCTGCGCTCGATTACGTCTCTGTTAGGTGGGCAAAGTGAAACGACGCTTGGAAGGATTATATTTGTCATTTCTTCCTTGAATGCGGCCTTGGAGTCTAATTACAATGCAAACAACAACATATCTGGAATCACACTGGGAACAACCAGCGAGGACATATACCGCTATCCGTTTTACAGCATGGAAAAGGATTACGGAGATATCAGCGCAGTGACGAAGTTCTTTGATCTGTCAGAATTTGACTATTTGGTCGGATTTATCGCGGCGATTTTCCTGTTTTTTGTTCTTGCCGCCTGCCTGCTTAGCTTTGTGCAGAGAATTTTTGAAATCATTCTGCTTTATATCGTATCTCCTTATTTTGTCAGCACCATACCGCTGGACGACGGGGAGAGATTTGGAAAATGGCGCGAATTATTTGTTGGAAAGACATTTTCCGGATTTGGTTCTGCCATAGGAATGCGGCTGTATTTAATGGTGTGCCCGTTGATTATGAGCGGAAGCATCGACTTTGGCGCCGGAAGCAGCCCCGAAATGGATTATCTCGTCAAATTATTCTTCCTGGCGGGTGGAGCATGGGCTGTATATAAGTCAGGTCCGATGCTCACGCAGATTTTGAGTTATCAGGCAGCCCAGACAGAAACAATGACCCAGGGGGCGGCCAGCTACGGAATCCATCAGACCTCGAGACAGATATACCGGGGCGGGAAACAGCTGCTCTCATCGGCTCTCCGCGCAAAGGATTCGCTTGACAACAAGAAAAAGCAGGGAACTCCGGATGAAAAAAACGAAAAGTATACGGGGAAGGAAAACGGCGCCGGGAAACAGAGTGGTTCCCAGGGCTCCGGCGGATCATCCGGAGGTGGCGGATCATCCGGCGGATCTTCCGGAGGTGGCGGTGGTCAGAACAAATGGGCGAAGTTCGCAAGCTCACAGAATGCAAAATCTGACAAGTACGGCAGATCCGAAACACAAAGGAGCCGGATTGCGATCGGTTCTCATCGGGCCGACCAGAATAAGATTACGATCGGTTCTCATCGGCTGAACAGTCAGACGAACAGAACCGCAGCGCAGCAAACCGGAATGGCGGCACAGAACATGGCGATGCAGAACCGGCTCGTTCTCAATGGAAATCGCCTTCGCTCAGAAGGTGCATCTCAGGGTTCGC
>JBJEJA010000032.1:0-36312 GCA_051877575.1 Lachnospiraceae bacterium | reverse complement strand
GCTTCCAAAATCCAAGGGACCCAGTTCCAGCAACAGATCGTGGAACGCACGGTTGTCGTAGTTGTCACCCCAGCATTCCATGGCCAGATTCCGGCATTCCAATATTTTCAGATATCCTCCGAAATAGGTGATGTAGGTACCCGGTTCCATTACAATATAATTGTATATGGTCTGAATATCTTCATCCCGCGTAATACCGATCTTATAGAGATACGGACGGATGTCTGCCGGAGTCGCATTTTCATAATGAATCATAATATCCAGAATGGAATAAAGGTTCAGACATATCTTGCGGTTATAAGAGAGATAGTCATAATAAAGGGAGGCATTTTCGTTTCCGGTCAGATCCGAGGCGGTTTTCTTGGCGTAATCAAAGGATAAAAATTCCACATAGGTAGCATAGCCTTCCGTGTATCCGCCAAAATAGCTGATTCCGGAAAGTGACGGAAGATTAGCGGATGCTAACGAATTGGCGGAGGTAACGGATTGGTACAGATGGCCCGGAAAACCTTCGTGTGCAAGGGTGGTAAATAAGGAGATGCCTTCGGGGGTCTGGCTTCTGTTGATATAAATGACGTTTTTTTCGCTATTATCAATAGGCGGCGTAAAATAGTAGGCCGGATTGGTATGGTCTTCCATAGCGGGAGAAACATCCTTTAATGTGTATGAGTAGGTCTTTTCGTCGGAAAAAGAGAAATCCTGAGAGATTTCTTCTTTTAGAATTTCGATGCATTGTTCCGGGGTCAGGGAAATCAGAGGATCGGCATTTGTCTCGTTCCCCATCAGAGCAACAAAATATCCGGGATTGGATTCCAGGAGAGCGTTTAATTCCGTGAAATCCGACATTAACTGCCTCGTAAAAGTGTTTTTTAGTGCAGGAATATTCACATCTTCTCCCAACAGTGTGGAGACCAGAATTTCATAATATTGGCTGCCGTTTTCATAGGAGCATAGTCCGCGCTGCTCTGTTTTTTCGCCGCTTTTTAAAAGTGTCAGCCGGTCGCCGGTTTTTTCGTAGGCGGGCAGCAGGACGGTAGTGACAAGCCGTAAATTTTCTTCTATATAATGTGTATATTCCTCCTGTGTAACTTCTCCGGATTGTAAAAGAGGGGTCAGTCTTGTTTCAAAAGTGGTTAAAAAAGGATTATCCGCTTCGCTCAACCCGCAGAAATGATCGAGAGCTCCGATCACCTCATTTGCCATGGCATCGCTCATAAACATCCCTTTTTCGGCTTTTTCTTTTTCATATTGGCATAATCCGTCCAAATAGTCGGGAATCAGTTCCAGAATTTGAAGATATTCTTCCACATCTTCTTTATTTTCAAAAGAAAATTCCGTCAATAAGATAGGCAGTTCGTTCTGAATGCCGCTGTAAGGAGAAAATGGTTCTTCGAAGTAATCGTATTCTGACAGCTTTAACGTGTGTGAAAGATAAAAGGCAAGGGAATCCCGGAGCAGATTTTGCGATAAATCAGCTTTGGATAAATCCAGTGCATTCAGTTTTTCGTAAAGAGTGTGCATGCTCTCCAGTTGCTTTTGACTGTTTTCCCTGGAATATACAGGCATTGATACGGTTTCATCAATGCCGGCCTTTTTGCGATCAGTTATCGTAAAATGTGCAAGAAGGGAGTTATCCTTTAAATTTTCAGTAAGAAGCTCTGTGGTTATTTTTTGGAAATTCCGGCGGGGTGAAGTGTTTATGTATACAAAAGAGCTGATCCCGAGACTAAAAATTACCAGAAAGCAGAATAATAGAATAGTAGCACGTTTTTTAAACATGAAAACACCGCTTTTTTCTATATTCATATGACGGTAGGCTTGCCACAAATGCCAATATCCAGTATTTGACATGCATTGTTTGCTGTGTTAGTCTAACAATTAGGTAAATATTCGTTTTTTTCTCATATAAATGAGAGAAAAACGTTCCCATAGGAGGCAGAAACAAATGAATAACGAGAAATATTATATTACAACAGCCATTGCCTATACATCGGGGAAACCCCATATCGGCAACAGCTATGAGATTGTGCTGGCAGACAGCATTGCCAGATTTAAAAGAAAAGACGGTTATGATGTGTTTTTCCAGACCGGAACCGATGAGCATGGACAAAAAATCGAATTGAAAGCGGAAGAAGCAGGCGTGACACCCAAGGAATTTGTTGACGGCGTTGCCGGACAGATTAGGGATATCTGTGATATGCTGAATACTTCTTATGATAAATTTATTCGTACAACCGATGATTATCATGAGAAACAGGTACAGAAGATTTTTAAGAGATTATATGATCAGGGTGATATTTATAAAGGTGCGTACGAAGGAATGTATTGTACTCCCTGTGAATCCTTTTGGACGGAATCCCAGCTGGTGGACGGCAAGTGTCCCGACTGCGGTAGGGAGGTGAAGCCTGCAAAGGAAGAAGCATATTTCTTCAAAATGAGTAAATATGCGGACAGGCTGATCGAGCATATCAATACCCATCCGGAGTTTATTCAGCCGGTCAGCCGCAAAAATGAAATGATGAATAATTTCCTGCTACCGGGCTTACAGGATCTTTGTGTATCCCGTACTTCTTTTAAATGGGGGATTCCCGTGGATTTTGATGACAAGCATGTGGTTTATGTATGGCTGGATGCGCTGACCAACTATATTACCGGAATCGGTTATGATGCAGATGGTAACAGCAGCGAGCAGTACAAAAAAATGTGGCCGGCAGACCTGCATCTGATTGGGAAGGATATTATTCGTTTTCATACGATTTACTGGCCAATCTTCCTGATGGCTCTCGGTGAGCCTTTGCCGAAGCAGGTATTCGGACATCCCTGGTTGCTGCAGGGTGACGGTAAGATGAGTAAATCCAAAGGCAATGTGATCTATGCTGAGGATCTGGTGGATTTCTTTGGCGTGGATGCGGTGCGTTACTTTGTGCTTCATGAGATGCCTTTTGAAAATGATGGTGTCATCACATGGGAACTGATGGTAGAGCGATTGAATTCCGACCTTGCCAATACACTGGGCAATCTGGTAAATCGTACCATTTCCATGAGCAATAAATATTTTGATGGTGTGGTTGCGGATAAGGGAGAAACCGACGATGCTGCCCAGGCCGCTATTGATGCCGATCTCAAAGCAGTCGTAACAGGTACCTATGAGAAGGTATCCAAAAAGATGGATGATCTGCGTGTGGCAGATGCCATTACAGAAATCTTTACATTGTTTAAACGCTGCAACAAATATATCGATGAGACCGAACCGTGGGTATTGGCTAAGGATGAAGCAAAGAAGGACAGACTTTCTACTGTCTTATACAATCTGGTAGAAGGTATCGTGATTGGCGCTTCTTTGTTGGAGCCGTTTATGCCCGAAACTGCCGGAAAAATCGTGGCGCAGTTGAATACCGATATCCGCAGCTTTGATGATATCGAAAAATTCGGACTGTATCCCTCCGGCAATAAAGTAACCGACAAACCGGAAATTTTATTCCAGAGACAGGATATCAAAGAAGTTATCGAGAAGGCTGATGCCATGTTTGCCGCAAGAAAAGCGCAGGCCGGTATTGTAGAAGAGGAAAAAGAGGAAGAACCGGTCATTGATATTGATAAGAAGCCGGAGATTACCTTTGATGATTTTGAAAAGATGCAGTTTCAGGTCGGAAAGATCATTGCCTGCGAAGCAGTACCCAAAAGCAAAAAACTTCTCTGTTCCCAGGTAAAGGTCGGAAGCGAAGTGAAACAGATCGTATCCGGCATCAAAGCTTACTATACGCCTGAGGAAATGGTGGGTAAACAGGTTATGGTGCTTGTCAATCTGAAACCGGCAAAACTGGCGGGTGTGTTATCCGAAGGGATGCTGCTTTGTGCGGAGGATGCAGAAGGCAATCTTGCGCTGGTAACACCGGAGAAACCGATGCCTGCAGGCGCGGAAATCTGTTAGACGGATATTGTCGAAAGTGTATTTTGAGAGTGTATTGTTAGGGTTAAAGGGTTAGAAAAACGTAAGGAGATTTATGGTAAACAGAACGTATTTTACTTTTCCATCCAGAGATGGTTTTCATACCATCCATGCCATGAAATGGCAGTCTGATGAAACAGAGCCCATAGGAGTTCTGCAGCTTATTCACGGAATGGCGGAATATATTGCGCGTTACGAGGAGGTTGCCGTTTATTTCGCCAATCAGGGATTCATTGTAGTGGGAGATGACCATCTGGGTCATGGAGATACTGCAAAGGAATACGGTGATTATGGGTATTTTTGCAGGAAAGATCCGGTAACGGTTTTGGTCAGGGACGAACACCGTCTGAAAAAGATCGTGCAGAAAGAATACGAAGGACTTCCTTATTTTATCTTGGGGCATAGCATGGGGTCTTTGATTCTACGTAATTATCTTTGCCGCTACGGAAGCGGTATTGACGGAGCAATTATCTGCGGGACCGCGCATTACAGCAAAATGTCGATTTTTGCAGGCAGGATATTGACCGGTATTATGAAGCTGGCCGGAAAGGATAGAAACAAAAGTGCGCTTTTGGACGATCTGCTGTTTGGAGCACACAATAAAAAGACGGAAAAAAGAACCTCTTTTGACTGGATATGTTCGGATGAAGCCGTGGTGGATTCTTATATGAACGATCCCGGTTGCGGATTTCTGTTTACCGTAAACGGTTTTGACACATTGATGGGTCTTGTGAAGGAATTAAATAAGCGATCCAATCTGGAAAAAATGCCAAAAGAGCTGCCGGTACTTTTTGTTGCGGGGACGGAAGATCCCGTGGGGAATTACGGTAAGGCCGTACAGGAAGTATACGATTCGTTTTTGAATCTGGATTTGACAAAAGTGCAGATAAAGTTATATAATGACGCCCGTCACGAATTGTTAAACGAAAGGCAGAAAATGCAGGTTTATGAAGATATATCAAACTGGCTTTTTAATATCGTTTATAAACAGTAAACGGTATTATCCGGTAATTTCTTCAGTTTGCATGAAAAATAGGAGGATGAAAAAATGAAAAAAATGTTTCGCATAATTTTGGGAACGCTTTTGTTAACTCTTATTTGGGGAATGACAGTATCCGCAGCACCGCAGGAAGGCACGGTTATCGTGCTGGGTGCAGATTTGACTGCAGAGCAGAGAACGACGGTTTTGAATTTGATGGGAGTAAGTGAGGAAGAATTGTCTTCTTATACCGTGCTGACCATTACGAATGCGGAGGAGCACCAATATCTGGATGCTTATGTTGATTCCTCCGTGATCGGGACAAGGGCTTTATCAAGTGTTATGGTAACGCCGGCAGAGAGCGGTCACGGTGTTATGGTATCGACACAGAATATCAATTATTGTACAACGGGAATGTACCGCAATGCGCTTCTGACCGCAGGTGTCGAAGATGCGGATATTCTGGTCGTGGGTCCTACGGAGCTTTCGGGAACCGCGGCGCTGATAGGTGCCATTAAAGCATATGAAGAAATTTCCGGGGAAGATATTCCGGATTCAACTCTGGATACGGCGTTGAATGAGTTGGTGGCTACCGGTGAGATTGCGACAAAGAGCGCAAACAGCGAGGAAGTGGAAGAACTGATTGCCTATATTAAGGCAAAACTGGCAGCAGGCGAGCTGGAAACGGAGGAAGATATCCGCAAGGCCATTGCCGAAGGCGAAGAAAAATTCGGCGTTGTGCTGACGGAAGATGAGATTCAGCAGATTGTGGATTTCATGATGAAGATCAAAGAGCTGGGCTTAGATCCCAACATGCTCCTGGATCAGGCTGCAGATCTGTATGACCAGTTTGGGGATGAACTGTTGAATAAGGCGACCGATGAAGGCTTTTGGACCAGCATCGGAGACTTTTTCTCAAATTTTGGAAAGGCAATCGCAGATTTCTTTAAAAATTTATTCGCCTAAGAATAAAAAATAAATAATTGCGAAAGATGATAGTGAAAATCCGAAATAAAAATGGAAAGGAACATCACTATGAAAATCGCATTTTATGCTACAAAGCCATATGACCGTATCTGGTTTGAACCATTAGCGCGGGAATATGGCTTTTCTATTCATTTTATTGAGCTGCCCTGTAATGAGGATACCATTTTTCTGGCAAAAGGATATGACGCTATTTGTATTTTTGTCAATGACAGGGTGAATGCCAAAATGATTGATGAGCTTTACAATATGAATGTAAAAGCAATTCTTTTAAGAAGTGCGGGGTTCAACCATGTGGATATCAAAGCTGCCGAAGATAAGATTGCAGTATTGAGAGTCCCCAGCTATTCGCCGGAAGCTGTAGCGGAATATGCGGCGGGACTTCTGTTGTCCGTCAATCGCTGTATCCATAAAGCGTATTACAGAACCAGAGATTTTAACATGAGCATTAACGGTTTTATGGGAACGGATCTCAATAACAAGACAGCCGGCGTGGTGGGAACCGGAAAAATCGGACAGGCAATGATCCGTATTTTGGAAGGCTTTGGGATGAATATTCTGGCTTATGATCCTTATCCCGTAGAGGGTCTGGGCGTGGAATATGTTTCCGTAGAGGAATTATTGAAACGGTCGGATGTCATTACCCTGCATTGTCCGCTGACGAAAGAAACAAAGCATATGATCAACAAAAAGAGCATTCAGATGATGAAGGACGGTGTTTATCTGGTCAATACCTCCAGAGGATCTCTGATTGATTCGGAGGATTTGATTGACGGCCTTGTGGCGGGCAAATTCGGTGGTGTGGGACTGGATGTCTATGAAGAGGAAGAAGGAATTTTTTATGAGGACCGGTCGACGGAAATCGTAGAAGATGATGTGCTGGCCAGACTGATGACATTTCCCAATGTGCTCATTACCTCCCATATGGGCTTTTTTACACAGGAAGCCATGGAAGCAATCGCAGTTGAAACCCTAGAAAATGCATATGCATTAGAAAATGGTTTGCCCCTTTTAAATAAAGTGGTATAATGTCCGTATAGGCAGAGTCAAGTATGTACAAACAGATTCGCCAAGCTTGCTTGAGCGAAGCTGGTTGTATATATTTGACGAGCGAAGCGACCGCGGAAAAACGAAGTTTTTGCGCGGCTCTGCCGTAAGTGATACGGAGGCATGGCTACGGGGAAAGGCGGCTCTGCCGTAAGTGATACGGAGGCATGGCTGCGGGGAAAGGCGGCTCTGCCGTAAGTGATGCGGCGGTATGGCTGCTGAAGCACAGATTTTGCGCGGGGAAACGGGAGTAATTTATGGATATCGGCATTGAAAATATTCTGGTTCGTCCTATTACAATGGAAGAATGGGAAAATGCCATGGGACTTGCCTGGAAAACATTTTTAAAGTTTGAAGCAAAAGATTACGATCAGACGGGAATTGATCATTTTCAGGATTTCATTACGGATCAGATGTTGAGAAAAATGTTTTTAAAAGGGGAATACATATTGTATGGGGCATTTTTTCGAGGACAATTGGTAGGCATGATTTCTCTTCGGAACAAAGAGCATATATCTTTGTTGTTTGTGGACGAGGAATATCATTATTTGGGAATTGGAAGAAAACTCATTTATGCATTGAGGGAGTTGGAGAAGAAAATGGGTGGATATCGTCTGACGGTACATTCTTCTCCTTATGCGGTAGGATTTTACCATAAGATCGGATTTGTGGACACAGACATTGAGCAGAAAAAGGATGGAATCCGATATACACCGATGTCGTGGATTTTTTAAGGAGTGTCTATGGATTTTATCAGTAGCAAAAATATATTCCTGTTGACCAGGGATACATTAAAACTAATTGATAAGCAGATTATGAAACATGGTTCCAGAACCGGATATATCTTTTACAAGATGCTGCAGCAGCGTGGGGGATATGAAAAATTTGAGATGGCAGAACTGGTGATGCTGGCAACTTTGCATGATATCGGTGCATATAAAACGGACGATGTCAATCAGATGCTGCGTTTTGAAACGAAGGAATATATGCCGCATTCTATTTACGGATATCTTTTTTTGAAATATCTTTCTCCTATGGAAGAGAAATCCAAAATATTATTGTATCATCATATTGATTATGCAAATATAAAGGATATCGTATATACATACAAAGATGAAGCGGCTTTTCTGGCTCTGGCAGAGAAAATCGATCTCTACAGGGATGCTTTGGGGGACAGATTTGATTTTGCACTGCTGGAGAGAGGCGGGGGAACCAAATACTCGGAAGAGGCTTTGGATCTGTTTAGAAGAGCGGACAGGGAATGTGATATATTTGAACAGATCAGGACAGAAAGTTATGAAAAAGAATTGGATGAACTGATGGATTATATCATGTTTACAAATGAAGAAAAGAAACGCTATATGGAGATGCTGATGTATTGTCTGGGTCTTTGTTCTCAGGCAAAAGTCGTGGATAGTGTTACCAGCATCTGCATTTGCGAGGAATTGGCGCTCAGGTTATACCTGGACGAAAAGGAAACCGAGAAGTTATATTACGGAGCTTTGCTGCATGATATCGGGATGCTGGCAATACCCAGAGACATCCTCGAGGTAAAACGTACGTTGACGCCGGAAGAAACAAAGGTAATGAGAACGCATGTGGAAATTTCCGAAAATATATTGAAAAACCGTCTGGATCAGGATGTGCTGAATATCGCTGTGGCACATCATGAGAGACTGGACGGAAGCGGCTATCCGAAGGGGATAAAGGAAACATCCATGAATTTATCCCAGAAAATCTTACAGGTGGCGGATACGGTAACGGGGCTTGTGAATGAAAGAATTTACAAGCAGGTCTCCGAAAGAGAGGATGTAATCATGCTGTTAAAAGGGGAGGCGGACAGCAAACATTTTTCGAAACAGGTTGTGGATACCATGGTATTATTTTACGATGATATTATGGAGAAGGTACAGATTGAGTCGGGGCAGATATTGCTCCTTCACAAAAAACTGGAACGTCAGTATGAACTGGTTTCCGAAAAATATAAGAAAAAATAGACAGGTGAGAAAATATGAAGAGATTTTTTAGTGACAGTAACCCGCTTATAAGAGGTTTGACAAAATTAGCAGATTTAATGTGGCTGAATGCCTTGTTTATTATCACATCTTTGCCGATCTTTACAATAGGGGCATCCACTACGGCGTTGTACTATGAAGCCATGAGGGTTGTAGCGGGGGAAGAGTCCTATATAACAAAGGATTACTTTAAGGCATTCAAGGATAATTTTAAACAGGCGACAGTCATATGGATTGTTTCTGCGTTGTTGTTATGCCTATTCGGATATACTTTTTATGTAACGGGAAAATCCCAGATGGAAAATGCACATATTATTATGGGCGTTTTCGGAATTCCGATTATTTTACTGGCTTTCATGCTCTTATATGTATTTCCGATTTTGGCAAAATTTGAGAATACGATACTGAATACAACCATTAATGCGCTGCTGATTTCTCTGTCACAGTTTCCGAAGACTGTTTTAATGCTTGTCTTTTCGGCGGTTCCGATTTTACTTGTATTGAGCAGCTGGAAGTGGTTTCCGGTTCTTGTGTTGGGAGGATTTGCTGTTGTGGCGTATGTGAACGGAAGTCTTATGAATAAAATTTTTGATAAAATACAGAAACAGGAAGTGTCCAAAACGGATTAGCAGGAGGGGACAAGGGGTTAAGAAGGTATGGAAACGAGGACAAAGAAAAAAAATAATCTGTATATACGGATGATTGTTTCCAGTGTGGTGTTTGCTGTTTTCGCAATATCAATATTAGGGGTATATTCATTCAAGTTAGACAAATTAAATAAGAGTACACTATTTGATCAGATTACAGTGGAAACGGCGCGCTACAGTATGCAGATGCAGCGGGAATTAACCTATTTGGATAAAACCGCAAAGCCGATTGTGGATGTTTTGGAGAAGGAAGCAATCACAGAAGAAGAGGCTATGCAGATGCTTTTGGAAAATACGCAGGCATATCAGGTGGCGATACTGGATCCGGAAGGAATGGGAACGGATTCGGAAGGGAAAAGCGTTTCGGTGGATCCGGAGATCTATCTTGGGTCGCTGAAACGGGGCGTGTGTACATATTATTACTGTGGGGAAAATAGTATTTTGGCATTGACACCGGTTGTAAAGGATAATGAAATCAGCCGGATATTATTACTGAAGTATCAGGTGTCCGGTTTTAATGAGCTGTTTTCCAACTTTAATTTCGGAAAGGAATCCTGGCTGGTTTTGACGGATGGAGAAGGGAATATTGTTTACTATTTCAGTAAAAAAACGCCATCTTATCTGACACAGGGTGGAAACTTCTTCGAAATTCTTTCAGAGGCAAAAAGCGGACGTATTATAACATTGATGGATGAAGTCTCAAGAAAGCAGGCCGGAAATAAAGAAGTGGATTTCGGAGAAGACAACAGGCAGCTTTTCTACAAATCCTTGGGAATTGATGATTGGTATGTATTTATCGGCATTCCGGAGTCTTATGTGGATACGCAGCTGGAACTGAAACGCAGTGAAGTCAAAGAAATGATATTATGGCTCATGATCGGCCTTGTTCTGTTTGTTGTCGCAATTATCGTTTGGAATGTCAGAGATAAAATGCGTGGAAAGGTAAAGAATGAAGGGCTGGTACAGTTGGCGGAAACGGATCAGCTGACGGGGCTTTACAACAAGGTGACTACCGAGAAGAAAATTAAGGAATTTATTGCCGAAAATCCCGACACACAAAGTCTTTTGTTCGTTCTGGATATTGATAATTTTAAAAAGATTAATGATACCTTGGGACATGCCTTCGGAGATGAAGTTTTGCGGACAATCGGACAGAGGATCCGTATGGAATTCAGGGCATCGGATATTATCGGACGTGCGGGCGGTGATGAATTTATCATCCTTTTAAAAGGGCTGAAAAGTGATGAAATTATCATTCGTGAAGCGCAGAAAGTTGAGCAGTTTTTCCAAGGATTTAAAGCGGGAACTTATGTGAAATACGCAGCGACCGCAAGTATCGGATGTGCCGTATTTCCGAGAGATGCAGCAGATTTTGACGGATTATACAAGGCGGCCGACCAGGCACTTTATCAGGCCAAGAAAAGGGGCAAAAATCAACTGGCATTTTATAAGGAGCCGGAAGGGTTTGGGCAAAGTGTATAAATTCAAAAAAAATCTTTGTGTAATAATTGCATAGGCAAAAAACACCCCATCATATATACTATTCACATAGGCGCAACTTGCCACGTGATGACATTAGTTTAGGAGGAAATAATAATGGCAAACTTATCATTAAAAAATGTCTGCAAAGTATATCCTAACGGATTTGAAGCAGTTAAAGATTTCAACCTTGAAATCAGCGATCAGGAATTTATTATCTTCGTAGGACCGTCCGGATGTGGTAAATCTACTACACTTCGTATGATTGCAGGTCTGGAAGATATCTCCTCCGGTGAGTTATGGATCGGAGACAAATTAGTAAACGATGTTGAGCCGAAAGACAGAGATATCGCAATGGTATTCCAGAGCTACGCTTTGTATCCTCATATGACCGTTCGTGATAACATGGCATTCGGTTTGAAATTGAGAAAAGTTCCGAAAGAAGAAATTGATAAAATGGTTAACGAGGCAGCTAAGATCCTTGACTTAACTCCTCTCCTTGATCGTAAACCGAAGGCTTTGTCCGGTGGGCAGAGACAGCGTGTTGCTATGGGTCGTGCAATCGTTCGTAACCCTAAAGTATTCCTGATGGATGAGCCTTTATCCAACTTGGATGCAAAACTTCGTGTACAGATGCGTATTGAGATCGCTAAGTTACATCAGAGATTAGGTACAACCATCATCTACGTAACACATGATCAGACAGAAGCTATGACACTGGGTACCAGAATCGTAGTTATGAAAGATGGTATCATTCAGCAGGTAGATACACCTCAGAACTTATATGAGAAACCCGCTAACCTGTTCGTTGCAGGATTTATGGGATCTCCTCAGATGAACTTCTTAGATGCAGTAGTAGAAGTTGTTGATGACACAGCAGTATTAAAAGTTGCCGGTCACTTCATCCCGCTTCCTCCTGCTAAATCCAAAAAGCTGATCGAGGGTGGTTATAACGGAAGAACTGTTACATTCGGTATTCGTCCCGAAGATGTATATGATTCCGAAATGATGGTTGAGGCTTCTCCTCAGAGCACATTCGAAGCTACTGTAAAAGTATACGAGTTGCTTGGTGCTGAAGTTTACTTATACTTCGATTTGGAAGAGTTCCCTATGACAGCAAGAGTAGATGCTCGTACAACAGCAAGACCCGGCGATGTAGTTAAATTCGCTATTGATGTTGAGAAGATCCACATCTTTGATAAAGAAACAGAAATGGTTATTACCAATTAGTTCTCAGACTTATGCAAGGGAGATACTTATGTATCTCCCTTTTTTCTTCTGACTTGAGGAAGAAGGATTAGAAAGGATGTGAGTGTTTGTTAACGACACAGGTAATACAAAATTGTATTGATGATTTAAAGAATATTACCAAAGTAGAATTGGCAGTGATTGACAGCGACGGGGTACTGATTGCTTCCACAGGGATCAAAAAGGACTTTCCCTTGGATGCGATTGACCGGTTTGTGGAATCGGAAGCGGAATCACAAACGATCGGGGAACATCACTACCTGAAGGTCTTTCATGAGGATGAAGTTACTTATATTGTTGTATGCAAAGATACAAGCGAAGATCTGATGATCGCCAAAATTGCAGTCAGCCAGCTGGGAAGCCTTTTGATCGCATATCGTGAAAGAATTGATAAAAATAATTTCTTTCAAAACCTGCTTCTGGATAATCTGCTGCTGGTGGATATTTATAACCGGGCAAAAAAGCTTCATTTGGAGATTACATGCAGAAGAGCCGTTATACTGATCGAAATACAAAAAGATAAGGATAACGGCACCATGGAGATGCTGAAAAATCTGTTTTCTCCCCAATCCGGTGATTTTGTAACCGCTGTAGATGAGCAAAATCTGATTGTCATTAAGCAATTGGAGGACAATCAGGGTTACGAAGAACTGCAGGAGATTTCCAATACCATTCTGGGAATGATGAATACGGAGATCATGGTAAACGGAAAGATTGCTTACGGGACGATTGTAAACGAATTAAAGGATGTCTCCAAAAGCTATAAAGAAGCCAAGATGGCACTGGATGTGGGGAAAATCTTTTATGCAGAGAAGGATGTGGTTGCTTACAACACATTGGGAATTGGCCGTTTAATCTATCAGCTGCCGATCAATCTTTGTAAAATGTTTATCCAGGAGATTTTCGGAGATACGATCCCGGAAGAGCTGGATGAAGAAACACTCAATACCATTGATATGTTTTTGGCGAACAGCTTAAATGTATCCGAGACAGCAAGACAGTTATATGTACATAGAAATACACTGCTTTATCGTCTGGAGAAGTTGCAAAAAGCAACCAATCTGGATATCCGTATTTTTGATGATGCATTGACGCTGAAAATTGCATTGATGGTGGTCAACTACATGAAATATCTGGAAACGCTGGATTATTGAGATCGGGGTTTTCCATAGAAGTTTAAAACATAATTTGTCCCACCTTCTCATAGTAATGATGTAGGAGGTGGGATTTTTTTGAAAAAAGTATGGTATTTGAAAGCAGAAAAAGAGGAATGTATCAAAGCGGTAAAACTGTTCTTATATGAAAAGAACGGAAAAACTGCCGGAAAATTAGATTTATCAGCGTTTCGCGATGAAGGGGACGAAAATATTGTTTTACAGTTCCGAAATAGGGAAGATTTGGAAATCGGAAGCATTGAGTTGGAGCTGCGGACGCCTTCCGGAGAATTGTATTTACAGGGGAAAGGGCAGCTGCGCGAAGAAATAGTGCAGAATTTGGAGAAAGAAAAGGGAGAAATACAATTATCTCTTACAATAGGTAAAAAGACATATTTGTCTGAGGGATGGGCAGGACAGCGCACAGAAGAAAGCGGCGGGTCCCGGGATAATAAAGAAATCGGGGAGACCAAAGCAAAAGAGGAAGAAACAGAGCAGCTGCCGGAACTGGAAGCAGAAGAATTGTTGCCGGAGGAGAGCAGCGGCAAAAGAGTTGTACAGCTTTCTACTCTGGAAGAAGAACTTCTATTCAGAAAATATGTACATAATAGTTTTCTCCTTCATGGGTATTATAATTATGGTCATGTCGTGATAGATGAGACCGGAGAGAATCCGCGTCTGGGTGTTCCCGGAAACTATTATGAGCGGGAGCAGATGGTAGCGGCGATGTTCGGCTTTCCGGATTTTGAACCGGCAAAGGAAAAAGAGCGGATTGTAAACGGAACATTCGGATATTATTATACCGCCGAAAACGGATAGGATAGAGTAAATATATGGAAAGAAACAATACAACAGAATCAACGATGGAAATAAATATGGAAGAATCTGTTACGGAATTGCAAAAATCAATTCATGATCTGGAATCCCGTTTTGCTGATTTGAGCAAATCCGAACGAAAACGCCTCAACAGGCTTCGCCGTAAAAAGGAACAGTATGAGGAGCAGATCAGACGGGAACAGATACAGGATCGGATTGATGAGCGTTATATGAGAGAAGCTGTCAGGCAGGCAAAAAAGGCGGCAGAATTGGGAGAAGTTCCAATCGGATGTGTCATTGTCAAGGATGATAAAATCATTGCCAGAGGATATAACCGCCGAAATACGGATCACAGCACACTGTCTCATGCCGAAGTAACCGCGATCCGCAAAGCCAGTAAGAAGCTGCAGGACTGGAGACTGGAGGGATGTACGCTCTATGTAACGTTGGAGCCGTGTCAGATGTGTGCAGGTGCCATTGTCCAGGCCAGGGTACCGAGAGTCGTCATGGGATGCATGAACCCAAAGGCGGGATGCGGCGGCTCGGTGTTGAATGTGTTGCAAATGAAGGAGTTTAATCATCAGGTGGCTGTTAAACGCGGGGTTTTGAAAAACGAATGCAGTGCTGTTTTGTCGGAATTTTTTGAAAAGATGAGAAAGCAAAAAACCGATGCAATATTTGACAAGGCGGATAAAAACAAGTATACTTAGACTTACCGTGCAGCCGGGGAAGTAGCGGAGTCCTGTACCTGCAATCCGCTTTAGCAGGGGTGATGGCCGGCAGAGGGTTTTGGCTTTTATGGCTGCCCTTTATAAGTGGCGTTGATATCCGGGTCTTACGCAATGGGAATCCACGAACCGTGTCAGGGTAGGAATACAGCAGCACTAAGAGGAAGCTCCCATGTGCCGCAAGGGTGCCTGGGTTGAGTTAACTGTAAAGGTAACGCATAGGGGTTTTGCTCGAAGCCGGGCGCACGGTATTGGGAAAAAATAAAAGCTGATTGCATATATGCAGTCAGCTTTTTCTAATGCATCTAAATATTTTCCTTAATCCGAATCTCAACCGTCGTGTAGTTGTATTCCTTCTTGGGCGGCTCGCCGGTAGTCAGATAATCAAAGAGGATTTCCAGAGGCAGCAGGCCCTGAATCCGCGGCTGCTGACAGATGGTAGCGGAAATCACGTCTTTTTTCATCATCTGAACGGTCGTTTCAATCTTATCGAAAGTAATAATCTTCATATTGTCCTGGCGGTTGGAAGCGAGGACGGCTTTGCAGCCGCCGTAAGTACCGCTTGCGGCAAAGAAGAGTGCATTGATCTCCGGGTGATCTTTTAGCATCTGCATAGTTTTATCATAGCTGATAAAATCATCATCTTTATTTTCAAAAAAATCTACCACATGCATATTGGAATACTGCTCCAGACAGGATTTGAAACCTGCAATTCTCTCCGTGTGGCAGAGGATTTTGGCATATCCGCTAATGATACCGATGTTGACTTCACCGCTTGTCATCAGGTGCATCAGTCCAGCGGCAGTCTGACCGCATTGATAATAGTTGCTTCCCACATAAGCGATTCTCTTGGAACCTGCAATATCCGTATTAAAAGTGACGGTAGGGATTCCCATGTCATACAGCTCATTAATCTTGGCGGCAATGGAAGGATCGTTCTGCGGAGAAATGGCCAGTCCGTTGATTTCTTCTGCCAGCAGGGAATCGATGGCTTCCAGCTGGTCTTCTACGCCGAAAGCGGAAATCCTGCGGAACAGAACCGTACAGTTATAGCCGGATAATTCTTCTTCCTTTTCTTTAAAGCCTGCGATGACATCATCAAAGAAGGGATTGCCGATCCCAAACATGACGATACCGAATTTGAATTTTTTCTTCTGTGCAGCGAGCACAATGCCTGCACGGTTGGGCTTATAATCAAGTGCTTTTGCGATTTCCAAAATCTTGGCCTCGGTTTTGGGGTTAACCGCACCGCGTTTATTTAATACGCGGTCAACAGTGCCTCTCGAAACCCCTGCCAATTCTGCGATTTCTTTTATGGTAGCCATAAATTGAGCTCCTTTGTATCAGTAATATCAATTTGCAACAAAAATAACGCCGGTAAAATGTCAAAATATTCTAAAAATATTTTATGCCTCTTTTTTTTAAAATACAATAGAAAATGTGCACCGTGCACGCATATCGTGAAAATGCACAATAAATAATAAAAGTTTTATTTAAAATGCTGAAAATGTAAGTCTCAAAAAGTTTTTTAAAATAACTGTTGATTTTTGCACGGAAAGAATATATGATAAAAATGTGCACGAGCACAAAACGAAAGAAACAGATAGAAAAACGGGTTATTTTTTTAAGGAGGAGCAAAAATGTTGTATATTGGCGTTGATTTGGGTACATCTGCCGTAAAACTGCTGCTGATGGATGGCGAAGGGAAGATTTTAAATATCGTATCAAAGGAATATCCTTTATATTTTCCCAATCCCGGCTGGTCCGAGCAGAAACCGGAGGATTGGTATACACAGGTAATGGCAGGAATTAAGGAACTGATCAAGGATGCAGATAAGAGTCAGGTGGCAGGTATCAGCTTTGGCGGACAGATGCACGGACTGGTTATTCTGGATGAGAATGACGAGGTTATCAGACCTGCAATTTTGTGGAATGACGGACGTACTACCGAAGAATGTGATTATCTGAATCATGTGATCGGCAAAGAAAAACTTTCCGAATATACGGCAAACATTTCCTTTACGGGCTTTACAGCACCCAAGATACTTTGGGTAAAAAACAAAGAGCCCGAGAATTTCGCGAGAATTAAAAAGATTATGCTCCCGAAAGATTACATAGCATATAAATTATCCGGCGTGCACTGCACTGACGTATCCGATGCATCGGGAATGCTGATTTTCGATGTCAAGAACAGATGCTGGTCGAAAGAGATGTGTGAAATCTGCGGTATCCGTGAAGATCAGTTAGCAAAGGTTTACGAAAGCTATGAGGCTGTAGGAACCCTCCTCCCTGCAGTGGCTGCAGAGCTTGGTATTCCCGAAAGCTGTAAAGTCGTTGCAGGCGCCGGTGACAATGCCGCAGCGGCGGTAGGAACCGGTACGGTCGGAGACGGAAACTGCAATATTTCCCTCGGAACGAGCGGAACGATCTTCATTTCTTCCGAGAAGTTCGGAGTGGATAAATTTAATGCGTTGCATGCCTTTGCACATGCAGACGGACATTATCATCTGATGGGATGTATGCTCAGTGCCGCGAGCTGTAATAAATGGTGGATGGATGAGATCATCGGCACCAAGGACTATGCGGCTGAACAGAAGAACATTACCAAACTGGGTGAGAACCATGTATACTTTTTGCCTTATCTGATGGGTGAACGTTCTCCGATCAATGATCCCTTGGCAAGAGGAACTTTCATCGGCTTGACCATGGACTCCACAAGGGCTGATATGACACAGGCGGTTCTGGAAGGCGTTGCATTTGCTTTGAGGGATTCCTTTGAGGTGGCAAAGGCACTCGGCATCAACATTGAGAGAACCAAGATCTGCGGCGGCGGTGCAAAGAGTCCTCTTTGGAAAAAGATGATTGCCAATATTTTAAATGTAAAAGTAGATGTGATCGAAAGCGAAGAAGGACCTGCACTGGGCGGTGCCATGCTGGCAGCAGTTGCCTGTGGCGAATTCGCAAGTGTGGAGGATGCGGCTGCTAAGATCGTCAAGATCATTGATACCGTAGAACCCGAACCGGAACTGGTCGCAAAATACGAAGCAAGATATCAGCAGTTTAAGGAAATTTATCCGGCTTGCAAAGAATTATTCCGCAAGATTCAGTAATTTGCTGCAGCCGTTACATAGAACATGTCAACCAATGAATCAATATAACAGAAAGGGGTTATGAAATGACTATTTATGATGTGACAGATGAGAAATTCAGAAAATACGGAAGAATCGTAAAGAATGTGGATTTTTCCGGATTGGTAGAGGCTTTGGAGCAGAAGACTCCCTTACCCGAAGGTGTTGTATATGAGCCCAGCGTAAAAGAGTTAGAAGCACTTCCCGTTTATCAGGAATTGACAAATAAGACATACGGTGAACTGGCAATTCAGATCGGATACTGCAACGGACACAACGAACTGTTGAATGCAGTGGAATATCACAGAAGCTCCGAGATCAATGTGGCGGCAACGGATGCCATCTTAATTCTCGGATGCCAACAGGACATTACCGATGATTTCACCTATGATACTTCTTTGATGGAAGCATTTTTAATTCCCAAGGGAACTGCTGTTGAAGTGTATGCAACAACACTTCACTATGCGCCATGCGGCGTAAAGGGAGAAGGATTTAAGGTTGGTGTCGTATTACCGGCAGGAACCAACTATCCTTTGGGAATTTCTCATGCTGATGGAGAAGATAAGCTGATCACAGCGAAAAACAAATGGCTGATCGGTCATGCGGAAGGCGGACTGGATGCGGGCTGCCATATCGGACTGGTCGGAAAAAATTTAAATATAAATGAATAAACCGCAAGAGGCGGCATTAAGGAGGAAAAGAATAAATGAATAACGCACCTGAAGTAAAAATTGGTATTGTGGCTGTAAGCCGTGACTGTTTCCCGGAAACACTTTCCGTCAACAGAAGAAAAGCATTGGTTGAGGCATATAAAGCAAAATATGATGCTTCCCAGATTTATGAATGCCCGATTTGTATCGTAGAGAGTGAGATCCATATGGTTCAGGCTCTGGAAGATATCAAAAAAGCGGGATGTAACGCTCTTTGCGTTTATCTCGGAAACTTCGGACCTGAAATCGCTGAAAGCCTGCTTGCAAAACATTTTGACGGACCGGTTATGTTCTGTGCGGCAGCAGAGGAAACACAGAATGACTTAAAAGGCGGACGTGGTGACGCATATTGCGGTATGTTAAATGCAAGCTACAACTTAAAACTTCGCAACGTAAAAGCTTACATACCCGAATATCCTGTAGGAACAGCGGAAGAGTGTGCGGATATGATCAAGGAATTCGTTCCGATCGCTCGTACATTGACGGCACTTTCCCAGTTAAAGATTATCAGCTTCGGTCCGAGACCGTTAAACTTCTTAGCCTGCAACGCACCGATCAAACAGTTATACAATCTGGGTGTAGAAATCGAAGAAAACTCCGAATTGGATTTGTTTGAAGCGTTTAAGAAACATGATGGTGATCCTCGTATTCCCGCAAAAGTAAAAGAAATGGAAGAAGAGTTAGGCACGGGTAACAATAAGCCTGAGGTTCTGCCTAAGTTGGCACAGTATGAACTGACATTGCTTGATTGGGTAGAGGCTCACAAAGGTTATCGTAAATATGTGGCAATTGCCGGAAAATGCTGGCCTGCATTCCAGACACAGTTTGGATTTGTACCATGCTATGTAAACAGCCGTCTGACAGGTATGGGTATTCCTGTATCCTGTGAGGTTGATATTTATGGTGCATTAAGCGAATTCATCGGCTACTGTGTATCCGAAGATGTTGTAACATTGTTAGACATCAACAACTCTGTACCCGCAGATATGTACAAAGAGTCCATCGAGGGCAAATTCCCTTATACACACAAAGACACATTCATGGGCTTCCATTGCGGAAATACTTCTTCCAAGAAGTTATCCTTCTGCGGTATGCAGTATCAGATGATCATGGCGAGAAGCCTGCCGGAAGAAGTGACACAGGGCACACTGGAAGGCGACATCGTTCCCGGAGATATTACATTTTTCAGACTGCAGTCTACAGCAGATGCTAAGCTTCGTGCTTATATTGCACATGGTGAAGTTTTACCTGTTGCATCCAAATCCTTTGGTGCGATCGGTGTATTCGCTATTCCGGAAATGGGAAGATTTTACCGTCATGTATTGATTGAGAAAAACTTCCCTCATCACGGAGCTGTTGCTTTCGGTCACTATGGAAAAGCAATTTATGAAGTATTCAAATACTTAGGTGTAGATGTAGATGAGATCGGATACAATCAGCCTGCAGGGGTAAGATATCCGACAGAGAATCCTTTTGCATAATTTGCATAAGTGGTCTGCGTAAGCAGATAATATAGATTTACAACAATTTTCAATATTTATTCACCCAAAGATGATTTTGACTCAATAACCGGTTGAAATCATCTTTGTGGTGTAATATGATGTAACAGTGTAAAACAACCAATCATACGGAGGCAGAAAACATGACAAACTTAGAACTTCAGAAACATGCAAATGAAGTTCGTAAAGGTATCGTGACCTCAGTACACAGTGCGAAGGCCGGTCATCCGGGCGGATCACTTTCTGCGGCAGATATGTTTACGTATCTTTATTTTGAGGAAATGAACATCGATCCGAAAAACCCCAAATGGGCAGACAGAGACCGTTTCGTTCTTTCCAAAGGACATACAGCGCCCGGTTTATATTCGGCACTGGCAAACAGAGGCTATTTCCCGGTAGAGGATTTGACTACACTTCGTAAATTAGGGTCCTATTTACAGGGACATCCGTGCATGCAGGAAACCCCCGGTGTGGATATGAGCTCCGGTTCTCTGGGACAGGGAATTTCTGCAGCAGTGGGAATGGCACTTGCGGGAAAACTGGATAACAAGGACTATCGTGTATATACACTTCTCGGTGACGGAGAAATCCAGGAAGGACAGGTATGGGAAGCTGCCATGTTTGCAGGTGCCCGTAAGCTGGACAATCTGGTAGTGATTGTTGATAACAACGGTTTACAGATTGACGGTAAGGTTGAGGATGTCTGCTCCGTTTACCCCATTGATAAAAAGTTCGAAGCATTTAATTTCCGGGCAATCAACATTGACGGACATAATTTTGATGAAATCCGCAGTGCAATGGAACAGGCGAGATCGACAAAAGGAATGCCTACCGCGATCATCATGCATACGGTAAAAGGAAAAGGTGTCTCCTTTATGGAGGACAATGCGGGATGGCACGGCAAAGCGCCCAATGATGAGGAATATGCCACAGCAATGGCAGATCTTGATCGGATTGCAGAGCAGTTAGAGAAAGCAGGTGAAGTATAATGGCAGATGTAAAGAAAATTGCAACAAGAGAAAGCTATGGGAATGCCCTTGTAGACTGTGCAGAAGACTTCCCTAATCTGGTTGTTCTGGATGCAGACTTAGCAGGTGCTACCAAAACGAGTATTTTTAAAAAAGCTTATCCCGACCGCCATATTGATTGCGGTATTGCGGAATGTAATATGACAGGTATTGCGGCAGGGCTTGCTACCTGTGGTAAAATCCCGTTTATTTCTTCCTTTGCCATGTTTGCGGCAGGAAGAAACTTTGAACAGGTTCGTAATTCCATCGGATACCCGCATCTGAATGTCAAGATCGGTGCAACCCATGCGGGGATTACCGTAGGTGAGGATGGTGCAACCCACCAGTGTAATGAAGATATTGCCCTGATGCGTACGATTCCGGGAATGACCGTTATTGTTCCGTCTGACGATGTGGAAGCAAGGGCGGCGGTTCGTGCCGCGTTGGAAATGGAAGGTCCGGTTTATTTGAGATTTGGCCGTGCGGCAGTTCCGGTTATCAATGACAAACCCGATTACAAATTTGAAATCGGAAAAGGTGTTGTATTAAAAGAAGGTACGGATGTATCCATTATTGCAACCGGTATCTGTGTGGAAGGCGCTCTTGGTGCAGCCGAAATGCTGGCAGCAGACGGTATCAGTGCAGAGGTTATCAATATTCACACGATCAAGCCATTGGATGAGGAGCTGGTACTTGCAACGGCAAAGAAAACCGGCAGAGTATTTACCGTGGAAGAGCATTCTGTCATCGGCGGACTGGGAAGTGCGGTTTGCGATGCCCTTTCCGAGAAAGCACCGACCAAAGTGACAAAGATCGGCATGTATGATAAGTTCGGCGAATCCGGTCCCGCAGCAGCATTGGTTGAAAAATATGGTCTGGATGCAAGGGGCATTTATGCAAAAGTGAAAGAGAGTCTGTAATGATACAAAGAACCAGGAAAATGACTGCGACCGTCTGCATTTTTGCGCTGCTTTTGGGGATATTGGCAGGATGCGGATCCCAGGCGGCAAAAGCTGAAAAAACATTTTCTGTCACCGTGGAAAGTGAGAGAGCATATCCGGATGTTGAATTTGAAAAAGAAATCATACAGGAACAGGTAATGTTTGATGAAGAAGGAATGAAAATTACTGCATTGGACATAACCTGTGATGAATCGGGGCACCGGGATCTCAAACTGCTTTTTGAGAACAATAGTACCCGGGATGTGAAAGTTCAGGCTTCACACTATGTGATCAACGGATTTACGGTTGTCAATTCATATTCCACGGATGTCCCGGCCGGCGGGCGGACAGAAGAGGATGTAAATATTCTGACCGGAACGGATGTCCAAAACGGCATTTTATCAGTGGGAACATTGCAAATGGACTTGACACTCCGTGATGCGGAGACAAGGGAAGTAATCTGTGAAGAAAAATCGGCTCTCATGGAAACTTCGGTCGTGGGAAACATGGTAACGGAAATGGAAGATGTGGGGACAGAGATTTTTACCGCCGATGGACTGACTGTTTGTGTAAGCTATGTGCAGACCGACGGGAAAGGGTTATCTGTTGCGGAACTGTATTTCTATTTTGAAAATGATACAGAGTATGATTTGGAAGTGATCTGTGATCCTTTTCAGTTAAACGGAAGAAATGCGGAAGATTATTATTCCTATACGATCAAGGCGGGAACCAAGGCGCGGATACCGCTCCATATCACAAGTGCTTCGCTGGAAGAGGCAAAGGTAAAGACAATTGATAAGCTGGAGAATATCGGTTTTAGTCTTCAGTTTCATAATGAGGAAACGGGAGAAATCATAGCAGAAACTCCTGTTACTTTGTTGGAATTAAATAAATAAAAGTGATGATTAAGAGGACCGTCATATGCAGAAGGTGTTTTATGGGCAGAGCCCATGGATAAACACATACTGTATATGGCGGTTCTTTGTCATATACAGTTTTTCCCCGGCATATGATTATAGGTAACTGTTTTTACAGCTATTTTACATGAAAAAGATAGTAGGTAAAGGAAGGTATGAAGTATGATTATCTGTACGCATGAAACCTGTAATGGGATATGTTCGGGAGAAGATACAATGGGGAAAAAGGATACAGACGAAAAAGTAAAAGAAATATCGGAAGAGGAGATTGGGGAACAGAAGGCGATTATCGAATCGGTGGTCGGGGATTACATATATAAATCCGAGGCAGCATGGGCACTGGGATTTGCGGAAGAAAGGTTGCGGGAAATCGGGATATCGCTTGCCGAAGCAAAAGGGCGGAAGGTGGTTAATCAGATCACCAGCCGAACGAAAAGTGCGGAAAGTATTTATAAAAAGATTAAGAGAAAAAAGTACTCTATAGACAGGGATGGGGTTTTTCGGTGCAATGATCTTTTGGGGGTCAGAATGGTCTGCCTGTTTATGGATGATGTCTACGAAGTGGCGGAGCGTTTGAGGCATCAGGAGGATATCCGTATTATCAAAGAAAAGGATTATATCAGGAAACCCAAAAGCAATGGATATATGAGTCTCCACCTGATCATTGAAGTCCCGGTAAAAAAAGAAACGGACAAATCCGACAGGGGAAGCGTCCCTTTTGAAAATAAGAATGGGAATTGGAAAAAGATAGAGGTTCAGCTTCGTACTGTGGCAATGGACTTTTGGTCAGTTTTGGATCACCAGCTGGTTTATAAAAAAGAATTTCCCGGCGCGGACAGTGTCGGAAAAGAACTGAAAGCTTATGCGGCGACAATCGCAGAATTGGATAAAAATATGCTGCAGCTCCGTAAAAAAATTGAACACCTAAATATTTGACAGTCAAACTACTGGTCGGGAAAGAAATCATGTGCTATAATATTTTGCATACATATGATTTTATATCTCCGTATAAGGGTGAGGGAGATAGGGAGGAAACGACATGATAGTTGAACCGAAATCAAAAGGGTTTATTTGTACGACGGCACATCCGACCGGCTGTTACCGTAACGTGGAAGAACAGATCAGATATGCGGAGAAGGTTGGAGAAAGCTATGATTGCAAGCGGGAGAAACCTTTTCGGAAAGTATTGGTGATCGGTGCATCTACCGGTTACGGACTTGCAAGCCGTATTGCGGCGGCGTTTACCTGTAAGGCGGCAACAATCGGTGTTATGTTTGAACGCCCGGCAGCAGGAAAGAGAACTGCGACAGCAGGGTATTATAATACCGTAGCTTTTGATAAAATAGCATCGGAACGGGGATTATATACGAAATCCATCAATGGAGATGCTTTTTCTGCGGAGATCAAAAAAGAAGTTATTGATACCATTAAAAAAGATTTGGGAAAGGTGGATATGGTTATCTATTCCCTGGCTTCGCCCCGTCGGACAGCACCGGACGGAGTGACCTATACATCGGTTTTAAAAACTGTGGGTGAGGCATTTGCAACAAAATCTTTGAATTTGAATAATAATGAAGTCGTTACTGCAACACTGGAACCGGCAACGGAAGAAGAAATTACCGGAACCGTAAAAGTTATGGGCGGAGAAGACTGGGAACTTTGGATTGATGCATTAAAGGAAGCGGACGTACTGGAGTCCGGTGCATTGACGATTGCATATTCTTATATCGGACCGGAACTGACTTATCCGATTTACTACAGCGGAACGATCGGGCAGGCAAAAAAGCATGTACTGGAGACCGCAAATAAATTGAACGATAAATATGCGGATGTTAAGGCTTATGTATCGGTGAATAAGGCGGTGGTTACGCAGTCCAGTTCTGCAATTCCGGCAGTGCCCCTTTATCTTTCCATTATGTATCAAGTTATGAAAGAACAAAAACTTCATGAAGGCTGTACCGAGCAGATGGTAAGGCTGTTCGCTGAAAAACTGCTTCATGAAGAGGTGCCTGTGGATAAAGAGGGCAGAATTCGTCTGGATGACTGGGAGATGAAACCGGAAGTGCAGGAAGCGATTATGGAGATATGGGACCGGGTTACGACAGAAAACGTGTCGGAGCTTTGTGACATACAGGGCTATTGGGATGATTTCTTTCAGATGTTCGGTTTCAGAATGCCTGGTGTGGATTACACGGCAGATGTGGAGATTTAATCATAAATAATAGAGAAATGAAAAATAAAAAGGACCGAGAGGTCCTTTTTATAATACAAAAAATTCGCTTCTGTCTCTGTCAGTCTACAGAACTTTTAGAAGGAGTCAATATGGGACGCGCCACCTTTTGGTTAAACAACTCGATCAAAGGACCCATGAAAAAAGCTGTAATGATGGTTCCGATTCCTACAATAGTGGGAATCGCTTTGACAGTACCGCCTCCCAGCAGAAAGACGGCGATTCCGCAAATAACGCATATCAAATCGGTACCGACGCGGCAAAACTGAAATTTACCCAATTTCCATTTATATGCAAGAACGATTGCCACGGAATCATAGGTGGAGACACCTAAGTCGGCGGTCATATAAAGTGAAGAACCAAAGCAGATAACAACAATGCCTGTCAGTAGACAAAGCAGGCGGGTGACCAAAGAAGGATTTACAAAAACAGTCTGTAAAAAGTCATAGGTATACTGTGTAATATAACCCAATAAAAACAAATTGATAAAAGTGGCAATGCCGATATTATGCCGGTCAACAATCAGACTAAAGAGCAATAAAAACAGATTTACAATTACATATAATGTACCAAAAGAGAGAGGGATCAATTGATCAAGACCGCTCATCAAAGATTGAAAGGGATCCACGCCCAGAGCTGCGGTTTTGAAAATTGCCACACTGACGGCACAAATCAGCACTCCGGATAAAGACATCAAAATTCTTCTTACTTTCATATCCAACCCTCATTTCGTTTTTTCTTTTATTATTTTATAAAAAATAAGTGTATCGGGCTAGCAAAATTTTTTCTGTTTTTGTAACCAAATTGATGAGATACCCTTTTCATTGCATGCATCGTAAAAATAGTGTAAAATAGATGAGAAAAAGTTGAAATTTTGCTTATTTTGGAGAAGGCTGAAAAAGGGAGACGTAATTTGGGAAACATATTAAAAAAGATTGGGGAATTTATCGGAAAAGATACAAAAGCGAAAAATGAATCCAAAAAGACCACAGTGGTTATTCGGAATATTATTATTTCTATATTAGTTTATTTTTGTATAAATGCAATCATCGGAAATGCGGCGAAGGATATGAGAAATATTATATTTTTTATTTTCTTCATCGTATTTTTTGTGGGAATGTTTGCATGTACCTATTATTTTAGAACGACAACCGTGTTGTGGATGTTTAATGCGGCGATGCTTGTTTTTATTGTTACAATTCTGGTCTTTTTTGGGTGGAATGTAGGCGTGCAGCATTTTTTGATGGTCATGCTGTTGCTGTATTTTTTCTCGGGTTATAAAAGATACAAAGAAAAGTTTCTTTTTGCAGCGTTACTTTGTGCCTTGAGATTTTTGCTCTTTTCCATATTTCATGATAGGGCGCCGCTTTTGCCGATTTCCGCATCTGCGGTTAATATTTTGCAGGCCGTTAATACGGTTGCTATTTTCTGGTGTCTGTCATTGATCGCATATTTTTTCAGCAAGGATTCCCAGGAACTGGAAGGGAAGCTGGTGCAATATAATGAGCAGCTGGAGAAACTTGCCAATACCGATAAGCTTACCGGTCTGTTCAATCGTCGAAAAGCATGGGATTATTTGGAAAAAATTGCAAAAGAGAAGAGCGAATGCAGCGGATTTAGCCTGTGTATTTGTGACATTGATTTTTTTAAAAAGGTCAATGATCAATACGGACATGATGTCGGAGATGAAGTTTTAAAGAACGTTGCCGGAATATTTATGGAAGAGATGAAAGGGAAAAATCTGGCAGCAAGATGGGGCGGCGAGGAATTTCTGCTTCTGTTTCCGGATTGCAATGGGGATGATGCGTATGTTAAGCTGGAGCATATCAGAAGAAAAATAAAAGATATGCGGGTCAGCAAAGAGGATGCGGAAATTGGAATTACGATGACGTTCGGTCTGGCTGAATATGACTATTCCGGGGAATTGGAAGATACGATCAAGGAAGCGGATCGTAAATTGTATCAGGGAAAAGAACAGGGAAGAGACCGTATTATATATTAGACGGAAATAAAATGGGCTGTTATACCGACGAGAGTTTAGCCATGTTAAAGGAAACTAAAATTTCGCTGGTGTGACAGCCCCGTTTTTAGCGGAGACGGCGGGATTCGAACCCGCGTGCCCTGACGGACAACTTGATTTCGAGTCAAGCTCGTTATGACCGCTTCGATACGTCTCCATATGTCTTTTGACAACGCATTTATTATATCGGGAAAAAAGCGTTCCGTCAATCAGTTTTCACGAGAAGGAAATGGGAGGGGAAGCGTTCAAGTTTAAGTTGAGATAAACGGGAAAATAATATATAATAAATATGACTTTGAGCTACGAAAGCAGATGGACGGATAAAGAAAAAAACAAAATAAGTGATTTATGCAAGGAGGACAAGGGTAATGAGAAGAATCGGTATGTTGACCAGCGGAGGAGACTGTCAGGCATTGAATGCGGCCATGAGAGGTGTGGTAAAAAGTGTTACCAACTTTGACAGCGATGTGGAAATCTATGGTTTTATAGACGGATATAAAGGCCTGATCTACGGAGATTTCAGAATGCTTACAAGTAAAGATTTTTCCGGCATTCTGACAAAGGGCGGTACAATCCTGGGAAGCAGCCGGACACCCTTTAAAACAATTAAGGATCCGGATGAAAACGGTTTGGATAAAGTAGAGGCAATGAAGCAGAATTATTACAAATTAAAACTGGACTGCCTTGTGATTCTTGGCGGAAACGGTACCCACAAAACGGCAAATCTTTTAAGAGAAGAAGGATTAAATATCGTAACGTTGCCCAAAACCATTGATAATGACCTTTATGGTACGGATATGACCTTCGGTTTCCAGAGTGCGGTCAATATCGCGACGGATGCCATTGACTGCATCCATACGACGGCAGCATCACACGGACGCGTATTTATTGTAGAAGTTATGGGACATAAGGTTGGATGGCTGACTTTAAATGCGGGTATGGCAGGCGGAGCCGACATCATTTTAATTCCCGAGATACCCTATGATATCGATAAAGTCATTGATGCCATTGAAGAGCGTCATAATAAAGGAAGCAAATTTACGATCCTTGCGGTAGCGGAGGGCGCAATCTCCAAAGAGGATGCTGCGTTATCCAAAAAAGAATATAAAGAAAAAATGAAAAATTACTCATATCCGTCCGTATCCTATGAGATTGCGGATCAGATCCAAAAGAAATCCAAGTATGAGGTGCGTGTAACGGTTCCGGGACATACACAAAGAGGCGGAAGCCCCTGCCCCTATGATCGCGTATTTGCTTCCAGACTCGGTTCGGAAGCGGGCAAGTTAATCATGAACGGCGAATATGGATTTATGGTTGGTATCAAAAACCGTGAAATTATTAAGGTGCCGTTGGAAGATGTTGCAGGAAAACTGAAATATGTTTCGCCTGATGCATCTATTATCAAAGAAGCGAAAATGCTGGGCATCAGTTTTGGTGACTAAGGAAGAGTGAAAACATGTCTTATCAGGCGCTGTATCGAAAGTTCCGTCCTGCGGAGTTTGAGGATGTCAAAGGACAGGATCATATCGTAGAAACATTAAAAAATCAAATAATGGCGGATCGTGTGGGACATGCATATCTGTTTTGCGGCACAAGAGGTACAGGAAAAACGACAATTGCCAAGATTTTTGCAAAAGCGGTTAATTGCGAAAATCCTGTGGACGGCAGCCCGTGCGGGCAATGCAAAAGCTGTCGTGCCATTGCATCCGGGGCAAGTATGAATGTCATCGAGATTGATGCGGCATCCAACAACGGGGTGGACAATATCCGTGAAATTGTCGATGAAGTATCTTATTCTCCGGCGGAAGGCAAGTATAAGGTCTATATTATCGATGAGGTGCATATGCTGTCTATCGGTGCTTTCAATGCACTGCTGAAGACGTTGGAGGAACCGCCGGAATACGTTATTTTTATTTTGGCGACGACGGAGGTCCACAAGATTCCGATTACGATTTTGTCACGTTGCCAAAGGTATGATTTTAAAAGAATCGGAATTGATACCATCTCTGACAGACTGTCCGAGCTCATGGAAAAAGAACAGATACAGGTGGAACCTAAAGCGTTGCGCTACATTGCAAAGACTGCCGACGGATCCTTAAGAGATGCGCTGAGTCTGTTGGATCAGTGTATCGCGTTTCATTTCGGTAAGGAACTGACCTACGATATGGTACTGGATGTACTTGGTGCAGTGGATAATGAGGTATTCAGCCGTCTGCTGCGGCATATGATAGAACAGGATGTTTTGGGTTGTATCAGCCTTCTGGAAGAGATTGTGATGCAGGGCAGGGAGTTGACGCAGTTTGTCAGTGACTATACATGGTATCTGCGCAATCTGTTGCTGGTAAAAAGCTGCGATGATGTGGAAGATGTGTTGGATGTTTCTTCCGATCACCTGAAGCTGCTCAAAGAAGAAGCGGATATGACAGATCAGAATACCATCATGCGTTTTATCCGGATCTTTTCGGAATTATCCGGTCAGATCCGTTATGCGTCCGCAAAACGGGTCATGATTGAAATGACAATGATCAAAGCGTGCAGACCTTCCATGGAAAAGGATCAGGAATCTGTGCTTGAGAGAATCCGCACGCTGGAAAATAAAATAGAAAAAGGCCTGATAGTTGCAGCACCGTCAGGGAATGCCGGAATGGCGGGAACGGGCGCATCGGGTGCGCCAGATAGGTTAGCGCAGGCAAACAAACCGCAGCTTCCCAAAGCGATTCCCGAGGATGTGGAGCAGATTGTCAAAAAATGGCCGGTTATTCTGAATGACTGTCCCAATCCGATGAAGGGATATCTGAAGACGGCGAGGCTGAGCCTTGGCAGTGACAATCATCTGCAGATTTATCTGGTGGAAGGGACCTATTCCGATTATTTTTTAAAATTTCCGGAGCATCAGGAGCAGATTGCATTGATATTAAGCAATGCGATAGGAAAAGAAGTTGTGCCCGATTTTAAAACCTATGGGCAGAATGAAGATTTTGAAGCCAATAATATTGATTTATCAAAAGTAATTATGATGGATATAGAAGAGGAGGATTAAAAAATGGCAAAGCGAGGAGGATATCCCGGAGGCATGGGAATGCCCGGCAATATGAACAATCTGATGAAGCAGGCACAGAGAATGCAGCGTCAGATGGAAGAAAGCCAGAAAGAATTGGAGGAAAAGGAATTTACCGCAAAAGCAGGTGGCGGAGCCGTTGAGGTAACGGTTACCGGTAAAAAAGAAGTGACTCGGATTGTCATTGATAAAGATGCGGTTGACCCGGATGAAGTTGAAATGCTTCAGGATATGATCATGGCAGCAGTTAACGAGGCAATGCGTATGGCAGAAGAAGCCAATGCCGCAATTATGAACAAAATGACCGGCGGTCTGGGAGGATTTCCGTTCTAATGGATCTGTACAGCGGTTATATCAATCGATTAATTGAAGAATTATCGGCGCTGCCCGGTATTGGCAATAAAACGGCACAGAGGCTGGCATTTTATCTGGTAAATCAGCCGAAGGAAAATGTAAAACGATTGGCGGATACGATTGTGGAAGCGAAGGAAAAGGTGCGTTATTGTTCAGTGTGTTGTACTTTGACGGATCAGGAAGTATGTCCCATCTGCGCCAATGCAAAACGGGATCATGAAACGATCATGGTAGTGGAGAATTCCAGAGATCTGGCAGCTTATGAGAAGACCGGAAAATTTAACGGGGTTTATCATGTCCTGCATGGAGCAATTTCACCGATGCTGGGTGTCGGACCCAATGATATCCGGCTGAAGGAGCTGATGCAGCGTTTGCAGTCAGAACAGATAACAGAGGTGATTATTGCGACGAATTCCAGTCTTGAAGGAGAGACTACCGCAATGTATATCAGCAAGCTGATCAAACCTACCGGCATCAAAGTCACGAGAATTGCCAGCGGAGTTCCCGTGGGAGGGGATCTAGAGTACATTGATGAGGTGACCTTATTACGTGCACTGGAAGGCAGAGTTGAATTATAAAAAAGTACAATAACGGAGGGTATGCAAGTGATAACAGAAAAAATATTTGGCAGGACACCGGATGGGCAGCCCGTCACGTTGTATTCCATTTCAAATAAAAAAGGAGTACAGGCTGACGTGATGAATTACGGTGCAATCTTAGTGAATCTTTTGGTGCCTGATAAAAAAGGAAAAGTTGCAGACGTGAATTTAGGCTATGACAAATTGGATAAATACTTTACCAACGGAAATTTTTTCGGAGCATCCGTGGGTCCCATCGCAAACAGAACGGCCGATGCAAAATTTGCTCTGGATGGCAAAACATATCAATTGGATGTGAATGACGGGAAGAATAATTTACATACGCATTTTGACCAGGGTTTTCACAAACGCTTATTTGATGCAAAAACGGATCAGAAGAAGAATTGCGTGACCTTTACGATCTCCATGAAGGATGGAGAGCTGGGGCTTCCCGGCAATCGAGAATTTTCTGTCACCTATACGGTAACGGAGGATAACGGTCTGCGTATAGATTACGATGCGACAACGGATAAAAAGACGATTGTCAATCCGACCAACCATTCCTATTTCAATCTCAAAGGACACGAGACAGGAAGCGTACTGGATGAAGAACTCTGGTTGAATTGTTCTCATTTTACCGAGATTGTGGCAGGCGCGATTCCGACCGGTAAGCTGATGCCTGTTCAGGGAACGCCCCTTGATTTTACCACAGCGACACCGATCGGAAAAAGAATTCGCAGCCGCTTTGAGCAGATGCTCTTAGTTCACGGATATGACCACAATTTTGTCAGTGACGGTAAGCCGGGCGAATTGACAAAGATTGCCGTTCTTTCCGATAAGGAAGCCGGCAGAACGATGGAAGTTTATACAGACATGCCCGGGATTCAGGTATATTCTGCAAACTGGGTAGGAAGACATAAAGGGAAAGGCGGCGCGCAATATAAGAGACGTTGTGCGGTTGCGCTGGAGACTCAGTATTTTCCCAACAGCGCCAATGACCCTAATTTTGCAAAACCCGTTGTAGAACCGGGAAAACCGTTCCATTCTACGACGATTTACAAATTTGTATAAGGTGATGAAATGGAAGAAAACAAAAAAGTAGAAACTCAGGATGCCGAAACAGAAACCGTTGAAACAGAGACCGTTGAGACGGAAATTGTCGAAACGGAAGGACTGAATGAGGCAGATGCAGCGGAAGAAGAGCAAAAAGACGAAGAGAAGAAAAAAGCATCCGGAGGGATGACTTCGACCCGGAACGGTCTGTGCCTGCGGGCGCTGATCGGAGGGATGATTTTGTATTATGCTTATACGATTGCAGCGGACATTACATCCACACCGGCCGACCAAAGAACCATGCTGTATGTGTTTGTTGCTATTTTCTGTGTTGCCGGCATATGGATCATTGCGGACTCCTTAAAAAGAATATTCAAAAAAGAATATGATAAATAATAGATTTCATGTGCTTTTTCGTTCGGGAAAAAGCGACGGCAGAACCGTAAAGTTTTAGGGAAGAAAAGAATAAATAAAAAAGAAAAAGACTGTTATGTGGGAACAGTCTTTTTTTATTGTTTTTTTCGTCGAAAGAAATGTAAATTGAGATGACAGAATACGATAAAATCCGTGATGCCTGCTGTGTTATATAAATGGTAACGAAGTAAGAAAGAGGGTAATCGCGTGATAGAAATTGTAAAAGAGGGTGGATCCCCGGTATACAAACGAGAAATTCCGAAAAATGTACGCCAGATCGGTGAAGTAAAAGGAAAAACAAAAGTTTACATAGAGGACTATATAACAACTTTTATGAAACAGATATCCACCAGGGATGATAAACCGAAGGCTTTGATCTTATATGGCGGTCGGCAGACGGATGGTGACACAACGCTCTTTTTTGTAAACGGGGCGATTTTGGCGGAATGTTGTGAAGATATGCAGGGAGAAAGGACTGTTTTTAAAGAAGATGTCTGGAGAGATGTCAATGAGAAGGCGGGACATTTTTTTAAGGATTCCATGGTATTGGGATGGATCTACATGAGATATGATCTGTCGGATTTTGTGGATGCCCCCGTGTTGAATACACATAAGCAGTTCTTCCGTGAAGACCAGCAGATTTTTATGGAATATTCCGTCGGTGAAAGGATTGAGAACCTTTATCTGTTTGAAAAAGGCAATATGACATTGCAGCCCGGCTATTTTGTTTATTACGAGAGAAATGAGGCTATGCAGAATTATATGATTACGATCAAACAGGAAGAGCCGGAGGAAGTCAAGCCTGAAGTAGATAAAGCCACCAAAAAATTTCGAGGCATCGTGCAGGAAAAGAAAGAAGAAATACATAGAAAACAAACAATGGGTGTACTCTATGGGACAAGCGTGGCAATGCTGCTGATTGTGACAATCATCGGAGTCACTATGTTGAACAATTATGAGAAGATGCAGAATATGGAGAGAGTCCTGTATGATATTTCTTCTCAAATCACGGATGAAGAAGCGGGAGCGGGATTGGAAACAAAAAAAGTCGAGGTGGTAACAGAGGATGCGACATTGGCAAATGCTGTATCTGAAAGCGTTGTGGCGGATGCGGCAATTGTGCCGGAACTGCAAACGGAGGACGCAGAGCGGATTGTTTCCGAAAATGTGGTTCCCACAGAGGAAAGTGTGGCAGAGGTGGGAGAAACGCCGCCTGAGAATGTCTTGCAGCCGGAACAACAGGATCCGGTCATCGAATCGCAGGAAGGTCTGGTCATACCCGGAACATATTGCATAGAAAAAGGTGATACGCTGGCAAAGATCAGCAGGAAATTTTACGGGGACGAAAGCATGATAGACCGAATATGCGAAGTCAATGGAATTGCGGATAAAAACAGTATTCAATATGGCGTAAACATCGTCCTTCCATAAAAAAGTCAAATATGGTACAATAACCTTGTTGTTACGAAGGAGATTTGCCATGCAGGGAGAGAAACTCACATTTCAGGAAAAGATTTTAAAACACCGCCTGACCAGGATTTACAGAATAGCACTGGCAGTTATTCTGGTAATAGCGGTCATTGCAGTTGTCCGTATTCAAATAGAAAATAAGGTGTATACGGATTATGAGGTCATAAGAGAAACGGAAAGCATTGGCTCTTCCGACAGTGTGGTGGAATCTTATAACGGAAATATACTTTGCTACAGCAGAGACGGAATTTCGGCATATAACGGCAAAGGTGAACAACTTTGGAATCAGACATATGAAATGCAGTCGCCGATTGTCTACATAGCGGGCGAATATGTAACGGTCGGGGATTATAAAGGCAACACCATTTATATCATGAATGCAGCCGGTCCCTGCGGACAGATCAATACCAATAAGGTGATTTTGGATGTTGCGGTTTCGGAGAAAGGGATCATAACCGTTACCCTGGAGGACGATACGGTTGTCTGGATGGAAATTTATAACACCGACGGAGAAAATATCGTTTCTATTAAAACCTCTATGAATCAGACCGGATATCCTTTGAAGACCTCCATGTCTTCCGATAATCAGAAAATGGCAGTGTCTTATTTGAAGGCGGCAGGAAATGGAATCGGGACCAGTATCGCTTTTTACAATTTTGGCGGTGTGGGACAGAATGTTACGGATAAAATGGTAAGCGGATTTGATTATGAAGAAACAGTGATTCCGTTTTTGCATTATGTGAATGAAAGCGATGTCATTGCTGTCGGAGAAGACAGATTATTGATTTTTAGTGGGAAACAAGTTCCGGAATTAAGAGCCGAAGAAGAAATAGAAGAAGGCATCGAGAGTGTATTCTTTGGAGATTCCTGTGTGGCGCTGGTCTATAAAAATGATGAAGGTGAGGACAGATACCGTCTTGATGTGTATGATCTGAACGCGAAATTGATCCTTTCGAAGACTTTTGATATAGAATACAGTGACATTGTTTTAGATAACGGAAATATCATTATATATAATGAAGCAAATGTATATATATGGAATAAAAAGGGACTGGAAAAATATAACGGAGATCTGGGAGGCGGTATAAAGGCAGTTATACCTACCAAGAGTAAGGCGAAATATATTGTAGTAAAAGACCAAGGAATGGAAGTTATTAAATTAAAATAATGAATGTACTGTTAGTGATAAGTTGTATTATAATAATTGCATTTGCCGTCTATGGCTATACAAAAGGATTTGTGAAGGCGCTGGTTCCGATTTTGTCGGGCGTTCTCGCTCTCATCTTAATTTTTTTATTGAAAGATTGGCTTCTGGCTTTCCTGTTGCGATGGGCAATTTTTCAGGGAGAACATATCTTTTCGCGTATTGTGGTCATATTGCTGATTTATATAGCCGCAACATTGGCATTTAAATGGCTGTTCGGTGTTCTGAAGATTTTAACAAGACTGCCGCTTGTACACGGAATGAATAAATTGTTGGGATTGTTGCTCGGCGTCGTGGAAAGTTTCCTCTGTGTATGGCTGATCCTTTATATGATTCAGATGCGGGAGGGTATCCTGTTCGGCATTGATTTTAGAAATATGATTACGCATAATTCTTTTTTGAGTTTCTTGTCTGAGCATAATCTGATCACGCATTTGATGACCACATTATTTGGTGGTTGGGTAATATAGAAAATCAACAGGTAGATGGGAAAAAATACCGGTATAAAATTTTTGAAAAAAACCCAAAAAAACAGTTGACAATCAAATATCTAAATGATACTATAAATGAGCCGCGTGTGAAAAGCATGCGGCTAAAAAACGGATTTCTTTAGGAAGAAAGCCGTTGTACCTTGACAAATAAACAGCAATGCAACCCTGAAAAATTCCAAGAGAAAATTTCAG
>JBJEJA010000031.1:0-97031 GCA_051877575.1 Lachnospiraceae bacterium | reverse complement strand
AAAAAGGCGTTCCTACTCTGACGGAGTTTATCCACTATTATGCAAATAAGATTAAGAATAGTGTTTGATTTGAAATAGATGTGCATAGAAAAACCACCCCTCACTTTGACCGGTAAAAGGGTGGATTTTCTATCATTGTAAATAAGTCAACCCACCATTGTGGGCGATTTCTCTTTTTATATTTTTAATATAACAAATCTTACATATCATTGCAAGAAAACATTCTTCAAAAATAAGCAATACAAAAGTGAAAATATATGTGTAAAACAATTTTAGCCGGATATCACACCGGCCAAAATTATCTTATATTGCATTAAAAGTGTTATATATAATAATTAAAATATCACGCCACATTCTTCTCACCTCTTTTCAATTCATGTGAAAATGATAAGAAAAAATGTAAGCATGTTTATATTAGGTAGCTGTATGCATTTTTTATTAGTTTTTATTAGATCCAAAACTAAACTATTGGTTTATTGTGTTTGTTACAAAAAAAATCTATAATTGCTTTATATTTATTTACTGCACTTTCTTGGAGGATAAAATGTTATTTTTCATAAAATACTTTTCTATTATTTTTTGTAGTGTCTATTCTTATAAAAGACTTCTCAATCTTCCTATTTCTAAGACCAATTTATCTATATCATTTTTATTTACACTATGTTTATCTATACTCTCTTCATTTCTTGAAAATATTTATCCATATGCTGTGATTTTATTTATTATTCTGATATCATTTTTCTTTCTAACATATCTTACCCAAACATCACCAGAAACATCCATGACAGCTACTATAATTGCCTATGCAATAAACTATGCAATTTTTGCTTTTTCCATTTGTTTAATAAGTATAAGTGTTACTATCGGATTTCATATATCAAGCGATTCCTACAGCCATACTCTCTATCAAATGCTTTCAGCACTTCTTCAATTTTTTATTACGCCATTACTTTTCCGTTCAAAAAGACTAAAAAAGGGGATGCCCTTTTTAACTAACAAATTAAACAGCCTTCTTCTTATGCTTATTAGTATACTAACTTTATTCTCTGCAATATTGGTAAGATATCTTAACTATAAGCAATATATTATCCCCTTCCTCTTCATTTTCCTTCTCGCCATATTTATCTATCTTTCTTGGAAAAATAACATTACAAAAACTTATTTGGACAAGCTGAAAGAAAAGGACATTGCGGAGCTGAATGCCGAATTGGTCAAAAATCAGGACAAGATCAAAGAGTTGGAAGACGAAAACAGGGAATTATCAAAAATCGTACATAGTGATAATAAATTGGTTCCGGCAATGACTTTAGCCGTTGAGAGTTTTATCCGTGATGCCTCAGAGCTATCGGCAGAATCTGCCGCAACCGGTCATAAACTGTTGGCAGATCTTGAGCAAATGTCATCCGCCCGCAAAGGAATATTGCGTAAGCAGGAACAACGTTGCCGCGCGATTCCTTCCACCGGTTCTTCGGCTGTTGACAATCTTTTGAAATATATGCAGCAAAAGGCTTATGAAGCGGAAATTGATTTAGAAATTACAGTATCCTGTAATATTGAGGCTTTGATCGGAAAGCATATCAGCGAACAGGATTTGTGCACTCTGCTTGCCGATTTGTTGGAAAATGCACTGATCGCTACACGCTGTCGCAAGGGACATCATATTTTATTGACAATGGATATGATTGAAAAATTTTATACCATTCATATTTTTGACAGCGGAATTCCTTTTACCAAAGAAGTGTTGTTAGATTTGGGCGTGACACGCCATACCACGCACGGCGATGAAGGCGGCAGCGGTATCGGACTGGTTACGACCTATGAATTTCTGCAAAAATGTGGCGCGAGCTTTATGATTGAGGAATATGAGCCGGATTCCGGACTTTTTACCAAGAAAATATCGGTTACCTTCAACAATCTCAGACAATATACGCTGGTGACCTGCCGGGATGCAGATGAGACTGCCTTTCTAAAACAAAGAGCCGATCTGCTGGTGATCAGAAAAACGTCCCACCCGTCATCGGCTCAATAAATCTGCTATATACGGCTCAGCACAAATTTGCATGCGCCCGTAATCTTCAATGCTTTTTTCCCTGCCGGGACGAAAAAGCTGTCACCTGCAACAAAATTACTTTGTTGTTCTCCCGATGCAATTTCCCCGCTTCCTTCAATGAAAACAATGGCACTAAAGGATGCATCATCCAGAGATAATTCCGCCTTTTTCTCCACTTCGTACAAAGTGGCGGAAAAATATTTGCATTCTCCCAAGAGCTGCTTGGTATATCCTTTTCCGGTTTCTTTTTCCCCCGCGGGTACAGGCGCATACTCGTAGGTTTTAAAATCCGTATTGTCAAATGCTTTTTCCAGATGCAGCGGTCTCTTCCTGCCGTTTACATCCACGCGCTCATAGTCATACAACCGATAGGTGGCATTGGAGCTTTGTTGAATCTCCAAAATCAGAAGCCCCTCCTGAATGGCATGAACGGTTCCTGCTTTTACAAAGATGACATCGCCTTTTTTCACGGGGACACGGTTCAGCACCTCCGTCAATGTCCCTTCCTGTATTCTCCTTCTGCATTCTTCCCTGTCCACTTCTCTGGAAAATCCCAGATATAAGCTGGAATCCGGTTCCGCATCCAATACATACCACATTTCATTTTTGCCGTAATCGCCTTCCACGCTCATGGCATAAGCATCATCCGGATGAACCTGAACGGACAGCGGATTGGTGGCATCGATAAATTTGATCAAAAGCGGAAATTTCTCAAAGGGCTGGCATTTCCATCCCAGCGCTCCCTTTCCGATCTGGTTCAGGTATTCCGTAAAGAGCATTCCTTCCATGCTGCCTTCCGCTATGGTACAAATTCCCGCTTTATGAGCAGAGATTTCCCAACTTTCGGCTATCTTAAATTGCTCACTCAGAGCTTTCCCTTTTCCGAAGATTTCACGCAGTCTCTGTCCGCCCCAGATATAATCCTTATAGACCGGGTTCAGTTTTACAAATTCTTCTTCAGGTCGGAGCGTATCACCGTTTTTGGCTCCTGCGCTGGTTCCCACACTGACTTCAATGACAATCAGGTCATTGGCGGTTCTGTTTTCAATTCTGTGAAATGTCCCGACGGGCACAAACACACTGTTATTCCTGCCGTAATCTTTGGTAATGCCGTCCATGGTAATGGAAGCTGTCCCACTGACTACAGACCAGTGTTCGCTGCGTTGTTCATGTTTATGCATATTCAGAGATTTTCCCGGGAATATAGTCAGTTTCTTGACTATATACCCTTCGGAGCGGTTCAAAGTCTCCTTGATACCCCAGGTCGTATAAAAAATATCCCCTTCGTCAAAGATGTCCTTCTGCTCTTCATAGTGTTCTCCCATGATCTGACGGATTGCAGCACTTTCTCCTTTTTTGGAAATATAAGCAGCATCTTTGGTATTTACAATCACGAGATCTTCACATCCGTTGGCAACGACCAGTTTATGCTTATCCTGATTCATGACGGAAACATTCTCACACCCGCTTGTGATGACCGGTCCCTGCAGAGACGGTGCATGGATTTGTGCAAGCACTTCCTGATTCAACAATCTGGACCATGCAAATGCGGCTTCCACGATATCCACATGTTGTCCCGCCCACTTCTGAAAAACGCATTCCCCAACGCTCAGAGAAGGAATCTGCGAAAGCCATTGTTCTGTAATAACATAGGCGTCCTCATCCACCCGGATCCTGTCCTTTCCCTTCCGACACATATCGTATAGTTCCGGTGCATTTTCCCGAATCGCCTTCAGATATGTCTTCGCCTTCATCAGAAAAATACCGCTGTCCAACAGGAAGTTTTTCCCCGGCAGAAGTTTGCATTCGCTTACAAAATCCGTAGCACAATGTCCTTCATACAGGAAGGCGCTATGTCCTTCCAAGGAAAAGGTCTGTGAATCACAGACACTCTGCTCCGGCCTGCACCCGACTGCTACGATATTATCTTCCTGCAGCAATTCTTTGGCACGGACTATCGTCCCGTTATAATCGCCTTCGCCCACCAGATGATCCGTTGATACCACCAGAATTTCTTCTTCCGGATCGGTACACATCGACACAATGGCAAGTGCAGGTGCCGTCTGCCTGCCCATTTCTTCCAGAAAACAGCGATAGGAGAGCCCCTGGAATGCCTGCATCTGTCCTTCTACAATATACCTGTATCTGATGTTCGTGATAATATAAAATTCATCACAAAAAGGCAGATTCCTTGCTATCGCTTCCTGAAATAAAGATCTGCCTTCTCTGATATAAATAAATTGCTTTGGATAATTTTTGCGGGACAACGGCCATAATGCATCTCCGCTACCGCCCGCCAATACAAAACATTTCATTTAAAGATACCGTTCCCTTCCCTGTTCGGTCAAACGGTCCACCACCGTCTTCACTTCCTGCGCCCGCTCTTTGGGGCATACCAGCACCGCATCCCCGGTCTGTACTACGATCATATCCTGAAGCCCGATCGTTGCGACCAGCTTATCCGTCCCATAAACGATACAGTTATGACTGTCTTCACAGACCGTCTCTCCGTACCTGGTATTGCCGTTTCCATCCGCTTCCTTCATCAGGTGCAGCATGTCAAGGCTGCCGATGTCGTTCCATCCGAAATCTCCCGCAATGACCAGCACATGATCCGCTCTCTCCATAATGCCGTAGTCTATGGAAATCTTGGGGATCGCAGGATACACCTTCTCGATCACTTCCCGCTCTCTGTCCGTTCCCATTGCATTGCCGATCTCCCTGAGACATTGATACACGTCCGGCAAAAGCCGCTCCATATAAGAAAGAATTGTAGATGCCTTCCAGACAAACATCCCGCTGTTCCAGAGATAATTGCCGTCCTCAATATAGGCTTTGGCATTTTCTTCGTCCGGTTTTTCGACAAACTCTTCCACTATGTAATAGTTTTTATGATTCTGCCCGGGAATTTCCGTCCGGCTGTCAGCTTTTCTCCTGATATAGCCGTAGCCGGTTGCCGCAAAAGCAGGTTGTATTCCAATGGTTACCAAGGCATCTGTCTGCTCCGCCGCCACAATAGCTGCTTCCAGCACCCGGGTAAATTCTTCCCGATCCCCGATAAAATGATCCGAGGGCAGAATGCACATGATTCCGTCCCCGTATTTTTGCAAAATTTCCATGGCGGCATAACCGATGCAGGCAGAAGTATTCCGGGCAGCCGGCTCCGCAAGGATATGATTCTCCTGCAATCTTCCCGCCGTCTCTTTTTCCATCAATTCAGCCTGAGACACATTGGTCACAACAAACATATTCTCCCGCCCGATACAACCGGAAAGTCTGTCCAGAGTCTCATTGATCATCAAGTCCTTGCCGCTCAGGTTTAAAAGCTGCTTCGGTCTTTCTTTTCTGCTCAAAGGCCAAAAGCGGGTTCCCCCGCCTCCTGCCATAATCACACCATATCGATTCATCCGTTTTCCTCTTACATTCTCGCACTGTCTACATTTTCTCTAAACCAGTCATATGCCAGCTGTACGCCTTCTTCCAGATCCACTTTGTGGTTCCAGCCCAGAGCATGCAGTTTGGTCACATCCGTCAATTTGCGCGGTGTACCGTCGGGCATTTCCGCATTCCAGTGGATTTCTCCCTGATATCCGACACATTTCTGCACCGTTTCAGCCAGTTGCTTAATGGTAACCTCTTTTCCGGTACCGATATTCACATGCTGCTCCCCACTGTAATTTTCCAGTAAGAATACACAGGCATCCGCCATATCATCCACATATAAAAATTCTCTCAAAGGCGTCCCCGTTCCCCACAGTTCCACATATGGCGCATTGTTTACTTTCGCTTCATGGAATTTGCGGATCATTGCAGGCATAACGTGGGATCCGTTTAATTCGTAATTGTCATGGGGTCCATATAGATTTGTCGGCATGCAACTGATAAAATCATCCCCATACTGTCTCTTATAAAATTTGCACATTTCAAGTCCGGCAATTTTGGCTATGGCATATGCTTCATTGGTAACTTCCAACGGTCCGGTCAAAAGTGCGTCCTCCGGAATCGGCTGTGGCGCCATTTTCGGATAAATGCAGGTACTGCCCAGAAACAGCAGTTTTTTTACTTTAAAATCATGACAGCATTTGATCACATTGCACTGTATCTGCATATTCTCATAGGCGAACTCCGCAGGTGTGGTGTTATTGGCGTTGATGCCGCCCACCTTTGCGGCTGCAAGCACTACCACATCCGGTCTTTCTGTCTCAAAAAAAGCTGTGACTGCTGCCTGATTGGTCAGATCCAGTTCCTTATGGGTTCTGCCGATTACATTTTCATAGCCTTTTGATTTCAAATTCCTGACGATGGCACTTCCCACCAGTCCTCTGTGTCCTGCCACATATATTTTATCCGTCTTATTCATCTTCCAAAACCTTACTTTCCTTGTATTTGCCGCTATCCATATTTTCCGGTTATTTCTCCGCCTTGTACTGTGCACAGGTCTTGCCGGTAATGGCTTTCATATCCGCATCCATCATCATGGATACCAGCCCCCGGAAATCAACTTTTCTCTTCCATCCCAGCTCGGTCTCTGCCTTTGTGGGATCTCCCCAGAGAAACTCTACCTCTGCCGGACGGTAAAATTCGGGATTGATATCTACGAGAAGTTTCCCCGTCTCTGCATCATAGCCCTTTTCATCCACGCCATGACCTTCCCAACGCACACGGATACCCAACTCACCGAATGCCGCCTCTACAAACTGCCGCACCGTATGGGTCTCGTTGGTTGCCAATACATAATCGCCGGGCTTGTCATTTTGCAGGATTTTCCACATGCCTTCAACATAATCACCGGCATATCCCCAGTCGCGCTTGGCATCCATATTACCGAGAGACAGTTTCTCCTGATTGCCTGCCATCATGTTCGCAATGGCTAAGGTAATCTTACGGGTCACGAAGTTTTCTCCTCTTCTGGGAGATTCGTGATTAAACAAAATGCCGTTGCAGGCAAACATATTATAGGATTCCCTGTAATTGACCGTAATCCAATAGGAATAAAGCTTGGCCACTCCGTATGGGCTCTTGGGATAAAAAGGCGTTTTTTCACTCTGGGGTGCCGTCTCCGGGATTCCGCCGAAAAGCTCGGAAGTGGAAGCCTGATAATATCTGCATGTCCCGCCGTTGACACGGATTGCTTCCAAAAGCTTCAAGGTACTGACACCGGTTGCTTCTGCCGTATATTCGGGAACCTCAAAAGAAATCCCCACATGGGACTGTGCTGCCAGATTATAAACCTCTGTGGGCTTAATCTCTCCGATCAGACGCATTAAGTTGCTGGAATCGGTCGTATCCGCAAAGTGAAGAAAGAATTTCACTTTATAATAAGCAGATGCGATCAAATGATCGATTCTTTCTGTATTGCTGATGCTGTGACGTCTGATCAGTCCATGCACTTCATATCCTTTCTCCAGCAGAAACTCTGCCAGATAAGAACCGTCCTGCCCTGTAATACCTGTAATAAGCGCTACGTTTTTCATACTCTGTTCCTTTTCCTTTTTTATTTTTTAATTTAAAAGTTTTTCTAATTAACACAAAACAAGTTTATTACATGAACCGGTCAAATGCAACAGAAATGTCACTTCTCCGGATTCTTCTCCTCATGATATTCCTGCTCCGTATTCACACTCCAGACATTGGTCTTATCATGCACGCCGTTTACGATATTTCTTACCGCCTCAAAGGAAGTCGCCATGGAATGATCCATATTGTTGTATCTGTGCTGTCCGTTTCTTCCCACACAGTAGAGATTGTCAAAGGTATTGATATATGCAATGATGTCGTCAATATGGTCATAGGTATCGAAATAAGCCGGATATGCTTTTTTTACCGCTTCCTTGTGATAATCTATTACCTGATCTTCCGAATTGATTACACCCATCTTGATCAGTTCTTTTACACCCAGCTGTTTCCATTTTTCTTCAGACAATTTCCAGTATTTATCCCCTTCGGCACAGAAATATTCCAGTCCGATCCAGACCGTATCCTCCGGTTTTGCCACCATATAAGGTGACCAGTTGTTGAATATCTGGATGCGGCCAAGTTTCACACCTACGTCCTGCACATAAATCCAGCAGTCCGGAACGATATTGCCCAATGTCTTCAGCTTGGTCTTATTCTTCAGGTTCAGCTTGTCCACCAACAGTCCTACCGTGACAAAATCTCTGTAAGGAAGTCCCTCTGCATAGTTTCTCACATCATCCGGCACATCATTCATCCCCAGAACCAGATCCTTAAGCGGCATGGAAGAAATGATATAATCCCCGGCAAGCTCTACAGGCTTTCCTTCTTTTTCATAAGTGACAGACACGGCTTTCCCATTCTCCGTCTTTACATTGGTCACTTTGCAGCCTTTCTCCAGCTTTCCGCCCATGGATACGAACTTATCCGCTGCCGTCTCCCACAGCTGTCCCGGACCGTATTTGGGATAATAAAACTCTTCTATCAGCGAGGTTTCCACTTTTTTGCTGTTCTTGCCTCCTCCCGGAAGCATCTTGCGGAATACATCCTTGATAATCGCTACGATGGACAATCCTTTGACTCTCTGCGCTCCCCAGGAGGCGTCGATCTCGCTGGGATGCCTGCCCCAAAGTTTTTCCGTATAGCCTTCAAAAAACATAGAGTACAGTTTTCGCCCAAAACGATTGATATAGAAATTTTCCAAGGAATCTTCTTTTTTCTTTACAATTACGGATGCCAGATAGGAAATGCCCGCTTCCACTGTCGTGACAAAGCCCATGTTTTTAATGGTCTGTGCATTAATCTTGACCGGATAATCAAAGAATTTCTTTTTATAGTAAATCCTGGATACCCTGTTACGGGTCAGCATGACGATATCTTCTTTTTCCGGGTCGGGACCGCCTTTTTTTAACGGCACGGACCTGCCTAACACCTTATCGTCATAAGACGGTGCTCCCTGACGGGGCATCAGGTCGTCCCACCATTTCATGACCTCGTCATCTTTGGAAAAGAATCGGTGTCCCCCGATGTCCATGCGGTTTCCGTTGTGTCTTACCGTACGGGAAATGCCGCCGATTTCCTGTGTCTCCTCCAAAATCGTGACATCAAAATCCTTATTATTTTTTAACAATTCTATCCCTGCAGTCAATCCTGCGGGACCTGCACCGATGATAATTACCTTTTGCATGGTCTTTTCTCTCCCTAATTCTATGCATTCATCCCTTTGGCTTGTGAATCCGTCCGTTCATCCCTCACCTCTTTGATCAAATACATACCTGCACCGATAATCAAAAACAAAAACGGTGTACAGCAAACCTGTTGATAACAGAAAAAGTTATGGCACATATAAGATACAATGCAGGCAATAAAACCGACTATGACAGGATTTTTCAGTTGTTCTCTGGCAAAATTTCTAATGGATGTTACAAAAATACCGATATATGCCGCTGCACCCAGCAGACCATAATTGATCACCGCATTCATCCATTCGTTATGTGCATTCGTCAGGATCCTTTCTCCCCACATCTGAGCCAGCTGATCTTTATAGAGGTTGTAAGCATATGGAGCATATCCGTCCGGTCCTACACCGAATATTTTATGAAAAATATCCATGTCGGCAAACATCTGAATGCTGAAGGCCCATGTGCGTCCGCGTCCATTACCCCAATTGTCCGACCATGTCAGATAAGGAATCTTGGAAGTCATGGATGCCAATTTCTCCGGCAACACCCCTTTTGCACTCATGATCAAAATCGCTCCCACACATACGATTGCAAGGCCCATACAAATAAAGATAACGTTTCGAATAATATGCGCCGCTTTCTGATGATATATTTCTTTTTTGGCACATACAAACATAATCAGCCAGAATAACGCTGCCGCCAAAAGCACTAACCACATTCCGGAATTAAAAACGCAGAAATTACTGAATGCATCCAGATCCAGGATCGGATTGGGATGAATCCAAAACGCAAAGTTCATAAATCTGGTCGATGCCGCAAATAAAAGCAATATCTCCGCGAAACGCTCCATCCGGTCCGTCGATTCAAGAGAAAACCAGAGAAAAACTGCCAAAAACCCTGCCAAGGCCGCATATGCACTGTCACTGTTCTGTGTTATCATCGTACAAAATCCCGTGAAGGAAAATATCCCGCTGACCACACGGATCCAAGTGGTTTTGCTGCACCAGAATACCCCCACTCCCAGCGGTAAAACCGTACATACAAAGCTGCTGTACCATGTCGCCTGACCAAGGGTGGACAAGAACTGATTCTTGTAGATATCAGCCAACTCATCGGGAGTTCCGAGCCCATATACTCCGATAGGATCTATCATGAGCCGGTGCAAAATCCCGATAACAAACGTAATCATGGCTACAATACAGAGGCAGGACAGCACCGCCCGATAATATTTTCCGAAACGTGAAAAATAAAAGTAGATCAATCCGAAGCTGAGAAGCGCCAGCAGGCCCATACTCCAGCCCTCATATCCGGCAACACATTCTTTAAAATTCCCACCGACAATAGCAGCTATAAAGCTTAAAATCAAAAATGCCAAAACACAATAATCGGTACTTTCCGGCTTTGTCTTTTTTAACTCATCCTTCACAAACAGCCATACCAGCGTCATTATAAATAAAATTGAAAAACCTGCTACCATAATCCACTGGTACACACTGTATTTGGTTGTTCCCACACTATGATATCCGTCTTTCAGATAAAGCGGGACCAGTATACAGAGTGTTATGCCCACAACCGCCAGTATATATTCTATGATGTCTGCGATAATCTGTTCTCCGTAATCTTCTTTTTTACGCTTGTTTACTTTTAGCTTATTGGACATATGTCCTTCCTCCGTTCCTGATCACTCTTCCACAATGGCTCCGATTACCGGTTTTTCCAACTTTCTGCACAAATCCAGCAGTCCTGCAATTTTTTTATGAGAAGAAACATTGGTTTTTTCTGTCAGCATAACCGCATCCGCCTTCATAAGTTTTTTTAGCAGTTCCTCATCTCTTGCCGGATTATCCTCAGAAGATACCGTACAGATATTCTGATAACCGTCTTTTTCTTTCCTGCTGTTGAGCACAAATGCAATCACCGCTTTATCCCGGCTGTCATAAACAGTCAGTCCATATCCTTCTTCCAACTCTTTTGCCTGTTTGAGTGTATCTGTGAAAAAGTATTTGCATGCCTCCCACACTGCTACCAGAAAGATTCCCAAAAAGAGTCCCAGGGCTACATACTTTTTGCTGACGCGCGGTTTTATTGTTTCCGTTGCTTCCTCTGCTGTTTCCTCTGATTCATCTGTCCCATCTTTGGCATTTCCTTCTGCTTCCAGCACGCTCTGAATGGCGCTGGCTTTTTGTGCATCCTGTGCCTCATAAAATTCTACCAGTTGCTCAAATACTGCTTCTTCCGATGATTCGATATTGGTTCTCGCACTAATGATATTATCCGAAAGATTCCCAAGTGCCGAAATTGCATTTTTTTGGTCATTCAACAGCTCCGGATCAGATTTTTGTTCTTCTCTCTCTCCCACCAGAGAAATCTCATGAGTTCCCACTTCTGCTGTTACTTCTCTGCCGGAAGCATCAATCTGTTCCTTGATAATCTGTGCAATCTTTTCACAGCCTGCCTGATCTGAATAGCGGACAACAATCTTCATATCTTCTTTACTGGAAATAACCGTAACGTCATCCACATCGGAAAGACTGTCCAGACAGCTTCCGGTAATCACTTCCGCAAAATAACCGCTGTCAATGTCCGCTCCGAGTTCTTCTGCAATCCTGCCATACATCTCATCATTGGAAATTTTGGCAATATAACTTGCCGCAACAGCCGAGTCCGCCGCTTTTTCCTCCTTGGCATCATCAACTGTCGACACAGAAAGATCATAATACAACGTAATGGTCCAGACATTATTGGGATCCATCTGCATTAAAATCGAATCCTGTAAATAAGCAAGCTGTCTGTCATATTGCTTTTTATTATAGTAGTATTTATTTGTATAATATAATACCTCATCGGCTGCTTTTTGGCTGAGTCCGGACTGCTCCAGTATCTCTTCCTCGCTTGTAGCAATTATCTCTTCCACTGCATCCCCGGTCTGCCCTTCTATGGCAATTTCTTTTTCCCGCGCTGCAGCCGCAAGTCCCTTTGCATTTTTATAATAACTGAGTCCTCCCAGCGCAGCGGCCAGCACTGCCATTGCAATCAGCATTTTCCACCAGCTTTTTACAATCCGGCGCATCATGTGCATCATATCGATACCTTCATACGGTTTGATCTGTTCCTGTGTCATATTTCTTTTATTCTCCTTACGGTTTTATCCGACTTTTATCATATCCCATAAAGTATATCACATTCTGCGGATTCTTTCACTCTGTATATGTCTGATCAATACAAAAGCCTGATACAGCAATACAACAGCCTCCGCTACAAGCGTCCCCACTGCTGCCCCCGATGCCCCCATGGATGGTATCAGCCACAGATTGATGCACACATCGGTGACGGCTCCTGCCATTTCCGAATACAGCACCTGTTTTTCCATTCCCAACGGAACCAGTATTTGAATACCGCACAGGTTGCTGAAACCGATCAAAACCAAGGTCGGCATAATAATCTGCATCGGCTGTACCGCCGGAAGGAATGCTTCTCCCGAAAGAATAAAAATGCTGGGCTTTGCAAAGATGGCAAAAAATATGCTAAGTGGCACAGACGTAAGCCCCACAAATACAAATGCTTTTTTTATCATACTGCGAAACTCCCGTCTTTTGTTCTGCTCCGCATAGTATGACATCCGCGGCAGCATTACGCTTCCCAACGCCGTCACAAAACTGACCAATACTCCCTTGATCTTGACCGCAGCACTGTAATAACCGGCTTCCGCATCGCCGCTCATAAAGCCCAGCATAGCCACATCCAGATTGGTATATATCGTTGTTGCCGCCGTCATGGCAAAGAAAACCGCCACCGGTTTGATATGTTTTGTACAGGCGTTTTTTGCAAACTGTCTGATTGTACTGCCTGTCCTCTTTCCGATTACCGTGCCAAACGGCTCTACCAGTTTCCGCATGCGGATAACATTACAGATATTGCTTCCCACACCGGCAAGCATTGTCAGGGCTCCGTAAATCACATAATCTTCTTTCTCGCGAATGCATAATAGCATCATTACCAGAGCAATCACTTTAAAAATAAGAGACCGCACGGTAATATAGGAGTATTCCTCCAATGCTTTGAACAACCACTCTACACCAATCATTTGGAACAGAATGCTAATCCCCATAACGACAAAAAGTACTTTATCCTCTGCAAATCTCGGTACCAGAAACAGACTGATGCCAAACACCAGATAAGTAAGCATTGTCATAATCAGGTTCAGCGTAAGCAGTTCCCACACGACAGCAGAAAGTTTGTGCCTGTCATCCCGGACTCTGGCACATGCACGAATCCCGTATGTAGGAATCCCCATCATGGCTATCATGGCAAAATATGCTATCACAGAGTTAGCAAAAGCTACCTTTCCCATCCCTTCCGGCTGCAATATTCTAGATACATAAGGATAGCTGAGCAAGGGAAATATCATAGAGGAGGCAGTCAGTATACAGTTCATGATATAGTTAAGTTTGATGGACTTTTGGTTTTTCATAAAAAATACCTCCGGCCAAAAGTAGGAGTGGATTCAACCTAAAATCTGCAAGCACCGGGGTCATAAATGCATACAGCAATGACGCCGAAAGTAAAACGCATGCATATCTGTTTGTTTCTTTTATTTTACACCTCATAACATACAAATATAATATGAGAAAAGCAATCCCCACTATCCATCCATAATCCAAAACCAATTTGATGTATGAATTATCTACAAAATTATATCTTTGCCTAATCAGATTAGATGTATTATCCACCCAGTGTATATCACTTCCCAATACATTGATCCCATATTCCTCTATTGACTGCTTTGCCCATTGTAATCGTCCATTTAGTATCCTATTTAATACCTGCATTGCATCTTGCGTACAATGATCATTATAATATAACTGAAGCAACCAAGAAAGCAGAGTAATATATATCGGTATTCCACCATAGAATGCCCTGGCAAATGCTCCGTCTTTCAACGGGCGGCGGATATATTTCATCAAATACATGATTAAAGATAATACGATCCCCATCACAACGGTCGTCCTCGAATCCGTATAGAAATAAATAATTAAAAATATGCCAATAATGCAAATTGGCTCAATCATTTTAATATTTTTATTTCTTAGATAAAAAAAAGCTAAAGAAAACGCAAGAAACAACTCTCCCGCTAAAGTAACATAATTAAACCCCATTCCATAACGTATTTTCCCATGATCAAAGATTTCTACATTAGGAAATATCCCCAATATACAAAGCAGGAATGTCATAAACATACAACTCAACTGTATTGATGCCTGTAGCAACAATGCGTCCCTTACATCAACCCTATATAGTGCCAAAAAAATCAGCAACATAAAAACCAGTTCCCTGCCCCCACTAATAAAAGATTCTACTACTGCTAAAATCACAAGAAGTCCAAGCAAGAGTAGCGTTTTTTTATTCTCATAATGATCCAACGCAATCTTTAAAATAAACAAAAAATATGCTCCATACCGTAACACTTGCAATTCACGATCCCAAGTATCCTGTAACGGTGTGAGTTCCAGCGTCATAGATAGAATATATATTCCATATCCTATTAAAAATATAAGATTTTTCTTTTGTATCCCGTCTGACAATCTCATTCTATTTCCTCAACAACTTCTTTTTTAGCCTCACTATGGGCCAAATACGGAATCCCGTCAACCGCAAAAGTTTAATTTGTAAATTTGACAAAGAGCCCTTTCTTATCTCCGATTTTTGGTAAAAATCACAGATTTCTTTTGATTTACCTTCCATTTCTTTTTGTATGTTCCTCAAATATCCACTGAGTGACTTTTCTTCTCTTTTCAAAAACCACATACATTTCAATTCATGTCTCCAAAGGAGATCAAACATGCGAAGCGGCATATAGTAGCTAAGTAAATAATTATTATGCAATTTTTCCGCTCCTTCTTTTACGTTCATCTCGTCATAATAGGCAAATACAGACTTAAGCATTTTCTCATTTTCCTTATAATGCATACGAAATCCTTCGGCACTGACACTTTGTCCGCTTCTTCCCAAACGATACCGGTAAATATCCTTTTTTTCATATCTCAGACTTTTTACAAAGGGCAACGGGTACAAAATGTATTCCATATCCACATAATAACAGTTTTCATCTATTTTTCTTGGTATCTGTCTAAGCACTTCCGTACGAACAGTATAATAATGCATCAGGATAAACTCGTCACACTTCATATCCTGAGGCAGTAATGTTTTCCCTGCAGGCAACATGAGCGTAAACAATTTGGTTTTTCCCGTTTCTTCATAAAACTCCGTATAATCAGTAAAGATCAAATCCTCATGATCCTCTTTTAGTACTTCTATATATTCTTCCAGCGCTTCACCGTTTACCCAATCATCCCCGTCCACTACTTTAAAATAGATCCCTTCTGCCTCTCTGATCCCGGTATTGATGGCACCCCCATGTCCCTTATTGGACTGATGAATTACCCGGATACAATGAGGATACTTTTTTGCATAAGCATCCACTATCTTTCCTGTGGAATCTGTTGAGCCGTCATCCACAACCAGAACTTCCAATTCATTCTGATTTTTTACTTCAAGCATACTGTTTAAATTTTTTTTAATAAACTTCTCAACATTATACGCAGGTACTAAAATCGTTAAAATCTTTGGCATCTTCTCTCATATCCCTTTTTCCGAATATTTTTTCACAAACCCTCTGACTGCTGCGATTATCCTGATTTAAATGCAAAACCGAACACACTTTTTCTCTTTCCGGCTCCCATTCCCTGTTGATTTCATCCATATGATCCAGATAATACCAAAAATCCTCTTCTCCGTATATTTTCTCTCCCGGCATCAATTCTAAAACAGACGGAAAACAGAATCCCCTGCTTTTTTCGTAAGCGTCTATGTCACTGCACAAAAAAGCGATGGGTTTTTTCGATATCAGATAATCAATATATACGGAAGAATAGTCTGTGATCAGGACATCACTTTCCGCCAAGACTTCATACAGATCGACATTTTTATTGTATAATTCTTCACTCGTTATAACACCTACATGATCTGTATTTTTCAGTTTCATTGTACAGATTATGTCCATCGGATGGGGTTTAATCAGCAAAAATGCTTGTTTCTTCCTTAAAACCGCATCCAAACGTTCCGTTTCTTTCGTCAGGATCTTCAACACACCAAAGGCTTCGGCATCTCCGTCGCACCGAATTTCTCCCACGGTAGAAGTTCTATAGGTCGGCATCCAAACAATAATCCTTTGATACTTTTCCTTCGGAATTCCTATTCTATGCAATGCGTTTGTCTGTTCAAACAAAATGTCGCTACACGGCTGTCCTGTAATCCATACTTTATTTTCATCCAACCCAGTAGCTCTTGACATAACCTTTTGAAAGAACGGTCCGGTTGCAATTGTAAAGTCTGCCTGAATATCATCATGTTCCGATACTCCATTCAAATATTTCCCGATTTTTTTTAAAGGCATTCCATGCCACAAATTAATATTTTTCTGATCATCCGTGGTATCAACTCCGGTAAAATAATTATGAGTTGTAATCAAATAGCCGGCTCGACAATATTCCCATATTCCCTTTAAAGACTTCTTAACACAAACTCTGATTTTTCCTTTATATGTTCTTTCCACCAGATCATTCTGCACGCATGCTATTTTTTTCTTCGCGCAGGCAATCTCTTCACGTCTCACAGCCCAAACAATCTGATATTTTTTTAATATATCCGGTCTTTCTCTCTCAATATAGCAAAATAACGCCCATGCATTTCCCGTCATAGCCGGGAAACTGTTAAATAATATCAGTTTCTTTTTGGGTATATGCCTATTTATCCAATTTACAACCGTATGTAAATCCATCAATTATTTTCTCCCAGATCATTTTTTATTTGAGTAGAACTGATTTCCGGCGTTCTGGGCAGATAAATCACCTCAACACCTTCCTTTTTCAGAAAATCAAATTTGCCTTTCCAGTCATCTCCCATTACAAAGGTATCAATATGATATTCATGAATGTCCTGAATCTTTTGTTCCCAGCTTTCCTCCGGAATGACCAAATCAACATATCGTATGGCCTCTACCAGCCGTTTTCTTTGCTCGTAATTGAAATAGCAGGTCTTTCCCTTTTCCCTTTCGCTGAATTCATCCGTAGAAAGAGCGACTATTAAATAGTCTCCCCGTTCCTTTGCTCTCTGCAATATATTAATATGCCCATAATGTAGCAAATCAAAATTACCGTAAGTAATTACTCTTTTCATATACTTCTCCCTATATTATGCTTTTTTCTTTTCACAAAAACACAATTTTATAAATTTTACATTTGTCACCAAATACCGTTTTCCCAATCGCCCCGGCTCCTGCAAAAAACGGTAAAACCATTCCAGCCCGCATTTCTGCATCCATAACGGTGCGCGCTTTACAACTCCGGCATGAAAATCAAATCCGGCACCTACCCCGAGCATCAGGCCGTTTACCTTTCCCTTCTGCAGATACATCCAATATTCCTGCTTTGGTGCCCCAAGACCGATCCAGACAAAATCTGCATCCGCTTCATTCATCCTACGGATATCTTCTTCATAATCTTTTCTTAATTGTTTTTCATAAGGCGGTGCATAACTTCCTGCAATTTGTATTCCCGGATACTTTCTCTCCAGATTGTCCCGAAGCTTTGCCAGCGTATTCTCACTGCTACCGTAAAAATAATGCCGATATCCCTTTTCTGACGATATCCTGAAAATTTCCGACATAAAATCAGGCCCGGCAACCCGCTTTGCCTGTGAATATCCGCTCTTCCTCTGATAAGCCGCAACAGGCTGTCCGTCAGCAAAAACCGCAGCCGCAGCCCCCTGAACCTTAAGATACTTTTCCGAATCATGTGCCATGACAAGAGAATGCACATTGGCAAATGTAATGTACTGTCCCCTGAGCTGCTCCATATGTCCGCACACCCATGACGCCGCACCGGTCATATCTGCCACCGCTACCTTCACTCCAAAAATCCGACAAAAATCCATCGCACACCTCTCAGCCCAATTTCCCCGGGCAAAAATTCCATAGATAATTAATTATACCTCAATTTCCCTTTTTTGTATATTATGTGGTATAATGTTCAATACAATGTTATGGACGGTCTTAAGGAAAGGATTTTAAGAATGACCCCCTCAAATCAGAAGCAAACCATTCTACAAAATTACATACTGTTTTTTTCGGATTTGGTCAGCATTTGCTTATCTTACATCCTTGCCATTCTGACCCGTGGTATTCTGAAAGATGTCAGACGCGATACACAATATTACCTGCTGATCTTATTTTTCGCAGTTATTTTGTGTCTGTTGTCCTATGTACTGTTAAACTGGAATGCCAAATTCATCTCCCGAGGGTATCTGGCGGAATTCTTTTTTGTCTTAAAATACGATACGACTTTAGGTGCCGGCCTGGGCGTTTTCCTGTTTCTGACTCAAAAGGCACAGGATTTTTCCCGATTGGCTTTTGCTTATTTTTTAATTTATAATCTGTTTTTGACATATCTTTTTCATCTTTTTGCGAAGTATTTTCTGACCAAAATTTATATGCACAGCAATAGCAGTTATAAAATGATGGTCATTACCGAGCGCAGATATGCAGATACTCTTTTACAAAAACTGAAATCAGAAACCGAATGGTCACATCAGATTACGGCTGTTGCCATAATGGATGACCGGATGACCGGCGAGGAAATCCATCATGTCCCCGTCGTAGCAGGAAAAGATAATTTATTTGAACATATTAACGAACTTGTATTGGACGAAATCTTTATTTATCTGCCCGAATATAATAACAAGGAGCTGGGAGCGTTGATCGAACAGTTCGAACTTGCAGGCATTACCGTCCATGTCAACATTGATCCTTTTGACCATCTGATTTCTCATCGTACTTCCGAGACCTTTGCCGGTCTGACAGTATTGACTTACCGTATTTCGGATTTTGATTTTCACCGGCTGATGGTAAAACGTGTCATGGATATTATCGGTTCGTTGGTCGGCATCCTGATTACTTTAATCATTATGCCGTTTATCGCAGTGGCAATCAAACTGGATTCGCCCGGACCTGTTTTTTACAAGCAGAAACGGATCGGTTTAAACGGCCGCGCTTTCTATCTCTACAAATTTCGTTCCATGTATGTGGATGCCGATGCCGAAAAAGATGCCTTGAAAGGGCAAAACGAAATAGACGGTCCCATGTTCAAATTGACTGATGATCCCCGCATTACAAAGGTGGGGCGTTTTCTGAGAAAAAGAAGTCTGGATGAATTTCCGCAGTTTTTTAACATCCTGACAGGAGATATGAGTCTGGTGGGGACAAGGCCTCCCACACCCGATGAATATGCACAATACAAGCTTCAGTACCGCCGCCGTTTAAGCATCAAGCCCGGTTTGACGGGGCTCTGGCAGGTCAGCGGTCGAAGCGACATCAAAAGCTTTGAAGAAGTACTGAAACTGGATCTGCACTATATCGATAATTGGTCCCTGGGACTGGATATCAAAATTTTACTGCAGACTGTCATCGTATTATTTAATCAAAAGGGAGCCCGGTGAGGCAGATGATATTACCTAACAGCCTTAATCAGGGCCTCCTTTATAAATGCATTAAGACTCATACCCATTTCTTTTGCTTGAATAGCAATTGTTCTATGCAGTTCCGGATCTATTCTCACATTGAAACTACCTTTAAACGCCACTTCCGGTTCCTTATTTTCTGACTTGCATTTATCCAAATACTCATCGATTGCCTGATAGAAATCCTTTTTTAATTCGGCAACACTATTTCCCTCGTAGGAAATTAATCCGCGAATCCCCATAACTTTTCCATACAGGCAGTCATCTGTTTCTGAATACTCAACACTTCCAATGTAATCTTTATACTTTAAATATCCTTTCATAATATTCCCTCTCTCTCCAGCACATCTTTGACCTGCTTCATTAAATAACCTTTGATTATGTTTCCGGGATGCGGCTTATGAAAACGTATAGGCACATTCTTTTTTCTATGTAAAAATAGTACCGCAGACCCCGTAGAATGTCCCGGTTTTTGTTCTTCAAATCCCAAGGCTCTTAACAAAGCGACCAATTCATCATATGTAAAATCCTTAGGTGCTTCCAAAAATTTCTTCTTTAGTTTTTCCTTCTTACTCATATATTATCCTTTCTCTTTTAATGTTGCAACTGTTTTTAGTTGCATTTTTAACCAAGTCATATAAATCTAATAGGGAATTCTTTGACCGAACGGTCTGACATAAAAATTTTAAGATAATAACAGTATAAATGATACTTCGACAACTGACAATCATTTATAAAAAAGAAAGTGGCTGCTTCACAGTCACTTTCTTTTCTCACTACAAATATGAATTTTACTCTAATTCAAATGCCCCGGTGTATAACTGATAATAGGTTCCTTTTTCCGAAACCAATTTATCATGATTTCCTCTTTCGATAATCCGGCCCTGATCTAACACCATGATCACATCGGAGTTCTGAACCGTGGAAAGGCGGTGGGCGATGACAAATACTGTCCTGCCCTTCATCAATTTATCCATTCCGTCCTGCACCAATGCTTCGGTACGGGTATCGATGGAAGATGTTGCCTCATCCAAAATCATAACAGGCGGATCGGATACCGCGGCACGGGCAATGGAGATCAACTGTCTCTGTCCCTGGGAGAGGCCGCTTCCATCTCCTTTCAATACTGTTTCATATCCCTGAGGCAGCATACGGATAAAACCGTCTGCATTGGCTAGTTTTGCCGCCGCAATACATTCTTCATCCGTCGCATCCGGATTGCCGTAACGTAAATTTTCCATTACGGTACCGGTAAACAGATTCACATCCTGCAGTACCACACCGAGAGAGCGACGCAAATCAGCTTTTTTAATCTTATTGATATTGATTCCGTCATAGCGGATCTTTCCGTCGGCAATGTCATAAAAACGATTGATCAGATTGGTAATGGTCGTTTTTCCTGCGCCCGTTGCCCCGACAAAAGCAATTTTCTGTCCCGGCTCCGCATAAAGGGTAATATCGTGCAATACCTCCTTTTCGGGAACATATCCGAAATCCACATGGTCTAAAACAACCCGCCCTTCCACTTTGGTATAGGTCAGAGTACCGTCATGATGGGGATGTTTCCATGCCCATATTCCGGTATGCTCCGCTGTCTCTGTCAATTCTCCGTTTTCTTCTCTTGCGTTTACAAGCGTCACATATCCGTCGTCCGTTTCGGGTTCTTCATCCATAAACTCAAAAATACGGGATGCTCCGGCAAGGGCCGTTACAATCGAATTAAACTGATTGGAAATCTGCGAAATCGGGTTCGTAAAATTGCGGGACAATGTCAGAAAAGATGCAATCATACCAAGTGTTAATGTCCCGGTTCCGTTAAGCCCCAGATTGGGGATTTTTGCAATTGCCATATAGGCTCCGATAACAGCGATCATGATATATTGCACATAGCCCAGCGCATTCATCATGGGCATCATTCCGTTGGCATGACCGTTGGCGTTGGAAGCACTCTCTGCCCATGCCCGGTTCTTTTCCCGAAATTCCTGTTTTGCCTGCTCCTCATGGCAGAATACTTTTACCACCTTCTGTCCGTTTACGGTTTCTTCCACGTAACCGTTCAGATTGGCAAGCGTTTCCTGCTGCATCATAAAATAAAACCCTATCTTTCCTGTGATCACTTTTACCAGCTGCAAAATGAGAAATATGACCGCTACGGCTACCAGTGTCAGCCATACGCTGATATACAGCATACAGATAAAGACAGCCACGATTGTAAAAACAGAGGATAACAGCTGCGCCATGGACTGTGCGATCATCTGTCTTAACGTATCGGTATCGTTTGTATAAAGACTCATGGTATCACCGTGAGTATGCGTATCAAAATATCTGACCGGGAGACGTTGCATTTTGGCAAACATATCATCACGGATTTTCTTTAATGTTCCTTGCGCGATCGTTACCATGACACGGTTGTAAATCAGTGTGGAAACCACACCTACAAGATATACTGCACCGATAGTCACAAGCGCCTTGATCAGTCCCGAAAATACCGGTTCATTCATACCAAGAAGCGGTACAATGTATTGGTCGATAAGTATCTGTATAAAAAGCGCGGATGCTGCACTTGCAACGGCACTGAGCAAAATACAGACAGCTACTAAAATGAAGGATGCTTTATATTCTTTCATATAGGAGAATAATCTGCCCAATGTCTTGGGATCAAACTGCGGCATTTTTGCCGTTTCTGCAGGTGTTTCCGTCGGTTTCTTATTCATGTGCGCTCTCTCCCTTCTGCTGTGATTCGTATACTTCGCGGTAAATATCACAGGTTTTCAGCAGTTGCTCGTGTCTGCCTACTGCTACGATCCTGCCGTCATCCATTACCACAATTTTATCGGCATGCTGCACGGAGCTGACACGTTGTGCAATGATGATCTTTGTGGTATCCGGAATAAATTCCGTAAAAGATTTTTGTATGACTGCATCGGTTTTTGTATCAACCGCGCTGGTAGAGTCATCAAGGATCAATACCTTCGGTTTTTTCAAAAGAGCACGGGCAATGCAAAGTCTCTGTTTCTGTCCGCCCGACACATTGCTGCCTCCCTGTTCGATATAGGTATCATATTGATCCGGGAAGGACCGGATGAATTCATCCGCACAGGCAAGGCGGCATGCTTCTTGTATTTCTTCGTCCGTTGCGTTTTCATTCCCCCAGCGGAGATTATCCTTGATCGTACCGGAGAACAGTTCATTTTTTTGTAAAACCATAGCCACGGCATCCCGCAAAACATTCAGGTCATATTTGCGGACATCCACTCCGCCTAACAGTAATTCTCCGCCCGTAACATCATACAGACGCGGAATCAGCTGCACCAGACTCGACTTGGAAGAACCTGTTCCTCCGATAATTCCTATCGTTTCACCGGATACAATTTCCAGATGAATGTCGCTTAATACCTTTTTGTCGGCTTTGGAAGCATATACAAAGTCCACCCCGCTAAAAAGAATAGACCCATCTTTCACTTCCGTTACCGGATCTGCCGGATTTGCAATATCCGTTTTCTCATCTAACAGTTCCGCAATACGTCTGGCAGATGAGATCGAAATTGTCAGCATGGCAAAAACCATGGAAAGCATCATCAGGCTCATCAAAATCTGCATTGCATAAGTAATCAGGGCCGTCAAATCACCGGTGGTCAATCCCATTGCCGGATTATTTCCGCTGGCAACGATAGCCTTGGCGCCGATCCATGAAATGAGGAGCATGCACGCATACATAAAAAACTGCATGAGTGGTGAGTTAAACGCAAGAAGCCTTTCTCCTTTTGCAAAATCCTGATAAATGCTCTGAGAAATGCCGTTAAACTTTTTAATCTCGTATTCTTCCTGATGGAAGGATTTTACCACGCGTATTCCCCGTATATTTTCCTGTACTACATTGTTCAGTTCATCATAGGTATGAAACACCCGTTTAAAGATAGGGTTTACCCTGCTGACTATCCAGATAAGGAGAATGGCCAAAATCGGAATGACCGCAAGGAAAACAAGAGAAATCTGCCGGTTGATGCGAAATGATACGATCATGGCAAACAACATCATAACCGGTCCTCTGATTGCCATACGGATCAGCATCTGATAGGCATTCTGGATATTCGTTACATCCGTCGTCAGTCTGGTCACAATAGAAGCTGACGAAAATTTATCTATATTGGAAAATGCAAAGGTCTGTACATTATCATACATATCCTGCCTGAGATTGGCCGAGAATCCGACAGAAGCCCGCGCAGCAACATGTGCGGCAAGGACTCCGGTAAAAAGCTGCAGGATTGCAAAAATAAAAAGTGCAATTCCGTACTTCCATACCGCATTCATATTGCCCTGATCAATTCCGAAATCAATCAGATTGGACATGGAAAGCGGAATGATAATTTCAAAAACCACTTCAAGAATAGATAACAGGATCGTTAGTAGGGAGCCTTTTTTATACTCTCTTAAGCTCTTTGCGAGTGTTTTTATCATAATGTTCCTCCTTTTTGTAGCACGCTACATTTTATTGTCAAATGAAAGCCGGCATTATTCCGGCTCCATACTTAATTCAGATTATTGTAAATAACGGTCAACACCCTCTTAAAAGTCTCGATATCCTCCTTTGAAAGTGTTGCCAGCATCGTTTCCTCATTGGAAGCGATCCTTCTCTCAATATCTTTGCCGATGGCGGCTGACTGCTCGGTAATCCGCACAATCTTATTCCGCCTGTCCTTTTCATCCATCCGGCTGACCAGATGACCGTTTTGTTCCATCCGGCTGACAATTCCCACTACCGTAGGATGTGAAACTTCCAGAAACTCTTCAATTTCTTTCTGGGTTGCCTCCCCACCGCGGCTGTTCAAAAAGCCAAGCACCCGGCTCTGGGACAGGGTCAGATTGTTCTCTTTCAGATCCGCATCCGCTTTGACTTTCAGTTTATCATTGATATTTTTAATCAGATATCCTACATCTCTGTTTTTCAAAATATCACCTTCCGAATTCTGTAGTACGCTACATATTTTAGCAAAAGATTTTGTTGTTGTCAACAAATGATTCATCAAAAAACCTCTGCCGACATTTTGATATCGTCAGAGGTTTCAACCTATCCTTCATTCTTAAACTGTCCTTAATTTCTTTCTCTGAGCAGCCTCACTCTCGGACATATATTTCTCACCTGTTCCCAAAGATTCATACACACTCTGGATTCTCTTATTGAGCATATCCATTGCATGAACTTCAAGACTGGCCTTCTGATCGCTTCCCCACATTTCATGGGATAAAGTAACATGTCTTTCAATGACACATGCGCCCAGAACAGCTGCTGCGATCGTCGGCTCCATATTTGCCTCATGTCCGCTGTAACCTACCAGACAGTCAAACCGCTTGCGGAGCGTCTCGATCATACGTAGGTTCAGGTCCTTTACGGGCGCCGGATAAGCGCTGTTGGTGTGAAGCAGAATATAATCGCCTTTTCCGTATTTTTCAAGCACTTCTACCGCATGATCGACTTCTTCCATGGTTGTCATCCCTGTAGAGAGAATGACCGGCTTGCCGGATCTTGCCGCCTCGGCAATCATCTCGTCCCTGCCGTTGGAAGCACTTGCCACTTTAATATAAGGTACATCGTACTGTAACAGGAATTCCAGACTGGGCATATCCCAGGGAGATGCACTCCAGGTCATCCCTTTGTCTTTACAATAGGCATCAATTACATCATATTGTTCTTTTTCAAATTCCACCCGGTATTTGTATTCCAGATAGGTCATGGTTCCCCAGGGGGTTTCCCTCATAACACTTTTCTGCGCTTCGGGAACTGCCAGCTCCGGTGTCCTTTTCTGAAACTTTACATTGTCCCAGCCCGTTGCATTGGCTGCATCGATCAATTTCTTGGCAATATTGATATCACCATTATGGTTGATGCCGATTTCCGCTATCATATAGGGACGGCAATTTTCTTTTACAACATAATCACCGATTTTAATTTCTTTGTTTGCCATTTGCCTTGTATCTCCATTTTTATTTTTTTCATCTTACATTGTTTCCAACAACTTTTATTATAATTAATCTGCTATAATTATTCAAGAACAATAAAAATAAATCCGAAGCTAACCGCGCTAAACTTCGGATTTATTTTTAAATTTCATATGTATATCCTACGACGCAATATTGCTGGATCTGTAATCCAGGCGTATTTTATCTGCAATTCTGGCTATATATTCGCTGTTAGTCGGTCTTCCTTTTCCTGATGCGCTGGAATAGCCAAATAGTTCTTCCATTGTCTCTGTATTGCCACGAGTCCACGATACTTCAATGGCATTACGAATTGCTCTTTCGACTTTCTGGGCCGTTGTTTTATAAACACGTGCAATTTCGGGATAGAGTAGTTTTGTTACGCTACTGACTACCTCCATATCGGCTTCGGAAATCAAAATTGCCTCTCTGATGAAATGATATCCTTTCAAATGTGCGGGAACCCCTAAATCCAGCATGATTCTTGTAATATATCTTTCCATCTCCACGCGCCTTGTTATTTCATTTACCATAATACTTTCCCCTTTGCTCATTTCTTTACGATAACTGTAATAATGTGCGCGGTTATGATATAAAGATACCATTTTTGTATAAATTTGTCTAATTTTTTTATCGACATTTTTCTTGATTTTCAAGACATTCAGGAAACGAATCATCTGATTTCCTTGATAATATAAAAAACTTAGTCTATAATAATATTAGTTGTTCAAAGTATGAAATATTGCTTTGAAGAGCATTTAACGATTTTAAATTCTACCCAAGAAGGAATTCTTATGAATATTATTAATCAAATTTTAACCAACCCCGTTTTTGTCTGTGCAGCACTGGGTTGGTTTGTTGCACAGGTTTTAAAAACCATCATTTATTTCATTGTAAATAAGCAGTTTGTTCTGGAAAGACTGATCGGAAACGGCGGCATGCCAAGCTCCCACTCCGCCACAGTCTGTGCCCTGGCAACAGCCACCGGCATGACCTACGGATATAAAGGTTTTGAATTTGCAATGGCTACTTTTTTTGCCATTATTGTTATGAACGATGCCATGGGGGTTCGCCTGGAAACCGGCAAGCAGGCTGTTGTTTTAAACGATATGATGCAGCTTTTTAAAGAAATGGGACGCTGGGACGGAAAACATCCCATCGAACATCTAAAAGAATTTGTGGGACATACTCCTCTGCAGATTTTGGTGGGCGCAATTCTGGGCATCTGTATCGCCGTGGCATATTGTAATCTGGCATTGTAAAAAGTAAGCGGATCTTCCTGTGATATCCATATCATTTTACGAAAGGAAGACCCGCTTATTTTTATTCTTATTTTTTCTCTGTTTTTTCTTTTTTCTTTTTATTTTTCCCTTGTTCTTCCGTGGAGTCCTTGACCACATCTATCAAATAAGGCGGTCTGTTCCTGCTGGCATCCAATGCCCGCCAGACATATTCTCCCAAAATACCCATCATAAGCATCATACAGCCAAAGGAAAAGAGTACGACACACATCAAAGAAGCCCAGCCCAGAATCGGTGTTCCGACAGTGACCTTTTCTATAATAACCTCTATTGCCATAATAATGGCGACCAAAAAGAAAAGCACTCCCACCGTTGACATGAAACGTATCGGAAAGTAGGAAAAACTCAACATGGAATCCATAGCCAGTTTGATTTTTTTCGATAAAGTCCAGCGGGACTTTCCGACTTCCCTGTCTCTTCTATGGAAATATATCTGATCTGTCTGAAATCCGGCCCACAAAACCTGTAAGGTCAGGGATGAGTTTTTCTCGTCCAGCATTTGCAAAACATCAATTACCTGTCTGTCCAACAGATAACAGTCGCAACCGCCTACCGGCATTTTTTCATTGACAAATTTGTGTACAATCACATAATACATATGTGCAAAAAATTTCTTAACAGGATTTTCGTCCCGTTCGGAACGAACCGCCAGAACAACCTTGTTTCCCTTTTTCCAGCTTTCATACATGTCTAAGATAATTTCGCTGTCTTCCTGCAGATCCGCCTGTTTGGTTACCGCACAGTCTCCGGTACATACCGATAAGCCTGCCAGAAGCGCAGCGTGTTCTCCAAAGTTTCTGGACAACTTCACACATTTGGTATTGCCGTCCATTTCCCGGATCTGATTCATAATCTCCCATGAAGCATCCCCGGAACCGTCATCCACAAAAACCAGTTCATAGTCTCCCAGTTTTCCCAGAATCTTTTCTTTCATATCTTCATAAAGCATCATCAAAGTGTCGGAATTATAATAAACCGGCACTACGATTGAAATTTTACTCATCTTTTCCGTTCCCTCTGACTTCTTCTAAAAATTGATTATAATCTCTGATATATTCCTTGCCGTCATAATGCTCGCTTGCCAGAACCAACAGTACGGAATCTGCTGAAAAATCATACATATCCTTCCATACCATGGTATCGATATAAAGTCCCATACGGGGTTTATTCAGTTCTATAATATCCGTCTCAACGCCGTTATCAACCTTGACTTTACTGGTTCCGCTGACGTTGATCAGGACAAATTTCGTCCTGCGGTTTGCGTGCTGTCCTCTGACAATATCAGGATCGGAGCCATACATATAAAAAACCCGCTTAATATCGAAAGGGACATCTACTCCGCTTCCTTCCGCTACCACGAGATTTCCTCTTTCATCACCATATTCATTGAAATTTATAATCCGAAACTGTTCTTTTAGTTTTTTCATCTCTCATACCCTTATCAATACAGTCTTCTCTCAAAACGCTTCCGCAGCCGACTTCCCGGGAATCTCAGAAGGCATTCAATGCATCTATTACATAGGATTGTTCCTCTTCTGTCATGCCGTTATACATAGGAATGGACAGCACTTCTTTTGCCAGCCTTTCCGTAATCGGGAAATCTCCTTCGTGAAATCCCAAATAAGCATATGCTTCCGCAAGATGCGGAGGTATGGGATAATGAATGATCGTCCCAATCTCTTTTTCATTCAGATAGGAGATCAACGCATCCCGCTCTTTGCAACGGATCACAAACTGATGGTACACATGGGTCGCACCCGCAATCGCCTGCGGCAATGCGATTTTCTCATTTTTGATTTCCGCAAGGTATCGGGCCGCAATCTTCTGTTTTTCTTCTGTCAGCTCATCCAGATGTGCCAGTCTGACTCTCAACAGACCCGCCTGTATCTCATCCAGACGGGAGTTTGTCCCAACCACTTTGTTGTAGTACCGCTTTTCACTGCCGTAATTGCGGAATACTTTCATATCCTTTGCAATCTGTTCATCATCGGTTATAATGGCACCGCCGTCCCCGAATGCTCCCAGATTTTTGGAAGGATAAAAGGAAAAACAGCCGATATCTCCGAATGTACCTGTCATCCTGCCCCGAAAACATGCACCGTGGGACTGAGCACAGTCCTCAACCAGACGAAGATTATGTTTCCGGCACAGCTCCACGACCGGCTCCATATTGGTAGCCTGTCCATACAAATGAACAACCAGAACCGCTTTTGTCCTGTCTGTAATCTTTTCTTCTATTTTTGCCGGATCAATCTCATAATAATCATCCGGTTCCACAAAAACAGGAGTTGCTCCGTTGATGGTAATTCCCATAACGCTGGCAATATAAGTATTGCCCTGTACGATTACTTCATCACCAAACCCGATACCCAGGACCCGGAACGCGAGCCATAAAGCATCCAGGCCGCTGGCCAGACCCACACAATATCCGGCTCCGGTATATGCGGCAAACTCTTCCTCAAACGCTGATACTTCCTTGCCGAGTACATACCAGCCGGAGCGCAATACCTCCAATGCTTTCTTTTCAAACTCTTCCTGATATTGATAAAATCCCCGGTCCATCCGGTTCGGCATAATCTTCATAGACAATTCTCCGATTTTCTCTATAAAACTCTTTTTATTTTACCATTGCGTACTTTGCTAGTCAAATACTTCCTGACATGCTATAATCTCATGAGAAGACACTGTCACTGTTCACATAAGCAGTCTTGACTCCATAAAGAGCGGGACCGGAGCCTCGAAGAGGCGACGAGTGTGCATGTGGATGGAGCGCTGTGAATTGTTATTTGAAGTTTGAGGTATCAGATGAAAACGGTAAGCAAAAGCAAACAGATTATGATCAATATGGCTGCAAGCATGATTTCCACTTTGGTAAGCCTTGCCATCAGCTTTGTCCTTTCTCCTATCATTATCGACAAGCTGGATTATGAAGCATACGGCTTTATGACCCTTGCCAACGACTTTGTCAGCTATGCCAACATTGCAGCCATGGCTTTAAACTCCATGGCGGGGCGCTTTATTACCGTCAGTCTGACCAAGGGCGACTACGACAATGCAAATAAATATTTCAATTCTACCATGTATGCCAACATCGCCATCGTAGCTGTCCTGTTCATTCCCTGTATACTGGTTGTCACTTTCCTGGATAAACTGGTCAATATCTCTCCGGCATTGATACCGGATGTCAAGCTTTTATTTGCCCTGACTTTTTTGAATTTCATGGTGACGATCATCAGTACCACCTTCTCCACTGCCACTTTTGCGGCGAACAGGCTGGATCTGCAGGCATTTCGTTCCATCGAATCCCAGATACTGCGTTCCGTTATTTTAATTGTGACCTTTTTCTTCCTGCCCATTCATGTATTTTATATCGGTGCGGCATCCCTTGCGGCAACGGTTTATCTGCTTTTTACCTATGTGCATTACACGAAGAAACTGATGCCGCAGATTGAAGTCAGCAGGAAGCATTTTTCCATGAAAAAAGTGCTGGAAATTCTTTCGGCAGGCATCTGGAATACCGTCATGCGCGCCGGCCAGACATTGACAAACGGGCTGGACATCCTGATTACCAATCTGTTTATCGGCGGCACGGAAATGGGCTATATCAGTACGTCCAAAACCATTGTCGTGGCAATCAATACTTTGTATGAGACGATTTCCGCAGTATTTACTCCTTCCCTGACGATCAGCTATGCCAAGGAAAATAAAAAAGAGCTTCTGGAGGATCTGACAAGTGCCATGAAAATGACAGGTTTCTTTGCCAATATTCCTTTGTGCTTTGTGGTTGCCTTCGGTATCCCCTTTTATACCCTTTGGCTTCCCAATTCCCAGTCCATTACCGACACTTCCGTTATCAATACGATCTATATATTGACGCTTCTTACCATGTTCGGAACCATCGTTGGCGGCGTAATCAGTCCTTTATTTAATGTATATACGGTAGTCAACAAATTGAAATGGAACTCCATTATTACTTTGATCATGGGCATTTTAAGCGCCGGGATTGTTTTCATCCTGCTGGATACCACTTCCCTCGGTGTTTATTGCGTTGCCGGGACTTCCACCGTTTTGGGCATCATCAAAAACATGACCTTTACCCCCATGTATGCTGCTCACTGTCTGGGGATTTCCAAAAAATCCTTTTATCCTACCATCATCCGCTATGTTCTGGTCAGCATCGCCATGGGAGCGGTTTTTTACGGATTTTACCTGGTACTGCCGTCAGACAGCTGGTTTTGGATTGTGATGGATGTGATTGTTTGCGGCATTGCCGGTTCCGTCATTAATCTGTTGTTCCTATTCGGCAAAAAAGAGCGCGCCATGCTGCTGGATGTTGTGCAAAAAACCTTAAAGAGAGCATAATGGGCATATAAACAAAAAATTTTATTTTATACCCTTACAGCAAGCCGACAGATATCAAAATAAGGGTATATTTATCAAAAATTAACTTATATACCCTCTTCAAAGACTAATCGGCGTAAAAATCAGGGTATATCAGCCAAAAACGACATTTTATGCCCAAATGATAAATTAACGAGGGTTTATTTCCGAGAAATCCGTTTCTTTACCCTCTCTGTGAAATCATATGCCGGACACACATTTTCCATTTAGGAGGCTATTATGGCAAAAATACTTGGGGTAGTCAGTACTCCCTATCATCTTCTTGTTTTTTTATTTGTAAAAGATGCTTTTTTATCGGAGGACGAGGTCGATCTTATCGTAACCGACAAAACACCTTCCATGGAAGAGCTGTATCATAGCGGCAGATTGAACCCTTATTTCCATAAGGTTTCTTTTGCTGACGGCAGAAAAATCAAAAATCCGTACAAATCCGCGCCGGTTACCTTTTGGGAAAGTTTTATCCACAACGGTACGACAGATGTTATCATCGATTCCCCTCTGCCAACATATGACCGGATGTATTTTGCATCTCCGGGAACTCCGGACGAAATTGTAAAAGAAATTGCCAAAACACTGATCAGAAAAAACAAAAAGCTGACCTTTCACCGATACGAAGACGGTTTCGCCAGCTATACCAAAAAACCGGTTCATGTTATCAATACACCTTCCGGAATGACCATGTACCGCGCATTATGGCATTATGATATTGAACAAAAAGAAAGAGACATTTTATTGTTTGAGCCGGAAATGGCAGAAAAAAATGTCGACTTTAAAAAAGTGCAGATCCCGCGGACACCGGAACGAATCAACCGGATGATTGAAATGGCAAAGGATATTTTCCGTTTTGAGGCAAAGGTTCCCTCACAGGATATTATTTTTCTGGGACAGGGGACCGAAAACGGTTCACAGAACCCGGAGACTTACCGGAACCTGATCAGAAGGCTACGGGATATTGCGGGCAATGAGAATTTTATCATCAAACCGCATCCCCGCGGAATCCATGATGATTTCCACGGCGAAATACCGGTGTATCAGGATACCTGTCCGTTTGAGTTAGCCGTTGCTTCCGGACAAATGGAGAATAAGACGCTGATCTCCTTTTATTCCACCGCCTGCGTGGCCGGAAAACTTTTGTTTCAAAGTAAGTGCCGGATTATTTTCCTGTATCCGCTGGCAGAGGATTCCTTTAATGAAAAATGTGATTATGAAGATTATTTCCATACATTTTCCGGATTGTGTGACAATGTATATATCGCACGAAGCTGGGATGATGTAGAAAAACTGCTTTCACATGCCGAACCGGGCGACACGGTGTCCGGATAGGGTTCGGAAAAAGCATTTTCACCCGTTGCCGCCACGAATTGTTTTTATCATTTTGCAAGGCTTAAGTATGCATCTTTATTGTCCTCGTTGACGTAAGTACATACATAAGTTTCTCCGCCATATTCATACGTATCTCCCACGGAAAATTCCTCTCTTTCAACCATGAGAATTGCCTCCGGGGCAACCGCCTCTTCATCCGCTCTTTCTTCTGCGATGATATGACGCAGTTTTCCCTGTGGATATTGCTCATGGAACATCAGCCAGAGCGGATAGTCATAGCCGTCACCGGAGATGATCAGCCCGATATCGCCGACTTCTTCCGCCTGTGCACACTCCAACAGGTCTTCATAGGACCCTCTTCTCTGATTGTATACAAAATAATATGACAGGCGGTCTTTGCATCCGTTTTTCAGGAAATCTCCCGCGGGTTTCATATTGTAGGTTACGGACGGGACCGCAAGAATCGTACATAAAAGGATCAGTACGGACAGGATCACGTTCTGTATGCCTTTCCCCATCCTGCTCATAAACAGCCACAGCAGATTGGCACTCATCATAACGGTCATGGCCAATGCCGGATACAAAAGTCTCGTACCCCACGGCTGCCAGCGCAGCAATGCCATGATAAATCCCAGAGAAAGCCATGCGGAAACGGCATATCCCAGAGAAAGTCCCCACTGCCCTTTCACATCAGCACTTAATTTCTTTCTTCCGATCAACAGACGCACCAGCAGCACAATCAATAAAACTCCCGCAATCACTGCCAGATATGCCGCAAAAGCGCTCGGTGTCTTGTCGTGGGAATACATATCGTCTCCCATATTCATATGCCGGAGGAAATCAAAGCCATGGAAAGCAATGGCTTCATGATTCACTTCGACACCCAATGCCTGTCCCGTATGAATGGCAATCCGATATACAAAGCCATTGAGCGGCCGGCAAATATGCTGGGTAATCAGCAGAGAAAAGTTCTTTAATATATTCACCAGAATGTAACTGATATTTTTGGTCGCAACCATAATATCTCCGCTTGCGGTATCCGTCATCAGGCTGCCGCTGGAAAGATAAGTACGGATCCAGGTCTCGGAAACCGGTACAATAATGCTCACCGCCGCAATTCCGGCGCTTCCCATCAATTTCCCGACCCGGTCTTTCTTCCGTAGTCTGACAATCAGCAGCCATGGCATAAAAAACAACATGGATGCACAGACACTGGTTTTCGCCAAATAAGCAAAGGCTACCGTCAGACCCAGCATGACAATGGTAAGCACCTGCTCCCGGTTCAGGATAATCCGATCCCACTTCACGACTCCGATCAGTTCATAGACAAAAATTGCAAAAAATACGGTTACAAATAAATCGTTCTGGGTGGTAATGCTCTGGGAAATGGTCAGAGGCATCATCATAAATACAAATGCGCCAAACAAGGAAAATGTCCGATTTGTCCCAAGCCTCCTTGCCCCGTGATAGATAAAATAAGCCGCCGCAAACATGGAAATATACTGCAAAAAATTCACGAAAGTGTCATTTCCGGAAAGCAGCATCATATGCAGAAGATTATACTCCGCCAACACGGGAGAATAGATCTGCCTGTCGATATTGCTGACATAGTGGGCAACGCTTTGATGATCGATCCAGTATCCGATTCGCGCCAGATGATAGGACATGGAGTCATAGTTATATGGCACGGTAAAGACGGCTCCCACCAGAAGCACCAGCGAAAGAATAATGAGAAGTCCCCACATCACAAACCGGAGTATACGAAAGGTTTTATCCGTATCGGATGCTTTTCTCTCAATGCGCTTCAGAAGATAGGGAAACCCATGTTCTTTTCCGTACAGCAACGAAAATATAAATAATACAAAAAGCCATGAAAAGAACACCGTATATCGGTTCAATGCATGGCAAAGGCTGAATAAATCGGTAATCACCAGCAGCAATACTTCAAATATGAGGATCGCTCTTGCCACCGCTTCAGCCGTCTCGTTGGTTTTCAGTTTTACATACGCATATATTGCGGCTGCCGCCGCCGGTAATATCAGAATCATAACTAAAATATAGCAAATATCAGTAGATTTAGCAAGCTGTCTGGGGTATAATATTCTGTATGGAAAACTGTATGAAAAATAAGGGAAAACCCTTTCAAAACACGAGAAAAATTCATATCGGATTGCTGATTTTAACGGGAGTCATCTGGGGACTTACTTTTCTGACCGACCGGAAGATTTTCACTTCGGATGCCCTGAATATGAACTGTCTGCCCATCGACTATGACATGGTTCCTTTTATGCATGTGCTGTCCAAAATTCTTGTTTTCTTCGTCATATGGGGCATGCTGGAATTTTTTCTTTACGGAACAAAACATAAAAAATTATTATTTTCTTTTTTGGGCTTTTTGGGGCTTTATATCATTCTGCTATTATGCAGTTATCCCGGCTATTACATGAGCGACGATACGGTTATTTTCGGCTATGCCACCCGGTATTATCCGGTCTACTGGCATAATTACCTGACTTCCCTGTACTATATGGTCGGAATGTCCCTGCTTCCCGCTTCTACGGGTCCCATTATTTTAAATGATATGTGCCTTGCGCTGGTAATGGCCTATATTTTTTATCAAACCGATAAGGCTTTTACTGCCAAAATAAAATATCTCATTTTATTTTGCGGGCTGATGCCCTTTGTGCTGCTCTCGGCACTGATGTGTTTCCGACCGGCACTATACAGCCCTTTCTTCCTGTTTTTCTTTGCTTTTCTGTATTTTGAAAAGAAGGGAAAACAAGAGCTGACTCCGGTCAAACTTTTGTTGTTGGCCGGACTGGCTGCCGTACTTTGTTTCTGGCGCAGCGAAGGTATTGTGCTGATTGTATTCTGCTGTCTGCTGATTCCGATCTGCTACGGACGGAAGCCCAAAAAACTTGCTCTGTTTTTACTTGCATTTGTTATTTTCTTTTCCGCAATCAAAGTTCCTCAGACAAGAGGAGAAGAGAAATACTACGGCAGCGACTATCTGATCATTTCCACCATTCGGCCGCTTTCTCTGATCATCCACAGGGAACAGACCTATCCGGGCGCGGAAGAAGATCTGGCTAACATTGATGCCGTCATCGATTTGGATTATATCAGCTACGAAACGCTGTCCTGCAGCTCCTACAACCGTTATAATTCGGACTTTAATCGGGGACGCTTTACGGAAACGGGTGCTGATGAAGCAGCACAAAAAGCTTTTTTAAAAAGTGCGTTGCGGCTGATCATCCACAATCCGGATTTATATTTTGCCGAGAGAGTGCAATTATTCCTTGTCACAAACGGAATTTATAATTATAATAATTCTCTGGTGCTGGGACTGGAACCTGTCAACACCTCGGAATTCCATCTGTACCAAAGCGACAAAGATTATGGCTATGAACTGATCCGGGGCAACCAAAGACTTCCGATCACGGGAAGCGATGCCGTTCCTTCATTTTTATTCAAATATGGCGGAGAAGCCTATCTGCAGGTTCTGCTTCTGCTGATACTGGCCTGCATCTTCTCACTTATAAAAAAGAATTGGTTTTCTTTTTGGTGCCTTGTATCCTTACTGACCAGAGAAGCAGTCATCTTTTTAACCGCTCCGGCTTCCTTTATCCAGTACAGCTATCCTACCATGTTTGTAACAGTGTTTATAATATTGATATTAATCATAGAGCATACCGATGCCAAAACCATGAAACCGGCGGTATGCGGAAAGGATTCATAAAAATGAAACGTATTTTGGTAACCGGCGGTGCCGGGTTTGTGGGATCTCATCTTTGTGATAAGCTGATTAAAGAAGGAAACCACGTTATATGTCTGGACAATTTGCATACCGGCAGCATGGGGCATATCAGCCATCTGCTGACAAACCCCAGGTTTGAATTTGTGAAACACGATGTCAGAGAAGTTTTTGATACGGAAGTGGATCAGATTTATAACCTGGCATGTCCTGCCAGTCCGCCATTTTATCAGGAAGACATGGTGGGGACCACCAAAACCTGTGTCCTGGGTGCCATCAATATGCTTGAGCTTGCCGAAAAATACCATGCTCGCATTTTACAGGCAAGTACCAGTGAGGTATATGGCGATCCGGAAATGCATCCGCAGAAAGAGTCTTATCGCGGTTGCGTCAACCCTGTAGGAATCCGCTCCTGCTACGATGAAGGAAAACGGGCAGCAGAGGCCTTATTCTTTTCCTATCATCTGCAGCATCATGTTGATACCCGTATTATCCGCATTTTCAACACCTACGGACCACGTATGAACCCGGATGACGGACGTGTGATAAGCAATTTTATCGTGCAGGCATTGCAGGGAAAAGATCTTACCGTCTACGGAGACGGCAGTCAGACGAGAAGTTTCTGTTATGTGGATGATTTGATTGAAGGCATGTACCGCATGATGGAAAACGATGACTTTATAGGTCCCGTTAACCTGGGGAATCCCGGAGAATTTACGATGCTGGAGCTTGCCGAAAAAGTATTGCGGCTGACTAACTCCAATAGCAGACTGGTTTATTGTAACCTTCCCGATGATGATCCCACCAAACGCCGTCCCGACATTTCTCTCGCCAAAGAAAAACTGGATTGGCAGCCGACCGTTCCGTTGGAAGAAGGTCTGGTCAAAACCATTGCATATTTCCAAAATATCATATAAGAAAAACAAGGTGTACCTATACGAAAAAATAAAACTGTCACGGGAAAACGCTCCCTCTATAACAGTTTTATTTTTTTGATTTTTTTCCAAAGAGCAGCAGATCTAAAATCCATATTTTTTTGATAATAAAGATACAGAGCGCTGTCAGCACGCTCATAACAACAAATGCCGCTGTAACCCAACCCAAAGCTTCCAATGAATATAACTGCAGGTCTTTATTGCCAATTCCCAGCAGTCTGGCAAAGCGAAAATGCAGCACATAGATTTCCAGTGTATATTGTCCGATAAAGGAGAGTCCTTTTTTGACTTTTCCTTTGGCAAAATGATAGATGCCGTAGAAACAGATAAAACTGCCGAGAAAAGATGCCGCCATCTGTGCCGCCAGCGTCCCGGTATCCGATACCACAACCATATCAAAAGCCACAATCAAATAAATAAACCCGGCAGCTGCAAGAATCCAAATTCCGTTTACAACTCCCTTTTTCATTTTATCCGCAACCGGCATTACATACAATGCCCACAAATATCCCGCCACATAGAAAGGAAGATATTTCACGGTCAGGCTGGGGCTCAAAAACAGATTCCCACTCCTTGCCTGTACGACAAAACCAAGATAGCAGATTCCCACGAACAGACAGAATACCAAAAATCTTAGGATGCCTTTTCCAAAAGTTCCGCCTTTTACTTTCCATGCCGCGTAATCGGCCACAAACGATGCTATCATCGTTACCAGCGTAATGATCCAAAGCGTCATCAAAAACCAAAGTCCTCTGTCCAATGCAAAAAGCTGAAGTTTTAATTCCCGAATCGGATTGGTCAGATGTGTCAGGAACAGCCACACAAAGAAAGGCAGCAAATATGATACCGTGCGCCTTCCAAACTGTGCGAGATACTTTTTTGCATCCGGCTTTTCTGTCAGTAAAAGCGGCTTTCTGCCTGTCACAAATCCGCTGACTACCATAAACAACGGCATCTGAATCGCCACAATGGCATCATAAATATACGGATCAGCCAATCCGTTTAATACGATACAATGTCCCACCATCACAATCAATATGGCAAATCCTTTTACTGCGTCCAACGCTTCATCCCGCTTTGTTAACCGGTTCAATTACTCTTCCTCCTGCTATGCTTCCCTGCAGTTTCCGCCCCTTGATCAGTTTTGTCCTATCATATACCCTAAGACAACAAGAAAATTTACTTCTTTAAAACTTTATGATAAGCCCAATCTCCGATCACGCAAACCAAGACGGATACAACCATCCCTGCCAACCTGATCATATTCTGAAGCATTTCCTTCTCATTCCACACATTTGGTATTACAGCTCCTGCCGCTGCAAAAAACATCTGCATCACAAAGTAATGATAGCACAAAATCGTCATGTTATACTTGCTTAATCTCCCAATAAATGTTGTTACAACTGCAGCTTTCTTATCCAGCCACCACAATACCGATAACAACAAAACACTGGAACCGATCGCAGCTATCAGACAAATCGCCACACTCTTGCCAAAGAAACTGATTGAAAGATTGAAAGAACCGTTAAACAATCCGCTTGCTACAGTCAGAAGCAAAATTCCTGCCACCAGCCCATATCGTACAGGCCTTGTCCGGCTCTCCAGCCATTCAAAAAATCTTTTTTTCTTCAATTCGATTCCCACAAGGAAAAATACCAGTAAATAAGGCAGTATATCCAGACACCATGGAAGCAGAAACGGTGAAAGATAATGGTTAATCAGCATTAAAAAAGCAAGTACCGCCACAAATAAATAGACTCTTCTGGCACTTTTCTTCAAAAGCCGGTACAACCCCTCCGCACTGATAAGAACCAAAAACAACGCCGGTAAAAACCATGTGGGCGCATTCAAATTCAACATCATATGTACATTGGGCATTGGTGCCTCAAAGACTACAAGACTCCCCTCTGTCTTAAGCAGCTGAGTCCTGCCGTAAAATATTCCGACAAGGGAAAGCAGGGTTCTACCCGGCTCAAAGCTGCCGGTCAACAAATCCTTTACAAAGAAAAACAAAAACAACACACCATTGGCAGTAAAGTAAGGAAGTAGCAGCCTTTTTGCCTTCCTTTTTACAAAACTGCCAAAACTTTCCTCTTTATGTGCATATGTATATCCTGCCAACAGGAAAAAGGCCGGCACATAAAACATGCCGCCCCAAAAATTCACTCCCGGAATCACCATACCGCTGTGATTCAATACCACAATCAAAATGGCGATAACCTTAGCCGCATCTATCCAGTTCTCTCTCCGGAGCTTCTCCTGCTTCATTCTCTTCCTCCATCGTAAGCTACTCAGTGTGTGTCAAAATAGGCTCCTATTTTCCCTGCCAGCTTTATTCCCGGTTTCTCCACAAATATATGCATCAAATAAGACAAAAACGTAGTCAGAATAAAAGTCAGCACAAAATTCAGTCCCGCCAGCAAATGATAATTCATTTTGTCCTGCAGTGCCAGATAAAAACTGCATGAAAATGTACACAGCACCGCAAAGTGGATCAGATAAAACCCATAGGTAAACTGGTTAAACCATGTGAACGGCCTTACGGACAACACCTTAGCCGGTCCGCTTAAGTGTAGCAACGCATAAATCACCATGGATGCCCCGATATTATAAAACAAAATAATTTTTAAAGGAAAGAACTGATAAATCGTACCCTCCATCCGTTCTCCGATGGGCGGAAAAGAACCTAAAAACAAACCGCCGAGCAACAACAACGCCATCAGCCATTTCTGTTTGGACAGTTTTTCCAACCAGATCGGAGCCTGATAGGTCAGATCGCAGACCACGGTTCCCAACACAAAGGGCAGAAAATCCGAACGAATAAAAATTAACGCAGCTACCGCATAAACAATATATCTTACCTTGCTTTCACCCACGAGAGATAAGATTGCGGCAATCAAAAGTGTCCCGAAAAATTCATAATAAATAAACCACAATGGTCCGTTATATTGATTTGCGCCTGTTACAAAGCATCCCCAGAAGGCTTCCTTCAATGCCTGAAATAAACTGGGCTCAAAATTATTATAATTGCCCACGAAAACCTCAGATCCCGCCAAAACCGATGCCGGATGGTTCTGGTAAGCTCCCAGACTCATGAGGATAAAAATCGCGATATTTGTCACAACAATCGGTAAAATCAGGCGAAAATACTTCTTAATCACACCGGTCTTTAATGATTTTTTATCGCCTGTCAAAAAGAAACGGTATCCCACAAAAAATCCGCTGAGCGTCATAAAAATCCTGACACCGAATTTACCACCCAGCAGAATATTCAGCGGAGTGGAACCGATGATATACTCCAGTGACTTCGTATGAAACTGTTCCGGCAAAAGACTGTATTCTCCCGGATAAAAGAAATTGATAAAATGGAAATTGAAAATCATCAGACAGGCCAATACTTTCAGCCCGTCCAAATAATCCAGTTTTTCTACTTGCTTCATCGATTGCTCCCATAATTATGCCAACAATGTTTTCATATATTCCTCAAAGGCATCATGCCAGTCTGCAAACATAAAATCCGTGGTCAGCTTAAACATATAGTTCTCCAAAATGGAGTAAGCCGGTCTCGGTGCCGGTGCGTTATATTCCTCTGTGGTAATGGCTTTTACTCTTGTATTTTTCCCGGCAACACGGAAAATTTCTTCCGCAAACTGTGCCCAGCTGCAGCTGCCTTCACAAGTGGCATGAAATAATCCGTAATTTTCCGTGGGAAGCAGCACATCGATAGCCTTTGCTAACTCTTTGGCGCTGGTAGGCGTTCCCACCTGATCCCCTACGACTTTCACTTCTTCATTGGTCTCCGAAAGACGAAGCATGGTTTTGATAAAGTTCTTGCCGTCTCCGTATAACCATGCGGTACGAAGGATGAAATAATCCTTTGCAAACTCCTTGACAAAGTTTTCTCCTGCCAACTTGGTCTTGCCGTACATACCGGCAGGTCCTACAGGGTCAAATTCGATATAGGGTCTTGTTCCTTTTCCGTCCAATACATAATCGGTGGAAATCTGAATCATCTTTGCTCCCATTTCCGTTGCTGCAATACTCAGGTTTCTCGGCCCGATGGCATTGATGCGATAAGCAGCGTCCGCCTGGGTCTCACAGGCATCTACGCCCGTATGCGCCGCACAGTTGATGATGGCATAAGGTTTCACCTCTCTCGCCAGCTTCATAACCGCATCAATATCGGTAATGTCCAATTCTGCCACATCGGTATTGATCAGCTCATACTGATTACTTCCCGCATATAATTCATTGACAGCTCTTCCCAGCTGCCCGTTACATCCTGTGATAATTAATTTTTTCATCGTTCTTCTCCTTATTGCTTATACGCCATAACTATTCAGAGCCCTTCCTGCTCTCGCCATATAGCTTTATTCTACCAAATTGTTCTGCCGCCGTCCAGAATAACCGTCGCCCCGGTCATATAGGAGCTGGCTTCCGACAGCATATAGAGGACTGTCGCGGGATATTCGTCCGGTCTGGACATTCTGCCCATGGGAATCAGTTCACTGATTTTCTGTACAAATTCCTCGTTTTGTCCGTTGGAAAGGCTTGCGGGACAAAGTGTATTGACTCTGATACCGCTTTTTGCCCAATAGGTAGCAAGGTATTTGGTCAGTCCCATAATTCCGTGTTTTACCACCGAATAGGAAACCGGTTTTACCGTCTGCTCTTCCTCGGGGACGCCTTCTTTTTTGTAAATATTCTGGTTGGGAGAGATCACGCCGTAATCGGATGATATATTGATGATGACACCCGATTTCTGTTTTTCCATCTCATAGCCGAACACCTGGCAGCAGAGGAATGCACCGGTAAGTCCCACCCTCATATCATCTTCCCAGATGGATAAGGGCAAATTGTGGAAACGCATGGCACCCAGGTTCTTGGATCCGCCTTCTACTTTGGGATTGTTGGCTGCATTATTGATCAACCCGTCAATATGTCCATATTTGGCAAGCAGATCATCCCGGATTCCTTCCAGGCAGGCTCTGTCGGTAATATCCGCCACATAGATTTCAATCTCTGCCTTCGGATAACGGCTCAAAAACTCCTCTTTTACTTTCGCTAAAGGTTCCGGAAAAATATCCAGAAGGACCGGTATTCCTTCTCCTTCCAGGACAGCTTCGGTGTGCCGCCTTCCGATTAGTCCGGCACCACCTGTAATAATGATTACCTTCCCCGTAATTTTAAATTGATCAAAGATCGACATTTACTACGCCTCCCGTCTTCATGGATTCTTTGACCGCCATTGCCATTTTGAGGCTGACAATACCGTCTTCCAGGGTAATGGCTTCCTTTCCCCCCTCTTTGATACAGGAAAGGAATAATTTTAATTCTTCTATAAACATATCATTTCTTGCAAACTCGGGAAATGCCGCATGTTCGGTCACATCGGACACGGTTTTGGTAACCAGTGCATTGATCAGATCCGCCTCAATCTGTCCTTTTTCTCCCACAACTTTTACAAAACGGCTGGGCGGGCTTTGATAAAAATCCGCATGTACATTGACGGAAACCCTGCTGCCCTGTCTGCCTTCCATGACAAAAAGCGCATCGCAGTTATCCTCCACATCGATCCCCAGATTGCCCAAAGTTCCTCCTATGGCATAAACACTGACCGGCTTTCCGAACAGGTAATAGAGATAATCCATCTCATGGACCAGCTGGTTGGTAACAACACCGCCACCCATATCCTTCCTTGCCATATAAGTATCTTTATAATCTTCGTAAGTATGCATGGTTGTCAGACGTTCTCCCACAACGGCATGTACCGACAAAATCCTGCCCAGTTCGCCGCTGTCTACAGTCTCTTTTACCGCCCGGATCCCCGGGTGAAAACGGTTCTGATATCCCACAAATACTTTGACATCGTTTTCTCTTACGGCTACTTCCAAGGCATCAATCCCGCTCAGATCATCGGAAATGGGCTTTTCCAGAAACAGATGGCATCCCGCCTTCGCACACTGTATCGCACAGGGAATATGCATGTTTGTCGGATTGGTAATAAAAGCGATATCCGGTTTCTGCGCCAGTGCTTCACCCAGATCCCCGTAGGATGTGATGTGAAATTCATCTTCCAGACTGACATTCTGCCTGATCTGCATGGTGTCCGAAAAAGTCCGCTGTAGTCCTCTGACACGATAAGCCAGTATCTCCGCTTCCTCTCCGCAGACCCGCCTGATATTTCTCAAATGTCTCTGCCCGATACTGCCGAGACCTATCATTAAAACCTTCATTCCTTTTACTTCCTTTTTATTTTTTAGCATTCCTCATTGCTTTCATTTTCCTGTTTGGATTCCTGCTGTTGTTTTAACAGCTGCTCGATCTTTTCTTCATTCAAAGCAACCGCCTGTGCCAGCTTCCTGACCCTCTCCGACATACGGGACAGCGTGACGGTCAAAACGAAAATGATCATCAGGGAAAAACAGAACCCCAGGAAGAAGATCATATTAACCGGTGCCCAGATACCCAGAAAAGAGGACAGCTTCGTCAGCAATGCGGGAAAGCAATCCAAAATCAAAACAAAGACAATGGCGATCAGCCATGACAGGGCGTATTTCAATTCCAGTTTCCGCTGCCTGATCATATTCACAATTGCAATCAGCGCTATGACCAGAAATGCCCCGATGATTAACTGCAACTTTAAAGTCATCATAACATTCCGTCTCTCACTTTCTCAACATTTCTACTAAAATAGCAAGGGTTACCTTTATCATATAATAAACGCTTCTGAGCGGAGAAATTGAGGAAACCCCCTCTGTCCGTTCTCGCATAACAACCGGATATTCCCCTATGGTCTTTCCCATATTCAGAACGGCGACTGCGCTTTCCGGCTCCGGATAATCCTTGGGATAGGATTCCGCATAAATTTCAATAATCTCACGATCCACCATACGCATTCCCGAGGTCGGGTCCGTAATTCTGGTTCCCGTCAGGAACCTGATCAATGCGGAAAAATAGCGGATACCAAACCTTCTGATACCGGAAGACTGAAATCCCTCTTTCTCAATGAACCGGGAACCGATGAGCATATTCAGCTTGTGTTCTATCATATAATCCCGCATTTCATGTAAAAATCTGGCATCATGCTGCCCGTCGCCGTCAAACTGTACCGCAAAATCATAACCGTTTTTGTAAGCATAACGATATCCCGTCTGTACGGCTCCTCCGATGCCGAGGTTGATCGGCAGATTCAGCACATGCATCCCCTTATCCATACAAACCTTAAGGGTAGCATCCTTCGAACAGTCATTGACAATGACATAATCAAATTCCGGCGCATGCAGTCTGATATCTTCCACTGTTTTCTCTATGCTTTTTTCTTCGTTATAAGCAGGTATAATTACAATACTTTTCATTCTTTTCCCTTTATTCCCAGGGCTGCTTTTACAAACTGTATCAGCACCCTGATTGTTCTTTTGCTGCATATCATAAACGCATGAGGCACGTGGTTCTCCTTTAGGGCTCTCTCACTCTCCCGGAAGGAATGGATATAGTTGCTCAAGCCTCCGGAACTGGTTCCTCCGTAAAACATATACACCAGCACATCATGGATATAAGACAGACGGATGGTTCCGTCCTGCAAAATCCTTACCATAAATTCATAATCCGCAGCTATTTTATAGTCTGTTTTATAATATCCGTATTTTTCATAGACCTCCCGCTTTAAATAAAGCGTGGGATGGGCAGGCATCCAGCCGTCACGGATAGTTCTTTCGTTTCCCATGACCCATCGCCGCACCGCTTTGCCGGATTCATCCACATAATCCAGATCTCCATGGACACCATCGCTTTGCTCTTTTTCCATGATGCTTACCATGCGGCTGATCACATCATCTGCAGCAAACCGGTCGAACATAAATCCGATCATATCTCCGGTGGCCATACCGATACCTTTGTTAATGGCATCGTAGATTCCACGGTCCGGCTCGGAAATCCACTTCATTTCCCGCCCCGGACGTTCCTGAAATTCCTGTTGCAGCTTGTCTAAAAACTCCACCGTTCCGTCTTTGGAGCCTCCGTCTACGATGATATATTCTATGTTTTCATAATCCTGTTTTTTTATTCCGTCAACCACTGCTTCCAGATGCTTCAGGTCCTGAAAGGTGGTCGTAATGACCGATACCTTCTTACTCACCGGTTTCCTCCTCATGAGTCGTTTCCACTTTTCCCTCACCAATCAGATAGCAAAGTGTACTGTAAATCGTATCGCCGATCTGGTCATATCCTCCCGCAGAAGGATGAACTCCCTGCGCCGGCATCACATCCATGATTTCGGTATGAGGATCCTCCCTGACCTGGGCCTGTTCAAAACCATATTCCCGGTCAAACATGACCGCAGCCGGAACAATTGTCACATTTTCATAGGAAACCAGCCTGTTATCCAGCTCGGTAATCAGGTTAAATACCATCTGGCTGCGGGAAAGCGACCACATACCATGAAGTCCCTCGTATCCCGGTATATTCTGCTGCCTTGCCATGCCGTCCTGATCAGACGGATAAATGGGCTCCACAACCATGATCTGCATATCCGGATCCGCCTCCAGAATACGATCCACAATCGTCACTATATTATCCGCATTTCCGGTCGGATCCATTTCCAATCCGTTCGTCCCAAGAAACACCTGCACCACATCGGGATCCAGACCCGTGGTCTCCTTATAATAGTCCCAGTCAAATTCCTTTGTCTTTGGATTGATAAAGGGACTTTCCGACGGCTCCCCATAGAGCGTTCCCGCCAGATAATCTCCGGCAGTAATGCCGGGACGGCCTTCATTCATCAGACCTTCCGTATCTCCCAGCGTACCAAGATGATTCAGCTTGTCCCCTGACAGATATCTTGTATAGGAAAGCCAGTCTGTACTTGCACTCATACTGTCACCGATAGTCACCATTTTCACGTTTCCGGTCTCTTCCCATGCAAACACATTGGGCACCACATGTATCGTTGTCTGTGCACTTGCCACTTCCTTAAGGCGCAGATTGTAAACATGCAGGTTCAGCGCATATTCTCCCACATCCCCTTCATCCGCATGAATGCGATATTTTTCTTCCATACAATCTCCGATTTCGCATTCCCAGTAAAAATCGAAATTATCAAGATTGACCCCGGTACTGACGCAGTCGTTATAAATTTCCATGGTCAGACCTGCACATACGTAAATGTCTCCGGGAAGATATAAATCCGGAATTTCCTCTTCCGCTTTTTTCTCTGCTTCTTCGTTTACTTGTGCAATTGCTTCTTCATGATCTGCAATGTCACCCTGTAAACCTTCTATTTTCTGCTCCATTTCCGCATTTTCACTCTTCAGTTCTCCGATGACGACAGCCTCCGTCACACAACAGATTACAATCATCAATGTCAATATCATTGAAAGTACTCTTTTTTTACCCATCTATCTTTCCTCCCCGTCAAAAGACACTACTCTTAGTTTACACCAAAATCCCGCAAATAGGAAGATTAGGAATAAAACGGAAATAAAAATTACATATTTTGTCCCCGTGGTATAGCTTTTGATTGTTTCTTCCGAAACGGAAAACAGCATGGAAGCTTCCATGATTTGCTTTTCATCCGATTGACACAGAGATAACTCTCCGGCAGAATAAGGGGTATATCCATACATATCGTATATGACAAATTCCAGATCATCCGATGGAATTCCGGAGATTTTTTCCACCTGAAGTTCATAATCGTGCTGCTCCGGCACCACCGTTTCAAAATCGTAAATCCCCGCGCCGTTATAACCGGTTCCCGCAGCGTCAATTTCTGCTTCAAATACCACCTTTCCACTCTTTTCCCGGAGCCGGAGGCGGTATATGGCAGTGCTTGTTTCCTGAGCCGGATTCCTCCATTGTATGATCAGACGATTAAACGGCTGTGTCAGTTTCAGGGTCTGTACCAGTTTTTGTCCATCATCCACCGGATAGGAGGTATTGGCCAAAATCTGTACTGCCACGGGATGGGACTGTTCCACGTTTACTTCGGTCACCTGTTTATAACGTGCAATTCCCCAGACCGCAATAACCGCGGTTGCTGCAAACGCACAGCGGGATGCGGCTTTCTGCGCTTTTTTACGTATCTTTTCCTCCCAATCGTCATTTTCATCCTGTGCTTTTTGAGAAACCGTCAAGCCGGCAAAACACAGCATCTCCATAATCATCATAAACGGAACGCTGTACTGTTCCGATGCCTCCCACAACGCATAGAATAAAACCGCTCCAAACAAAATCAGCAGCAGGGTAAAGCCGTAAAAATCCGTTTCCTTTTGCTGCACGCAGTCATATCCCCATCGCACCATATAAATCAAAATCCCAAGCAGCAGAAACAGATAATAGCCCTGATGCCATAATATCACAAAATCTTTATGCCCGCCGAATACCGCTTCATAGACTCCGTCCGTCCGAAGTGCATCTGCCAGAAATACCGGATATCCGTTCATTCCCGTCCCAAATGTATTTCTGATCTTTGTCTTTACCAGCCGTACATAATCCGAAACGCTCATGTCTTCCAGTTTTTCCCACAAACGTGCTGCCACCGCCGCCTCTTTTTCCTCCTTTGTCCCAAAAGAGGCAGTATACGCTTCATCCTCGCCGTTATGGCTGCCGGGCAAGGTTAAAGACATCATCAGCCAGTGGGTGGTGGGAAATGCGGTATCTGTTGTATCAATCCCGATATATGCCTTCTGCACCGTCGAAAGCCCGGAAGCAAAAATCAAAGCACTGAACATCACCACCGCAAGCTGAACCGCCATTCTGCCTTGCTGCTTCCGTTCTTCCGGTTCCCGCCGACTTTTTTTCTGGGCAAAAAGTTTCCAAACCCCCGTAACCAGAGCCGCTATTCCCAAAATTACGGCTGTCGCCCGCAGTTCATAACCCGCTCCGAGCAAAACACCCGCCATAACCGCTTTTAAATATCCGTTCTTTTTGTTGTCCTTTTCTTCTCCCTTTGCATTCCAAAGGCAGAGAAGCAAATACAAAAAGCCCATTGTCAAAGGCAGGGATAGGGTAATGGTATAATAATAGGATACCCCCAGATACAGAAAAGGATTGCATGCAAACATCAGCAAGATCCTGCAAATTTCCCAATCCCGCAGCTCTTTTTTCCATTTTTTGATGATCCGAAGAGTCAAAAACAAAGACAGATCCAGACAGATGGTATTGAATACATTGAAAAGCAAAGGTCTTTCCCCGGATCCGATCCCAAACAGGTTGCCCAGTCTGACCAATGCAGACGTGATCAGTACAAAGGTATTCTGATTGGGATAGACGGACAAATAATATAAAGCCTCCTCCGCTACGCTTCCCGTTTCAGCCAGAGACGCCGCTCCCCCTATGACAAATCCGCTGTCCCATTTATAGTAGCTTCGCACATAAAAAAGAAAATAGCACTGCACCGTCAACATTCCCAGTATCACCATTGCTTTTATGACCCGCAAGGTTCCGGCGCCGCACAACGAAAACCATTTTCCGGATGCCACATAAAGGATTACAAAAAAAAGCACCGCCAGCCCGCATAAAAGCGCAAGCTCCGGTACTTTTGCAAAAGAATAGAGAAAATCAGCCGCTTCATAAAATGTAAAGCCCTGCAAAAACAGCCAGAAAAGGACAACAAAAAGAAGCGCCATAATGCCCATGGCAACTGCCTTTATCATTTTTTCACCCGTTTTCCATACTCTTTCCATTTCCTTACTCCGAAGCTTCCCGACCCAAGATTTCTTTGTAAAGCTCCAGATACTCCCGATATCTTGTATTTTTATCAAACTGCTCTGCCCGTTTGCGGCAGGCTTCACGTTCAAAGGCGCCGTTTGCCGCTTTGACGACCGCTCCCTTCATGGCATCATAATCCGCCCGTTGCACTACAATGCCGGTATCTTCCGTTACTGCCTCACCGCTGCCGCCCGTAGCATATGTGACAACCGGTGTGCCGCATGCAAGGGCTTCCAGATTGGTAGTGGGGAAATTATCCTCCAGTGTGGCATTGACATAAACCGCCGCATTTCGATAAGCCTCCGCTAACTCCTCCGGGCTGGAGGTTCTCTCCATGGCAATGATTTTATTTCCGTATTTTTTCCTAAGTTCTTTTTTCTGTTTCTTATTCACACCGATCAGTTGAATACAATATTCATCCGGCAGATCCTGTGCAAGTCTTTCAAAACAGGCCAGCCCCTTACGGAATTCCCAAATATTGGCAACTCCCAGAATGACTTTTCTCTGTCCGCCGCTTTGAAGTCCGGACTTTCCGCCATCTCCGGTCCGATCGTCCGTTGCTTTTTTTGTATCCGCTCTCAGGGAAAAAACATTCAAATCAATGCCGTTGGGAATAACCTTTACCGGATATTCTTTCAGAAATGATTGTTCCACCTGCCCCTTCAGCCATTGACTGGGCGTAACGATCGTCAGATTTTTCACCCCGCAGAAAGCCTTTCTCTTTCTTGCATAGGCATCAATGCTGTTGTCCTTAAACAATGCATAGGGATAAACTTTGGCATGGTGGATACAATTATTGCATCCCGTCTTCCATTTATCACATGCCGCAAAATCGTAATATGCACAATGTCCCGTAAAGCTCCAGCAATCATGTAATGTCCAGACCACGGGAATGTTTCTTTTTTTGATATAATCAAACAACAGTTCAATCTGAAGATAAAACCCATGTATATTGTGCAGGTGGATCAGGTCAGGTTTTTCGCGATCCACCCATTCCAGAAAATTCCGGGTAACCGCATCAGACCCAAAGCCGGCTTCTCCCCGGACGAAATTTTTTATCACATGACAATAAAAATCGCCCTTGTTGCCGATCAGCATTCCTTCATAGCCCTCCGGCCACGGCTCCCTGCCAACCGCTACTCTGGCTTCATTTCCCGATTCTTTGATCACTTCATATAAATCAGCCATAATCCTGCCTACACTGCTGCCTCGTATGACAGTATTGACCTGCAAAATTTTCATATACGCACACCCTTTTTTTTGATATACTGTAACTATGCCCTATCTCAATAACCCCTTACAGAAAGAAGGATATACTATGTTAATAATACAACCCATCGGCGGTTTATGCAATAGAATGAGAGCCATCAATTCCGCCCGGATACTCGCCGAAAAGCGCCATGAAAAACTGACGGTTATCTGGTTTGTCAATCCGGAGCTTGGCTGCCCTTTTGAAAAGATTTTTCAGCCCACGGATCAATTCCGGGTCATCAATATTGCTTCCAAATGGAATCTGAAAAAACTTTGGTATCAGTTATCTTCTATGGTTTTCGGCAATTTTATCGGCAACGAAGACATCCGTTCCCACAGACAGGAAGGAGCTTTGGATGATGCTTTCGTTTCCTCCCTCGGAGCACGGGTCTATATAGCAACCGAGGAGCATTTTTATCCGTGCCACGATTACTCCGCTTTTGTTCCCGCAGATGAAGTTGCCGCAAAAATCGAAGCCAAAAAACAGGAGCTGGGAGCCCATTCCGTCGGAGTTCATATCAGACGGACCGATAATATTCCCGCCATCGATAAAAGTTCCACCGACGCCTTTATTCTTTCCATGAAAAGAGAATTGGAAACCGATCCGGAAGCCATGTTTTACCTGGCAACCGACGATCTGTCGGAAGAAGCCGGGCTGCGTGATGCCTTTCCCGGCAAAATCATTTCCAATCAGGAACGCGATCTATCCAGAAACAGCATTGCAGGCATTCAGGATGCCATGGTGGATCTGTATTGTCTTGCATCCACACGCAAGATCATCGGCAGCTACTTTTCCTCTTTTACGGACATTGCCGCAGATATGCATCAAATTCCCAAGATCATAGCCGGTGATTGATTACCAGTCTATCAGGACGGACAGGTATTGTTCCCTTCTGCCTATGATCTCGGGCATCAGTCCCGCATCATCCAATGCCGGCAGAACCTGCGTTTCAAAATATGTTTCGGTTGTAAACAACAGCCTTTCTTCCTGTCCTTCTTCTTCCATATCCTCCAGCAGCGCATTTAACCCTCCCTGGGTACAGAGATAATCTCCGTATGCTTCCGCTACAAATACATCCTGTTGTGCCCACGTTTCATTCAGAGGCTGCTCCGGCTGATCTGTTTCCAGTGCCACATATGCCGCACTTCCCTCTGTCTTTTCCTGCAGTGCCGTATCCTGTATCAACAGCTGAAAGGCATTGGTCTGTGCACCGTTCACCCCATAATTGCGGAAGGTTCCGAACAAAATCAGCGAATAGATTCCCGCAACCAGAACAGCTGCATACCATACCGTTTCCCGCAGTGCCGGAGAAAGACTTTTTTCCTGGACCAATTTACCCAGGACCACTGCTCCCGCTATCAGAAGTGCGGTTATTGACGGATACAGATACCACAAAAGCTTGGTGGACACTATGGAAAATGCCAGTGTCGGAATCAGAATCCACAAAGCGAAGCCGATGGTGTCTCTATGCAGCAGCATTTTTTTACACGCCTGTGCCGGACTGCACATCTCTCTCTTTCTGTAATAGAAAAACCCAAAGACACCGGCCAGCACGATCAGAATCAACACCACAAGATAGATCTGAATATTGCCGCTCATTTTACCCAAATAATAGGAAAAGTAATAACCAAATCCCGCTTCATTGCTTCCGAAGCCCTTTCCCGAGCGGCCCAGGACATCCGTATACCACATTTCTTTTAAAAATGCACTTCCATCCGTCCGATATCGAAGAACGCCCCATATACCCAGAGGCAGCACGGCAGAAGCAATAAACTTCGCCCATACGGCAGGTTTCATCTTTTTCAGTTCCCCTGTCAGAAGCAGATATAATCCTCCGATCACTACAATCACGCCGCTGTGAAAGCTTTTGGTCAGAAATGCCAGGGCAAACAAAAAGCCGCACCAATATAGATTTTTCTGATTTTCCCCGATACGCAGCATGCAGAGCATTGCCAGTGTAAAAATCAACACATACAGGCTGTCCGCATCTCCCGCCCGTACCATGTGTGCCAGAAAAGGAGTCGTATTGGCGGAAAGAAATGCCAGACATAGCAGCGCAGGAGCCCGACCATAGCGTTTTCGGGCAAATACGGCTACACTGACCGCCATAACCAGATAGCACAGCACGGAAGGAAGGCGCATGGCAAAAATCGTTTTTCCGAACAGCACCATACTGGCCATGATCGTCCACATGGAAAGAGGCGGCTTCAGATTGTAATAATCCGTCTCATAAAGATAAGTACTGCGTATAAGATTTCCTTCTTTCAGCATTTCATATGCATTGACTCCATGTCTGGATTCGTCCCATGGATCCACATATTTCACATCCAGCTTGTAAAAGCATAAAAAGGCAAGCCAGGCAGTTAAAATCACAAACAGGATCTGATAGACCCGTTCCTTATCATCCCGGTCTATACAGGTCACAGCCCGATAGGCAGGTGCAGATAACAGGAAAAGCCTGTATCCCAACCGTTTTGTCAGAGACAGCTTGCTCCCTTCCGCTTTCAATTCTTCTTTTACATAGGATTTCAGACGTTTCCGCTCTGCTTTCTCTCCGGGCAGCTGTTCTTTCAACGGATAATAATAATGTATGGCAGCATCTGCTCTTGCCCGCTTTGCATAAGAAACCTGTTCTTCGTCACACTGCTTCTCAAAATAGGTAATCCTGTCATCAAGCGCATCCATCCAGTCCAGTCTGTTGATACCGAACCTGCTTCTGGTAATACTTTCCGGCGCGCTGAAATAACCATACAAGGGTCTGTGAACATAAACACCTTTGACTGCCCGGTCATAGATGCGGTAGGTCGTTGCCTCATCCTCGTGTATCTTTCCTTTTGGAAAACGGACTCCTTCCCATAGCGATGCCTTGTAAATCTTATTCCACGACACAATAAAATAAGTGGCATCCCTGTGATTGGCATCATACAGGTTGGAAAGCAATGCGTGTCTGTCACAGATCTCCACGCTGCCATCCCGTATATGCTCTTCTCCGGACGAAGATGCTGTGCCGGTGCCTGCGAAAACGGAAGCATCCGGCTCCTCGGAAGCCGTAACCGCATAAGAGCACATTGCCACATCCGCATCATTCTTTTGCAGTTGTAAAAGCAAAGTCTCCACAAAATCCTCTGCAATATAATCGTCGCTGTCCACAAATGCAATATATTCCCCCGTGGCAATATCCAATCCGGCATTTCGCGCATCGGACAGACCGCCGTTTTCCTTATGGATAACCTTGATCCGGTCATCTTTTTTTGCATACGCATCACAGATGGCACCGCAGCCGTCCGGAGAACCGTCATCTACCAGAATGATTTCCAGATTGGAATATGTCTGCCGGCAGATGGAATCAACCGCCCGCTTTAAATACGCTTCCACCTTATAAATGGGTACGATCACGGAAACACATTTGTCCATACTTTATCCTCGCTTCTTCAACACCTTGGCAATCAATCCCCTTGCATGCACAAGGAAATATACCATTCCCGTAAACTTTTTCCGATAAAAGGGAAATATTATCCGATAATCGGGCAATTCCAGCGCAGGAGACTTTCCCGCCTCTCCGAGCCCGTCAAGAGCCTCCTCATACAGCCGGATCATCCGCATTTTTTCCTTCCGGCTCATCTCCCTGTCAAAAGCAAGACTTTCCAGATCATCCAAGAACTCTATGATCAGTTTGTCAGCCGCCACTCTGCTGCCGGAAATTCCCAGCCTCTCAAAAAAGGAGACGGATGCTTCGTACAACCGGAGCGCAATGGGTATCTTATCCATCCGCTTTTTGGTGGAAAGTGTCGTCCCCCTGTCGTCCTGAATATAATTGCAGACCGGATATGGAATCACACTGATTTTCCCCGCCCGCTCCATATAGGCCTCATTAAACATCAGGTCTTCGCCCAAATTTAAGTCTGTGGGAAACCCTTCCCTGATCAATTCTTTTTTATAAAGCTTGTTCCATGGCATATTCAAAAATCCTGCCCGGTACAGTTCTAACAGTTCCCCGCCGTCTCCGGCACTTAAACTGCCCATTTCGTAAAACCCCTCTTTCGGATTTTTGAGAATATCCCTGCCAAAATACAGATGATGATACCCGGCAATGACCAGATCGGCATCATGATCTGTCATAGCCTTGAGCAATTTTTCGTTGGAATCCGCATCCACATAGTCGTCGCTGTCCACAAAACGGATATATTCGCCCCGGGCTTCTTCAATGCCACGGTTTCTGGCTTTGGACACTCCTCCGTTTTCCTGATTGATTACCCGGATCCTTGCATCCTCCTTCGCCAGTTTTTCCGATAAAATCCCGGAGCCGTCCGGCGGACCGTCCACAATGAGCAGGATTTCCATATCCTCATAGGTCTGTGCACACAGGCTTTTTACACATTTTTCCAATGTCTTTTCACTTTTATATACAGGCACAATGACACTTATCATAAGTTCTCCTTTTACACATTCATTTTCAGAATGACGAGCTGCCATGTCATAACAAGATTCACAAACCCCAGTATGCCAAAGATAACCCGCTCATAAACTGCGGGAAGGCTTTGAAGCTTTTGCTTTGCTATAGCAAATCTGTTTTCTTTCCCTTCTCCCATACCGAAAAAGCAGCTTAGGAAAGGCAGAAACAGCGGAATAAAATATCTTCCCTGGACACCCAGTATCTGACTGCTGCCCACTGCCGTATAGGAAATATACATAGAGGAAAAGACAATGGCTGCCACGCCAAAATTCATCAGGTGCGTCAATGCGCCGATTCCTTTGCCGAGTTTGCTTTTCGTCGCCGTAAACATTGCCGCAAAAACACCCAGCAGAATCAACAGCCAGTTAATCCAGAAAGGTGCTGTCCCCAAATACGCATAACCCACAAAGGGCACTCCGAACAATGTATAACTGCCAAGCATCCCGAACATCTCTTTCAACAGAACCTTCGTATAGGTCAGAGGATTTTCCAGAATATATGAAATCTGCCCTATGGTGCTGGTTCCGACGCTTCTCCGGTCACCGGAATACGCCATATTGCTTACCAGCTGGTAATCTCCGCCCGCCACCGGCGTCGGGAAAAATATGTTATAAATCATCAGTCCCGCCAAAACGGTAACGGATACTTTAAACAGCAACGCCATTCCTTTATTTTGGAATTTTTTTGCCGGAAGGAACCAAAGCATCAATGCCATGACAATATAGACAGGTTTGGACAGACAGCCTACTACAAAGGACAGCAGCATCAGCAACGCATTTCCCGGCCGTACCTTTTCCTCCGGTGTCAAAATCTCATTTAACAGCAGCACATAACCGAACAAAAGACAGGATGTCACAAGTGCATCATAGGACAATGCCGATGCAATAAAGATATTATTGGGTAAAAGTCCGATGGCTGCCACCACCATTTTATAGCCTTTTGCCTTTTTGATTGCCCAGAACACAATTACGATATAGCACAGCAGATTGCCCAGCTTTGCCAAAGCCACCATATCCGCAAAGCTCACATGTAAAATCCGTCCCAGATAAAATCCGGCTGCCATGGGATAGTATACTCTGGTTTCCGCTCTGGGAAAACGGCTCTGGTGTCCGATATCCGGCGCAATATAGGAAGGATCATTCATCAGATCCTCGTAATCCTCCACCAGACGACGCTCCTCCGGATTATTGAAATACGGCAGGGTATTTCCGACCATCTGCATAGCCGCTTCCGTAGTTTCAATGGTGGAGCCGAAGGAAAGCTTGTATGCACTTTTGGCATGGGCATACTCATCATAACTGATCTGATTCGTCCCGATTCCCATGATCAGCAGTCCGCCAAATAAAAATGCCGTAACCGCAAAAAACCACTGGGGTTTCTCACGCATCATGTTCCATGTTTTTTTACCTGCTGCCAATATCAGATACAGCATAAAAAGGCAGACGGCAAAAAAGCAGATTCGAACGGAATTGAGGCTGAAATCATTGGAAATTTCCACCTGTAGTGCATCCAGATCCGGTTCTTCTCCCGTCAAAAGTATGATTTCCAACGCATTGGTCTCTTTCCCGACATTGGCAATCCCCGCATCCAGCTTAGGATTGATGCTGCAGTAAATCCCTTCACCGGGCACGCCTTTTTCATACACTCTTACCGTATAGCCGGCATTTTCCTCCAATGGCAGAGATACCTTTAATTTTTTCACATAATAGGTGTCCCCCAGCTCCATTTGAATTCTGGTCTCTTTTACCTTCTGGTAATAGACTCCGTCCTGTTTGACCAGAGATTCGTCCAATTCCTCTACATATTCCTCACCATAATATTCGGCCAGGATTTTCTTATTTTCCTGCTCCACCTCTAACGCTTTCTGTTCCTCTGCCGAAAGCTGTGCCAGCGTATCCGTTGTTTCCATCAGCATATGGTTGTGATCGAATACGACTGCTTCATAGGGATGGGAGAGCGCTGTTCTGTTGAATATCAAAATTTCCAAAATAAAGGAAAGCAGGAAAACAACTCCGATAACAAGAACACCTTTTAACGCATTTTTCGCTATCTTCTTATTGCGTTCAGATTGCATTCTTTTCCTCCTCCCTTCTTTTCCCGTGCGGATAACAAACGGTTGCCGATGCCGCCAAAAATACAAACGTCAGCACTCTGGCATCATAAAGCAACGGATAGGTATCATGCGAGTAAATATAACAATTCTTCAGCATCTCATCTGAGATTTCACCGTTGATATAGGAAGCGGCATGATCCACCTTTCCGTGATTCACAAACACTCCGGGTGCAACGTCCTCCCCGTTTCCGTTGATGCGATAAGTAAAGGTTATATAAAGCTTTCCGCTGCAAAGTCCCTCCTCATCAAAGGGCAGATATGGGTATTGCCCGTCCAGACATGTGCCAAGATCATAGCTTTTTTCCAATATCAGTTCCAGTTCATCGACATCCATTCGGATCGGAAGTTCTTTTTCCAAAGAGATTTCATCGGGAAGCCGATATACCCGGTAGATCAGCTCCGTTCCCTCCAGAGAAGCACCGTTTTTGGAGATTCCGATCTGAAATCCCTTTAAGGCTCTTCCGTCCGTCTCCATGACATAGCCGAACTCGTCTTCCGTTCCGGTAAAAAGATGTACGCTTTCCACGTCATTTTCAGCCTCTGCCATATTTACCTGATAAGTATCCAGCACTTCATTGGGAAATAAATAACTGCCAATAAACCCTGCTAAACATAGCAGGGTACCTATTGGCAGTAACAAATATGCATATTTACCGATTATCTGTTTGAAACCTTTTAGCATAAGCTTATTTCTCTCCCAGCCCAAGTCTGTTTATGGCAGAAAAGATTGCACGCACACTGGCTCTGGTAATGTTACTGGACACACCTACGCCGTAAGTGACTCTGCCGTCATCCGCATCCAGCAGATGAATGTATGCCGCGGCCTGGGAATTGGAACCACTCTGCAATGCATGTTCTTCGTAATCCAGCACCTTGATCTTTACGCCCAAAGCCTCCTGTAAACCGCGCTGTACCGCATCGATAGGACCGTTACCCACAGCCTCGAAATATTTTTTCTCATCATGATCGGTATAGGTTACCGTTACCTTCGTATCAAATTCAGACTGGATCACATCGCTTAAGTCATCCACACGCAGCTGGCGGAAGTGGATGGGTTCTTTCCGGTTGAGATACTCTTCCCGGAATTTCTCCATGATCTGATCCGGGGAAACCTCTCCCTGTTTCTCGGAAATTGTCTGGATCACATTGGCAAACTCTTTGTGCATACCCTTTGGCAGTTTGAAGCCGAAATAAGTATCCATGACAAAAGCAACACCACCCTTGCCGGATTGGGAGTTGATACGGACGATAGGCTCATATTCCCTTCCGATATCCGCAGGATCGATGGGCAAATAGGGAACCTGCCAATGCTCGCTCTTTCTCTCCTTCATCGCCTGTACGCCCTTGTTGATCGCATCCTGATGGGACCCGGAAAAAGCAGTAAATACCAGTTTTCCGGCATAGGGATGTCTGGGATGAATCGGGATTTTACAGCATCTTTCGTAAATTTCGATGATATCATTGATATGCTCGATATTTAATTCCGGATTGATTCCCTGAGAAAACATGTTGTAAGCAATATTCAAAATATCCACGTTACCGGTTCTTTCGCCGTTTCCGAAAAGTGTGCCTTCCACACGATCGGCACCTGCCAACAGTGAAAGCTCAGCGCTGGCAACGCCCGTTCCTCTGTCATTGTGAGGATGCACCGATAATATAATAGATTCTCTGTTTTCAAAATGTTTATTCATCCATTCGATCTGATCGGCATAAACATTGGGGGTATTCATCTCCACCGTAGAAGGCAGATTGATGATCATGGGATTCTCCCAAGTAGGTCCCCATGTGCGCTGTACTGCCGTGCAGATCTCCAGTGCAAAATCCAGTTCCGTTCCGGTAAAGCTTTCGGGAGAATATTCCAAAATGATCTTTCCCGGGAATTTTGCCGCGCGCTCTTTTACCATTTCGGTACCTTTGACGGCAATATCAATGATCTGCTCTCTGTCCATATGGAACACCACGTCTCTCTGCAGCGTGGATGTGGAATTGTAAATATGTACGATTGCCTGCTTACAGCCTTCAATGGCTTCAAAAGTACGGTCGATCAGCTCTTCTCTGCACTGGGTCAGTACCTGGACACATACGTCATCGGGAATCATTTTGCGTTCCACGAGCTGACGCAGAAAATCAAACTCAATCTGGCTGGCTGCCGGAAAACCGATTTCGATTTCCTTGAAACCCAGCTGAATCAGAAACTGAAACATCTCGATTTTTTCTTCCACCACCATCGGATCGATCAATGCCTGATTCCCGTCTCTTAAGTCTACGCTGCACCAAACGGGAGCCTTTGTAATTTCCTTATTTGGCCACTCTCTTTCCGGATAATCCACAACCGGATTTTTCTGATATCTCTTATAGTTTAACATTTCTTTAATTCCTCTCCTTCTTATAAAAAACAGCCCATCCTGACAGATGGGCCGTAATGCACTGTTTTCTATTCGCCGAGTCCGTTTTCGATCGCTGCTACCAAAGCTTCCAACGCTTCTTTTTCGTCTTCGCCTTCACATACAAACTCAATCTCATCGCCGCACTTTACACATGCGCCCAGGACACTTAGAACACTCTTTGCATTTGCCGTACTATCCCTGAATGTAAACGTTATTAATGATTTAAACTGCATTGCTTCCTTACATAGGACGCCGGCAGGTCTTAAGTGCAACCCTGTAGGATTCTTTATTATAACCTTCTGACTAACCATAGAACTACCCTCCAAATAAATCAATACCCTTTTTACTATAACACCTTTTCAGATATTTCTCAACCCTTACAGCATGACATTCTGAATGAGATCTGCCAGTTTTCGAGCCTCTACCTCAATCTGTTTCTGGTCCTTACCTTCAATCATAACACGCACTAACGGTTCTGTTCCGGACGGACGGATCAGCACCCTGCCCTCTCCTGCAAATTTCGCCGTCAGCTGCTCAATCGCTTCCGCAATTTCCGGATATTCCATATAGCTTTCTTTCTTGTGATTGGGCACACGCGCATTGACCAGTGCCTGGGGCAACACCTCCATGATGGATGCCAGCTCCGACAAAGGCTTACCGGTTTCCACCAATACCTGTAGCAGATGAAGTGCACTGAGCAGACCGTCTCCGGTTGTATTCTCATCCAGGAAAATAATATGTCCCGACTGCTCGCCGCCCAGATTGGCTCCGATTTCCTTCATACGCTCCAACACATAACGGTCGCCCACTTTTGTCTGTTCTATTGCGATGCCATGTGCCTTACCCATCAGGAAAAAGCCCAGATTACTCATGACCGTTGCTACGATCACGTTGTCCTTTAGCAGGCCGTTATTTTTCATATGGTTGCCCACGATGGCCATGATCTGATCTCCGTCAACCTTTTTCCCTTTTTCATCTACAGCCAGCAATCTGTCCGCATCACCGTCAAAAGCCAGCCCAATATTGGCATTTTCATAAACAACCCTGGCCATCAGTTCTTCCATATGAGTGGAACCGCAGTTTGCGTTAATATTGGTGCCATCCGGGTTGTTGTGAATGGCAACTACGGTTGCCCCCAACTCTTTTAATGTCTCTACCGAAGTGTAAAAAGATGCACCTTCCGCACAATCCACCACAATCTTCATTCCTTCCAGATTGACCGGAACCGCTTTCATGGCATGATTGATATATTCTTCTCTGGCATCCGTACGATATTTGATCTTACCGACAGAAGAACCGGTGGGGAATTTTACCCCCTCCATACCGCTGGCGATCAGTTCCTCAATCTCATCTTCCAACGCATCCGGCAGTTTATAACCGTTTCCGTCAAAAAACTTGATGCCGTTGAATTCCACCGGATTGTGGGATGCCGAAATGACAACTCCCGCATCTACTTTGTACTTTCTGGTAAGGTATGCAACCGCAGGTGTGGGCACAACACCCACATAGACCACATTGGCACCCACGGAACAAGCTCCCGCCATCAGGGCATTTGCCAGCATATCTCCCGAAATTCTGGTATCACATCCGACCATGATCGTCGGTTTATGTGCATTTTCCCTTGTCAGAACATACGCACCGGCCTGCCCCAGCTGCATAGCAAGTATCGGCGTCAGTTCTTCATTTGCAATGCCTCTTACACCATCTGTTCCAAATAATCTTCCCATTATTATGTCCTCTGATTTCTTTAATCTACGTCTCTTACACGGCATTCCACCGTAATATTGCTGCCTTCCGTGGTAATCCCTTCCGGCAGTTCTATCTGTAACGGAATATCATAAACGCCCTCTTTGACAGAAGTAATGCCTCTTCGCTCCATATACCTCTCTATCATGGCTGTGGCGGTAATATCCTGTACATTCAGCTCTTTCAACTGATCCGGCATACCTTTTACCGTAATTTCTATGGTATCCCCGGTTCCGGTCAGAGTCGCCTTCTGCTTTTCTTCATCCAATCCCGTAATCGTGATATTTTCTTTGGGGATCTGCAGCGTTAGCGTCTCCATCTTTCCGATCGGCACTTTTACGATAATCTTACCATCATATTCCTCATCCGCCAATCTGACATTATCCGGCAAATACTTATTTAAATCCAGCGTCAGCGAAAAGCTTTCATCTTTCCCATCAATATCGATTGCCGATGCGGGAATCGATATTGCGCTCAGATTTGCCAGCACACTAGCCTTTCCCGCAATCAGGATTTCTTCCGGATCGGATGTAATTTCTCCTGCCATGCCATAATCTTCCGCAAGCGTACCCGTGGTAGCAAACTTCAATGGCAGACTTTTCGTCGCAAGCAGTTCAACTTTAATGCTGACACTGCTGATATTTCCTGTCAGTCTGGTCGCATCCAGCTGTTCATCCTCTTCATCATAGTAACGGATTACCGAAGTTGTACTGATACTTCCGGACATCCCCGCAATAGAGACCTCTGCCGTAGCATGATCGATCCCGGAAACCACGCTTTCCGGTCCCTGTACCGTTACGACGTTCTGATCCAATATCACATCCCCCGTTACATATCCTTCTACCGGTTCTCCATTTATAACAGGCGTTATGGAAAATTGCTTTTTCATCAGATCTTCAATATTTACTTCCAGCACTTCTGTCTTGGATTTAATACTCTCGATCTTATCATTATATTTCGTTGTTTCCAAACGTATTCTGATCGTCCCGTTCTCTTCATCCAACTCAGCCATATCCGCGGTTGCCTTAATGTTTTCTTTCCCCAGCAGATCGTTAATAGACCTTTTTGCGGTAATGGTTACCGATATCGTATTGGTTCCGTTCAGAACTTCATATGTCCGGTTCTCTTTTGAAATTAAATCTGCATTTAATATTTCGACCTGCACACCGGAATAATTGGATTCAATAATCGGATCGCTGACATTTACAACAACAACCCAGACCAAAATCGCGATAATGACAGCCACAATTCTCAAAAACAAGTTATCCGTCAATTTATTTTTCTTCACGTTTCAACCTGCCTTTCCAGACCTTACGCGATTTTTCTTCCACGGTCTTATTCTGAATGGTTTCGAGCATCTTCCGCAGGGTGTCCGCATCCACATTTCTTGTTAATTTCCCTTCATAAGCCACAGATACCCGTCCTGTTTCTTCCGAAACAATGACGGTCATGGAATCTGTGATTTCTGACACGCCGACACCGGCCCGGTGTCTGGTCCCCAATTCCTTGGAAAGTCTGGTACTGTCAGATAAGGGCAGATAACAGGTTGCCGCCACAACCCTGTCTCCACGCACCAGTACGGCTCCGTCATGCAACGGGGTATTATGCTCAAAAATGTTGATCAAAAGCTGGTTGGTCACGATTGCATCCACCGCAATTCCGGTTCTTTCATATTCCGTCAGTTTCTGATTTTTCTCAATTACAATTAAAGCGCCCGTTTTAACCTTGCCCATCTCAAAGCTTGCCTTTACGATTTCATTGATCGTTTTATCCGAAAACAATCCGTCTGATGCTTTCGTTTCAAAAGGTATCAGATTTATCACAAAATTTTTCTGTCCCAGCTGTTCCAGCGCACGGCGCAGTTCCGGCTGCAATACAATAACAACCGCTATGATTCCGACCGAGAATATTTTTTCCGCAATCCACAATATCGTACTCAATCGTAAAATTGCCGCAAACAGCAGAAAAACCAAAATAACGATAACGCCTTTTAAAAGATTCCATGCCTTTGTGTCCCGAATCCATATTAAAATCTGGTATACCAAAAAGGAGATAATGATTATCTCCACAATATCGGTCCACACAATCCTTGTCGGAATATGCAGTGTCGTCAAATATTTATTTATAAAGCTGTTTACCTGCTCCATAAAATATTCCTATCCCCTTTTTTATTACAAAACACTTGTGATTTTTTTGACGGTTACCTGTGCCTGTGACACGGAATTCTTTGGCACTGCTTTTACATAATAATAATATTCGTCATCTTCAAACTGTACATATTCCGTTCTGGAATAATCCACATTAAATGCAAAAAACTGAATTACCTTGGCGATCAACAGCGAAATGACCATTCCCAAGATCAAAAAGCCAATGGAAATGTGTGTATCATATGCCAAATCTCCCACCAACAGGATCACGACACCGATCACCGCGCCTACGCTCATAGCAATTGTCCAGGCATGATCTATTGACATTCTGCGGATAATATACACAATAATTACCATCGCCGCAAACGCAACCATCGTAATCATCATCTCTTTATTTCCCAAAATACCATCAATCACATATCGGAACTTTGCAACGGCTCCATCCGCTTCCAATGTACTGATCGTCTGAGAATTCATCTTAATATACAAAATCAGATAATAGATAACGGTTCCGAAACTGACGGATACCACCGATGCCGGACTGCAAAGCAATCCAACCGCAATGGGAATCACGTACGGTATCTTTAACACAAAACAAAGCGGCAGCAATATTACTACGATCGTATCCTTCGGAGAAAAACGAAAATACAAAATGAACATCAGTAAAAACACTGCGATTGCCACAACCCCGCATTCCAGGGAAACGGTATATAAATGTGCACATACAAATGCCGCACTGATCAGCACAATAAAGTTCATGGGCAGGAAAGAACACATTAAGGAAAGAACCAGAGCAATGATAATATTGCCGCTGAGTCTGTCCATAAACCCGATATTTGCATTGATACAGAGCAGGGATATTAATGCCAGCAGAAATTTAAACAACGGTGTCAGATACACTTCATATTTGCTGTAAAAATTCCGCAGCCCCTCTCTCATTTCCAATAATGAAGACATAAACTTTTCCTTTCTTATTTCCGATTTTCCAAATCATACATGGCAGATAACTGCTTCAGATGATGATAATATCTCTTTAAGCTCTTCTTTGCCTTGTGATATCTGTAAGAATAAACAATATAGGCAATTACCGCATAGATTACCGTGAAGATAAAATAATATAAAAGCACATTTTTACCGAATTCCATCAAATCCATTTTGTAAATGTCCTGCATAAAAAACTCAAAGTCATAAAAAATATACATGGCAAATAAAATGGCATATGCTATCGTCGCACAGATGATGGATTTGATGATCTGCAATCCGATATAGTCATTTCTGAAATAACTGCCGATGGCCATATTTTTTTTGCCTTCATTCTCCTCATAGGCCGCCATTTTTGTCATAAGCTGCAGCCTTTCCTGATTGATCATACAACGGTTCCTCCGTCCTTTTACAAAAATCTCATTCTGTTCTTATCCTTGGGGGGACGAACAGGTTCCTGCTTTAATTGATCTACCGACTTATTCATCATATTATTGAGATTTTTAGTCATAGCATTCTTGCACTTTTCACATAGTTTGCCGCTTCCGATCATTGCCCCGCAATTCTCGCATGCCACTTTGATCGGCGAATCGTCCGCAAACTGAAGCCTTTCCTGTCTGATCCAGTTCTGAATCTGTCCCGCTTCCACATCACACTCTTCACACACAGCCTGCATAGAGCATCTGGGATGTGTCTGAATATATTTCTTTACTTCCTGAAATTTTTTTTCGTTTTCTTCTCTGCACATAGGACAGATGTAAGGTCCTGTCACATAATTAAACAGTCTGCCGCATCTTCTGCAATTCTTAACATTCATACTCAAATGCCTCCGTTCAATCATCCTCACCAATAGCCAGAGTCATAAAATAAATCCTGCACACACCGGCATCCATCAGCGTTTTTGCGACGGCATCGATCGTACTGCCCGTGGTGTAGATGTCATCAATAACTATAGTTACTTTTAATTTTACATCATTTCGCCCTATTTTGAAAGCCTTTTTCAAATTATTTTGCCGCTCCTCAGCACCAAGCGTTTTCATCGGCGGTGTATGCCGTACCCGGACAACATAATCCTTAAATACCGGCACTCCCGTACACTCCCCTAACGCTTCAGCCAACAACGCTGCCTGATTATAGCCCCTCTGATACTCTCTTTTCGAATGCAGCGGTACGGGAATGATCCCATCCACTTTTGCTCTTTTGATGGCATTCCCAAACCGCTCGGCCATCAGTCTTCCATAAACTTTTGCATATTCTCTTCTCCCGCCGTATTTCAATCTGTATATGGATTCCCGCATGACATCCCGGTAACTGCATAGCGAAAAACCTTTTGTATAACAATGTCTTTTCCCGTTTTTCATGCAATCGGCGCACAGTTCCTCTCTCTCGTCCGCGAGCTCTCTTCCGCAAAGGAAGCAGCGCTTTCCCCGGATGAACGGCAATTTCCCCACGCATTCCTGACAGATTCCCTTCTCTCTGTCATAATAGGGAACCGGTTTATCGCAGACCGGGCATCTGGCAGGGAACAGCAGATCCAACGTTCCTTTTATCTGTTTTCTGATTTTTACCGCATTGATCAAAATTGATCCTTTCCGCGCATTCTCTCCATTTCTTGTATTCGATAACAAAATCCGGTATACCTTTTCTGTTTATTTTCCCCCAAAATCATGTTTTGCATAATTGTCTCGTTTCCAATGATCGTCACACATTTTTTGGCTCTGGTAACTGCCGTATACAGCAGGTTACGATAGGTCAGAAGTCCGGGTACACCCAGAAGCGGAATAACCACTGCCGGATATTCGCTTCCCTGAGACTTATGTATGGTGACAGCATATGCCAATTCCAGTTCGTCCAATTCTTCAAAACGGTAATTTACCTTTTTCCCTTCGTCAAATTCCACCTGAAGGGTAGAAGCATATTCATTGATTTCTTTTACAATTCCGATATCTCCGTTAAACACTCCCTGTCCGGTCTGAATCGGCAGATTGTATTTGCCCGTTATCTCCCATTCCAGCTTATAATTGTTTTTTATCTGCATAACTTTATCGCCTTCCCGAAACAGCGTATCTCCCGACAGATGTTCTCTTTTTCCTTTTTCCGGCGGATTGATATAACGCTGCAGAATGGCATTTAATGTTTCCACTCCCATTGCGCCCTTTTTCATCGGTGTCAGCACCTGGATATCCATGGGCGAAGTCCCTACATAGCGGACCAGCTTATCCGTTACCAGCTGAACGATATTGTTGTACATCACATTCGGATCCTCTCTTCTCAGAAAGTAGAAATCCCTGCTTTCCCGGTTGTTGATATTCGGCATTTTCCCGTCATGTATGCGATGGGCATTCACGACAATATCGCTTTCTGCCGCCTGTCGGAAAATTTTATTGAGCATGACCACCGAATACACTCTGCTGTCAATGAGATCTTTTAAAATGCATCCCGGTCCCACACTGGGAAGCTGATCCACATCCCCTACCATGATCAGTCGTGTTCCCTGGGGAATGGCAGAAAGCAGCGCCTGAAACAGAAATATATCCACCATGGACATCTCATCTACAATGATCACGTCCGCATCCAGCGGATAATTCATATCCCTGCCGAATCCGGCCGTTTTGCCGTCTTCCGAAGCGCCGTTGACCTCCAACAGTCTGTGTATGGTTCTTGCTTCCATTCCACAGGCTTCACTCATTCTCTTTGCCGCTCTTCCCGTAGGCGCAGCCAGCTCAATCTGCATCTGCTCCCGTTCAAAATAACGAAGCATAATATGGATCGTCGTTGTTTTACCGGTACCCGGTCCGCCTGTCAGCACCATAACACCGTGCTGGATCGCTTTTAAAACCGCCTGTCTCTGCAGATTATCCAATACGATACCATTTTCGTCCTCTATCTGCTGAATCTTATCATAAATCAAGCTTTCTTCCTTGGACAAACAGTCTTCTCCTTCTTCAAAAAAACAAATGTCCAATTTCTGCAGCAACGCCGCACATTGATTTTCGGCACGATAAGCCGCAGGGCTGTATACATACATTTCCCCTTCTTCATCTTCTTTACGCACAAACACCTTATGATCCATAATCAGATTGGTCAGCTGTACTTTAACCTCCTCTTCGGTAAGTCCGAGTAAAACACAGCCGTTTCGAATCAGTATCTGTTCGGGCAGGCAGGTATGCCCCGCAGCAAGCGCCTGCGACAGCGTATACAGCAATCCGCAACGGATACGATATTCGGAATCCACCAAAATTCCTACGTTTTTTGCGATTTCATCCGCACGCTTAAATCCGACTCCTTCAATATCCTCTGCCATCTTATAGGGATTGGTGCGGAGCATATCGTATAACCCCTCTCCGTATCTTTCATAGATTTTGACCGCCAGCTTATCCGTAATGCCGTAGTCCTGCAAAAACAACATGGCACGACGCATTTCTTTTTTTTCATAAACCTGCTCTGCGATTTCTCTGGCAATCCGCTCACTGATTCCCTTGATCTGTATGAGTTTCTGAGGTTCTTCCTCAATCACGCGAAACGTATCCTCGCCGAACTTTTTCACAATCCTCTGAGCCAGTTTCTCTCCCACTCCTTTGATTGCCCCGGATCCAAGATACCGCTCAATACTCTTACAGTCATCCGGCGGCAAAACCTCATAGCTTTCCATCCGGAGCTGCTCTCCATAACTGGGATGTTCCTGATAGCTCCCTTCTATCCTGACCCGCTCTCCCGCTTCGATTCCACGGAACATTCCCGTCACCGTAACTTCACTTTTTTCATCTGTTACCGTCATGACAGTGTAACCGTTTCCCGGATTCTGATAAATAATATGATCCACATAACCGCAAATAACCGCTTTTTCCATTGTTTCTCCCTGCCCTTAGCCCTTCACTATTCCGAGCCATCCATTCGCAAAATGGCCTCTGCATGGCTCTGCATAGTGACATGAAAAGAGGCCGTCATACCGACAGCCCCAAGTATCCGATTATATTAAATGTCGTAATTTCGTTTCATCTGCTCATACAGCATCTGTGCAAGTCCCAGACTATTCTGATCCGTTGACTGGCTCGCCAGCTCCGCAATGGTCGTATCCTTAAAATAATCTACAAGCTGGGAGGAACTGTCGTCTTCATCCTCTCCAAAAATAGAAGACGTTTTTTCCATCTCTTTAAAGACCTGTTCCAGCAGATAGGACTCAAATTCCTTGCAGACCTCCATCAATTCCTCATCGCTCTTCGCTTTCATATCTTCATCGGAAAGCTTGGAAATAGAATTGGCCGATGCGGATGTCTGACCGGATATACTGTTATAATAATTGCTCAAACTACTCAGATCAATGTCCATTCTCACTCACTCCTTAGCTTCTAAGCTGGTTAGCCTGCCCCATCATATCATCAGAGGCCTGAATGACTTTAGAATTCATCTCATATGCCCTCTGTGCCACGATGAGGTTTACCATCTCATCAACCACCTGCACATTGGAGCCCTCTATATAACCCTGTACCACCGTACTCTTCTGGATGGACAAGGTAGTTGTTGCCTCATTAATTGCCTGACCGCTGGCCGCCGTTACCTTGTACAAACTGCTGCTGGTCTTTTCCAGTCCAGCTGGATTCTGAAACTGAAACAATCCAATGGCAATACCCATGGGCTGGGGATTATTGCTTTCATCCGGATAACAAAGCTGACCGTCTGATGTAATGGTAACTTCGGACGTTTTGTAATTGGACGGAATACTGATTGCCTTACCTGTAGTATCCAGCACCTGCAACCCATCCGACGTGGTCAGGTTCAAAGTACCGTTATTCCCTACCGCCCAGTTAAAATTACCATTTCGGGTATACTGTATTTCACCACTGGCGGTCCTGATACCGAAAAATCCCTCTCCATCAATAGCAAAAGCGCTGTCACTGCTGGATTCGTAAAAATTACCTTCCGTAAAAATGGAAGTTATGGATGAATTACGCACGCCCAATCCGACTTGTGCGCTGATTGGTTTTTGTTCTCCGTTGGCAGATGTGGTCCTTGTCTGAAGATTTTGATACAACAAACTCTTAAATTCCGCCACTTCCGTTTTGTATCCTGCCGTATTGACGTTTGCAAGGTTATTGGAAATCGTATCAACATTTGTCTGCTGGGCAATCATACCGGTTGCCGCTGACCATAAAGATCTTACCATACGCTATCCCTCCTATACGTTGCCAAGCTGATTAACCGCTTTGTCCAAAGTCGAATCAATCGTCTGAATCATCTTTTGATTGCTTTCATACGCTCTGGTAACACTGATCAGATCTACCATCTCAGAAACCACCTGTACATTCGATGCTTCCAGATAACCTTCAAAAATCTGTCCGTCTGCATCTTGAAACTCTGCACCCTCTACAGGCTGATAATAATTTTCTCCGTAATGCTCCAGGTAATTATAATCTTCAAAATCCTTCAAACCGATCGTTGCAACCGCTCTATCGTTCTGATAAATCATTCCGCTCTGATCAACACTTGCATCGGACAAGGGATCCAGCCGAATTCTCTGTCCTTTGTCATTCAGTACATAGTCTCCGTCTTTTGTTACCAGATACCCATCCACATTCAGGGTAAAAGAGCCGTCTCTTGTATATTTTATACTGGCCTCTCCTGCCTTGTTGGTAAATTCCACACAGAAAAAACCGTTTCCCGAAATTGCCAGATCATAAGTATTTCCCGTCGACTTAAATGCTCCCTGGGTATAATCCGTATAATTCTCACCAATCTTAACGCCCAGATTCATGGTTCCGATATTCTGCGCCCTGATCCCCACGGTCTGATCTTTAATCTTATAAGCAAGAACCGTATCAAATGACTGGCTGGTGGAGCCTTCCTTTTTATACCCCGTTGTAGCCGCATTGGCAAGGTTATTGGAAATGACATCCATTTTATTCTGCTGGTTCAGCATGCCGGTGTATGCGGCATATAATCCCTTTACCATGAAAATCCTCCTGACCGGAAGCCGGATTTAGAACTCGCCCTTGGTATCTGCCAACAATTCAACATATTTACCTGTTCCGATAGCCACACAGGTCATCGGATCCTCTGCTGTCATGGTATTGATACCGGTCTTTGCTTCAATCAAATCTTCAAGACCTCTCAGAAGGCTTCCTCCTCCTGTCAGTACAATGCCTCTGTCAGCAATGTCCGCTGCCAGCTCCGGAGGTGTCTGCTCCAGCACACTGTGAATTGTTTCAATAATCTGAGCCGTCGTTTCTTTTAAGGCTTCTTCTGTTTCTTCCGATGTTACTTTTACTGTTTTAGGGAGACCGGTTACCAGATTACGTCCTCTGACCTCCATGGTATCAACCTCCGGTCTCTTATATGCAGTTCCTATTTTAATCTTCAAATCTTCTGCGGTTCTTTCACCGATCAGCAGATTATGTTTTTTCCTCATATAGCGCACGATTGCTTCGTCAAAATCATCACCCGCCACCTTAATGGATGCACTGACAACCGTTCCCTTTAAGGAAATGACCGCAATATCGGAAGTACCGCCGCCGATATCGACAATCATATTTCCGCAGGGTTTGGAAATGTCAATTCCGGCTCCGATTGCTGCCGCAATGGGCTCTTCAATCAGTTTTACCTCTCTTGCGCCTGCCTGGTAAGTTGCATCCTCAACCGCCTTCTGTTCAACCTCTGTTACACCGCTCGGCACGCATACAACCACGCGTGGTTTTCTGAAGGACTTCTTTCCCAGTGCCTTCTGAATAAAGTACTTCATCATTTTTTCCGTTACGGTATAATTGGAAATAACGCCCTGGCGCAGCGGTCTGACCGCAGTAATATTTCCCGGTGTTCTTCCCAACATCAGTCTGGCATCCTCACCGATAGCCCGGATCTTGTTGGTATCCCTGTCAAAAGCCACAACGCTGGGCTCCTTCAATACAACACCTTTTCCTCTTATATAAACCAATATGCTGGCTGTTCCCAAATCAATTCCAATATCTGTGTACCTCATTGTACAAACCCCTTTCCTTTTTCTATCTATCATCAATCTGTTAAGCACAATTTCACATACTGATTTATTATAGCGCACTTCATAAGGTTTTTCAAAGGGTTTTATCGGAATTCATATATTTTTCACTTTTCTTATTGCAAATCATCGACAAAATTCCGTTTTTTTCCGTACAATGATCGGAAAAATAACAAAACGCACAGGAACAACGGCAGCTCCGTCTGCCATCTTCCTGTGCCTCCATGCTATTTTTTATTTCGGACGGATATTTGAAAAACTTTACCCTTTTGCAAAAATTTATCTCTTCAACATCTTATCGATATAAAATCCCGTATATGAAGCCTTATTTTCTGCGACTTCCTCAGGTGTTCCCGTGGCAATCACAGTACCGCCGCCGTTTCCGCCTTCCGGTCCCATATCAATAATATAATCCGCCGTTTTGATTACATCCAGATTGTGCTCAATGACAACGACCGTGTTTCCGCCCTCTGCCAGTCTGTGAAGAATTTCCACAAGCTTGTGCACATCGGCAAAATGCAGCCCGGTTGTAGGCTCATCTAAAATATAAATGGTCTTTCCGGTACTTCTGCGGGACAACTCCGTTGCCAGCTTGATACGCTGGGCCTCTCCCCCCGAAAGGGTAGTGGAAGGCTGTCCCAGCTTCACATAGGAAAGCCCCACATCATACAGAGTCTGTATTTTATTGCGGATAGACGGTACATGCTCAAAAAATTTCAGTGCCTCTTCCACAGTCATATCCAATACATCATAGATATTTTTTCCCTTATACTTCACATCCAGCGTTTCACGGTTATAGCGTTTGCCGCCGCAAACTTCACAAGGCACATAGACATCGGGCAAAAAGTGCATTTCAATCTTGATGATACCGTCACCGCTACAGGCTTCGCATCTGCCGCCTTTCACATTAAAGCTGAAACGGCCCTTTTTGTAGCCCTTTGCCTTGGCATCTGTAGTTCCTGCAAAAAGATCCCGGATCATATCAAAAACGCCGGTATAGGTAGCGGGGTTGGAACGGGGTGTTCTACCGATGGGAGACTGGTCGATGTCAATGACCTTATCCAATTGCTCCACTCCGGTGATGCATTTGTGCTTCCCGGGTATGGTTCTTGCCCGGTTCAATTTCTTTGCCAGAACCTTATACAGAATTTCATTGACCAAAGAAGATTTTCCGGATCCGGAAACTCCTGTCACACAAGTAAATACTCCCAGCGGAATGTCCACATCGATATTCTTTAAATTATTCTCTGCAGCACCTTTTACGGATAACCAGCCGATGGGTTTCCTGCGTTCCTTTGGAACGGGAATCTTCAGCACGCCGCTCAGATACTGACCGGTAATGGATTCCTTTACCTGCATGATTTGTTGTGCCGTACCGCACGCCACTACTTCTCCGCCGTGGCTTCCCGCACCCGGTCCGATATCCACCACATAATCGGCAGCGAGCATGGTATCCTCATCATGCTCCACCACAATCAGCGTGTTTCCCAAATCGCGCAGATTCTTCAAAGCTGCCAGAAGCTTATCATTGTCCCTCTGATGCAGACCGATACTGGGTTCATCCAAAATATAACAGACTCCCACCAGTCCCGAACCGATCTGAGTCGCCAGACGGATTCTCTGAGCTTCTCCGCCGGAGAGGGATGCCGTACCTCTGGACAGAGACAGATATTCCAATCCCACATCCTTCAGGAAACCGATCCTTGCACGGATTTCCTTTAAAATCTGGCTGCCAATCAGTTGTTGCTGACTGGTCAGTTCCATATGCTGCAGAAAATCATATAATTCTCCAATGGAATAGGAAGTAATCTCGTATATATTTTTATCGCACACGGTCACTGCCAAGGATTCTCTTTTCAATCTTTTGCCCCCGCAAAGCGCACAGGGCGTAATCCTCATAAAACTTTCATACTCCGCCTTGGTAATCTCCGATGATGTTTCCCGGTATTTCCGCTGCACGTTTTTGATCAGTCCCTCAAAAGCAATCGGGTAAACGCCTCTTCCCCGCTGTCCTTCGTATTCCACGCTGACCTGACGGCCGTTTGTCCCATGGATTAAAACATCCTTGATTTCCTGCGGATATTGCTCAAAAGGTGTATCCAGATCAAAATGATACTCTTTTCCCAACGCCTGTAGAATCGCATTGGTAAAACTGCCTTTGTTGTTGCAGGACTGCCATCCCATGACCGCAATCGCTCCCTGATTGATAGACAGACTCTGATCCGGTATCATCAAGTCTACGTCAAATTCCATCTTATAACCGAGTCCGAAGCAATCCGGACAGGCTCCGAAAGGATTATTGAAAGAAAAACTTCTGGGCTCTATCTCATCAATACTGATGCCGCAGTCCGGACAGGAAAAGCTTTGGGAAAAGGTCATCTCCTCTCCCTTTACCACATCGATAAACAAAAGCCCCTCCGATAGCTCCAATGCATTTTCCACAGAATCCGTCAGGCGCTTTTCAATCCCTTCCTTTACCACGAGACGGTCGACTACGATCTCTATATTGTGCTTGATATTCTTTTCCAGCTTTATGTCCTCAGACAAGTCAAAGAGATTTCCGTCAATCCTGACACGCACATAACCGCTCCGTTTGGCTCTTTCCAAGACTTTCACGTGTTCCCCTTTTCTGCCTCTGACAATGGGTGCCAGGACCTGAATCCGCGTCCCTTCCGGCAACTCCATAATCTTGTCCACCATCTGATCTACGGTCTGCCTTGCAATTTCCCTTCCGCATTCCGGGCAGTGCGGAATCCCGATTCGGGCATAAAGCAGACGGAAATAGTCATACACCTCCGTCACGGTTCCTACTGTAGATCTGGGATTACGGTTGGTTGATTTCTGGTCTATGGAAATTGCGGGAGAAAGCCCCTCAATTTTTTCCACATTCGGCTTTTCCATCTGTCCCAGGAACTGCCTCGCATAGGAAGATAACGATTCCATATAACGCCTCTGTCCTTCCGCATAAATGGTGTCAAATGCCAAAGATGATTTTCCGGAGCCGGAAAGCCCCGTCAGAACCACCAGTTCGTTTCTGGGAATATCCAGATCTATATTTTTTAAATTGTGCTCACGCGCACCTCTGATTTTAATAAATTCCTGTTCTCTCTTAGCCATTTTCTCTAATCCGTCCTGCTTTCCATTTGTTTCTTTAATTCCACCATCTTGTCCCGCAGCTCCGCCGCAGCTTCGAAATTCAAATCCGCCGCAGCTTTCTTCATCTGTTTCTGAATACTTCCAATCAGCTTCTCCAGCTCTTCATCACTCATGGATTCCGGATCTTTTTCAAACTGGATTTCTTCTCTGGCAATCTCTTTTGAAATGCTGATCAGATCCCTGACAGCCTTTTTAATCGTCTGCGGAGTAATCCCGTGTTCCTCATTATACTGCATCTGTATCTGCCGGCGCCTTGCGGTCTCATCGATGGCAGTCCGCATGGAATCCGTCACATGATCCGCATACATAATAACATGCCCATCGGAATTTCTTGCCGCCCTGCCGATTGTCTGGATCAGAGAAGTGGCAGAACGCAGAAAACCTTCCTTATCCGCATCCAAAATCGCCACAAGGGAGATCTCCGGAATATCCAGTCCCTCCCTGAGCAGATTAATACCCACCAGCACATCAAAAACATCCAGACGCATATCCCGGATAATCTCGGCACGTTCCAGTGTATCGATATCGGAATGCAGGTATTTTACCCGGATCCCGACCTCCTTCATATAATCGGTCAGATCCTCTGCCATCCGTTTTGTCAAGGTCGTTACCAGCACTTTATTTTTCTTATCCGTTTCTTTCCGAATCTCGGAGATCAGGTCATCGATCTGCCCTTCTACCGGACGTACAAACACCTCCGGGTCCAAAAGTCCCGTGGGACGGATAATCTGTTCCGCTCTCAGCATCTCGTGCTCTTCTTCATATACGGAAGGTGTGGCAGATACAAACATCATCTGATCGATCTTACTTTCAAACTCCTCAAAGCACAAAGGTCTGTTATCCAACGCAGACGGCAGGCGGAAGCCATAATCCACAAGTGTTGTTTTACGGGAACGGTCTCCCGCATACATGCCCCGGATCTGGGGAACCGTAATATGGGACTCATCTACAATGATCAAAAAATCATCCCGGAAGAAATCCATCAGGGTATGGGGTGTCTCCCCGGCCTGCATGCCGCTCAGATGTCTCGAATAATTTTCTATGCCGGAGCAGAAACCGGTTTCCCGCAACATTTCTATATCGAAATTGGTACGTTCCGAAATCCGCTGTGCTTCCAGCAGTTTGTCTTCTCCTTTAAAGAAACGGACTCTCTCCTCCATTTCCGCTTCTATCTCTTTGCATGCCCGGTTGATCTTTTCCTGCGGCACAACGTAATGGGATGCCGGAAAAATCGTAATGTGATTCAGTTCCGCATGGACATTTCCAAGCAGCGGTTCCACTTCACATATCCGGTCTATCTCGTCTCCGAAAAATTCCACACGGATCAGAAATTCCCCGCCTTCTGCCGGATAAATCTCCAATGTATCTCCTCGAACGCGGAAACTGCCGCGCTGCAGATCCAGATCGTGCCGCTCATACTGAATGGAGATCAGCTCACGGATGACATCATCCCTGTCTTTATTCATTCCCGGCCGAAGAGAGACCATCATTTCCATGTAATCATCCGGACTTCCCAGACCATAAATACAGGATACGCTGGCAATGACAATGACATCCCTTCGCTCCGTCAGCGACGCCGTGGCAGAAAGCCTCAGCTTGTCAATCTCATCATTCACGGATGAATCTTTTTCTATATAAGTATCCGTAGAAGGCACATATGCCTCCGGCTGATAATAATCATAATAGCTCACAAAATACTCCACCGCATTTTCCGGAAAGAACTCTTTGAACTCTCCGTAAAGCTGCCCCGCAAGCGTCTTGTTGTGGGCAATGACCAGCGTAGGCTTGTTCAGTGCGGCGATTACATTTGCCATGGTAAATGTTTTGCCGGAACCGGTTGCTCCCAAAAGTGTCTCAAACTGGTATCCTTTTTTAAAACCGTCCACCAGCCGGCGGATAGCCCGGGGCTGATCTCCGGTAGGTTGATATGGCGCGTGTAATTTGAATATCGGTTTTTCTTCTATCATTTTCAGACCTCCCGTCCATACAAATAGAATACCGCGTTTGAAGTATATCATACCCAAACGCGGTTTGCAAACATTTGTTCTGTTTTTGCCGTATATTTTTACCACAAATTTTTTATAATCCTGTTTTTGAGCGCTTCCGACTCTTTGCCGTGAAATTTTCTGGCAAAACAATAATCTCCCACCGCAATTTCATCATAATCGTTCTCTTCCAGATACACCGGACTGCCGCCGTCTCCTCTTTCCCAGTTCATATAGCGAAGTTCTTTATCTACGATCAAGGGTTTCCATTTGCCGCCGCAAAAATCTTCGTTTAAAAGCAATGTATGAAAGAAAAACTCCTCCGGTATCTGACAATAATATAAAGCCTTTTCGTATTCCGGATGATTATTCACATATTGCAATATATCCATTGCAGTTTCCTTTGGCATGGACATATAGACCAGTCCCTTATAGATTTGCCGGAATTCGCCGAGCGATTTTCTCCGGATGCCGAGTATTTTCTGCAATCCCACAGTCAAATTCTGAAATTGCCACAAAATAGGATTTTTTACATTACGGTTTTGGAACAGATTGTAATAATAATACCTCTTTCTGACCGCCTCATTGAAATCCTGTTCCTCAATATAGCTTAAATAAATATGTTCATCCTCGGTAAATTTCTCATGAAGCCTCTTAGGGCTGACAACCGGAAAGTCCTCTCCCGTCAACAGATGGATGTAACTGATCTCCTCTCGGGAAACCGCCATTTCCATTAGCCGGAGTATTGCCTGAATATGCGTATAACCGCCCCACGCGATGGAATAGGTGCTCACGGCATGACATCCGGGAAGTGCATTGAGTTTTTCCAATTCTCCGCTACCGATCTCTTTGCTTTTTTTATCTACATGGATAAAAACCTCATCCCATTGGGACAAAAAAGAGGCCAGCTCATAAACTGCCGCAAAATCTTTATATGCAGTTATAAGATAGGCCTGTTTTTTTTGCATTTATTTTATTCTCCAATCTGTGAACGCAGGATTTCTTTCGCACGTTCCATCTGATTATCCGTTCCGTCCTCCAAATAAGCGTCCACATCCAGCTCCAGCTCTTCATCGGGCACGATACCCACCCCGTGAATATCTGTTCCGCTGGGCGTATAGTAATGGCTGATGGTCAGTTTTAATGCCGAATTGTCCGGGAGCGAAAAAATCTTCTGCACAATTCCTTTTCCGAAAGTCGTTGTTCCTAAAATGGTTCCCTTTTTATAATCCTTAATCGCGCCCGCAAGAATCTCGGAAGCGCTGGCGCTGTTGCCGTTGACAAGCACTACCATGGGAACATCCAGTTCATCCCTGCCGTTACAATTATATTCTTTCCGCTTTCCGTCTTTATCCTCCGTATATACGACAAGTCCCTTGGGCAAAATGTGATTGCAGACCTCCAAAACCGTCTGCAGACTTCCTCCCGGGTTATCTCTTAAATCCAGTACCAAAGCCTTCATGCCGTCATTCTTCGCCTGTTCCATACTGTCTTCAAACTGCTCGATGGTCACTTCATCAAACTCTGTGATCTGAATGGTCGCAATCTGCTCATCATCTATTGCATAGACGACGGTAGGAGTCTCAATCTTTCTTCTCTCCACCGTAAAATCCAGAAAATCCTTTTCGCCTTCACGGTAGACCGTGAGATCCACAGTCGTATACTCCGGTCCTTTAATATAGGTCACGATTTCGGAAGTACTAATCCCCATCATGTCTTCTCCGTCCACTTCCACAAGCAGATCCTCTGCCTGCAGACCGACCTCCTGTGCCGGAGAATTTTCCATAACCTTGGTGATCTTGCAGTAATCGGTCTCCTCATCATAGCCGATATAAGCCCCGATCCCATAATAAATCCCTTCCGTGGCCTCCATGACAGCTTCAAATTCTTCCTCCGAATAATAAGTGGAATAAGGATCACCCAAGCCGTCAACAAGACCATGATAGAGGCTTTCTTCCAGTTCGCTGTCATCAATATCCTCAAGATAATAGTTCTCGATACCGCTCTCCAAATACTGCAGCTTGCTGATTACATGGTCGCTGATAACCGAATCTTCGCTTTTTTCGGCCACCACTTCCTGTTCCGTACTTACGGGAGTCCATGTCTTTTGATGAATATAGACCGCACTGATAATTCCTACAATCAGAGTACCGGTAAGCAGACCTCCTAAAAATATTTTAATGCCGCTTTGTTTCTTTTCTTCCAATATTATTTACCCTCTAACTATAAAAAATTCCATGGATTTACATAGCTTCCGTTTCTTCGAACGGAAAAATGCAGATGATTTCCGGTCGATCTTCCGGTCGAACCTACCGCGGCAATTTTCTGACCTCTGGTTACCGTCTGTCCCGTTGATACATACAATGCCGATGCATGCATATAGATTGTATACAGTCCGTCGCCATGATTGATCATAATATAATTTCCCATCGTTGCGCTATAGGATGCCGCTATAACCGTTCCGCTCTCCGCCGCCAAAATCGGGCTTCCTCCCGGCGCGGCCATATCAACACCATTATGGAACTGTTCCACCCCCAAAGTCGGATGGATACGATAGCCGTAATCATCTGAAATTCTGGTATAAGAAGGAGCCGGCCAACAGAATTTACCGCCGGAATACGTAAAGCTCTGACCGCTGTCCGCATCATTACCGGAAACATCCTTCTTACGCTGTTCCGCCTCTGCCTGAGCGATCTTATTTTCAAGTGCTGCAATCATTGCGTTCTGGGCAGCTATTTCCGCTTCGTACTCCTTGATTGCTTTCTCCTTATTGCTGATGTCCGTTTCATAATCCGCAATCTGTTCCTGCTTCTGGTCGATCAGATCCGACATCTCTCCTTCTTTTTCTTCCGCTTCTTTCTGAGATGCCAGTAAGGCCTCCTGCTCTTTTTCCAACTGCTCTTTCAGATAACTGATCGCCGCTTTGGTATCCTGATATTGCATCAGCATATCCCTGTCATATCCGGAAATCTCTTCTATATATTCCGCTTTATTCAGCATATCTGAAAAATTCTCAGCTTCAAAAAGCAAAGAAACATATGTCTGACTTCCTCTTTCGTACATAAACTTGATACGCTGTTTCATCGAAGCATACTGATTGGCCTCATTCTCTTCCGCCTCTCTCAGCTGCGCCCGGATCTGCTCCACTTCCTGCTGCTTTTCGGCAATCTTTACCTCCAAATCCGACAGTTTTTCCTGAAGAGACATTAATTGTCCGTCCAGCTCCACAACATATTCACTCAGATCTTCCTTTGCCTCTTCCAGATCCTCTTTCTGATTCTTGATATTGGAAAGCTGATCCTCCATATTTTCTTTTTCATCCTGTGCGTTCTGCAAATTTTCTTTATTGTTTTTTATTTCTTCTTCCAGATCATCCGCAGAAGCCGCATACACAGTGGATGGCATGGAAGCCAGCATCACTATGCACATCAATATACTGATCCGTCGTAAAAATTTCTTCATAACCACCGTTCCTTATTATCTTTATACACGAATATGCTTTCTGACCGCCGTAAAACTTCCGATAAAACCAATTCCCACTCCGATACAGACAGAAACCGGAATTAAAGTTCTAAATATTTCATCAACCGGCAGGAATTTCAGGATCATCTGCAACATCGTATACCTGTTTAACACATATCCCACAACATTATTATATACCAGATATACAATTCCAAGCGGAACCAGCGAACCGATGGCACCGATCAAAATTCCCTCAATGACAAACGGAAATCTTACAAAAAAGTCCGTTGCCCCGATATATTTCATAATATTGATTTCCTCTTTTCTGACAGAAATACCGATTGTAACCGTATTTCCGATCAAAAAGATTGATACCAGCAAAAGTATTACAATAATACCGCCGGCTACGTAGCCGACCAGATTGTCAATGCCGCCCAGTGCATTTGCCATCTGATCAGATTTGTTGACCAGTCTGATTCCCTCCAGCGTTTCCAAATAGCTTACCAATGTTGACTGCATGGATACATCGCTTAAATAGATCTCATAGTTAGCCGAATTTTCCAGAGGATTCTCTGTAAAGCCGTCTGCATATTCTCCGAGATATTCTTCTTTAAAGCTGTCCCATGCTTCTTCCGCAGACACAAAATGAATATGATCCACTTCCGGTCTGGCCTCAACCAGAGAACCGATTTCGGCAATCCGTTCCTCACTGATATCTTCATCGAAGAATACGGTAACGGCCACATTGCTTTGTGTCTCTCTTACAATATACTGGAAATTAGCAACAATAGAATAAAAAATTCCGAACATAAACAAACATGCGCTGATGGTAGCAATAGATGCAAGGGAATACCACTTATTGCGGAAAATGTTCGTAATACCTTGTTTTAATGTATAAATAAATGTACTAAACCTCATCGATATAAGAGCCTTCTTTCTGGTCACTGACGATAACTCCCTTATTCATCGTCACAACCCTTTTTTTCATGGCATTGACAATTTCCCTGTTATGGGTAACTACCAAGACAGTCGTTCCTTTTTCATTGATTTCTTCCAGAAGCTTCATGATCTCCCATGAATTTTTCGGATCCAGATTTCCTGTAGGCTCGTCTGCCAGCAAGATCGGCGGATTATTGACCAACGCCCTGGCCAGCGCTACACGCTGCTGTTCTCCTCCCGACAACTGCTTTGGTCTTGCTTTGTACTTGCCTGCAAGTCCCACAACCGAAAGAATAGACGGAACATTCTTTTTGATCTCTTTTACCGGCACCTGTACAATCCGTTGTGCAAATGCAACATTTTCATATACATTCCGATCCTTCAGCAGACGGAAGTCCTGAAATACGACTCCTATATTTCTTCTGAATTTGGGAATCTGTCGGTGTTTTAATTTTCCTACATTGACCCCGTTTACTTCTATCGTGCCCGATGTCGGCAACAATTCACGCAGCAACAGCTTAATCAAAGTAGATTTTCCCGAACCGCTGTCACCCACGATAAACACAAATTCTCCTTTTTCGATATGAATGCTTACATCATTCAAAGCCGGAGCGCCTGTGGAATAAGCTTTACTCACATGATCCAATGTTATCATTCTTAATTACCTGCTTTCCTCTAATAATCAAAGCTTTCCATGTACTTCATATACTTTACAACCATCAAAGCTATTTTGAAGGTAATCGCATCCTCAAAAACCCGCAAATCCAGCCCCGTACTTTTCTGCAGTTTATCCAGACGATATACCAGTGTATTTCTGTGAATAAACAATTGCCTGGATGTCTCCGATACATTCAGACTGTTCTCGAAAAATTTATGTATGGTCGTAATCGTTTCATCATCAAAATCATCCGGACTCTTTCCGCCAAAAATTTCACTGATGAACATTTTACAAAGCGGAATCGGCAGTTGATAGATCAACCTTCCGATACCCAATTCACTGTAGGCAATGACTCCTCTGTCCTCAAAGAAAATCTTTCCTACATCCATCGCCATCTTCGCTTCTTTGTAAGAGCGGCTGACTTCTTTAATTTCATTTACAATGTTACCATATGCAACATGTACTCTTGAAATGCCTTCTCTTTCCAGATGTGCTTTAATACCGCTTGCAACCTTTTCCAGTTCTGCTTTGGAATCGGCATCCTGTATCTCTTTGACAATAACTACGTTATTTTCATCCACGGCAGTCACAAAATCTCTTCCGGCCGTACCGAAATAGCTGCGAAGCGCTTCCAGCATATTGCTGTCCTTCCCCTCGTAAGGCTCTACGATCATAACGGTACGCTTTGCTTCCGTCGGTATGTGCAGCTTTTTGGAACGGCTGTAAATATCCACCAGCAGCAAATTATCCAGCAGCAGATTTTTGATAAAGTTGTCTTTATCAAACCGCTCTTTATATGCCACCATCAATCCCTGCAGTTGGAATGCCGCCATTTTACCAACCATATAGACATCCTCGCCGGCACCGATCACGATCAAAATATATTCCGGAATCTGCTCGTCATATATTTTGAAAAACTGATATTTGGAAAATTCCTGGCTGTCTGCGGGCGATTTTACAAATTCCCTGACGGCCGTTCCATAATCCGCATCCCCGGTGACCGTTGCAGCCACTTCATTTCCATCCGTGTCCATTACGACAAAATCCACGCGGGATATTGCCTTTAACCCGTCGATTGTATTCTGCAGTATCTGATTCGAAATCATAACCCCGCTCCTTTTATACATATTTCACAATGCAAAAACCCCAATTTTTATTTTTGCTCATTATGTAAACAATTTTAATACAATTCCACAAATAATGCCAGTAAAAAGTGCGATTTTTTTATGCAAAATTATAGAATTTTGGAAAATTCCGCCAATTTTTATATAAAAATCTTCGGAAAATAAAAAAAATAGGACTTTACAGTCCTACTTTTCCTGTTCGGAATCCAGTTGTTCTTTATAGCGGTCCAGTCTGATATGAAACCACTTTTTCAACAATCTGTTATACATCTTTTTGAAAAATCCCTGATCCCTTTTACCCAGATCAAGATCCGCCCGAACCATCAGCCAGATAGAAACATTCAGTTTCATATGATTTTCTTTCAGGAACGTTTCTCTTAGCGGAGATTCCAGATTTGAAATCAACACTCCGGGCATTTTCATATTGATATCGTTGATGACAAAGTCATCCTCATATTCCAGATTTTCCGTTGCCAATCTGCCCACAATACGCAGATCATCCTGATATGCCGACAACTCGTCTTCCAGTTTCCTGAGACTGGCCTCCGTCCCGCTCAGCAGATATACTTTTTTACGCTGTCTGGACAGTTTTTTCAGGAATTCTTTCATAAATACATCATTTTCAACATCATAAATCCTGCTCCGGTAGCTGATATCCGCCGCATGAAGAATATCCGAATCCGCCGCCACCGTCATATCCAGGCTGTCCATCCACTCTCTGATTTCGGGAGAATCCTGCGCCGCAATAAGTCCTCTCATGGTGATCAATGCAATCGTACTGACTTTTCCGTCGCGAAAGAACTGATCGACCTTTTTCATGGATTCACGGACTGTCAAATCCTGCAGTGAGATTCCCAGAACTTCCATTTTCCTCATAGGTTCACCTTACCCATACATTACTTTTGCAATTACGGGAAGTAATTGATCCGCAATCATGCAAAGAAAACTAAGCACCACCGCAACAACCAGTGATACCGTCCAAAGGGATCCCTTCTTTTCCCCCGCAGGTTTCCCTTCTTTCTGTCTAAATATGCTTAAAAACTCCGTTTTCCGGTGTTCTATAGATGCCATTCCGTACAACAACAGAACCGCCAAAGCAGTCATGGCTACGGCAACAGCACCAAACATGGCAATCTCCAATAACAGAAACTGCCTGTAGCTAAGCCCCAGCTCAGCAAGCCCCTCATTCAGTAATGCCTGCGTATTCCCGTTTACGGCAGCCAGCTCGTCCCGCTGCATGACCATGAGCAGAACATTATAACTGTTAATACAGGCATGAAATATCATGGAAGAAACGATACTGCCCGTAGCTTCCACCAGGAGAGCTCCCAGGATCCCCACAACAACGGCGTAACTCATCTGATTAAAATTCAGATGCATCAGCCCGAACAAAAAAGCAGACATCAATATGGATGCCATGATTCTTCCGGTCCGCCGGTAGCTGTGATAAAATACTCCGCGATACAGGAATTCTTCATTCATCGGCCCCAGTATGCCCACGACCAAAAACAACAGCCATGCCGGTACTCCCATCAAAGCATAGGAAAGTCGGTTCGCCTCATTCTCCACGAACAACATGGATATCATATTCACAACCATGATCAAAGGCATACACAGACCTGTAAAAACCACGCAAAGCAAGGGTGTGGCAAGCCTTATCCGATTATGGGCAATAAATCCCGGTTTCGTTTTGGTTGCTGCCAGAAATATGACTGCCGGCAGCAACAGGAGCAACTGATTCAAAAGCAGGGCACCGATCGCGCTGAGCTGCCATTCTGTTTTATCCAATAAAAAGCTTGCCGCCGCTTCTACGAATAACGAAACGAGGAAGAGGCGGTTTACTGTTTTGGTACTCATTTTCTTAGCAGCCGTTCATCATAAAGTTCAACAACTTGTTGATATCTTCCGGCTCATATGCAAGCAGTTCTAACTCGGAGATGGTTCCGTCGGAAAAGATATTCGCCATGGAAACGTACTGGGAAAGTTTGGATTTCAGATTCAGACGATCTCCTTCTCCCGTTACCAGCTCGACTTTACCCTTACAGCTGTCAATCACCTCAAAAAATTTGTCAATATCCGTAATATTCTGTACTTTCATATTTTTACTCCTTTTCTTTTTTACATATTGATTATATAGCAAACAGACAAAAAAGCAAACATTTTTAAACCAGGCGAATTCCTTTGTCTCCGATTATAATCTTTCTTTGTTTGTATAAATGCCCGATTGCACGCTTAAACTCGTTTTTGCTCATGCCCAGCAATTCTTTGATTTCTTCCGGCGAAGATGTATCGTTCAGCGGAAGTTGTCCTCCCTTTTCCGTTAACAGCGCCAGTATTTTTTCCCCGTCAGGACTCATCTGGGCATATGCTTTCCGGCGCAGACTCAGATCCAGCTTTCCGTCTTCTTTCACCGCCGTGACACGGGCTGTCACCACATCTCCCGGTACGATGCCGTTCCATGGTTCCTTTGCCGGAATCATGCCCTGATACCGGTCGTCAACCGCCACATATGCGCCAAAGCCTTGTGCCAGCTCATAGACCGTTCCTGTTACCATGTCATCCTTTTGGTAATTTGCGGCGATTTTCAGATAAGGATATAGTTTCATGGTTGCAGCCAGTCTCCGGCTTTTATCGATATACAACGCAACCAGTATTTCCTCTCCCGCTTTCACACGTTTTGTCTGCTCTTTAAACGGCAGAAACAGATCTTTTTCCAGCCCCCAGGAAAGGAAGGCTCCTATTTCGGACACCTGTGCCACCTTCAGCCTGGCCACTTCTCCCAAAGCCAGCATCGGCTCCCGGACCGTAGCGATCATGCGATCCTTGGAATCTTTATAAAGAAAGACTTCTAACGAATCTCCCACATCAAACTCTGCCGGCACCTGTTTGGCCGGAAGGAGCACCTTTTCTATTTCTTTGACATCTGCTCCCTTTGTGGGCATATGCTCTGCCAGATAGACTCCGAAATCCACTTTTTTTACAATACTCAACCGCTGTTTTTTTCCTAATTCCAACATCTAAATTCCTGCTCTTTCCTTATTGACTGAACTCTACATTGCAGTAAACCGCGCCCTCTTCATTTCGAAGGCTCACAGCCGTTTTCTTCTCTCCTTCAAATACAACCGGATACAACTTTGTCCCAAGCACTGCCTGCATCTTATATTCCGCCCGCAACTGTCCGATCACAAACCCGACCGGCAGATAATCCATGGCAATCCGCACATATTGGCCGTTGTTGACATGCAGATTTGTATCCAGATGATGTGCCATGACGATTGCAGGCTCATAAGGTACGCCTTCTCCCTCAAGCCGGATTCTCCGGTCCGCATAATCCATTTCCAATTTCGGAGATAATACATACTTTTCCTGCATTTCCTCATTGGGTTTTATGGGTTTTCCGCTTTCCGCATGGATCAGGCTCCAAACAGAGTTCGCCACCGCTATCTCCTGCCCGTTCTCATCCAGCATCCAGAAATTGCGGTATCCGATAAACCCTTTGAATCCATAAGGTGCCGTCCCTACCGTAACATTTTCACAAAGCTTCGGATAACGCCGGATCACAATCTGCCACGCCGAAAGTGCCCAAAGCATCTTTTTCTCTTTTAAATATTCCACACCCAGTCCCAGTTCTTCCGAATGAAAAATGGAACAATCCTGAAAATAATCCAGCAATGCCGGCAATTCCAAATTTCCGTTACTGTCAAGCTGGCTATACCGGATCTTACTCTGAAACTCATACATAATTCTTTCTCACATCCTCTGCATTTCTGTTTCCATTATACCCAATCGTGGATTTATCCACAAGAAAGCAAAAGAAAAAACCTGACGAAATATATTTCATCAGGTCCACGAGCTGGGCTACAAGGATTCGAACCTTGAAATGACGGAGTCAGAGTCCGTTGCCTTACCATTTGGCGATAGCCCATCAACATTGGTTAGTATACACAAAACCTGGAAAAATTGCAAGCAGTTTTTACATTTTTTTGCACTTAATTGAATACAATGTAAAGTTCCCGGAAAGAAGGCGCCTTTGGAACGGCTTACTTCCCGGGAACTTTTGCATTTCATCTCTTATACTTCAAACATCAGCTCTCCGTAAGTAGGGATAGGCCAGATTTCTTTATCTACAATCATTTCCAGCTCATCTGCAGGTGTTCTCAATTCTTCCATGGCAGCTTTTACCGTATCTTTGTAGAAGAATGCCTGTGCTTTTGCATCTTCCATGGCACTTCCTTTGGCTTCTGCTTTCTCCAGTTTTGTCAAAGCTTTCTGCATTGCAGCCAGTTTCTTGGTCACGGTCTTTAACATTTCTGTCTGAACGGAAGCATCTCCCCCTGCTGCTTTTACGGCATTTACAGTGTCAGCCAGTGTCTTGGAATATTTTACAACTGCAGGGATAATCTGCTTACCCGCCATATCGATCATGGTCAATGCTTCGATATTGATGGTCTTTGCATAAGTCTCATAAATAATCTCTTCACGGGACTCCAATTCGGGTTTTGTATAGATACCGAATTTTTCAAACAAAGCAACTGCTTTGTCGGATGTCAGAGTGCTTGCAGCCTCGATCATGGATTTGATGTTCGGCAAGCCTCTCTTCTCAGCTTCTACAACCCATTCATCGGAATAACCGTTGCCGTTAAAGATAATTCTCTGGTGTTTGGTCATATATTCTTTGATCAGATCATGTACCGCAATATCAAAATCATCCGCTTTTTCCAGAACATCGGCAGCTTCGCAGAATGCCTCTGCCACGATTGCATTCAATGTGGTGTTGGGACCGGCGATAGAATCTGCGGAACCTACCATACGGAACTCAAATTTGTTTCCGGTAAATGCAAAAGGTGATGTTCTGTTACGGTCTGTCGCATCTTTATCAAGATCAGGTAAAGTGGAAACACCCGTCTCCAGTTTTCCGCCCTCTTTGCAGGAAGCGGCATTACCTGTTTCAACAAGCTGTTTTACCACATCTTCCAACTGCTCGCCGAGGAACATGGAGATGATTGCCGGAGGCGCTTCATTGGCTCCGAGTCTGTGATCGTTGCCGACATCGGATGCGGACTGACGAAGCAGATCTGCATGGGTATCAACCGCTTTCATAATGCAGGCAAGAACCAGCAGGAACTGAATGTTTTCATTGGGTGTATCGCCGGGATCCAGCAGGTTCACACCGTTATCGGTTGTAATAGACCAGTTGTTGTGCTTACCGGAACCGTTGACTCCGGCATAGGGTTTCTCATGGAGCAGACATCTCATACCGTGATGAACCGCTACTCTCTTCATGGTCTCCATAACCAGCTGGTTGTGATCTACAGCGATATTTGCCGTTTCATAGATCGGAGCCAGCTCATGCTGTGCGGGAGCAACTTCGTTATGCTGTGTTTTTGCGGTTACACCCAGTTTCCACAGCTCTTCATTCAAATCTTTCATGTATGCGCCGACGCGCTCGCGGATAACACCGAAGTAGTGATCTTCCATTTCCTGTCCTTTGGGAGCCGGAGCACCGAATAAAGTACGTCCCGCAAACATCAGGTCAGATCTCTGTTTGTAATACTTCTCATCAACAAGGAAATATTCCTGCTCGGGTCCGACGGATGCTACAACCTTGGTAGCTTCTGTATTGCCGAATAATCTTACGATACGGAGCGCCTGTTTGGAAACAGCCTCCATGGAACGCAGTAAAGGAGTCTTTTTATCCAATGCTTCTCCTGTATAAGAGCAGAATGCCGTGGGAATACAAAGGATAGCACCGGTAGCGGATTCTTTTAAGAATGCGGGAGAAGTAATATCCCACGCTGTATATCCTCTGGCTTCAAAAGTAGCACGAAGACCGCCGGAAGGGAAAGATGAAGCATCGGGCTCGCCCTTGATCAGCTCTTTACCGGAAAATTCGGTGATCATCTTACCGGTTTCATCGGGATGCGCTACAAAAGCATCATGTTTTTCTGCCGTGATACCTGTCAGCGGCTGGAACCAATGGGTATAATGGGTTGCGCCGTTTTCAACAGCCCAGTCTTTCATTGCCTTGGCAACGACATTCGCTGTCTCCATTGAGAGCTCTCCGCCCTGATCCATGACTTTCTTAACCTCTTTGAAGGCATCTTTTGGAAGACGTTCTTTCATCTTTCCAAGTGTGAATACATTTTTTCCGAAGATTTCTTCGACGTTCATTACTTCACTCATTTCTATTTCTCCTTTTCTTTGATTATTTTGGGAGCAGGTATCCTGTATTTCTTTATGTCCACCCTTAGTCCTTTTGCCATAACAAAAAGAAAATGCCCCAAACCTTTTGTTTGGAACATCGTCGTTCAAGATACCTTATATGCACGGCTTACTGCCGTTTTCTATAAGATACTCTTATTTTTAAAAAAATGCAAGTCGAAATATAAAATTTTTTTGCATTTGGCATTTTCTTAAAAGAGAATCCGTTTATCCACAGGTTTGCTGTTCACATTGTACAATAGGTCATTCTTTCGGTCAAGCCGAATACTTTCGGGAAAATCACGGTGCTTTCCTACGAAGAAGATCATATCTGTCTGCGGGTGCATCCAGAAGAACCTTCAGTTTTTGCTGCGGATGAGGCGCACTTTCCATGCTTTCTCCGTCCTCATTAAAGATAGACAGCACCTTCGTCTCCACATTGCTTCCATCCGGTTTCATGATCTCAATGGTCTCACCGACGGAAAACTTATTTCGCTGTTCTATTCGGACGAAATTGCCCTCTGTTTCTCCGACGATCCCCAGATAAATATATTCATTGATGTAAGTATTGTTGTCATAAATCTGCGTATTTTCATCGGGCTTTCCGAAATAAAACCCGGTAGTAAACTGTCTGTAAGTGCATTTGGAAATTTCTTCCCTGCACCACGGCAGTATTTTTTCATACGCTTCCGGGGATGTCATTGCCGCATCGATTGCTTTACGGTAAGTCCTCGCTACCGTGGCCACATACAGCGCTGTTTTCATTCTCCCCTCTATTTTGAAGCTGTCGATTCCCGCATCGAGCATTTCCGGGATATGCTCGATCATGCACAGATCCTTGGAGTTAAAAATATAGGTGCCTCTTTCATTCTCGTAAACAGGCATATACTCTCCCGGTCTGGTCTCTTCCACAACCGCATATTTCCAACGGCAGGGATGGGTACACGCTCCATGGTTGGCATCCCGTCCCGTGAAATAATTGCTCAGCAGGCATCTTCCCGAATAGGAAATGCACATGGCCCCGTGAATAAAACTCTCAATCTCCATGTCCTCCGGAATGTTTTCCCGGATCTGTCTGATTTCCGCCAGTGAAAGCTCTCTGGCACAGACCACGCGGCGAATCCCCTGCTCATACCAGAACCGGAAAGTCATATAATTGGTATTATTTGCCTGGGTACTGATATGAATATCAATATCCGGACAGTTTTCCTTTGCCAGCATTACCATTCCCGGGTCGGCTACGATGATCGCATCCGGCTTTATCTCTGCCAGCTCCCGGAAATAAGCCTTCGCTCCTTCCAGGTCATAATTATGTGCCAGGATGTTGGCCGTCACATGCACCTTTACCCCATGTGCATGGGCAAAAGCAATCCCTTCCCGCATTTCATCCGGAGAGAAATTTTTCGCTTTGGCCCTGAGCCCGAAAGCTTCTCCTCCGATATATACCGCATCCGCGCCGAATATGACCGCTGTTTTTAAAACCTCCAGACTGCCGGCAGGTATCAACAATTCAGGTTTTTTCATCACTAACTCCTTTTATCTCTTTACGGACAATGCGACTCCGTCTCCCAAAGTCAGAATTGCCGTCTCCAGTTGCTCATGATTTTTGAGCGTATACAAATACTCCCGCATCCTTTTATGGATTGTCCGGTCCCTTCTCGTAACAGCATATTTGGATTCGATGATATCACCGTCCTGCAGCACATTATCGGAAAGCAATACGCCTCCCGGCGCAAGCAGCCGCAGCACATCCGGCAGAAAATGGATATACTGTCCCTTTGCCGCATCCATAAATATAAAGTCAAAGGGTTCCGTCAGCCCCTTTAAAATATCGGCAGCATCCCCCTCCAGCAGCTCAATCCTGTCCTCTTTGCCGTATTTCTTGAAATTATCTCTGGCTATGGGAATTCTTTTCTCATATTTTTCGATGGTGGTAATATGCCCGTCCGCCGGCATAAATTCGCTCATAAATAACGCAGAAAAACCGATGGCGGTTCCCACTTCCAGGATCCGCTTCGGTTTATTCATGACCAATAATGTACGCATCAGGCTCTGCATTTCTTTTCTGATAATGGGAACCTGTGTGCTTTTTGCATAAGCCTCCAATTCATCCAGATAGGGAGGATTTCCGTTTTCCAGGGAATTGATATACGCAGTAAAGCGCTCATCCGTAATCATCTGCTTACTCCTCTTTTTCCTCATCGGGATTTGCCGATATGATCTCCAGCATCTCCTCCGCTTTCATGGAATTGTTTAAAGTATAGTATCCCGGACGTATTTCATCCTTGTACTCGGAAAACTGGATCTGTGTCCAGAATAATTTCCAATCCTCCACCAGACCCGCTTCCTCAAAACTCCGGGCAATCTCTTTACTGTCCATTGTCTCCGTGATGACAACCTCTTTGTCCGTTCCCGGCGCAAGCGCTGCCGGAATATCCGCAAATACGCGGTAGCCGAAATTGTATGCACCGATAGCAAGCTCATAAATGGCATAGAGCACGCATACCGTAATGATCAACCGGAAAACTGTACTGAATACGGCCCCGACTACTTTTTTTGCGCTCATGCATTTCCCTCCTGTCCCAACAAATCCACTTCCATTGCAAAAGCAGTGGCTATCTTGTCGCTAACCTCCTGATACATCCTGCAAAAAGCCAGTTCTGCTGCCAGAAAATCATTGACAATGGGATTCTTGCGAAATTCCTCATATTCCCGCTCAAAATGGTCTATCTCATCAAACAGGGAATTGGAATCCATTTCATTCTGAAGTCTGTAGTTTCTCTGCCGGAATTCGTCTATCTGGCGCTTCAGATCCGGATACTGATTGACATTTTCCCTCTGCCTGAAGTATTCCCTGCAGACTTCCGTTTCATAAAGCTTCTTGATAAATTCTTCTGTTTCCCTTTCAAAATCATTCATTCGTTATCCCCTCAAGATACTTATACTTCCATAATAATCGGCAGTATCATCGGTCTCCTCTTTGTTTTTTTCCACAAATAATCGCTCAAAGAATCTCTGATTGTCGCTTTTATCTTTCCCCAATCGGAAACATTTCTTTCCTGAAATTTATCCATAATCTCAATGACCAGCTCTCTTGCCCCATCGATCAGCTCATCGGACTCTCTGACATACACAAAACCTCTGGATACAATATCCGGACCGGATACCAGCTGATTGCTCATGGATTCCAATGCCATGACAACGATCAGAATGCCGTCCTCCGCCAAATGCTGGCGATCCCGGATGACAATATTACCCACATCGCCGACACCAAGGCCATCCACATATACCGCTCCCGCGGGAACCTTGCCAACCACTTCGGCGCCGTCTTCGTCCAGCTCCAACACATCTCCCGAACTCAGGATAAAAATATCCTCACTGCGATAGCCCAGCTCTTTTGCCAATGATGCCTGCGCTTTCAGATGACGGTATTCCCCATGAACCGGAATGGCATATTTGGGTCTTACCAGCGTATACAACAATTTGATTTCCTCCCGACAGGCATGTCCCGACACGTGGGCATCCTGGAAAATGACTTCCGCACCTTTGGCATACAGCTCATTGATTACCTTTGATACCGCCTTTTCATTTCCCGGAATCGGATGGGATGAAAAGATAACCGTATCGTGAGGGCCGATGCTGACTTTTCTGTGCATGCCGCCTGCCATACGGCTCAACGCAGCCATGCTTTCTCCCTGGCTGCCGGTCGTAATGATGACCGTCCTGTCATCGGGATAATTCTTAATCTGTTCAATATCGATCAGCGTATTTTCCGGTATCTGGAGATATCCCAGGTTCATCGCCGTATCAATGATGCTGACCATGCTCCTGCCTTCCACCACTACTTTTCTTCCGAATTTATATGCGGAATTGATGATTTGCCGTACCCTGTCCACATTGGATGCAAATGTCGCAATGATAATCCTCGTATCGGTGTGTTCGGAGAAAATACTGTCGAAGGTTTTTCCCACTGTTCTCTCGGATTGGGTAAAGCCTTCCCTCTCCGCATTGGTGCTGTCGCACATCAGTGCAAGAACACCTTTTTTGCCTATCTCACCAAAACGCTGCAGGTCGATGGCATCTCCGAAAACAGGTGTGTAATCCACCTTAAAATCTCCCGTATGGACAACGATCCCCGCAGGCGAATAAATTGCAAGGGCTGCTGCATCTACAATACTGTGATTTGTTTTGATAAACTCTACTCTGAAATTGCCAAAATTAATATTCTGACCGAACTTAACAACTTTTCTCTTAACGGCACGTTCCAGACCGTGTTCCTTTAATTTATTTTCAATAATCCCCATCGTCAGCTTGGTCGCATAAATAGGAACAGGAACTTCTTTCAATACATAGGGCAGAGCCCCGATATGGTCCTCATGGCCGTGGGTAATCATAAACCCTTTGATCTTGTCCAGATTTTCCTTCAGATAGGTCACATCCGGAATTACAAGATCAATACCCAGCATGTCGTCTTCCGGGAACGACAGCCCGCAATCCACTACAACAATACTGTCTTCGTATTCAAAGGCAGTAATGTTCATACCAATCTGTTCCAAGCCTCCGAGCGGAATGATCTTCAGCTTAGAATTGGCTGTTTTTACTTTTTTCAATTAATTTTCCTCCACATTCTTTACAGTATCCGTAGAGTTTCACTTCATGGTCCAGCACATAAAAACCGGTCTTATCCAAAATCTTTTGCTCCAGCTCATCCAACAGATCGTCCTGAAAGGAAAAGATATTTCCACAGTTCATGCAAATAAGATGATGATGGTGATGTCCCGATTCGCTTCCGCCTTCCTTTCCGATCTCATAGCGTGCAAATCCATCATCCAGATTCAACTTATCCACAAGGTGCAACTCGACTAATACCTGTATTGTTCTATAAACAGTAGCTAACCCTATCTCGGGATACTCTGCTCTTACCAAATCATATATTTCCTCTGCCGTAAAATGCCGTTCAGGGCAGGCATCCAGAATCCCCAGCACCAAAACCCGCTGCCTGGTTACCTTGATCCCCTTTTCTCTTAAAACCTTTTCGCATTTATCCTTATCGATTGTCATACCAACCCCACACGCCGGAACTACGACTCTTCTTCATCCGTTACGAAGGCCACATCCTCCAGCATATCTTCAAAAATCTCCGCTACCGCGGCAAGCTCTTTGTCATCAGATACGATTTCATAAACACCTTCCGCATCCGCATCTTCGGACAGATCCTTTAAGATCAGCGCATCAGAATCCCCGTCTTCCTGTTCTGTTACAAGAAGATAATTCACTCCGCCGAGTCTGGTCTGCTCCAACACATAAAATTCCACCGCATCCTGCCCGTCAGGCACAAAACTGATCTTTTCCACTAAACATTCTCCTCGTGACTGTGTAAATAATCCAAATATCCCTGTAAAATATAGGATGCCGCAATCGCATCCACGTATTCCTTGCGGTTCTCCCTGCGGATTCCCGCTTCCATCATCAGTTTATCCGCCGACACCGTCGTCAGCCGTTCATCCCATAACACCGGCTCTATCCCCGTCCTGCGAAACAACATTTCCGCAAACTCGCGGGTTTTCTCTGCCCGTTCTCCCTCGGAAGCATTCATATTGCGCGGAAGCCCCAGCACAATCCTGTCCACTTCGTATTCTTCTATCAGTGCCTCGATTCTGGCAAGGGTCTGACGCAGTTTGTTCTCCGATTTGCGCCGGATGATCTCCAGACTCTGCGCCGTTATAAGCAGCGGGTCGCTGACAGCGACTCCCACCGTCTTGGACCCGAAATCAAGTCCCATAATCCTCATATTGTGCCTTCCTACTGCCACTTATTCGCCCGGATGTATTCTTTTAACATTTCCTCCACAAGCTCATCCCGCTCGACCTTCATGATCAGGCTTCTGGCATTTTTATGACTGGTAATGTACGTCGGATCTCCGGACATAATGTAACCAACGATCTGGTTTACCGGATTGTATCCCTTTTCTGTCAGTGCCTCATAAACAGTAGATAAAACGATTTTTACTCCGTTTTCCGGCTCCGTTACTTTAAAGTATTGTGTATTACCTAAATCTTGCATTTCATCACGCCCCTAATCCATAGATATTGATATTTTAACCCACTTTCCAAAAAAATACAATGATAATAGTAAATGTTCTGACAAATTGTTGTCTTATTATCCATACTAAAACTCTAAGCTATCCGCATTAAGCAGAAAATTGTGCTACCTGTGGCAACCCCCGTATATCATATATTCCTCCCAAGCATCATCATAATCTCCATCAAAAGCCGCATAGAACTCTGCAAAGGACAACGGATAAATTCTGATTTCATCTCCTCTGCCTCTAAATTCAGTTACAATGTCGCTAGATAAAAATTTAGAATTACTGCCGGTTACATACACATCAATGTTACTGATACGAAGCAAACCGTTCAGCACTTCCTCAAATCGCGGCCTCCCGATCATCTTTCATTGCATCTTTAATGTGGCATTATCTACACCACTTTCCAATAAATATTTCTTAAGCAACACAAATAACAGAATCTTCCTTCTACATTTCCATTTTCGATATTTGAAAAATAAAATGAAAATGGAATATCATAAACACTTTTCCCATTTCAGCTGTTTCTGTAATCCAAGCAATCAAGTCATTTATCGAACAAAAATCTCCACTTCCATTTTTCTATCTCCTGCACCATGAAGATAATAAACCATTCCCTTTCCCTTTTGCCAAATGATTTTACGATACTCTTTTGTCCCACCGATATAATTATTGTATAAGTAATAAATATGTGTGTCTCCAATTACTTTGACATAAGAGTTCCAACCATTCTCATCTGCAGTCTCGTCAGTTCCTTCATTACAATTTACAAGGCGACATTCATCCTCCAAGAAAAGCCGTTCATCTTTTTGTATCCCTTCTATAACCGCTTGATCAATTTCTTCGGTATATCCTCTTGTTTGATTATATTCATATAAAGGTCTAAGATAAATCTTATCTTCTGTTACATAATAGTAACCCAGGTAACTTCTCCCCATACCAATTTTATCTATGGGATCTTCAACCTCCGGCTGCTCTAATTCCATACGATACAATGTGCCGTTTTTAAATTCCTTCAATTTTTCAATATTCAAATTTAGTTCATATGTTTTTTCTTCACCATCTAAATTGTTAATTAGTACATCACAAATTACTTGTGTCTGGTTATCTTCAAAAAAGAAATCATTTTCTTGCCTCTCATTTAATGCTATGTTCGGAAACTCTTTAAATAATAAAGCTATAATTGCACCAAGTAATATTAAAATTACAACTACTGTTACCATTTTTAATCTATTCATCTTGTTTTTCCTGTCCTTTTAAATTTTCTTTCTTCTTCAACTAAGTTTTTAGTAACCATTTTTTAATCTTCCATATTTTTGCTACTCTAATTTTAATCTTATTTATTCCACCAAAGTTTTCAACACCAGATATGTTCCATAATTTTGATCCACTACATTTTCATCATAAACATGATCCGCTACATATACTCCACTCTGATAAATAGATGTTCCACTGTATACATAATTATTAGGGTAATTTTCCCATCCCTGAAAAAAACTTGTATAAGTTACCATAGCCGTTAAATCTCTTGAATCTGACGTTAAATTAAGGGACGTCGCTCTATTCTCTAAATAATTTGTACCACTTACATTATCATATCCTTCTAATGCGTCTAATGCTGCCTCATCAAAAGCATTTTTCCCAAAATCAGAATAGGGCACATTAGGACTCGGTGTTCCTAATGGATCTCCATTATGTAAATAAACATTAAAACCTCCGTTTAAAAAGTCAGTTGCATTTTCCCGATAATGTATCGCTGCGATTACCTCCGGAGGTATAAGCCCGCTTTCTTGAGATATTCTTTCATATCTATTCTTATTTCTTAGATATGCCTCTCGTATTTCTTGTAGCTCTCTCTTTTGTTCATCCGTTAATTGGTCATTTTCTATTTGCCGTATATAGTCTGCTGTCGTCCTATAAAACTTATTTTCTTCATATAATTTCCAATTAAATGTAATGTTTTCATTATTATAGGAAGCATTCTCACACCGAGCATACGCCATACACCTCACTGCTTCCACTTTTGCCGCGATGCTTTCCGCAAAGGTAAGCGAACCTCCGACGGGGCTCATCAGGGCGCTGACCGGCGTCCTTGATACAAGACCGTTATAATACTCCTGCCCATTATAGATCCTGACGTTGTCTAAAAGGGTATTCTCCTTCGGCAGTCCTGCGGCGTCTCTTCTGCTCTGATATGCCG
>JBJEJA010000030.1:0-9590 GCA_051877575.1 Lachnospiraceae bacterium | reverse complement strand
TGCAGAGTACAATGAGTATAACGCGGTCATATCTTACTGGCGTGTGACAGAGTATTATGATATAATATGAAAAATATGACATTTTGGAACCTTATACAATAAATTGTATATACCAAAGTTGTGTGTGAAATGGGAAATGAGGAATTGAATATGAAGAAGAGATGGAAAGTTATTGCATTCTTTTTGCTGCTTTTGATTGCATGTATGCTGGCTGTTTTGTATCTTTGTGCAAATGTTCGGAAGGAATATCCGGATGTATCCGTAAATTCTCGGGATCGGATCGTATACGATGCTGACGAAGAGATAGGTGAAGCTTTTAAGAATTATCAGGATTCTGAGAATACCCGGAAAGCCGAGATGGTAGAAGGGTATAAGGCATCTCAGCATAAGGTTTCACTGGTATTTTGCGGAATGTCAACACCTACGGAGATGGCAAAGATACTGGACCTGTTGGACACATATGAAGCAAAGGCAGTTTTTGTTTGTGATGGTATGACCGCCGCAGAGGACCCGGATACGGTCATAGATATTGTGAAACGCGGGAATGTCGTAGGTAATTACGGTATGAGTGGAGAGATGCACTGGGAAGAGTCGGATGACGAACAGATACTTACCTCTCTTGCCCAGACACAGGCCGTCATAAAGCGGATCACAGATAACACGCCGCAGTATGTTTTGGCCAATGCCACGGTGGTCGATGACAGAATCCTTCATCTGGCAGCTTGTGCCGGACTGGATAAATATATTTCGGCTACGAAGTTTATTAACGATTCGAGTTTTAAAGACTTCAATGGAGCACTTGGCTTTGTTGAAAAAGTCGAAGGTGGATCGATTATATGTGTGAAAATTGATGGAAATCTGGATGAGATTGAATATGAGCCGTATGAGGTGGATGAGAGACCGGCGGAGGATAAACAGCCATCTGTAAGTGGAAATGAAGTACCCGCAACGAAGCTGACGATTGCAGAGACGGTAGAATTGTTGTTAGAGGCATTGGACACCACGGAAACGGCGATAGTGCCGTTGGACAGACTTGATACGGAACCGGATATTGAAGTTACTCGGATGTTTGAAGATCGGGAAGACGCAGCGGATTATGAGGTGCCGGTGTCTGTCAAAGCAGGTGAAGGCTATTTTGACGATACATTGTTCATTGGCGATTCATTGACGCTTGCTCTATCCTATTATCCGGTTATTGAGGATGATGTGGAGTTTTGTGCGTATAAGTCCATCACACCAATGCAGTTTGTAAATAACACGAAAGTGGAGATATCTGACAACGAGGAAGTTGCCATCTGGGATGAGATATGTAAGAAAAAACCTAAAAAGATATACATACTGCTGGGTACCAATGCGTTGGCGAGTGGAAGCAATGAATCCTTTATCTTATATTATGAAAAGCTGATTGAAATGTTAAAAGAGCAGTTTCCGGATGCAATAATATATATAGAAGGAATTCCTCCGGTCACGAACGATGTTTCTGTGGAGAGAATCACACTCACCAACGGGCGGATTCGAAAGATTAATGTTGAAATTGCGAAAATGGCAAAAGAGCAGGAATGCTACTATATTGATCTATATAAGGCGCTAGCCGATGAGAAACATTGTCTTCCGGATGATATCGCGCAGGAGGATGGGATACATATGAACGAAGAAGGATGTAGAAAATGGATTGATTATTTATTGTGTCATACGATTGAGGATGTAAAAGGGAAATAATGGAATTTTTAGACAAGATTAATCGAAAAAAGAAAAGAAAAAGAAATAGTGGAGATGTGTTACTCCACGAGCAGGCTGACAGACGACTTATGCCGGATGTACCTGCTTTGACCGGTGAAAGAAAGCTGACAGATCGAAGGGGAGACTTATCTGATTCGGAAATGACTTTTGAACAGATTAGTAAGAAGAGAAAGATGGGCATTCGTTATTTGAATGCTTATGAAGTAGCTGTCACTGCATATCAAGCAGGAGTTAAAAAACAATTTCATGGGAAAACAAGCGATGTCTCGCTTAGTGGTCTGGGATTAGTGGTTTCCGGTGAGGAGAAAGATATTATTAAGGGGGCCAGCAAGGTAAGACTGAAATTTCATGTGGAGCCCGGTTCGTTGCCGGAAGGGTATGAAATGAATGTCAATATTTATGCACAGATGGTTCGAGAGATGCAGCTTGCGGATGGAATGTGGCTTGTTGGATTTGAGTTCACATCAGATTTGTCAGACTATGCAAAACGACGAAAAGACAGATACATGCTCACTATGTCGTCTTTGATGTTGTTTTTCATCAGCGCATTTATTATGTTGATGAGATCTGAGAGTATTATCTATTTTAAATCTAACAAATGGTTGTATTTATACAGCATTATTACGGCATTCTTTTTGATGAGTCGTTATTTGTTTGGTGCGCTTTACAGACCGAAAAAGGTCGATCCGAACTTTACGCCCGGTGTAAGTGTCATCATTCCCTGTTTTAATGAAGAGACATGGATTCAGAGAACCATCCAGAGTTGTATTAACCAGAACTATCCGGCAGATAAGCTGGAGGTGATTGTTGTTGATGACCAGTCAACGGACGGCTCGGTGGAGAAGATCAAGGATATTATCGGGAGGCTGACGCAGGCAGTGGACTCGAGATACAATGTCAGTGAGCGAATATCTTATATCGTACAGCCTCAAAATGCGGGGAAAAGAGAAGCCCTCGCAGCAGGAGTTAAAGTTGCAAAGCACGAATATGTTGTATTTGTCGATTCAGACAGTTTTTTGGATCCTTTTGCAATCAGAAATCTGGTGCAACCATTTAAAGATCCAAAGATGGCAGGAGTAACCGGAAGAACTGATGTTGCCAATACTTATACAAATTCGCTTACCAAGCTCCAGTCCGTAAGATATTATATTGCCTTTCGAATCATGAAAGCTGCCGAAAGTTATTTTGACTGTGTGACTTGTCTCTCAGGGCCATTGTCATGCTACAAAAAGGAACTGGTGTTGGAATATCTGGATAAATGGCTGAATCAGACTTTTCTTGGGCAAAAGGCAACATTTGGAGACGACCGGGCACTGACAAATCTGATGCTTCGCCATCACAGAACCTATTATCAGGATACTGCTATTTGTTCTACAATTGTTCCGAATGACCATAAAGTTTTCTTGAGACAGCAGATGAGATGGAAACGTTCATGGCTGAGAGAATCCTTTACGGCAGGTACTTTTATCTGGCGAAAGGAACCTTTTGCTGCGATCTTTTTCTATGTAGGTCTGTGCGTTCCAATCCTGGCACCGGTCGTTGTAATATACAATTTGTTGTATGTCCCAATTACGACCTTTGCATTTCCGACAACGTTCGTGGTGGGAATGTTGATGATGGCCATGCTGATGAGTTCGGCACAGTTATTTTTGCGAAAGAGCACAACATGGTTTTTTGGATTCCTGTTTTGCCTCTATTATGAAGCAGTGCTTTTGTGGCAGATGCCTATTGCCATACTTACTTTTTGGAAGTCAACATGGGGAACGCGTATGACATCAAATGATGTAGAAGCGAAAGAAAAGAAGGAAAAACGCAGACAGAGGAGAGAGGATAAAAAAGTCAGACGGAAGAAAGCGCAGGTGCAAGAAGGGGAAAATGAAAACAAAACGGATTGAAACCAAAAAGGATATTTATAAACTGATAAGGTCGATTTTCGAAGCAGTTGTGGTGATAGCGGTTGTTTTTGTTATTCTGAGGGCATTTCTGGTTATGGAGCGATATGAACCCTATGATGAAAACGATGAGAATATCGTTTCGGGCGAAGACAAGGGGTTCCTTTGTATTTCATACTTCGGGATTGACAGGACCGGAACGGACATTCTGGTGTCTACTGGAAATTTGGAGGAACAGTTGACGGCTCTCCATGATATCGGATATGTTACCATTACGCAACAGGATGTGATAGACTATTATGAGAAAGGGAAGGCACTTCCGGATAAAGCGCTGTTACTCGTTTTTGAGGATGGTCGTTCTGATACTGCAATTTTCTCACAACCGATTCTGGAAAAAGAGAATTATATAGCGTCTATGTGCAGTTATGGTAGTAACCTGAATAGCAAGGACTCCAAAATGCTGAAGGGGGAGGATCTTGTCAGCCTGGAAACAAGTGGTTTTTGGGAAAACGGTACAAATGGTTACAGATTATCCTATATCAATGTATTTGACAGATATGATCGTTTTTTGGGAGAAATGAACTCTCTGGAGTATAATGCTGTCAAAAGTTATCTGGGAAGGGAATATAACCATTATCTGATGGATTACCTTCGTGATGAAAATTATATGCCAATAGAAAGTTATAGCACCATGAAAGAGCGTATCAGCTATGACTATGAGCTTATGGAACAGGTGTATACGGAAGAACTGGGATATGTACCAAGACTGTATATTCTTATGCACTCCAACACGGATATGTTTGGAAACAATGCGCGAGTCAGTGAAGTCAATGAGGAGAACATGGCGCGTCTGTTCGATATAAATATCAATCGGGAGGGATTTGCCTTAAACACAGTGGATTCCGATATGTTTGACCTGACAAGACTGCAATCACAGGCGTATTGGTCTACCAATCATTTGTTGATGCGTATCTGGGATGACCTGGATGAAGAAGATAAATCCAGTATTAAGTTTGTGTCCGGTGAGGAGAGTCGGAGAAATTACTGGGACACGAATGTTGGAGCTTCGGAATTCAAAAGGAATGTTATCTTTCTTACTTCCTTGCCGAAGGGAAGAGGGCTTCTGACATTAAAAGAAAGCTCTTCCTATAAGGATGTGGAGGTTTCAACCACTCTGACGGGAAACTATTGTGGGGAACAGACTGTTTATCTCAGAGGCCAGGAGGATTCCGGCGAGAAGATTGGAGTTACATTCTGCGAGAAAGAACTGATTGTTACGGAAGCAGGCAAGGAGCTTGCGCGGATAAATCTCGATGAATTGATGCAGGTGGAATTCCTTTCTGTCGAAGAGGACAACAGAGATGCTTTGGCCAAAGAATATGAGGTGCGTGCGGACAATGCCAGAACCCTTGGGGAGAGTCTGGCGTATGATTTGGAAAAATCGGAGGTAAAAGAGAATGAGGTCCATACGGTCGAGGAAGGAGCAGAGCCATATATTCCGGTCATTGAATCAAATCAGGCGGGGAAATGGGATGTAGTGATCAGGTTACAGAATAACAGCCTTAATGTTATGGTAAATGAGTTTGTTGCCGTAGATGGATTGGAAGTATCACTGACCGATGCGGGCAAAGTGATGCTTGAAGCAAAAACTTTAGAGGAGGAACAATACAGACAACGAAATCTGACTGATGATGTTTATGAAGCCAGATTTGAAAATCTTGTAATCAAAGATTTGTCACAAGAAAAAAACAATATTCTGTATGACAACCGACTGCATGGCTTTGATAAAGTAAAATATTTTGTTAAAGACTGTTGGACAAAGATTGTAAACTGGTTTATCAGTAATTTGTAAAAACGATATGAGAAAGAAAATACTTATACTATTTATGATTGTGACTTTGCTGGTGGTTGGAGGATGTGCGCAGGCAGATTCCTTGCAATCACCGACGCAGGAGCAAGAAACACAAACGGAAAAAGATGATATAGCGGATGAACGGAGCGACGATGCGCAGGGAGAGGAACTCCCGAAAGCGTCTGTTTCATCACGGGCAGCATGGTGCGTCTATTGGGATGAAAACTCAGTGCCGGCAGCCACTGAAAGCATTTCAGAATACGACGAACTGATCTTGTTTGGATGTATTTACGCGGAAGATTTTACGCTATACATTCCGGAGGCGCTGGAACAACTATATGCCGAATTTCCTAAGGAACATCCGGAAACAAAGATATACCTTTCCTTTATCAATGACGTTATGCAGGAAACCGGAACTGCACAGCAGAAGTCCCTGGATTTTCTGGAACAGGTTCTAAAGGATGATACACTGGGGGACAAGCTGATCTCTGATATGGTTTCACAGACGAAGCAGTGGGGGCTGGACGGTATTGAACTGGATTATGAAAATATTCAGAAAGGAGAGGATCTGTGGGATGATTATCTTAGATTTCTGACCAGGTTATATGAAAAGACAGAGCAGGAGGGACTGCTTTTGCGTGTTGTATTAGGTGCCTACACACCTGTTAATGAATACACATTTATTGCGGGTCCTCAATATGTGGTAATGTGTTATAATCTATATGGGACGCATTCAGGACCGGGGCCAAAGGCTGATGCGGATTTTCTCCAGGAAATGGCGGAACGGTATTCCGGAATGGATGTTACATTTGCCATTGCCAATGGTGGATTTGAATGGGATGAACAGGAAAAGACTGTGAGATCCCTGACCGCTTACAATGCAAAGAAACTCGCAGACGAAAAGAGGGCTGAGTTGATGCGGGATGAAAGCGGAGCAGTATATTATACATATACCACGGAAGACGGTGAGCATACGGTATGGTACGGCGATGATGAGACGATGCGGCAATGGGAAGAATTGCTTGTTGGGTATTGTGGTCATGATATTTCAATCAATCTATGGAGATTAGAGTAGGAGGACAAGATTATGAAAAAGATGTTGAAGATAGCGCTTGTTGTGGCAACAGCGGTTGTAATGGTAACCGGCTGTGGAGGGAAGGATGACAGAGGTCAGGATTTAAAAACAACAAAAGAGATTGTGCTCAGTGATGTGGTTACGAAAATCAAGGCTGCCAATCCTGTGGCAGATGAAAGAGCCATTGATGATTTTGCTGTTGAAAATGAAATGGGGCTTTCGCTGGATGATATCGCAGAGTATGAAGGCGTCGTTACCAATTCTCAAAATGATTGTGCACTCATTTTTGTTGCAAAGGCTGATGACGGAAAGACTCGGGAGTTAAAACAGGCGCTTTCTGAGTATTTAGACAGCTTGACTTCAAATGATCTGTATGTAGAATTTGCGGATAAGATTGAGAAAACCAAGGAAGCAAAGGTGTTGATATATAATGATTATGTGGTACTTGTCATAGCAGGACTCAATACAGATTACAGTACCGTTACGGCGGCTATCAATGAAGCTTTTGGAGAATAGAGAAAATGCTGTTTAACAGTGTAACATTTGTTTTATTTTTTTTGCCGGTATCTTTATTATTGTATTATATTGTCCCGCATAAATTCAGGAATGGGGCTCTGCTTTTTGAGAGCCTTGTTTTTTATGCCTTTGGGAACATGAGATATCTGCCGCTTGCAGTTTGTCTGGTCATCACAAATTATCTGTCTGCACGTGCGATGGGTAAACTGTCCTGCAGACCAAAGGCCAGACGTTTCATTCTGATTACAGTGATTATCATAAACATTCTTTTGCTTATTGCATTTAAGTATGGAAGCTATCTTTCTTTGCTGCTGAACCGGATAACACAAGGGGAAATAACATTCTTCGATATTTTGCCTTTGGGGATTAGCTATTACATATTTAAGCTGCTGAGCTATTTATGTGATGTATATACCGGAAAATGTGAGCCGGAAAAGAATCTTATAGACTTTTCGGTTTATGTGCTTATGTACCAGCAGATGATTGTGGGACCGATTATCCGTTATGTGGATATACGGGATGATTTGAAAAATAGAGACAGATATGTAAATCCGGAAGAGATCTTGCAGGGAACGAGATTGTTTGTGTATGGACTTGCTAAAAAGGTTATTTTGGCAGATACGTTGGGTATGCTATGGGGTCAAGTGACGGGAACCGATGGAATCGGACTTGGCAAGGCTTCGTCTGCTTTGGTGTGGCTGGCTGTCCTGGCATATTCACTGCAACTTTATCTGGATTTTTCGGGGTACTCTGAGATGAGTAACGGGTTATCCTATATAATGGGTTTATCCTGCAAGCAGAACTTTGACTACCCTTATTTGGCATGCAGTGTTACGGACTTTTGGCGCAGGTGGCATATTACGTTGACCGAATGGTTTCGTGATTATGTTTACATCCCTCTTGGTGGAAATAGAAAGGGAGTAATTCGCCACATATGCAATATGCTTGTGGTGTGGCTGATTACGGGAATCTGGCATGGACATACAGTTAATTTTCTAATCTGGGGCATGTATTATTTCGTATTACTGGTTCTGGAAAAATATGTTCTGAAGACTGTGATAGAAAGACACCGGATTCTGGGGCATATCTATACGTTTTTTATTGCTGTGGTAGGATGGGGAATTTTTGCGGCAGACGGAACGCAGATTGCGGTTTTGCCACTGCTGAATAGAATGTTCGTTTTTTCATCCGGCGTATCGGCTTTGTATTTTGTCCGATGCTACGGAGTCACATTGGCCCTTTCCGTTGTTGTTTCGAGCGGATTTTATAAGAAACTGCAAAAGAGGATCGAGAATAACAGATGGATAGAGACTTTGTGGCTTGGATTCATTTTCCTGTTAAGTCTGGCGTATGTTGTGGGGAGCACCGGATGGACTGCACTTTATGCGGGATTTTAGAAAGGAGAGTATATGAGAAGTAAATTGTGGACAATGTTCCCGAGCATTATGATCTTTGGGATTATCTGCCTTCTTTCGCTATTGAGCTTGTTTGCTCCGAAACAGGAAATGTTGACGATTGAAAACAGAAAAGCAGCTTCCTTACCTTCTTTTTCTCTTGCAGACTGGATAGCCGCTGACTGGCAGGAGGGGATTGGCAATTACGTTGACGATCATGTTGCGTTTCGTCAGGAATGGATCAATTTAAAGTGTTTTGTGGATGAGATGCTCCTTTTACAGACAGAGGAGGATGGAATTCTTCTGGGCAAAGACGGACAGATGTTTACCAAAGAGTTTGTTTCGGTAAAGGAAAATAAGCAATTCATTAAAAACATCTCTGAACTGGTATCCTTTGCCGAAACGACAAAAATCCCGGTTACGGTCATGCTTGTACCATCCCCGAGTACCATTTTCCCGGAACGGTTGCCTAAGAATGCACCAATGGCATCGGAGGATGATTTGCTGGAGTATATGGAGAGCGAACTGCAGCCGCTATGTAACGTTCTGAGAGTAAAAGATACGTTGTGTGCGCATAAAGACGAGTATATCTACTATCGAACCGATCATCACTGGACGACTCTTGGAGCGTATTATGCTTATGTGGATTATTGCCAATCGAGAGAAAAAGAGCCATGTGATCCGGATTGGAATCAGGCGATTCATATTGAGAATTTTTATGGAACACATTACTCCAAAACACGATATATCCTGACAGTCCCGGACGAGATTATCTGTTTTCCCACAGATAATCCAATGGTAGTATATAAGGTAACCGGTGATGCTACGTTTGAGGCACAGAGTCCGCAGGCTGTCATTAACACAGTTCAGTTTGATGAATATGATAAATATGCAGCATTTTTGGATGGAAACAATGGATATTCCGTTATTAAAGGAGAGGGGGAAGGCAAGATCCTTGTAGTCAAGGATAGCTATGCGAATTGTTTTATTCCTTTTCTGCTGAGTAATTATGAGCAAATAGGGGTGTCAGATTATCGGAATTATGCGTATAATCTGTCAAACCTTGTGGAAAAGGAAGGTTACGATGAAGTTTTGTTCTTGTATTCCCTTCAGGGATTTGC